>NZ_JAFNAW010000050.1 GCF_017356265.1 Paracoccus fontiphilus | reverse complement strand
CGACGGTCTTGGCCCAGCCGAAAGGCTCCTCAATCAGCTTGCGACGTTTGATGGACAGGGCATAGCCTTTGTGTCGAGTAGTGCGTCCGTCGATTGCCGCATGCCGCGCTTTTTGGGCGACATGCGGTGTCACGCAGGCCCGACGCAGATCGGCCACGAAGCCAGCGGCATCATAGGCCTTGTCCGCGCCCAGGGTCAGTTTCCGGGTCGAGCCTGGTGAATGACGATGCAGCATGTCGAGCGCGGCCTTCCGCTCGGCATGGCCATCGGCCTGGGTCAGGTCGCCTTGGACAACCAGCCCGTGGCGGTTCTCCATCAAGGCATGCCCCATGAAGCAGAGCATTGCGCCGGTGCCAAGCGATTTCTTGTAGAGCCGGGCCTCCGGGTCGGTCGTGGAGGCATGGGTCGCGTTGGAGCGCTTCTCGCCCTTGAAGTCGACCTCGGCATTGCGGCTGCGGTGGGTGGAGCGGGGCATTGAGGCAGTCTCAGGGTTGGCCTCGGCGGTCTGATCGTCGGGAGTGTCACCTTGGGTGGGCGGGTTGTCGGGGTCCTCGTCGTCGGGCGACGTGCCCTCGGCCTTGGGCTTGAAGCTTTTCATCGACGCCCAGGCCTTGATGAGCGTGCCGTCGACCGAAAAGTGATCGTCTGACAGGAGGGGCGCGACCTCGCGATGGGCCAGGATCGCCGCCATGACCTTGCGTGACATCTCGGTCGTCAGCAGCCGGTCGCGGTTCTTCGAGAACACCGTTGGCACCCAAACCGCGTCATCAATCCCGAGACCCACAAACCACCGGAATAGTAGGTTATACTGCATCTGCTCCATCAGCTGCCGCTCGGACCGGATCGAGAATAGGATCTGGAGCAGGCTAGCCCGGATCAGCCGCTCCGGTGCAATCGAGGGACGGCCGAAATCAACATAAAGACGGTCGAATTCATCATCGAGACTGGCGAGCGCGTCATTCACGACCTGTCGGATCTTGCGCAGCGGGTGCCGCGCAGGGATGCGGTCCTCAAGATCGACATAGCTGAACAGCGACCCGCTCGTCTCGTCCGTTCCGCGCATGATCACTCCCACTGTCTTCCTGCCAGCGATGAATCATGTTCTGCAAACCGCGTCGAGAGCCGACTTTTTCAGCGGCCTGCTAGGTCTACAGGATTGATGCGCAGGGTCGCGCCGTGCTTCGCTGGAAGGTCAGGCAGGACCAACTGCTTGCGCTTCTCGGCGGCCTGAACCCGTGCCTGATCGGCATTGAGGCGTGCGCGACAGCCCATCATTGGGCGCGGCAACTCCAGGCGCTCGGCCACAAGGTGTGGCGGATGCTAGCGGCCTATGTGAAGGCATATGTGACGCGCAACAAGAATGACGCTGCCGATGCTGAAGCAATCTGCGAGGCGGTGGCGCGGCTGCCACTGACACGCGGCCGACGATGCGGTTCGTGCCAATCAAGTCTGCTGACGCGCAGAGTGTCCTAATGCTGCATCGTGCCCGCCATCTTCTGGTTTGCCCGCGGACCGCGCAAGTGAGCGCAATGCGGGCGCACCTGGCGGAGTATGGTGTCATCGCACCCAAGGGCACACCCATGTTCGCGACCTATTCGATGCGCTCACCCGAGGGGCGGCGCAGGTCCCGGAACTCGCGCGCCAGACCCTGTTGCTAATCGCTGGCATGATCGACGCATTGAGCCAGCAGATCCGCACGATAGAGATCGAATTGCCGGCATGGCATCGTGCCAATGCGACTTGCCGCCGGCTGAAGACCATTCCCGGTGTCGGCTTCATTACCGCCATTGTGCTTGCTGCGACCGTGGGCGACTCAGGCCGCCAGTTCGCTGCATGGCTCGGGCTCGTGCCCAAACAGCATTCCTCAGGCGGCAAGGAGCAGATGGAGGGCATATCGAAGATGGGTGACGGCTATCTCCGTTATCTTCTTGTTGTCGGAGCTACCGCCGTCATCCGCTACACGCGTCGCAAGGCGAGGGCAGTTAACTCTTGGGCTGCTCAGCTGCTCGAGCGCAAACCAGCAAGGCTGGTCAGCGTCGCCGTTGCCAACAAGACGGCACGGATCGCATGGGCTGTCATGACGAGAGAGGAGAATTACCGCGCCGCGCCGGCTAGCGCCTGAAGCACGCGGAACGAGTTTGGGCAGGAGAGAACGACACGAGTGATGCCAACCCGGTCAAGCCGGGGATCGGAAGAACCTGACTAATTCAACGCACTTCAAGCACGGCATCTTGATAAGGTTCCGATCCAACGAGAACATCATGGCCAACGGCCTTTCGCGCCGCGCAAACAGGCCGGACACATGAATGAACCTGACCAAGAGACATCATCCGTAAAAAATCAATTTTGCTCAAAGGAGGCCATCCGCACATGAATCAGCCCCAGATCACGAGCGCAACACCTCTGCCCCAATTACAACCCCCTGCCTCCCCATAAATGGCAGTGATGTAGCCGCGATCAGCTCCATAACCGCCAATTTTAGCCATGGTGCGGTTTACTATAAAGATCTCCGCTATAGTGCTGTCTGGGAAGAAAGAACTCTGATCTGAAGCTGGCGATGTGCGGGAGCTACCAGAAACTGAAATGCCCCTCGATAGCTGCAGCGCGAGAAAGCGCTACATACTTACCACTCCGAACTTAGAGCGATCTGCAAAGAAATTGTCGCCAAACGACCGTTTGATGATATTGTAAAAAATTGTATCACCTGCCCTTCAGCCCAGTCCAGCATGGACAAAGACAGGCCGGGACTTTAGACGGCGATGTCTGGGCGGGCGCTGGCAAGCTTCTTCCAAGGGAACAAAACGCGTGATCAGCAGAATTCTTAGCCTGTTCCAGCGTTATGCCAGCCGGCATGCGCAGATACGGAGGCCGGGTTTTCCGCTTCATGACGGCCAGGGCAGGCTTTTCGGCCAGATCGATCGCATCGTCGTCCGCGAAGGCCGGCTCTGGGTCGAGGGCTGGGCCCTGTCCGGGCTTGTCGGGCTGACCAATGCGGACCAGACGGTCGAGCGTGTCCCCAGCCTGGTCCGCGACGACTTGCCCTTCCATGACGGCGAAGCGAACGGGACGCCGGGCTTTGTCCTGGACATGCCCTTGAGCCTGGAGCGCACGACCTTCTGGGCCGAAAGGGAGGGCACCCGCCATATCCAGGTCCTGCCGCCGATTACCCGGCGCGACCTGGCCGCGATGCGGTGGGCGCAGATCGCTCCCTTTCTGCGTGACGTGGTGCGGGCCTTTCCGGCAGGGGTGCACTGGCTGCGGCATCGCGATCCCCTTTCATCCGCCCGCATCAAGACCGCGCTCCGGCTGAACACCGTGATCCGGTCGGGACAACTGGACAGGCTGCTGTTCGCTGAGGACGGCGCAGCCGCCGAAATTCCTCCCGCGGGCTGGAAGCAGACCGGCATCACGGTCGTCGTTCCGGTCTACAACGCCTTCGACCTGCTGCCCGAGGTTCTGGGGCGCGTCCTGGACCATACCGACCTGCCCTGGCGCCTCATCATCGTCGAGGATTGCTCGTCCGACGCGCAGGTCCGCCCCTGGCTGCGCGGTTGGCAGGCGGCACTGGCCCCCGACATCGCGGCCCGTGTCACGGTGATCGAGAACGAGACGAACCTAGGCTTCATCCGGTCGGTCAACCGGGCCTTCGCGGCGGCGTTGCCCTTCGGCGATCATGTGGTGCTGCTGAATTCGGATGCCTTTGTTCCCGCAGGCTGGGCCAGCCGGCTGATCCGGCCGCTGCTGGACCAGGAAAACGTCGCCACCGTGACGCCGATGTCGAACGATGCCGAAATCTTCAACATCCCCGCCATCTGCCAGCGAGAGGATCTGCGCCCGGGCGAGGCCGACGCCATCGACCGGGTGGCTGCCCGGTTCCGTCCGGGTGCCGGCCTTGCCGAAGCGCCCACCGGCGTCGGCTTCTGCATGGCGATGCATGTCGACTACCTGCGCAGGCTTCCGGACCTGGATACCGTTTTCGGTCGCGGCTATGGCGAGGAGGTGGACTGGTGCCAGCGCGCGCGCCAGATGGGTGGGCGCCACCTAGGGCTTGGCGGGCTTTTCGTCGAGCATCGCGGCGGCACGTCGTTCGGTTCGGCCGAAAAGCGCAAGCTGATCCGCAAGAACGGCGAAACCATCTCGCGGCGCTATCCCCGCTATGACGCCGAGGTGCAGGACTTCATTGGCAACGACCCGCTGAACACCCCGCGCTTGGCCTTGGGCCTGGCCTGGGCGGGCAGTCGGCAGAAGGGCGCGGTCCCGGTCTACCTGGCCCATGACATGGGCGGGGGCGCGGAACATTACCTGCAGGACCGCCTGAAATCGGATCTGGAAGCGGATGCCACGGCCGTGGTCCTGCGCGTCGGCGGGTTGTCTCGCTGGCAGATCGAGCTGCACAGCACCCTTGGCATCACCCGCGGCGAAACCGACAGCACCGATTTCGTGGTCCGCCTGCTGGATCTACTGCCTGCCCGCCGGGTCATCTATTCCTGCGCCGTGGGCGACCGCGACCCGATCGCCCTGCCCGAGATCCTGATGTCGCTGGCCAGGGGACCGGGGGACCGGATCGAGGTCCTGATGCATGACTTCTTTCCGCTCAGCCCGTCCTATATGCTGCTGGACAGCGGCGGCGCCTATCACGGGCTGCCGATGCCGGGGGCCGACACCGACCCTGCGCATGGTGTCATGCGTCCCGACGGAACCAGGGCGGACCTGGGCCAATGGCGCGAGGCCTGGGAGGCCTTGCTGGATGCCGCCCATGCCGTCACGGTCTTTTCGGAAAACAGCCGCGCGCTTGTCGCCCAGGCCTATCCGCAGGTCGCAGGTAGCCTTGTCGTCACACCGCACCGGCTGGTGACCGTAGTTCCCGTTGTCCAGCCGAAGCAGCCGAAGGACGGCGTGCCCGTGATCGGTATCTTGGGCAATATCGGTCATCAGAAGGGCGCCGGGGTGCTGCGCGCGCTGTCGCGGCTGCTGGCAAGGAATAACAGGGCGCGGCTGGTCGTCATCGGAAACCTCCCCCCCGACTATTCTCTGGCCTCACCGGCCCGGGTCCATGGTGACTACCGGATCGAGGACATTCCCGGCTTGGTGTCGCGCTATGGCATCGGCCGCTGGCTGATCCCCTCGATCTGGCCGGAAACCTTTTCCTACACCACGCACGAGGCCCTTGCGACCGGTCTGCCGGTCTTCAGCTTCGACCTGGGCGCGCAGGGCGACGCGGTCCGGGCCGCAGCGGCGATCCGGGGACAGGGAGGCACGATCCCGCTTGTGCGAACGGAAGCCGACCTGGAGGCGATGCTGGACGTGATCCTGAAGGACCGGGAAGGGCGCTGACGGCGGTGCGGCACGGCCCCTTGGCAAGGGCCTGCGGATGGCGCCGCCGATCCCGGGGCAGGCGGCGGGGGCTAGCCCAACCGCCGCTTGCGGGCGCCGATGCGGTCGATCAGTTCCGCGAAGCTGGCCGCCCGGTGGTCGAAGGTGTGGCCCGCCATGACAATGTCATGGGCGCGCGCCGCACGCGCAAGATAGGGGGCGGGATCGGCAAGGCAGTCCGCCGCGATGGCTGCGAAACTTCTTTCGTCGCCCGCCTCGGAGATCGTGTCGCCGAAAACGTCGGCCAGGCCGCGCACCGGGTCGGTCAGGATCGGCGTCGCGACGCCCGATCCGTCGAAAAGGCGGTTCGACAGAAAGCCATTCTCGCGCATGCTGTCCCAATGGTCATTAAGCAGCAGCAGGTGGCTGCGGTAGCAGGCCGGCAGGTCGGCATTGGCCACCGAGGTCGCGCGTACCATGCCCGGCGGCAGCACGCCTTCCCAGCCGCCGCCATAGAGTTCGAGCGGCAGTTCCCGGCGCAGGCACCATTGCACCATTGTCCGGTATTCGCGGCGCGAGTTGCCGACGAAAAGCGCTGCCTGGCGCCGTTCGACAAGCGGATCGGGGGTGAAAAGCCTTGCATCGGTCGCCTGGTGCATGACGCTGACCGAAGGCAGTCCCCGGCGGCGCAGTTCCGCCGCATAGATGTCCGAGGCTACCGCGACATGGTCGTAGTCGGCGAATTCTTCATCAAGTATCCGGTCGGGATGGGAAATGATCCACATGATGTTGATCTTGCCGGGATCGGTCTGCACCCGGTGCCGGCCGCGGATCGAGATGACCACGTCTTCCTGCGCCTTGTGGGCATACCAAGCATCGGCGGTGTCGACACCGGCATGGTGGCCCAGGGCTTCGAAGGCGGCGGCCAGGGAATTGGCGAAATGATAGTCGCCCCACATGGGGGCTTCCTTGAGGTTCGGGGTCGAGATCTTCAGGCGGATCGCCAGCTTCTCCACCGGACGCGGGTGCAGCCGGCCCGGGACCGGACCCCTTGCGACCTGCACCGGATCAAGCATCAGTTGGCCGTCATCGAGGATGAAGTCAGACCCCGCGATGCCCAGCGAGACGCCGAAGCGGCGGCGGCCCCCTGTCAGAAGCGGCGGCAGCAGAAGAGCGAACCGTCCGCCTTCGGCGGCGCGCGCGGTGGCGACGGCGACCACGCCAGAAGCGTCGTACGCCACCACAGCACAATCGCGGCCGGGATGACGCAGGTTGCGCGCCCAGCCGAGGATCAGGGCGCCCTGGACCCGGTCCACGCGGCCGGACCAGCCGCCGATCTGGATCGCCAGCGGCGCGGTGCCCGGCGCGGACAGGATGACGTCGCCTTCGGGACGCGGTTGCAGGATCCAGCTCGACGTCCGGCCGACCCGCTGCAGCGCGATCGGCTCTCCGTTCCGGCTTTCGACCGTGACGCCGGGCGCATCGGCCGGCATATCGGCGCGGATCGGGCGCAGCAGCATCCCGTCGGGCAGCAGCGGCAGGATGTCGGGGCCGGCGGTGGCGCGCAGCATGTCATCAGCGGCCATCGATCACCTCCCGGTGCGGCGGTTCATGAAGCAGGCGATAAAGGGCATGGCCCAGCCTTTCCCGAGCCAGGTCGGGGTGCAAGGCGATGGCATGCACCAGACGGCTGCGCTCCTGCAGCCGCGCGAGGCCTTCCCCGGCAGAAAGCAGCTTGCGCAGCTTGTCGAACAGCCATTTCAGGTCGTCCATCTTGATCTCGTAGGCAGCCCCGGCCTCGATCCATTGCCCGGCAAAGCCCATGTCTTGCGCCTCATCTGGCTCTGGCGGCACCGCTGCCGGCACGCCCCGCGCCTGCAGGGCATTGAGCAGCGCGAACCCGAAGGGGTCCAGGCCGGAAACCGCGCCGGGGCAGATGGTCACGGCGCATTGCCCGATCAGCACCGGCAAGCCTGTCCGGGGATCCATCTCTGCCGCCTGCCAGCCGGACCTGTCCTGCACCCGCCAGATGCCCTCCTCGCCGGCAACCAGCAGCGTCACCCCGCGCTTCTGCGCCTCGTCGGCCAGATCCTGGCGGAGCGCTTCGCGCTCGCTCCTGCGCATGAGGGGGGGCAGAAGGGCAAGCATGACCGAACCCTTGTCCTCGGCGGGGGGCAGCGCCAAGGGGATCGCGCCGATCCCGAAGCGCGTCGGGCCCGCAAGCGCCTGCAGGACCGTTCCTTCGATGTCGTTGTGCAGCCGCCATACCTGGTCGGGATGCAGCCCGGACATGGCCCGCAACTGGGCGTCCCCCAGGCCGACGCTCAGCACCGGGCGGCCCTGCAGCAGGGTGCCCAACACCCGGCCCAGCCGTGGCAGATCCCGGGCAAGATCGGCGGGAATGGGGTGGCGGGTCAAGCCGGGCAGGTCGTCGCCTGCTTCGTCGCCCGCGCCGCCCAGTTCAACCAGATCCACATCGGTCACGCCGGCGGCAAGGCGGGCCAGGTTCTCGGCCAGGACGCGATTGCCGTCCGCCGGGGACAGGTCCGTCCCGCCCGACAGGATGGTGATCCTGCCGCGCTCCGGCCAGGGAATGTCGAGCCGCTCATGAGCCCCCTCGAGCCGCCGCCGGGTCTTCTCGCCCACCGTTTCCCGGGCGCCCGAATCCATGAACAGATGCGTCACCTGCCCCCAGGCGACGTTGCGGCGGTAGAACACCCCCACATGGTTCACGAAGATCGGTCGGAAGACGGACGTGTAGCGCAGCGCCAGATCCCAGTCCTGCAGCCGCGGCAGCGCGTTGTCGAACCCTCCCATCCAGTCGTAAATCCTGCGGTGGTGGACGATCGAGTTGAGGTCCATGAAATTGCGGGAATTCAGCTGGACGGGGCGGAAGGCGGGACGCGGCACGTCCAGAAGCTCCACCCGGCCGCCGACCATCTCGGTATCCAGATAGGCGGCATAGGCGATGGCGCTGCCGGGAGCCGCTAGCAGCCGCCGGATCATCATGTCGAGGAACTGCGGGTGCCAGATATTGTCGCTGTCGAGATAGGCGATGTATTCGCCCCGCGCCCATCCCATGCCCTTGTTGCGCGCGCCTGCGCCGTTCGACTTGAGGAACTTCATGTAGCGAATGCGGGGATCGTCGAAGCCGCGCACCACGTCGGCCGTGCGATCCGTCGAGGCATCGTCGCAGACGATCAGTTCCCAGTTGGCATAGGTCTGCTCGATCAGGCTCTGGATCGCCTCGCCGATCGTGAAGGCCCGGTTCCAGCTAGGCATGATCACGGTGACCAGCGGCGCACGGGTCAGCGCGGCGCTTGCGATCCCGCGGCGCATGCGATGCTCGTCCCGCTCCAGCTCGGCGCGCTGGTCCGGGGTCATGGACAACCGCGCGAACCAGGCGGCATAGACCGTGTCCGAGGCGGCCTGTGCCGCCACCGGGGCGGGCTGGCGGGCGATCAGCGGCTCGGGCAGGATCGGCGCACCGGGCCGGGCCGTGATTTCCTCCAGCAGCCGCGCGCGGGGGGGCGGACCGTCCCGGCGGGCAAGAACGCGGCGCTGCTCGTGGGTAAGCCCCGCCAGGGTTTCGAGGCTTCCCTCTCCCAGGGCCAGGTCCAGGGCGAAGGCGCAGGGCAGGTCGCCCGCGGCGACAGCGTCGGCGATTGCCGGATAGAAGGCCCGCGCGGCCGCCTCGTCGAAGAAGGAACCGGGACTGGCCGCCGCGATGCCCGCATGGTCCCGGTAATGCCCCAGCAGGGCGTCCGCCGTTTCCAGCCCCTGCGCGTCGCGACAAGCCCAGCGGTACCAGACCGGGTCGAACCGGTCCCCCGGATCGGCAAGAAAGGCCTCGAAGGCGGTTCGCGCCCGCTGCAATCCCGCGGCGTCCAGTGCCTCGGCAGGCAGTTCGCGGCGCGGGTCGGGCAGCGCCTCGTTTCCCGATACTGCATATCGGGCCAGCATCTCGCCCCGGGCGTTACGCAGCACCAGGCCGCGGCAATCCGCAGGCAGGCGCGCCTCGATCCGCCCGGCAACCGTCCCTGCTCCGGTTTCCAGCGGCAGGCCGTCGGCCAGCAGGACAAGTCCTTCCGCCGTGGCGGGGCGTCCATCGCTGTCGCGCAGGGTCAGGGTGAGATCGGTCCCCTTCAGCACCGCCCCCTCCACGAAGATCCGCTCGGCGCCCAGCGTGAAGGAAAGAGGCGAGCCGTCAAGCTGGGCGCCGGCGCGGTCGAAGACCACCTCGGCGCGGTGCGGCCGTCCGTCGCGCATCTCGGCGGGCACGGCCAGGCGGAAGCCCTGCAGCGATCCGGTCCCGAAGCCCGGCACCTCCCGCTCGAGCCGGACAACCTGCCCGGTTCCGCCGTCGAGACGCACGGTCACCTGGGTGCAGCCCTTGGCCCAGCCGGTGATCGCGCCGTGGGCGGGGTCGAAGAAGGCGACGCCTTCGCCGTTCCGGCCGTCCGTCTCCGCTTCCTGGTCCTCGTCCATGATGTCGGAGCCGCCGGTGCGCCGGGGATCGGCGGGGATCGACAAGGTGCCGCCGCGCAGCAGCGGACCGTCAAGCCCGAGCCGGATCTCCACCTGGTGGGCCTTGCCGTCACGCAGGCGGCGCGGCAGCGTCGTGTCGAAACCCGAACGCAGCGGGCCGAGCCCCGCTGCCTGCACATCCTCGCGCTTCATGTCCGCGATGATGTTCAGCTCTGGCTGCCCGTCCACATGCAGGCTGAGAAGCGCCGGAGTGGCGGGATCGGAGGGATCGAAGGCCCAGCCCGAAACACGGCGGGCGTCGAAATGATCGATATAGCCGGGCCTGCCGCGCCGGGCGAGACGTCGTGCCAGCCTGACGATCATGGTTTTCGCGGTCATCTTACCCCTGCCGGGCCGACGGCCCTTCTGGATTGCTATGCGTCCGTGCCCGTTTCCGTGCCCGCGCTTGCGAAGCGATCCGCCCAGAAGCGCGCCTGCTCGCGCGCCACCTTGCGCAGCCCCTTCGCATAGCCCTGCTCCACGGCCTTGTAGGGCTCGATGAAGCGCGGCGCGATCTTGCGCTTTCCGCGGGTGGCGGCAAACCCGGCATGCTCGTGAAGCACCTCGGAAAAGGCCGGATCGCGCCCCAGGCCAAGAAAGCCGAGCAGCACCGCCTCGGTTTCCGCCACATCCTCGTACATCCGGTCGTAGTCGAGCAGCAGAACCTGCTTGCGCAGCTTCCGGTCGCGTATGATGTCGTGCAGGATCCTGTATTGCGCGTCCCAGCTTTCGCAAGCCTCGGCAAAGCCCTTGTTCTTGGGCCAGCTGTCGCGCGGACGATCGGCCCGGGCCTGCCATGAAAGGCCCACGTCCTTCAGGTTCCGCAGGATGACGATATAGCGGAAATCCGGATTTTGGGTGATGAAGTCCCTCAACACCGGCATGAGGTCAGGCACCTTGTCGCCGATCACCCGCGCCCCGCCCCATTTCAGGGCGATGTGGTCGTAGGTGGGCTTCCAGGCGGGGCGCAAATCGGGAATGAGGTTGGTGTCTTCCGCGCGGAAATCGAAGAACCGTTCGCGTTCGAAAAGATCGGCCGAATAATTGTGAGCGCGCAGGAACTGGAACTTGTAGCGCTCGATGCCGAGGCAAACGCCGGCATGGGCGTTGAGCAGCTTCCCCAGGGCCGTGGTTCCGCTCCGGGCGACGCCTGTCACGATAAGGCCCAGCTTGCCGTTCTGATCGCTTGTCATGACCTGCACCCTCGTCAACAACGCCTATGCCTGCGCCCGGACCTGCGCTATCGCCTATGGAGGGCCGCCTTTATTCAGGGGCGCTTAGTGCCCCACTTGCCCGCATTGCGCAACAGTTTTCAGAATGCCGGCGACCCGCGCTGCGGGCCGGGCGGGCCTGCATGGGCTGGATCGGGCGCGCTCGGCGATGGCAGGACAGGGGGTTGCGGGAGAGTGTCTTTCGCTTGCTATTAGGCATCGCCCAAGCGCGACATTTGCGGTAGGAATCAGCTCCCGTGATGATCAGCCGAAGAACGGAGCCCTTATCATGATGTCAGCAAAGGACGCTCTTGATACCAGTCGAGACAATCCGCATGCCCGCTGGAACGGCAGCGAGGGCGGGGCGGCCGAGCGCATCGCGCAGCGCATTATCGTGCCGCAGGGCCGCCAAAGCTTCACCGTCCGGGCGGGCGACACGTTCTTTGCCATCGGCTCGTGCTTTGCGCGCAATGTCGAGGAGCGGCTGCATCTTGCCGGCGCCACCGTCACCAGCCTCGAGATCGACGTGAAGAACCTCGGCAACAACAATGCCCGGGAAGGCGGCGTGTTCAACAAGTACACGCCCGTATCGATCCTCCAGGAACTGAAATGGGCCGCGGGGATCGAAAGCTATCCGCAAGGGGCCCTGCTGCCGGTCGCCGGCGGCCAGGTCGCAGATCCCTGCCTGTCGGGTAAGGCCGAGTCGGGCAGCGTGCGGGACATGATGGCCCGCCGCACCGCGATCGCCCGCTATTTTGCCAAGGCCTTCGAGGCCGACGTGGTGGTCCTGACCCTTGGGCTTGTCGAGACCTGGATCGACACCGTCACCGGGCTGCACCTGAACGAAGCGCCGAACCCCAGGATCCTTGCCCGCAGCGCCGACCGCTTCCGGTTCCACCAGCTGAGCTTCGAGGAGGTCGAGACGGCCCTCGAGGAGATCCGGAGGATCCTCGAGGGTCATGGCAAGCTTGGCCAGAAGAGGGTGCTGACCGTCTCGCCGGTGCCGCTTGGCCGAACCTTCACGGCAGATGACATCGTTGTTGCCAACATGACCTCGAAATCGACCCTGCGCACTGCGGCGACGCGGCTGACCGACCGGGTCGAGGGCATGGACTACTTCCCCAGCTACGAGGCGGTCAGCCTGAGCGATCCCAACCTCAGCTGGCAGCAGGACCGGCGCCATGTCAGCGACGTGGTGGTCGGCCAGATCATCCAGACCTTTCTTGTGCGCTACGGTGTTTCCGATCAGCCGGTCGAGGATATCGAGGATGCCATCAGCGCACTGACGACCGATGCCTCCTTCCGGAAATGGGCGGCCGAGTCCGGCGGAAACGAGGCGCTGCTCGCGCGTCTCAACCAGGAAGTGAATAAGTACAAGAACATGGTGCTCCGCCTGCAAAAGGAACTGCGCGAGACCAATTCTCGTTAAATCCTAAAAATCCTCCTTTAATAGGTAGAATTTTTACACTCCTGAGTGAATGTTGCTTGGCCAGGGTCCTTTTTCCCTGCGGCGGCAGGCATGGGGTATTCTCCTTATACGGGAACTGCTGACGCGTCGGCCTGAAAATGACCGGCTGCCGCAGGGCGCCAGAACAGGAGCAAAGCCATGCCCACGCTGAAGGACACTGGCACCAACTCAGACTTCCTTTCCGCCGACCAGGATTTAATGGTCTACAATGTCGAGGCCGGCACTACCAATGCCCAGTTGCAGCAGCTGCTCGACGCGGCGATGCCTGGCGCCACGATCAACCTCGCGGCCGGCACCTATGTGATCACCGAGACGCTGCGGATCAGCCGCGGCGACATCACGCTCAAGGGCGCGGGTGAGGGGAAGACCATCTTCAGCACTGAAATCGGCCTCGACACGCCTAGCCCCACCATCCTCGTGCAACCCGACGACCTTCAGGACCGCCACGGCAAGCTGCCGGTCCGCTTGGTCGAGGGTTCCAACAAGGTCGTGCTGCCGGATTTCGAGGCGTCGCGTTCCGACAGCCCCGGCAGCGGGCATGCGCAGTTCAAGGTCGGCGACCTGATCTTCGTTTCCCAGCAGAACGACAAGGCCTATCTCAAAGTCTCGGGCAACTTAGACAACCCCGATGGCCTGGGAGACTGGAACGAACCGGCCGCTGCCGGAACAGGCGCCGAAGAGCTTTATTATCTAAGAGAATTTCGCTCGCACATCGTATCAATCGAAAACGGCGTGGCGACCCTTGCCGAGGCCTCGCCCTACAGCTTTGCGGCGGGCGTGGCCAACGTCGTCAGGAACACGTTCCTCGAGAACGTCACCCTGTCGGACTTCACCATCCAAGGTGATTTCTCGGACGAGGCGGGCGGCAAACCTGACCCCTTCCTCTTCGCGAACACGATCCCTGAATGGGGTTCGATCGCCGCACTCGAGCTTGACGGGGTACGCGACAGCGCGCTGGAACGGATCACCGTCATCGACCCGGCCGCGCATGGCTTCAAATGGCAGCGCGCTCACGAGACAACGGCGGATGCGCTGACCGCGACTGGCGCACATAACAAGGGCGGCTCTTCTGGTTATCACTTCATGCTGCAGGAAAGCTTTGCCAACGACTTCATCAATCTGTCGTCGACCGACGCCCGGCATGCGGTGCTGTTCTCCTCGTACAATGCCGAGCATTACAATAGCCTGCACCTGCGCTACTCGAACCGGGACATTAACTTCCACGGCAGCGCCGACAACAGGAACACCGTCGTGGTCGACGTGCTCGACCAGGACTATCCCGGCGGGGTCCTGCCGCAATGGCAGGCGGTCCAGCCCGGCACCCGGGGCCTGCACCCGCTGTCGGACATCGAGAACAACGACGTCACCTTCAGGTATGCCCGGTCCGGTGACCGGTCGGACCGTATCGTCGCCCATGTCGAGGGCGGTGACATCGCCATGCGGGGTGGTCCGGATCTTGGTTTGGGTCAAGCCGGCAATGACAGGTTTAGCGGCGGTGCCGGCAACGACACGCTGCAGGGCAATGGCGGCGCCGACATCCTGAACGGCGGAGTTGGCAAGGACAGATTGGTTGGCGGCAGCGGCAACGACACGCTGATCGGCGGCGAAGGCAACGATGTGCTGCAGGGTGGCGACGGCGACGACCTGATCGACGGCGGCGCCAACGGCGACAATCTTTATGGCGGCAAGGGCCGCGACACCTTCCTGCGGCGCTTTGCCGATCTGACCGACACGATCCATGATTTCGAGGGCGGGGCCGCCGGCGACGTGCTGCTGATCAAAGGCATGGCCTATACTGCCTTTTCGCAACTTGAACTGCGGCAGGCGGGGGCGGATGTGATCGTCGACTTTGGACCGACCGGTTACACCCTGCTCCGAAACATTTTGCTGGATACCCTGACGGCGGAAAACTTCGCCTTCGCCGCAGATGTCGCCGCAGGGCAGAATATCGCGATGAAAGCAAGACAGATGCTTGCGGTTGGCACCGATAAGAACGATGTCTTCACCGCCAGCAGGACACATGTCACCGAACCGGGCTTCACCGTGCATGGCGGCGCCGGCTTTGACGAGATCCGGCTCCTGCAAAGTTCACTCAACGCCAACTTGGGGAGGACTGGTACCTTTACCGGGATAGAAGGCTTCGATCTGTCGGCTACCGCCAAACTCGACCTCATCATCGAAAATCCGCTGGTGGCGCAGTCCGACAATGCCACGCTTTCGATCTCGGTAGGCGATCTCTCGGCTGGAAAGCCGGTGCTGCTCGACGTGGGCCCGCTCGGCCGCGGCAAGAGCGTCGTCATCGATGGTGGGCGGCAAGTGCAACTGACCGGCGGGCGCGAGCACACGGTAATGTCGGGTAACGACACGGGAGTTAATATCGTCGGCGACCGGATGCGCGACATTGTCCATGGCGGCCGCGCCGACGACATGATCCGCGGGGGCGCCGGCAATGATGTCCTGTTCGGCGGGGCAGGCCAGGACACGCTTAAGGGTGATGGGGGAAACGACACGCTTAACGGGGGCCCCGGCTCGGACCTGTTGATCGTCGACAATATTGGTGACCGGGTCGCAGAAAACCGCCGCTGGGAGGGCATCGATACGGTCCGCGCCTCGGTCGACTTCCGGATGGGCAGCGCCCATGTCGAGAACCTCGAACTGGTCGGAGAGGCCGAGCTGGGGGTAGGCAACGGGTTGCGCAACTTGATCATCGGGAACGACGGAGACAACATTCTCGACGGTGGCAAGAACGTCGATACGCTTGTCGGCGGGTCGGGAAACGATACCTACTTGCTGCGCACCCTAGGCGACAAGGTGGTCGAAAAGGCCAATGGCGGGATCGACACGGTAAAGGCCTACCGTTCCATCGAGCTTCCTGCCTATGTCGAGAATCTTTATATTCAGACCCTGCTTAACAACACCGGCAAGGGGGTAGCGGAGGTGAACGGCATTGGCAACGACCTGGACAACATTCTTGTTGGTAACCCCTTCGGCAACACCCTTGCCGGTCGCGGGGGCAACGACACGCTGCGCGGGCAAGCTGGGGCAGACAGCTTTGTCTTCGACCGGTCGCCCCACGGAGGCAATGTCGATCATATTCTCGACTTCAATGCCAATGAACCCCATGAAGGCGACATGCTGATGATGAAGCAGTCCGTCTTCGGCGGAATCGCCAAGGGCAGGCTGGCCGAGGGCCATTTCTACGCCGGCACCACAGCGCATGATGCGAACGACCGTTTCATCTTCGACCAGGCCGCAGGCCGACTTTGGTTCGACACGGACGGCACCGGCGAAGCGGCACCCGATCTTGTCGCGACCTTTGCCGGAAATGCCGGGGTCATGGCCTGGGACATCGTGCTGTTCTGAGCCCGCTTGCCTTGCCGGCCCCCTGCGCCCGCCTTCCCAGGCGGTGACATGGCGTGCCTGCCGGCCTAGACATGGCCGGGACAGGATTGCCGCTTGGGTATTTGCCGAAAGGACGGAAGGCATGGGGGAACTGCTGATCGATACGAGCTACACGGCGGCGGAGATTCAGCAGGCCCTGGACGAGCCTGCCTACGACACCTACCGCTTCGAGGCGGGGACCTATGATCTGGACCGGGGATTGCAGATCACCCGGGACGGCGTCCGCATCGTCGGGGCCGGCCCGGAGAAGGTGACCTTGCGCCATACCGGCCTGCATCCCGGGCCCACGATCCAGGTGCTGGCGCGCAAGCCCATGGGGCGGGCCTTCGAGCTTGCGGCCCCGGCCGCGGCCGGGGACACGCTGCTGCGGCTTGATACGGTCGAAGGCCTGAAGGCCCGCGAAGGACGGCCCGGCGAGGAAAACCACGTGCCGGGCGACATCTTGTATGTCTTCCAGCCGAACAACGCCGATTACCTGAATGCCAATGACCTGCGATGGGTCCTGCCGGCCGGTGCCGCCGAGGGCCATGTCAGGGCGGACGGCAACAGCTTTCCCGCCAACCGGCACCCCCTGCGCGAGGTCCTGACCGAGATCGTCGCCATCGACGCCGCCCGGAACGAGGTCACGATCGCCGATCCCGTTCCCCACGATCTTGCGGCCGGCAGGAACCGGGTCCGGGTGACCGACCTGGTCAGGGACGTGGCGATCTCGGGGCTTGGCCTGTCCTTTGCGGAACCGCGGCTGCTGGATCTGGACGACTATGCCACCGGCCCCGCGCCGGGCTGGAGAAGCGTCCGGGCCCTCGACCTCAACGGCGTGTCGAATGCCTTGATCGAGGACATCACGATCACCCTGCCGCCCTCGCATGCCTTCGGCATCGACAGGGCCTATGGCACGAGGCTGCACGATCTCACGGCGGTGGGGACGCAGGCGCGGACCGGGGGAAACGGTTATCACTTCATCCTGGAAGAGGCCTTCGGCACCACGGCGACCGGCCTGCAAAGCCTCGACTACGTGGCAGACGGGGTGAACCACGGCGGCGCCCGGCATTCGCTGCTGTTCTCGGCCTATAATGCCGAGCATGGCAACCAGGTGGCGTTCAACCTGATCACCCGCGACATCAACTTCCACGGCAGCCTCGATTCCGGCAATGTCGTGGTCGTCAGAACCTTCGACTACAGTTCGGCCCCCGAGCACATCACGATGGCCAAGGGCCGGACGGCCGAGATCTGGAACGTCATCCACCGGGATGTCGCGCCTCTTCATCCGCACCAGATGACGCCGGACACCGACGAGAACTCGATTGCCGACATCTTCGAGCATCTCAACAAGGTCTGGGTCGCCGAGCGGTTCGTCGGAGGGCCTTCCGGAGATCTCGTGATAGCGATGCCGCGCGGCGGAGGCGGGGAACTGCGCCCCGCGCTGCAGGCTGCCGTGCGGGACAATGGCCTGCGGGCCGAGGGGCGCGGCGGGAACGACCGGATCATCGGCGCCGACGGGGACGACACGCTGAATGGCGGCGCGGGCAACGACAGGCTGACCGGCGGCGAGGGCAGGGACCTGTTCATCGCCTCTCCGGGCAGGGACGTGATCACCGATTTCGAGGATGGCGTGGACATGCTCGACTTGTCCGCCTTCGGGTTTTCCGGCGTGGAGGAAGCCATGTCGCGGGCAAGGAACAGCCGCAGGGGCGTCGAGTTCAGGCTTGGAAAGGGAACCTCCCTGCGCGTCGATAAGATGACGGCGCAGGCCATTTCCGATGACCTGTCCTTCTAGGACCGGGCGGCCTTGATGCGTGCCCCGGCCCGGCGCGGCGCGGGCGTCCGGGACTGCCCCATGGCCGCCGGACACCGCCCCGGTCCCGGCACGATACGCAAATGTGTCATGGTGATTGCCTTTCTGCCTCTTGCATCTAGGCTGGCCCCGCGCTTTTAGTCCCGCCACCTGTCTGGCGCATGCGGAATGCGATGATGCGACCAGGAACCGTATTTCCTGCCTATCGGGATCCAATGACAAGAACCGCCACCATCCCGCCAGTCGCCCCCGTTTCCGCCATGCCGGCGTCCCCTGTCCAGGGCACCCCTTCGGAGGGGACAGCCCGCATCCGGCCGGCCGGCCCGGCGCGGTCACGGCAGCGCCACTGGGTCGTCCTCGTCAGCTTCCTGGTCATGGTGGTTCTGCCCAGCATGCTTGTCGGCTGGTACCTGTGGACCCAGGCAACCGACCGGTATGTGTCGAGCATGGGCTTTTCGATCCGCACGGAGGAAGCGGAATCCGCGGTCGAGTTCCTGGGCGGGATCACCGGCCTGTCGGGATCGTCCTCCTCGGATACGGATGTTCTCTACAATTTTCTGAAAAGTTCAGAGATCGTCGCCAAGATCGATACCGATCTCGACCTCCGCACCATCTGGTCGCAGGGAGATCCGCTGTTTTCCTATCATCCCCCCGGAACGATCGAGGATCTGACGGATTACTGGCAGCGCATGGTGGGCGTCTATTACGACACCGCGACCGGCATCCTTGAACTGCAGGTCCAGGCCTTCGACCCCGAGGATGCCCACAAGATCACCTCCCGCATCTTCCAGGAGAGTTCCGCGCTCATCAACCGTCTTTCGGCCATCGCCCGCGAGGATGCGACGGCCTATGCCCGCGAGGAACTCCATACCGCGGTCGAGCGCCTCAAAGTCGCGCGCGAGGCCGTGACGCGGTTCCGCAACAGGACGCAGATCGTCGATCCCGCCGCCTCGATCCAGAGCCAGATGGGCATCCTGTCCTCCTTGCAGGAACAGCTTGCGCAGACGCTGATCGATCTGGACATCCTGCGCCAGATCACCAGCGAAAGCGATCCGCGCATCCAGCAGGCCGAGCGCCGGATCGATGTCATCCAGGGGCGCATCGCCGAGGAGCGGGCCAAGCTGGGGATCGGAAGCACCACCGGCGACGGCGAGGAAGGCGGGGTGTTCGCCGACCTGGTGGGCGAATACGAACGCCTCATGGTCGATCAGCAGTTCGCCGAGCAGACCTACACCGCCGCGATGGCCGCCTATGACGCGGCCGTGGCCGAGGCGCGCCGGCAAACCCGCTATCTGGCCGCCCATGTCCAGCCAACGCTGGCCGAACGGCCGACGCGCCCCTACCGGGTCGAGCTGACGGCGCTTACCGCGCTGTTCTCCTTCATGATCTGGGGCGTGATCGTGCTGATGGCCTATGCCCTGCGCGACAGGCGTTGAGACCATGATCGTTCTGCGCGACCTGACGAAGATCTACCGACTTGGCGGCCACATGAAGGTGGTGGCCAATGGGATCGATGCCATCTTTCCCACGGGCGTCTCGGTCGGGCTTCTCGGGCGTAACGGGGCGGGCAAGTCCACGCTTCTGAAGATGATCGCCGGCACCGTCCATCCTACCAGGGGACAGGTCCTGTCGGATGGCCAGGTGTCATTCCCGGTCGGACTTGCAAGCTCGCTGCACCCCGACCTGACCGGCGCGCAGAACACGCGTTTCGTCGCCCGCATCTATGGCGCCGACACCACCGAACTGATGCATTGGGTCGAGGATTTCGCCGAACTCGGCGAGCATTTCCACCTGCCGGTGCGCACCTATTCCTCGGGGATGCGGGGGCGGCTGTCCTTCGGCATCAACATGGGGATCGACTTCGACACCTATCTGGTGGACGAGGTGACGGCGGTGGGGGATGCCGACTTCAAGCGCAAGAGCCGCGATGTCTTCTTAAACCGCATAAAGAAGTCCGGCGCGATCTATGTAAGCCATTCCATGGGAATGCTCCGCGAGCTTTGCCAGTCGGGAGCGGTGCTGGAGGCGGGAAACCTGCATTTCTATGATGACGTGCAGGACGCGATCGACCATTACAACCACACGCTCGATCCCGAGCGGGTTCACGCCTCGGCGGCGCTTCCGGGCGGGTCGGGCGCAGCGGACTTTCCCTATGACGCGAGGATGCTCTACGGCCTGGGCCTGCCGCAGACCGCCAGCGACTGGCTGGGCGATTGCCTGCGCCGCCATCGTGCCTGCCATTTCGCGAGGATCCGGGAGCTTCATTACTTCGACGTGCGGGCCGGGCAGGGAACGGCGACCCTGCTGCGCCGGCAGAAAAGCGCCCGCGATCTGGCCATGCGGCTTGGCCGGGGCAGCGGCCCGGAGCAGCGCAACACCCTGCGGCTTCTGGGTGAACTGGGCGAGGTCCTCGCTCTTCATGCAGCGCCCCCGGAAGGTCACGACCGCCATGCGACCTATGTCGACTTTATGACCTCGAGGCGGCGTGGTCAGCCCCTGATCTGCGATTTCACGCCGAGCTATGCCTTGTTGCCGGAACAGGAACTGGCGGAAATGGCGGCACTGGGGGCAGGGCGCTTTGTTGTCGTGCTCCGCGACCCGCTGACAAGGCTGTGGGCGCAAATCCAGGCCGGCGTGCCCGCCCGCGTCCCAGCGAGTGGCTCGGATGCGCAGATTCCTGCAAATGCAAGCCGGGCTCCTGCTAGGGGGCAGGAGGAAGGGGCAGGCGAAGAAGATGCCCGCATGACCCGGATCACCGCCATTGTCCGCAGGGCCGCTGCACGCGGTCCGCAGGCGCTGGCACGGACCTGGCCCGAGGCGGATTACAGCGGCATGTTCGACCGCCTTGATCGCGTCGTAGCAAGCGACCGCATCGTGATCCTGTTTCACGAGGAGCTGCACGGCCGGGACGGCATCGACAAGCTGACCGGCATCCTCGACATCCCGCCCCTGCCCGAGAGCAGCCTGCCCCCGCTCGGCCCCCCGGAGGACCTGCCTCCATGCCCCCGCGAGATCCGGGACATGCTCATGGCGCTCCTCAAGCCGCAATATGAAGCCATGCGCGAACGCTTCGGCGCGCAGCTGCCTTCGCAATGGAGCGAGGAATAGAATGGATCTGAAAAGGCTCGAAGAACAGCCTTCCCGGTTGCGTCCGACCGGCCGGTTCCACGCCTTGCCGGCGTTGCGCTCGATCCTGGCGTTGATCCTGCGCGAGATGGCCACGTCCTACGGCCGTTCACCCGGCGGATTCCTCTGGGTCCTGGCCGAGCCGATCCTGGGGATCGCCTTCCTGGTCACCATCTTCTCCCTCGGCTTCCGCTCCCCTCCCCTGGGCGACAGTTTCGCGTTGTTCTATGCGACCGGCTTCCTGCCTTTCATTGCCTTCAATGTTTTAAACAAGCGCGTAGGCGGCGCGATTTCCTATTCACGCAATCTGCTGGCCTATCCGCGGGTCAGCTACATGGATACCCTGATCGCCCGGACAATCCTGACGGCCATGATCCAGCTTGTCGTCTTCTCCGTCCTGCTGACCGGGATCCTCGTCTTTCAGGACACGCGGACCGTTCTGCTGATCGACCGCGTCATCCTGGCCTATTGTATGGTAATCGCCTTCGGCTTCGGGATCGGCGTGCTGAACAGTTTCCTGATGACCATGTTCCCGATCTGGAGCAATATCTGGTCAATTGCAACGGCACCCCTCATGATTTTGTCTGGGGTAATTCTGCTTTATGAAAATTTGCCTAAGTCCGCCCAAGCAATCCTCTGGTTTAACCCGCTTGTCCATATAAGTGGTGAGATGCGCAGTGCATTCTATCTTGGATATGAGGCTAATTACGTCAATCCAGCATATGTATTCGGTATTTCGCTAGGACTCATTTTAATTGGACTTATCTTTCTTGGCCGTTATCACCGTGACATGTTAGAGCGCTGAGCTGCCCACCTCCCCTCCCCTCTCATCAAGGTCGGTCCAATATTGCCGCACCTAAAGCGGTTTGGGATTAACCTGCGACATAGCCAGCTGCCTGAAGGTAGTTCCAGCACTCAGCGGGCGTGAACATTGCGCAGATGTCTCGGAGCGCGTTGAACAGTTCGGTAAAGGTGCGTGCCCCAACCTTGCGTAGATGCGCTTTGAGTTTGGAGAACGCCTGCTCGATGGGGTTCAGGTCTGGAGAATAGGGCGGAAAGTAGAGAAACCAGCAGCCAGCCTGCTTGATGACCTTGGCTGCCTCGACGTTCCGGTGTGCCGCAAGGTTGTCCAGAATGACAACAGTGCCGGGTATCAGTTCCGGCACCAGAACCTTTTCTACGTAGGCGGCAAAGGCAGGCCCGTCCATCGCGCCCTTGATGACCCAAGGTGCAATCAGGCCATCATGGGTCAGTCCTGCAATGAATGTCTGGCTGTTCCAGTGTCCGAAGGGCGCGTCCATTGAGAGCCGCTCACCGCAGGGAGCGCGACCACGCAGGCGGGCAAGGTTGGTCTTGATGGACGTCTCATCAAGGAACACAAGCCGTTCCGGCTGACGCCGCATTGCAGGCAAGCGGCGCGTCAACCAATCGTGCCGGGCCTGCCTTACCCGTGCGCGGCCCCGTTCGCTGGCCACCAGCGATTTTTTCATAGGTGAAGCCGAGCCGTGACAGCAGCGCGGCAATGGAGGAATGGTGAACCTCGACACCTTCCGCCATCACCAGGGCGTCGCGCAGTTCGAAGAGCGTGATGTCAGGATCGCGGGTGAGCAGTGCCTCGAAAAACGCCTGACAGGGCGCGAGCTTGCCTCGCCCAGGAGGGCGCCCCGGAGGCGCGGGATGAGCGTGACCGCGTGTCCGGATCAAGTGTGCCCACCGTGCGCCTGTTGCAGCTGACACCTTCAAGCGCATGGCTGCGGCACGGCCGCTCAGTCCCTCTTCAACATACCGCTGGAACCGCGTCCGGAGCGCATGCGGCAAAGGTGCCGACATGACCCATCCTCCCCGAACAAGAGGAGCACGAAATGACCCTTGCAGGAAACCCTCTGCGATCCACGTCTTTACCGAAACGCTTTAAGAGATGGCTACGGAAATCTAAGTAGCCGGGGCAAGTGGACTTTCCGCGTATGAGCCGGGCCAGAATTGATCCAGTACCTCGACTTCCTGGCGATTGAGCGGCATGATGCTGCAAGCGAGGAGAAGACCCTGCGAGACGCCCGCGCCGGAATCACAGCCCGGCATTCAAGGCGAAGGTGGCGATAGCCGCAATCAGGGGCGAGAAGACCTTGATCGGGTTGGCGCAAGACTTTGATGTTCCTTCGAACCAGATCAAGCCGTGGCGTGATCAGCTGCTTGAGGGCGCGACCGCGGTGTTCGGCGACGCCGCGAAAGCTGAGCCAGAACCGATCATCAATGTGAAGACTTTGCATGCGAGGATCGGAGAGTTGAATCTGGAGAACGATTTTTTGTCCGGCGCGCGACGAACTGCGCGGTGAGCGCCACTGGTTCGGGCGAGCCGCGCCGGGGTCTGTGGCCGAACGCAGGAAAATGATCGATGGCTCAGCCAAGCTGAGCGTCAGCCGACAGGCCGTCGTGCCGGGGATCAGCCCGGGCGGCGTCTGCCACAAGCCCCGCCTGGTGTCGGACGCGGACTTGAACTGATGCATCGCATCGACAAGCGGCACATGCCCGAGATCCTCAAGACCGACCAAGGTTCTCAGGTCACATCGACCGAGCTTATCAAGGTGCTCGCCGCCGGCGAGACCAAGATCAGCATGGATGGCAAGAAAGCATGGCGCGACCACGTCTTCGTTGAGCGGCTCTGGCGGATTATCAAATATGAGGAGGTCTACCTGCCGGCGTATGTCGGCGTCTCGGAAGCTTGTGCGTCGATCAGCCGTTATCTCGGCTTTGACAACAGCCGACGCCCACACTCATCGCCTGACGGGAAAACTCCCGAGCAGGCCTCCTTCAACCAGCCAATCTGGCTGTGGTCGACCGCGGCTATCGCGGCCACGGCGTGACCACCACCAATGTCCTGATCAGCAGCACAAGACGCGGCATCACCCTACTGTTGGCAAAACTCCTCAGGCGACAAAGTCCCATCGAGCCGGAGATTGGGCACATAAAGACCAACGAACATCCCGCCAGATGCCCGCTGAAGGGCCGCATCTGCGATGCGGTCTTCGCCGCCCTTGCGCACAATATTGCAAGATCCTCGCCCATCTTAGGACATTCTGTTGTTTGCTGCTTCGCATGATCGAACCGTTATCCTTGGGCAGGAGATACTGCCAGAGCTTCGCGTGAGCAGTCTGACATAGTTGTTCAAGGCGGGGTAATTACGATCTCATCTTCATAAAATTGTCAGCAGGCCTGAAGCAACTATTCTGTTGCTGGTTCGAGACCTCAAGATGGCTTGCAAATACCTGCTAAGTCAGTCACATCGCCTGGCATGCACAGATCTAGAGAGGTTAGGTGATGGCGGGAAGTCGCGTTGTTGTAGCAGGTATTGGATATGTTGGTCTTTCGAACGCAGTGCTTCTGGCGCATCGCAATCAAGTGACTGCGGTCGACGTAAACCCTGAACGGGTGGCGATGCTAAATCGGCGCGAATGTCCAATAATCGATGCTGAGATGGAGGTCTGTCTTGCTACTGCCGATTTGAATCTAACAGCCACACTAGATGGGAAGGCAGCCTATGGTGAGGCGGATTTTGTAATTGTGGCAACGCCCACAAACTACGATCCAGTGACAAACTTCTTCGATACCTCTTCTGTTGAAGAGGTGATCAAAGAAGTGATTGCAGTAAATTCACGCGCGACTGTGGTCATCAAGTCTACAATTCCTGTTGGCTTTGTGGAGGACGTGTCGAAAAGATTTGGTACAGACCAAGTAATCTTCAGCCCTGAATTCTTGCGGGAAGGGCGAGCACTACACGACAATCTCCATCCATCACGCATTATAGTGGGCGAGCAATCGGAGCGAGCACGCAATTTTGCTGACCTGCTAGTGGAAGGAGCAGAGGACAAGAATGTACCGGTTCTATTTACCGGTGCTTCCGAAGCAGAAGCAGTGAAGCTCTTCGCTAACACCTATCTTGCTATGCGAGTTGCTTTCTTTAATGAGCTTGACAGCTATGCAATGAGCCATGGGCTCAAAACGCGTGAAATTATAGACGGAATAAGCCTCGATCCGCGCATTGGGCGGCACTATAATAATCCTTCATTTGGATATGGCGGGTATTGCCTTCCAAAAGATACGAAGCAACTTTTGGCAAACTACTCCGATGTGCCTCAGAACCTAGTCCGCGCCATCGTAGACGCAAACCGCACACGCAAAGATTTCATTGCCGAAATGATCCTAGCCAAGAATCCCAGCCAAGTTGGGATCTATCGCTTGGTAATGAAGGCAGGTTCTGATAACTTTCGTCAGAGTTCTATCCAAGGTATTATGAAGCGGATCAAGGCCAAAGGGGTAGAGGTCGTGGTTTATGAACCAGTTCTATCGGAAGAAACCTTCTTTGGTTCGCATGTAGAACGTGATCTGGAGATCTTTAAGCAGAGCAGCGATGTTATTGTAGCGAATCGGATGTTGCCCGAACTATCTGATGTAGCTGGAAAGGTTTTCACTCGAGACCTTTTCGGATCAGACTGAGAGTCCGAAGGCTTAGCAGGCCGCTGAATTAGTCGGAGAACCGGAATGGTTTTCCGTCTTAGCAACTGATGAAGATCATGCTCAGGTCCTTCGGCGCTCGAAAACATGGGTGGCTGGTGCCTCGTCTGGTGGTCATACCCCCAAAAGCCGAGGCAGCCGGGCCAGGTTATTGGCGGCCATTGTCAGGATGAAGCGGGACCT
>NZ_JAFNAW010000005.1 GCF_017356265.1 Paracoccus fontiphilus | reverse complement strand
GCGCAGGCCCCAGCGGGCCAGGGCCACCGCCACGTTCAGCGCCACGCCGCCGGGAATGTGGCGGATGCGGCCCGGCACGTCGGCGCCCGGCGCCATGCGGCGCGGCGCGCGGCCGATCACGTCCCACAGCATCGCGCCGATGCACAGGATGTCCGGTTGTGTCATTCGCGGGTCCAGTCCTGCAGCTCGGCTTCCAGGAAGCGTTCGAAATCGTCGAGGTCCACGGGATCGAACTGCCCGAAGCCCTGCATCCAGACCGAGGCCGCGCGCATCCCGTCCGGGTCCAGCTTGCACCAGGTGATCCGGCCCCGCCGTTCCTGCCGGATCAGGCCCGCCGCCGCAAGCACCGCGAGATGCTTCGAGATCGCCGCAAGGCTCATGTCGAAGGGCTGCGCCACGTCGCTGACGGCCATGTCGTCCTCCAGCAGCATGGACAGCACGCGCCTGCGCGTGGGATCGGCCAGGGCCGCGAAGATCAGGTCCAGCCGGTCGGGCGAGGGGGCGTTCATCGGATGTCCGTGGCGGGCGGTCGGCCGGAATGGTCAACTTTGCGGTTGAATAATGTCGGGCCCGCCGGGGGAATGCAAGCGGAAGGCCCAAAGCGAACGCTTTGGAAAAGCAATAATTTTCAGCGGGTTGTACGCGAATCCCAGTTGCTTGACTTGGGAAGGGATCCACCCTAGACAGCCCGGCAACCGATAACGGGGGCGTGACAGATGGCCGAAGGGCCCCGGAACGACGCGGACAGGGAAGCGGATGCCGCCCGCCTGCGCGAACTGGAGGAACGGCTGGCGCAGAAGGCCTCCAAGCCCGAGGGTCCCGGACCGATGGGCAAGTACGAACAGGCCAATCTTGCCTGGCGTATGGTGATCGAGCTCGTGTCCGGCCTTGGGCTGGGTTTCGGGATTGGCTACGGACTGGATTATCTGCTCGGCACCACGCCGATCCTGATGATCCTGTTCATCTTCTTCGGCCTTGCGGCCGGCATCAAGACGATGATGCGCACCGCGGGCGAAATCAACCGAACCTCTGGCACGCCGCCAGAGAGCGACAAGAGGGATTGATCGTGGCGACAGAAGCGCATGGCGAGGCAACCGGCCTGTCTTTCCACCCGATGGATCAGTTCATCGTGCGCCCGCTGTTCAGCGACGGCGAGGTTCACTGGTACACGCCCACCAACGTGACGCTGTGGATGTTCGTGATCGTGCTGGCCACCCTGGCCCTGCTGGTGATGGGCTCGCGCGGGCGGGCCATCGTTCCGACGCGCGGCCAGTCGGTCGCGGAAATGGCCTATGGCATGGTCCACAAGATGATCGCGGACATCGCGGGCAAGGACGGCCTGAAGTACTTCCCCTACATCATGACGCTGTTCATGTTCATCGTCTTCGCCAACCTGCTGGGCCTGCTGCCCATGGCCTTCACGGTGACGTCGCACATCGCCGTGACGGGCGTGCTGGCCCTGGCCGTGATCGTCGGCGTGACGGTGATCGGCTTTGTCAAGAACGGCGTGCATTTCCTTGACCTGTTCTGGATCCGCTCGGCGCCGCTGGCCGTCCGCCCGATCCTGGCCGTGATCGAGGTCATCAGCTATTTCGTCCGCCCGCTGAGCCTGTCCATCCGACTTGCGGGCAACATGATCGCCGGCCATGCCGTGATCAAGGTCTTCGCGGGCTTCGCGGCCATCGCCGCCGTCGCCCCGGTCGCGGTTGTCGCGGTGGTCGGCATGTATGCCTTCGAGGTGCTGGTGGCCTTCGTGCAGGCCTATGTGTTCACCATCCTGACCTGCGTCTACCTCAAGGATGCGCTGCATCCGTCCCACTAGGACGGCGCGCAGCCTGTGGCGGTGCCTTCCTGCGCCGCCGTCTTTCAACCCGAATTCCCAACTTCCAACCGCAAGGAGAATGATCATGGAAGGCAATATCGGAGAACTGGGCCAGTACATCGGCGTCGGCCTGACCGCGTTCGGCATGGGCTTCGCCGCTCTGGGTGTGGGCAACGTCGCCGGCAACTTCCTGGCAGGCGCCCTGCGCAACCCGTCGGCCGCGGCCGGCCAGACCGCCACGCTGTTCATCGGCATGGCCTTCGCGGAAGCCCTGGGGATCTTTTCGTTCCTCGTCGCGCTTCTGCTGATGTTCGCAGTCTGATCCAACGCCATCCTTGCGGCGGGGTGGGGCATCACGCTCCGCCCCTTCGTGACCTTCAAGGCCAAGGGGTTTGGACATGATCAGCCTGTTGCAAGAGGCCGCCCATACCGCGGCCGAACATACCGAAAGCGTGGCCAGCTCGGTCGCGCATGGTGAGACCGAGACAGCCACGGGCCTGCCCCAGCTGGACATGACCTCCTTCGGGAACCAGATCTTCTGGCTGGTCGTCGCCTTGGTCGTTCTCTACTGGATCGTCGCCAAGGTCGCGCTGCCGCGCATCGGCGCCGTCCTGTCCGACCGCCAGGGCGCCATCACCGGCGACCTCATGGCTGCCGAGGAATTCAAGCTGAAGGCCCGCGAGGCCGAGGCTGCCTATGACAAGGCACTGGCCGATGCCCGTGCGGAAGCCGGCAAGATCGTTGCCGCCAACCGCGCCGAGATCCAGAAGGAACTGGATGCCGCCATCGCCCATGCCGATGCCGAGATCGCCGCGCGCGTCGCCGGGTCGGAGCAGCGCATCCGCGAGATCCGCGACTCGGCCGACAACGACGCCTGCGAGGTTGCCCGCGACGTGACCGCCGAACTGGTCCGCGCCTTTGGCGGCACGGTCGATCAGGCGGCGGTGGACCAGGCGGTCGACAACCGCATGAGGGGAGCCCTGCAATGAAGAAGCTTGTTGCCAGCGTTGCTGCGATCCTGGTCGCCAGCCCGGCCCTTGCCGCGACGGGTCCGTTCTTCTCGTTGCGGAACACGAACTTCATCGTGCTGATCGCCTTTCTGGTGTTTGTGGGCGTGCTGGTCTACTTCAAGGTTCCCGCGAAGATCGGGGCCTTGCTGGACACCCGGGCCGAGGGCATCCGCCGCGACCTGGACGAGGCCAAGCGCCTGCGCGAGGAAGCGCAGGAGATCTATGCCAGCTACGAACGCCGCCAGCGCGAAGTGGCGGGCCAGGCCGAGCAGATCGTGGCCAATACCCGGCGCGAAGCCGAGGCTGCGGCCGCGAAGTCGAAGGCCGACCTGAAGACCTCGATCGAGCGTCGCCTGAAGGCGGCCGAGGACCAGATCGCCAGCGCCGAAAACGATGCCGTGCGCGCGGTGCGCGACCGGGCGGTGCAGGCGGCGGTGGCTGCGGCCTCGACCCTGCTGGCGCAGCAGGTGAGCGCCGGGCAGCGGTCTGCCGGGATCGACGACGCCATCGAAGACGTGGCGCGTCGGCTGAACTGACGATAAAAAACGGACAGTGATAAAAAACCCCCGGTCGGAGGACCGGGGGTTTTGTCTTGTCGGGACCGGCGATCAGCGGGTCGGGTAGATCAGGATCTCGACCCGGCGGTTCTGGGCGCGGCCTTGCGCGGTGTCGTTCGAGGCGATGGGCTGGTTCATGCCCTGGCCGGTCGCGACCAGGCGGCCCGGCGCCACGCCCGCGGCGGTCAGGATGCTGCTGACGGACTGCGCGCGGCGCTGCGACAGGTCCATGTTGTAGGCCTGCGAGCCGGTGTTGTCGGTATGGCCCACGACCTGCACGCGGCTGTTGGGGTACTGGTTGAGGTTGCGCGCCACGGCATAAAGGTCGCTTTGCGCCTGTCCGGTGACGGCGGCCGAGTTGGTGGCGAACAGGATGCCTTCCGGCAGGATGACCTGCAGGTGGTCGCCGCGGTTCACGACCTGGACGTTGCTGCTGACCGACTGCTGCAGCGCCTGCGCCTGCCGGTCGAGGATGTTGCCCGCGATGGCGCCCGCCGCCGCGCCCAGGATCGCGCCGCGCGCGGCGTCCCGGCCCTGGTTGTTGCTGTCGCTGTCGCGCGTCCCTGCGATGACCGCGCCGACGGCGGCACCGGCCAGGGCGCCCTGCTGCGTGCGGCTCATGCCGGTGGTGGTGCCGTCCATGCCGGTCGTGGGCGCGCAGGCGCCAAGCGCGACAAGGCCCGTGGCGGCAAGAATGGTGGTTACGCGAAGGTTCATGGGATGTCCTTTCCGGTCCTGCGGCGGCCTGCGGCCCCCTCCCTCGATGGCGGTGACGATTCTGCAACCGCCGGTCAACGCCGACACGCTGGCCCAGTTCCGGGCGGAAGGAAAGTCACGGCTGCGTGGAAGTCGTTGGATCGGCAGAAAAATCACCGCCGGCAGGGGCGGGCTTGCAATGGGGGGCGGGGACGGTCAAAAGCAGAGGGCCATGGTCCAGATCCGCCTGCCACAGCCACTGTCCTTTGCCCAGCAGGTCGCGATCTTCTCGCGCCTGGCCGAAGCCAACCCGACGCCCCAGACCGAGCTGGAGTTCACGAATCCCTTCACGCTGGTCGTGGCGGTCGCCTTGTCGGCGCAGGCCACGGATGTGGGGGTGAACAAGGCGACGAAGGGCCTGTTCGCGGTGGCCGACACGCCGCGGAAGATGCTGGATCTGGGGCTGGAGGGCGTGACCGAGCATATCAGGACGATCGGCCTTTACCGGCAGAAGGCGAAGAATGTCATGGCCTTGTCGCGCATTCTTGTCGAGGATTACGGCGGCGAGGTTCCCGACAGCCGCGCCGCGCTGACCGGCTTGCCGGGAGTCGGGCGCAAGACCGCGAACGTGGTGCTGAACACCGCCTTCCATTTTCCGGCCCAGGCGGTCGACACGCATATCTTCCGGGTCGGCAACCGCACCCGCGTGGCGCCCGGCCGCGACGTGGACGAGGTCGAGCGCGCCATCGAGGACAACGTGCCGGCCCGGTTCCAGCAGAATGCCCATCACTGGCTGATCCTGCACGGCCGCTACATCTGCCAGGCCCGCCGCCCGCGCTGCGCGGTCTGCCCCATCTACGATCTGTGCCCCTATGAGGAGAAGACCGCATGACCACCCCCTATGTGATCGGCATTGGCAATGCGGTCATGGACGTGATCTCGCCCGTGGGCGACGAAAGGCTGGACGCGCTGGGGGTGCAGAAGGGCATCATGCAGCTGATCGAGCGCGAGCGGTCGGAATACCTGATGGCCGCGCAGGCCGACGACCATGGACCCGGGCGCGCGCAGTCGAAGCTGGTGCCGGGCGGATCGGTCGCGAACACGCTGGCGGGGATCGGGATGCTGGGGTTGCGCACCGCCTTCATCGGCCGGGTGGCGGACGATCCGCTGGGCCTGTCCTATGCCGAGCAGACCGAGGCGGCGGGGACGGTCTTCGTCAACCCGCCGGTGGCGGGGGAGCAGTTGCCGACCTCGCGCAGCATCATCCTGGTGACGCCGGACGGCGAGCGGTCGATGAACACCTATCTGGGAATCTCGGCCGACTTGGGACCGGATGATGTGAATCCTTCAGTGTTTCAAGGGGCTGGGTGGTTGTTCCTCGAAGGGTATCTGTTCGACAAGCCCAAGGGGAAGGAGGCTTTCCTGAAGGCTGCGAAATCCTGCCACGAGGCGGGCGGGCAGGCGGGCATCGCGCTGTCCGACCCGTTCTGCGTGGACCGGCACCGCGAGGATTTCAGGCGCCTGGTCGCCGGGCCGATGGACTATGTCATCGGCAATGTCCACGAATGGACCTCGTTGTACCAGGTCGCGGATCTGGAGGAGGCGTTGCGGCTGGCCAGCGCGGACTGCGGGACGGTGATCTGCACCCGGTCGGGCGACGATGCCATCCTGATCCGCGAGGGCGAGCGGGTGACGGCGCCGGTCCACCGCATCGTGCCGGTCGATGCGACGGGGGCGGGCGACCAGTTCGCGGCGGGGCTGATCTATGGGCTGGCAACGGGTGCCCCCTTGGCGGTGGCGGGCCGGATGGGCTGCATCGCTGCGGCAGAGGTGATCGGGCATGTCGGGCCGCGTCCTGAGCGGGACCTGCGGGCGGATTTTCGGGCCGAGGGGCTGATCTGATTTTTGCGTCCCGCGATGGCTGGGGGACTTCACGTCCCCCAGGCCCCCTGTGGGATATTTGGACCAAGATGAAAGCCGCCGGTGAAAGGCGGCGGCGTTGCGTGGCTCGTGCGCCGCGTGTATCAGGGCCGAAATCCAGGATCAGCTAGAAGGACATCGGATGCGCAGGGTTGTTGTCACCGGATTGGGCATGGTCACGCCGCTGGCCTGCGGCGTCGAGGCGACGTGGGAGCGTCTGCTGGCCGGGCAGTCCGGCGCCGGGCGGATCACGCGGTTCGATCCCAAGGACGTGGTGACGAAATACGCCTGCGAGATCCCCTTCGGCGACGGCAGCGACGGCAGCTTCAACCCCGACGACTGGATGGAGCCGAAGGACCGACGCAAGGTCGATGACTTCATCCTGTACGGCATGGCGGCGGCCGAACAGGCGGTCAAGGATTCCGGCTGGGAGCCTGCGACGGACGAGGAGCGCGAGCGGACCGGCGTGATGATCGGGTCGGGCATCGGCGGGCTGACAAGCATCGCGGAAACGGCGGTGCTGATCAAGGAGCGCGGGCCGAAGCGGGTCTCGCCCTTCTTCATTCCGGGCGCGCTGATCAACCTGGTGTCGGGGCAGGTGTCGATCCGCTTCGGCTTCAAGGGGCCGAACCATGCGGTCGTGACCGCCTGTTCCACCGGCGCGCACGCCATCGGGGACGCGGCGCGGCTGATCATGCTGGGCGATGCCGACGTGATGGTCGCGGGCGGCGCCGAAAGCCCCATCAGCGAGATCGGGATCGCGGGCTTCAACGCCTGCAAGGCGCTGTCCACCAAGCGCGACAACGATCCTCAGGCGGCAAGCCGCCCCTATGACGTGGACCGCGACGGCTTCGTCATGGGCGAGGGCGCGGGCTGCGTGGTGCTGGAGGAATACGAGCACGCCAAGGCGCGCGGGGCCAGGATCTATGCCGAGGTGCTGGGATACGGGTTGTCGGGCGATGCCTATCACATCACCGCGCCCTCCGAGGATGGCGATGGCGGGTTCCGGGCGATGCGGAACGCGCTACGGTCGGCGGGGCTGGAGCCTGGGGCCATCGACTACATCAACGCGCATGGCACCAGCACCATGGCCGACACCATCGAACTGGGCGCGGTCGAGCGGCTGCTGGGGGATCATGCGCCGAACGTGGTGATGTCGTCCACCAAGTCGAGCATCGGGCACCTGCTGGGGGCGGCCGGGGCAGTGGAGGCTATCTTCTGCGTGCTGGCGATTCGGGACCAGATCTGTCCGCCGACGATCAACCTGGACAACCCGGCGGTCGAGTCCCGCCTTGACCTGGCGGCCAATGCGGCCGTTCGGCGCAAGGTGGAGGTGGTGCTGTCCAACAGCTTCGGCTTCGGCGGCACGAATGCCAGCCTGGTCATGGGGGCGGTCAAGGAATGATCTGGCGCAACATCGCGTCGAACTTCCTGACGCTGCTGATCGTCATGCTGATCGCCGCTGCGGCGGCGGTGGCCTGGGCAAAGCACCAGTTCAGCGGGCCGGGGCTAAGCGCGGTGGCGCAATGCGTGCAGGTCGCGCCGGGCGCCAGCCTGAACGCGGTCAGCCAGCAACTGGCGGAACAGGGGGCGATCAGCAACTCCTATGTCTTCCGGGCCGGGACGGACTACCTGGACAAGGCGCGGGATCTGAAGTTCGGCAGCTATCTGGTGCCGCCCCACGCCAGCATGGCGCAGATCGTCGAGGTGATCACCGCAGGCGGCCCTTCGACCTGCGGGACCGAGGTTCTGGTTCGCGTGGGCGTGCGCGAGAACACCGTGCTGTTGCGCGACATGAACCCCGACACCGGCGCCTTCGAGGAGATGGCGCGCTTCAACCCCGCGACCGAGACGGCGCCCGAGGCCATCACGGCCGCGGTCGAGAAGCCGGGCGCGCGGTTGCGCGTCACCATGGCCGAGGGCGTGACCAGCTGGCAGGTGGTCGAGGCGCTGAAGGCCGCGACGTTCCTGACGGGCGAGGTCGAGGATGTCCCGGCCGAGGGCAGCCTTGCCCCCGACACCTATGAGGTCGAGAAGGGCAGCAGCCGCACGGCGCTGCTGGCCGAGATGGCGCAGCGGCAGTCCGCGATCCTGGCCGCCGAATGGGAAGCGCGGCCCTTTGGCCTGCCCTACGAGACGCCGGAAGAGGCGTTGATCATGGCCTCGATCGTGGAAAAGGAGACGGGGGTGCCGGAGGAGCGGCCCCAGGTCGCCAGCGTCTTCGTCAACCGGCTGGAGCAGGGGATGCGGCTGGAGACGGACCCGACGGTGATCTATGGCATCACCAATGGGCAGGGCGTTCTGGACCGGGGGCTGCGGCGGTCGGAACTGGCTGCGCCGACGCCCTACAACACATATCGGGTCGACGGGCTGCCGCCCACGCCGATCGCCAATCCGGGCCGCGAGGCGATCCGCGCGGCGTTGAACCCCGATAGCACGGAGTATCTGTTCTTCGTGGCGGACGGGACGGGGGGGCACGCCTTTTCCCGGACGCTGCAGGAACACAATGCCGCCGTTGCCCGCTGGCGCGAGATCGAGCGCCAGCAGGGCGGCGATCCGACAAGCCCGGTGCAGGGCGACGGATAGGGGGCCCAAGCCTTTCAAGGGGTTTGACAAAGCCCGTTCCCTTGCGCAGGCTGATGGGCAAGGGGCGGGCTTTTTCCATGGCGTGATCCGCGCCGGGCCGTCGCCTTCCTGGAGGATGTGCCATGAGACTGTCCGATATGTTTTCCACCCTCGCCGACAACGCCCGCACCTACGAGAAGCGCGTGGCCGAGTGGCAGGACGAGATGACCGCGCGCAACGACGAGATGATGGCCAGCGCGCGCAAGTGGCAGGAAACAGCCATGCAGCGCCAGGACGAGATGAACCGCCAGATCCGGGGCTATTTCGAGGAAGCGGGCGAGAATGTCCGCAACCAGTGGCAGGTCATGCAGACCGCCTGGGAGGACCAGTTCCAGAAGATGCGCGAAAAGGGTGAGGAGATGCGCGCCCAAGCCACGAAGTCGGGGCATTTCCCGGAATGGGCCGAAGCCTATGCCGCGCAGATGGTGGGATTCGCGCAGAAGATGCAGGACGAGGCCGCCAATGCCATCGCCGCCGCGACCGAAGCCCGTGGCAAGGACAAGAGCAAGGACAGCGGCACGAAGACCGTGTGACGCGAATCCCGCCCGTGCCTCAGGTTGTATCCGCCGGGGAGGGTGTCTCAGCCGGAGGGGGTGTTGCAGGGGGGTGTTGCGCACCTTAATGACCTGATACTGCGTATGAAATATCTGTCAGGTGCACGCTTTAAGGTTGAGAGATTGACTTACCGAACGCCCTGAGGTAGAACTTTCACATGCTGGGAGAAATGGGCAAGCGGCCGGGGGCGACCCCAACGGCCGCTTTTTCGTTTTTCGGCTCGTGCGGACAGGACACGAGGCGGGACAGTTTGCATGAACGATATGGAATGGCGCGGGATCGGTGATCCTGAAGGACCGTTCGTGGCCGGGGAAAACCCGGTGCGGACGCGCGTGAAGCCGGTTGCGAGTGCGGAGGCAGCGATGGACCCCGATGAGGCCGTCGCCGTCGCCGAAGGGTTGTTCTGGTCCTATGTCAAGGATCTCAAGCGTCACGAGGCCGCGTTGGAGGCCCGGCAGAGCGGGGCCGTCGATCCCGCCGAACTGAAGGAAGCCATGCAAACCGCGAAGGTCGTCCGCGAGGCGGTCGGCCTTCTGATGGCGGAAAGGAACAGGGTTGACAAGTTACGCAAGGATATCGCCGGGGCGGTCGGGGGCGGAGGCCTCGACCTTGACGCGGCACGAGATGAAATCGGGCGCCGCCTGGCTTGCCTCCGCCGCGCCGGAGGAAGTTGACGCATTCCTGGGCGGGCTGTCGGAGAACGCGCTGATGGCGCTGCCCTGGCTGTTCGAGTTCTGGGCCCTGGACCACCAGTTGCCCCCCGAAGGCGATTGGAAGACCTGGGTGATCATGGGTGGGCGCGGCGCGGGCAAGACCCGCGCCGGGTCCGAATGGGTGCGGCGGATGGTCGAGGGACCGACCGCCGCCGCGCCCGGGCGCTGTCACCGCGTGGCGCTGGTGGGCGAAACCTTCGACCAGGTGCGCGCGGTGATGGTGTTCGGCGAGTCGGGCATTCTGGCCTGCTCGCCCCCCGACCGGCGGCCCGTCTGGGAAGCCGGGCGCAAGCGGCTGGTCTGGGCCAACGGTGCGACGGCCACCGTCTATTCCGCGCACGAGCCCGAGGCACTGCGCGGGCCGCAGTTCGACGCGGCCTGGGCGGACGAACTGGCGAAGTGGAAGAAGTCCGAGGATGTCTGGGACATGCTGCAATTCGCGCTGCGCCTGGGCGAGCATCCGCAGCAGGTGGTCACGACGACGCCGCGTAACGTGGGGGTGCTGAAGCGGATCCTGGGGAATGCCTCGACGGTCACGACGCACGCGCCGACGGACGCGAACCGCGCCTATCTGGCGGAGAGTTTCCTGGCGGAGGTGGCGTCGCGATACGGGGGGACTCGGCTGGGACGGCAGGAACTGGACGGTGTTCTGCTGGACGACGTGGAGGGCGCGCTGTGGACCACGGCAATGCTGGAAGGCTGCCGGGTGGAGCGGGCGCCGAAGCTGTCGCGCGTGGTCGTGGCCGTCGATCCGGCGGTAACGGCGGGCAAGGCCAGCGACGAATGCGGGATCGTGGTCGCGGGCGTCGTGGCCGAGGGCGAGCCGGGCGATTGGCGGACCTATGTGCTGGAGGACGCCACCATCAAGGGCGGGCCGCTGGACTGGGCGCGGGCGGCGATTGCCGCGATGGATCGGCATGGCGCCGAGCGTCTGGTGGCAGAGGTGAACCAGGGCGGCGATCTGGTGGAAAGCGTGATCCGGCAGGTGGACCCCTTGGTGCCGTTCCGGGCGTTGCGCGCCGGGCGGGGCAAGGGGCTGCGGGCGGAACCCGTGGCGGCGCTGTATGAGCAAGGGCGGGTCAAGCACCTGCGCGGGCTTGGCGCGCTGGAGGACCAGATGTGCCAGATGACGGTGCGCGGCTTCGAGGGGCGGGGTTCGCCCGACCGGCTGGATGCTCTGGTCTGGGCGGTCCACGAACTGGTGATTGAGCCGGGGGCAAGCTGGCGGCGGCCGCAGATGCGGCGGTTGTAGGCCGGGGGTTTCACCCCCGGACCCCCAGGATATTTGGACCAAGATGAAAGGGCTGCCGTTTGGCGGCCCTTTTTCGTTGGCAAGGAGGCGAGAGATGGCGTTTCGATTGTTTTCGCGGGAGGAGAAGCAGGCCCCCGCGCCGGAAAGGAAGGCCAGTGCGACGGGCCGGGTCGTGGCCTTTGCCAGCGGTGCGGGCCGGGCGGTCTGGTCGTCGCGCGACACGGTCAGCCTGACGCGTGGGGGTTTTGTCGGCAATCCGGTGGGCTTTCGCTGCGTCAAGTTGATCGCCGAGGCGGCGGCGGCGGTGCCGCTGGTCTGCGAGGATCGGGAACGGCGTTACGATATCCATCCGATCCTGGACCTGCTGCGGCGGCCCAATCCGGGGCAGGGCCGGGCGGAATTGTTCGAGGCGTTGTTCGGGCAGATGCTGCTGTCGGGCAATGGCTATGTCGAGGCTGCCGGTGTCGGGGCGCAGGGCCTGCCCGAGGAATTGCACGTGCTGCGGTCGGACCGGATGAGCATCGTTCCGGGGGCGGATGGCTGGCCTGTGGCTTATGATTACTCGGTCGGGGGGCACAAGCATCGCTTCGACATGACGGGCAGCCCCGATCCGATCTGCCACGTCAAGTCGTTCCACCCGCAGGACGACCATTACGGGTTGTCGCCCATGCAGGCGGCGGCAGTGGCGCTGGATGTGCACAACAGCGCCTCGGCCTGGTCGAAGGCGCTGCTGGACAATGCGGCGCGGCCTTCGGGTGCCATCGTCTACAAGGGCGTGGACGGGCAGGGGGTTCTGTCGCCCGAGCAATACGACCGGCTGGTGGGCGAGATCGAGATGAACCACCAGGGCGCGCGCAATGCGGGGCGGCCGATGCTGCTGGAAGGGGGCCTCGACTGGAAGCCGATGGGGTTCTCGCCGTCCGACATGGAGTTCCATGAAACGAAGATGGCGGCGGCACGCGAGATCGCGCTGGCCTTTGGCGTGCCACCGATGCTGCTGGGGATCCCCGGTGACGCGACCTATGCGAATTATGCCGAGGCGCATCGGGCCTTTTATCGGCTGACGGTGCTGCCGCTGGCCACGCGGGTCGCGGCGTCGGTCGCCTGGTGGCTGTCCGAGCATCTGGGCGCCGAGGTCGAGTTGCGCCCTGACCCCGACCGCATCCCCGCCCTGGCCGAGGAGCGCGACCAGCAATGGAAGCGGATCGGCGAGGCGCTGTTCCTGACGGATGCGGAAAAGCGGGCCTTGCTGGGCCTGCCGCCTCTGGCGGGGGCGTGATCCCATGGAGGGGTCGCGCTTCGTGAAGGATGCCTTCGGCTGGCACGATCAGCGTTTCGAGGCCCAGGAACGGATCATGGCGCTGCAGTTCGGCACCATGGAGAAGCGGCTGGAGCGGATCGAGGCGCTGATCGAGGGCCTGGAGAGGCGGTTGTGGATGACCGTCTATGGCGTCGTCGCGGTGATCCTGACCCAGGCGGTGCAGGGCATTTTGGAATTCGCGCCGAAAGGAGGCTGACGGATGGTTCCGGGACTTGAGGTGAAATTCGCGGGCGGGGCGCCGGTGCTGTCCGACGGACAGGTGATCGAAGGCTATGCCAGCCTGTTCGGCCTGATCGATCAAGGCGGCGATGCGGTGGCGCCGGGGGCCTTTGCGGCGTCGCTGGCGCGGCTGGCGGCCAAGGGCGACAAGGTGCGGATGCTGTGGCAGCACGATCCGGCCAGGCCCATCGGCGTCTGGGACGAGATCCGCGAGGACGACAAGGGCCTGTGGGTCAAGGGGCGCCTGCTGCCCGAGGTGGCGCAGGCCCGCGAAGCTGCGGCGCTGATAGCGGCGGGTGCCATCGACGGGCTGTCGATCGGCTATCGCACCATCCGCGCCGAACGCGACAAGCAGGGCCGCCGCGTGCTGGCCGAAGTGGAGCTGTGGGAGGTGTCGCTTGTGACCTTCCCGATGCTGCCCGAGGCGAAGGTGGGCCGCAAGGAGGCGGACGACCTGCGCGAGGTGGCCGCGCTGTTCACGGCGGCGGCGGAAGCCTTGCGGGTTTGAGGTTCAGCGGTGGGGTGGAACCCCATCCTACGGGTTTGGATCGCTTCGGCGGTTCGAAACAGGGGCGGCCAGGACAGGCGGCATCCCCGATCATCGCGATGAGGAGAAAGACCATGACCGAGGTGAAAGCCGCGGAGGGTGGCGGCACGGCCGCCGACCTGAAAGGGGCCATGATGGGGTTCGTCAGCGAACTCAAGGGCTTTCGGGACGACATTCAGAAGAAGTTCACTGCACAGGAAGAGCGCATGACCATGCTTGATCGCAAGACCGCCATTCGTGGCCGCACCCCGCTGTCCGCCGCCGCCGAGGTCGAGGTGCCGCACCAGAAGGCGTTCAACGCCTATCTGCGCAGCGGCGACGACGACGGCCTGCGCGGCCTGGTGATCGAGGAGAAGGGCCTGACGGTCGCCAGCGACGGCGGCTTCCTGGCCGCGCCTCAGGTGGCCGAGACGGTGCAGAACGTGCTGCGGTCCGGCGCGTCGCTGCGCAGGCTGGCCAATGTGGTGGCCATCGAATCCGCCAGCTACGAGGTGCTGGTCGAGAAGAACGAGATGGGCGCGGGCTGGGCCACGGAAGCCGCCGTCGCCGAGATGGCGCCGAGCCAGATCGAGCGCATCTCGATCCCGCTGCACGAGCTGTCGGCCATGCCCAAGGCCAGCCAGCGCCTGCTGGACGACGCGGCCTTCGATGTCGAGGCTTGGCTGGCCGAGCGCATCGCCGACAAGTTCGCCCGGTCCGAGGCGGCGGCCTTCATCATCGGCGACGGGGTGGCCAAGCCCAAGGGCATCCTGTCCTATCCGACCGCGCTGAACGCCACGGCGGGCGCCAACACCATCGGCGTGGTCGAGACGGGCGCCTCGGGCGGGTTCAAGCCGACGGCTCCGGCGGATGCGCTGATCGACCTGATCTATGCGCTGGGCGCGGAATACCGCGTCAATGCGAGCTTCGTCATGAACTCGAAGACGGCGGCGGTCATCCGCAAGATGAAGGACAGCGATGGCCGTTTCCTGTGGACCGACGCGCTGGCCGCCGGACAGACCCCGCAGCTGCTGGGCTATCCGGTGCTGATCAGCGAGGACATGCCCGATATCGGCACCGACGCGCTGGCCGTCGCCTTTGGCGATTTCCGCGCCGCCTATACCATCGTCGAGCGCCCCGACCTGCGCGTGCTGCGCGATCCGTTCAGCGCCAAGCCCCATGTGCTGTTCTATGCGACCAAGCGCGTGGGCGGCGGCGTGACCGACTTCCGCGCCGTCAAGCTGCTGCAGTTCGCCTGATCCCGGAACACGGGATCGGGTGAGGGAAAGACCGCGCACGGGCTCTGGCCATTCTGGCTTTGCAACTGTCCGCGCGTGCTGATGGCTGGCGCGGGGGCGCGGTCTTTCCCGTCTTGATGCAACGACAAGGCCCGGCACGGGCGGGCCTTGCCCCGATGATGACGAGCGGACAGCAAGACGGGAGGTTCGCGAGATGATGCTGATCGAGGAAACGGCGCCTGCGGCCGAGGCGCTGCCTGTCGCGGCGCTGCGCGAGCATTTGCGGCTTGGAACGGGTTTCGAGATTGCGGACGACACTGCCGAAGACGCGGCCCTGGCGGGCTTTCTGCGCGCCGCGATCGCGACGATCGAGGCGCGCACCGGCAAGGTGCTGCTGACGCGGCGGTTCCGGATGCAACTGGACGATTGGCGCGACAGGCTGGGCCAGACCCTGCCCTTGGCGCCGGTCACGCGGGTCGACAAGATCGAGATCGACGACGGCATGGGGACGGTGACCGAGATCCCGCCCGAGAACTGGCGGCTTTTGCCGCATGGGCAGCGGCCGATGATCCTGCCGGCGGGGGTGATCCTGCCGCATGTGCCGCGCCTGGGGCTGGTCAACGTCACCTTCACGGCAGGCTTCGGCGAGACCTGGACAGCGGTGCCCGCCGATCTGGCGCAAGCGGTCCTGATGCTGGCGGCGCGATACTATGAGGATCGCGGCCAGGACAGCGCCAGGGGCGCCATGCCCTTCGGCGTCAGCGCCCTGATCGAGCGATGGCGGCAGGTCCGCACCCTGGCAGGACGCGGTGCGCGCGAGGCACGGCGATGAGCGTGCCGCGCTTGAATGTCCCGCTGGAGCTGGAAGGCTCGGCCCGGCAGGACGACGGGATGGGCGGGTATCGCGTGGTCTGGCAGCGGATCGGCCGGCTTTGGGCCGAGATGAAGGCGCAGGCGGGACAGGAGCGGGGCGCCGAGGTCGGTCCCGAAAGTGTCGTGTCCTGGCGGATCACCGTGCGGGGGGCCAGGGCCGGCGACCCCAGGCGACCGGCGGCGGGACAAAGGCTGCGGATGGGTTCGCGGCTGTTTGCCATCGAGGCGGTGGCCGAGCGTGATGCGTCCGGGCTGTGGCTGACCTGCTTTGCCCGAGAGGAGGAACAGGCATGAGCTATGTGGCAAGCGTCGCCCTGCAGGGGGCGGTCTATCAGCATCTGCGCGCCGACGGTGCGCTGCTGGATCTGGTGGGCGATGCGATCTTCGACGCCATGCCGGTCGAGTCGCCCGCGGGGGTCTACGTCTCGCTTGGTCCCGAGGAGGTTCGGGATGCGGGCGACATGACGGCGGCGGGTTCGCGGCATGATTTTGTCGTGTCGGTTCTGTCGGGCGCAGGGCAGGGCGGGGGCTTCGCGGCGGTCAAGACCGCTGCCGCCGCCGTCGCCGAGGCGCTGGACCAGGCGCAGCTGAGCTTGAGCAAGGGGCGGCTGACCGCCCTGTGGTTCCTGCGCGCACGGGCGCGTCGGGTGGAAAACGGTGCCGCGCGGCGGGTCGACCTGACCTTTCGCGCGCGGATTGATCTGGGCTGAGGAGTAGGGCCAATGGCGGCACAGAATGGACGCGATCTGCTGATCAAGATGGACATGACCGGGGACGGGGCCTTCGAGACCATTGCGGGTCTTCGCGCATCCCGCCTGTCGTTCAACGCCGAGACGGTCGATGTGACCAGTCTGGAAAGCGAGGGCGGCTGGCGCGAGCTGCTGGGCGGGGCGGGCGTGCGCAGCGCCTCGATTTCCGGGTCGGGGGTGTTTCGGGATGCGAACACCGACGGGCGGGCGCGGCAGATCTTCTTTGACGGAGAGGTGCCCCGGTTCCAGGTGGTGATCCCGGATTTCGGCACGGTCGAAGGCCCGTTCCAGATCACCGCGCTGGAATATGCGGGCAGCTATAACGGCGAGGCAACCTATGAGGTGACGATGGCTTCGGCCGGTGCGCTGACCTTCGTGGCGCTGCCATGACGAACCCGCTGCGCGGAGAGGTCGAGGTGGTGCTGGACGGCACGGCGCATGTCGCCCGGCTGACGCTGGGCGCCCTGGCCGAGCTGGAGCATGACCTGGGCGAAGACAGCCTGATGGCGATTGCCGCGCGGTTCGAGGCGGGCCGCTTCAGCAGCCGCGACGTGCTGGCGGTGCTGGTGGCGGGCCTGCGTGGCGGCGGTTGGCGCGGCACGGCGGCCGATCTGCTGACGGTCGAAATCGGCGGCGGGCCGGTTGCCGCGGGTCGCGCCGCCGCCGAGCTTCTGGCGCGGGCGTTCCGGATCGCCGCATGAGCGGCGGCCTGGACTGGCCGGGCCTGATGCGGGCCGGGATGCGCGGCCTGGGGCTGCGCCCGGATCAGTTCTGGGCGCTGACGCCCGCCGAACTGGCGCTGATGCTGGGCATCGAGGCGGGTCCGCCCGCCATGACGAGGGGCCGGTTGGCCGAACTGGCCGCGCGCTATCCCGACCGGCCAAGGGAAATATCTGGACAAGGGGCGAGGGGCGATGGCCAACAAGGACGGGTTCAGTTCGACGCTGGACGATCTTGACGAGGGCTTCAGCAGCACCAGCCGCATGACCGCCGCCTTCGAGGCGGAGTTGGAGCGGTTGCGGCAATCGGTGATGATGACCGCGCGCGAGGTGGGCTCGCTGAGCAGCGGCATCGAGGGCGGGCTGCGGCGCGCCTTCGACGGGCTGGTCTTCGACGGCGAGAAACTGTCCGAGGCGCTGAAGGGCATCGGCCGGTCGATCGCGGACACGGTTTTCTCGATGGCGATGAAGCCGGTCGAAAATGCCTTGGCCGGATCGCTGGCGCAGGGCATCGGTGGTGTGATGGCAGGCGCGATGCCCTTTGCCAATGGCGGGGCTTTCGTGCAGGGCCGCGTGATGCCCTTTGCCAAGGGCGGCGTCGTCAGCCAGCCCGTGCATTTTCCCATGCGCGGCGCCACCGGCCTCATGGGCGAGGCCGGCCCCGAGGCGATCATGCCGCTGCGGCGCGGTGCCGATGGCAGGCTTGGCGTTGCGGCGGCCGGGGGCGGGTCGCGCCCGACGAACGTCACGATCAACGTCTCCACCCCGGATGTCGCGGGATTCCAGCGCAGCCAGTCGCAGATCGCCGCGCAGCTTGGCCGCGTGCTGGCGCGCGGCGAACGCAATAGCTGAGAGGACCGGTCATGGCATTTCACGAGGTAAGATTTCCGGCGAACCTGTCCTTCGGGTCCGTCGGCGGGCCTGAGCGGCGGACCGAGATCGTGGCCTTGGCCAGCGGGTTCGAGGAACGCAACACCCCCTGGGCGCACGCCCGCCGCCGCTATGACGCGGGGATGGGCTTGCGGTCGCTGGACGACCTGTCGGCCCTGGTCGCGTTCTTCGAGGCGCGGGCCGGGCAGTTGCACGGGTTCCGCTGGAAGGACTGGTCGGACTATAAAAGCTGCCTGCCCTCGCGCGCGCCTTCCTTCGACGATCAGGTGATCGCGTCGGGGGACGGCGTGACGAAGGTTTTCCATTTGACCAAGGCCTATTCCTCGGGTCCGGGCAGCTATGCGCGGCCGATCAGCAAGCCGGTCAGGGATTCCGTGCGGGCGGGTATCGGCGGGAACGAGGTGTTTCCCGGCACGCATTACACGGTCGATCACGCATGGGGCGTGATCGCCTTCGTGGACGCGCCCGAGCCGGGAGCCGAGGTCACAGCGGGTTTCGAGTTCGACGTGCCGGTGCGGTTCGATACCGATCGCATCGCCGTTTCCGTCGCGTCCTTCCAGGCGGGCGAGATGCCTGCCATTCCGGTGATCGAGGTGCGGGTATGACGGCGACGACGATCGCTCGCGCCTGGATGGTTCGGCGCGCGGACGGGATGGTGCTGGGCTTTACCGACCATGATGCCGTGCTGAGTTTCGAGGGTATTCGGTTCCGGCCGGATCATGGCATGTCCGCGCGGGCACTGGTGCAGGCAACGGGGCTGTCGGTGGACAACTCGGAAGCCGAGGGCGCGCTTTCCGACGATGCCATCACGGAAATGGACGTGCTGGCGGGCCGCTGGGATGGCGCCGACGTCAAGATGTGGGAGGTGGACTGGACCGACCTGTCCGCCAGGCGGCTTGTATTCGCAGGCAGCCTTGGCGAGATCGCGCGGTCGCAAGGCGCCTTCCGCACCGAGCTTCGCGGGTTGTCGGAACCCCTGAACGCCGCCAGGGGCCGGGTATTCCACCCCCGCTGCTCCGCACGGTTGGGGGATGGTTCCTGCAAGCTGGCGCTGGCGAACGAGACGTTCAGGACCGAAGCCGTCCTGGCCGGGATCGAAGAGGAGCGCATCCTGCATTTTGCGGGCTTTCCAGCCTATGAAGCCGGGTGGTTCGAACGGGGCAGCCTGCTGGTCCTGACGGGCGGGGCAGAGGCTTTGGGCGGGACCGTCAAGAATGACACCGCGCTGCCCGGTGGCGGTCGCAAGATCGAACTTTGGCAGGGCTTGGGCATATCGCCCCTGCCGGGCGACCAGATCAGGCTGACGGCGGGCTGCGACAAGCGGGCGCTGACCTGCCGCGACAAGTTCAGGAACCTGGTCAATTTCCGCGGCTTTCCCCATCTGCCGTCCGAGGACTGGATCATGGCCCCGCAAGCCGGAGGGCGCCATGGCTGAGGACGTTGTCGCCATTGCCACGGCCTGGATCGGCACGCCTTACCAGCACCAGGCCAGCGTCAAGGGCGTTGCCTGCGATTGCCTGGGGCTGATCCGCGGCGTCTGGCGCGAGCGTTATGCCAGCGAGCCGGAAGCACCGCCCCCCTACACGGCGGATTGGGGAGAGGGCGGCGGGCAGGAGATGCTGCTAGCCGCCGCGCTTCGCCATCTTGTGCCGGTGGACCGGGGCGCCGCGATGCAGCCAGGCGATGTCCTGCTGTTCCGAATGCGGGCCGGTGCGGTCGCCAAGCACCTGGGCATCCTGTCGCGCGACGGCGGCGCGCCGCGCTTCATCCATGCCTATAACGCCCATGGCGTCATCGACAGCCCGTTGACGACCCCTTGGCTGAACCGGATCGCTGCCCGGTTCCGCTTTCCCTAAATCCAGACATAGGAGGCCATCATGGCGACCATCGTGCTGTCCGCCGTAGGGGCGTCGATTGGCGGAAGCTTCGGCGGCGCGGTTCTTGGCCTGTCGGGCGCGGTCATCGGTCGTGCGGTCGGGGCGACGGTTGGCCGCGTCATCGACCAGAAGCTGCTGGGCAGCGGATCGCGGGCGGTGGAAACCGGCAGGATCGACCGCCTGCGCCTGCAGACGGCGGGCGAGGGCGCACCGATCCCGCGCGTCTGGGGGCAGATGCGGCTGCCGGGCCATGTCATCTGGGCCTCTCCGCTGGAGGAGATCGCGCGATCCGAGGATGCGGGCGGCAGCAAGGGCTCGCCCCGGTCGAAGGTCACGCAGATCAGCTATCGCCTGTCGGTCGCGCTTGCCCTGTGCGAGGGGCGCATCCTCGGCGTCGGGCGGGTCTGGGCGGATGGCGAGGAGATCGCGGCCGACGACCTGAACATGCGCGTCTATCACGGCGACGAGGCGCAGCAGCCCGATCCCGCCATCGCCGCGCACGAGGGGGATCTGGCGCCCGCCTATCGCGGCCTGGCCTATGTGGTGCTTGAGGACCTGAACCTGGAACCCTGGGGCAACCGGATGCCCCAGCTTAGCTTCGAGGTGACGGCCCCCGCGCAGGATGGCAGCGGCTTGTGCCGCGACGTGCGGGCGGTGGCGCTGATCCCCGGAACGGGAGAGTATTCGCTGGCAACCACCCCGGTCAATCAGGATCTGGGCCTGGGCGAGTTGCGCTCGACCAATGTGAACACGCCGATGGGCGGGACGGACTTCACGGCCTCGATGAACATCCTTGGGCGCGAACTGCCGAATGTCGGCTCGGTGTCCATGGTCGTGTCCTGGTTCGGCAGCGACCTGCGCATCAACCGCTGCACCGTGCAGCCCAAGGTAGAGCAACGCGAGATCGACGGTGCCGAGATGCCCTGGTCCGTGGCGGGCGTCGGTCGTGAAGCGGCGGTTCAGGTGGCGCGGGTCAACGACCGTCCGATCTATGGCGGCACGCCCGCCGATCAGGCGGTGGTCGAGGGGTTGCGGGCCATCGCGGCATCGGGCCGGAAGGCGATCTTCTATCCCTTCATCCTAATGGAGCAGCTTGCGGGCAACAAGCTGCCCGATCCCCATGGCGCGGATGAACAGCCGGTCATGCCGTGGCGCGGCCGGGTCACGACCTCGGTCGCGCCGGGAAGGGCCGGGTCGGTCGATGGAACCGCCGCGGCTGCCGTGGAAGTCGCCGCGTTCTTCGGCGCCGCCGCATTGAGCGATTTCGTGCGCGACGGCGACACCGTGCGCTACAACGGGCCGGACGAATGGTCCTATCGCCGGTTCATCCTGCATTACGCCCATCTATGCGCGGCAGCGGGCGGGATCGATGCCTTCCTGATCGGGTCCGAGATGGTGGGCATGACCCAGATCCGCGGCGCGGGGAACAGCTATCCTGCCGTGCAGCAGCTGTGCCGCCTGGCCCAGGATGTGCGCCAGATCCTGGGTCCGTCGGTCAAGATCGGCTATGCGTCCGACTGGTCGGAGTATTTCGGCCATCATCCCGGTGGCGGAGAGCTGTTCTTCCACCTGGACCCATTGTGGGCGCATCCCGACATCGACTTCATCGGCATCGACAACTACATGCCGCTGTCCGACTGGCGGGATGGCGACGATCACCTGGACGCCCATTGGGGCCGCATCGGCAACCCCGCCTATCTGGAAGCCAATGTCTGCGGGGGCGAGGGCTTCGACTGGTATTATGCCAGCGATGCCGACCGCGATGCGCAGGTCCGCACGCCGATCACGGACGGCACCTATGACGAGGCGTGGGTCTGGAAATACAAGGACCTGAAAAGCTGGTGGCAGAACCTGCATTACGACCGGCCTGACGGGGTGCGGTCACGGCAGGCGACCGCCTGGGTGCCGGGGTCGAAGCCGATCTGGTTCACGGAATACGGTTGTGCGGCCCTGGACAAGGCGACCAACCAGCCGAACAAGTTCCTGGACGCGATGAGTTCGGAAAGCACGCTGCCCCATTATTCGAATGCGCAGCGCGACGACGCGATCCAGGCGGCCTATGTTCAGGCGGTCACAAGCTATTGGTCGAAGCCTGCCAACAATCCTGCAATGGCGGACGGGCGGCGGATGCTGGATCTGGACCGCGCGCATGTCTGGTGCTGGGACGCGCGACCTTATCCGGCCTTTCCCGGACGGCCGGACCTGTGGTCGGACGGTCCTGCCTGGCAGCGGGGGCATTGGCTGAACGGCCGCGCCGGATCGGTGATGCTGGCCTCGGTCATCGGCGACATCTGCCGCGAGGCTGGCGTGGGCACATTCGACACCAGCCAGGTGACGGGCGTCGTTCGCGGCTTCCATGTCAGCGGCGGAGAAACGGGGCGTGCCGCCTTGCAGCCGCTTCTGCTGGCCCATGGCATCGACGCGGTCGAGCGCGACGGCTGCCTGCGGTTCCTGCCGCGCGATGGCCGGATCAAGCGCGAGTTGGGACCCGAGCATCTGGCGGTGGCTGAGGAGGTCGGCGGTTTTGAAACCGTCCGGCAGGCACAGGCGGAGCTGTCGGGGCGCCTGCGTCTGACCCATGTCGAGGCGGGAGGCGACTACACGACCGCCACAGCCGAGGCCAGCTTAGCCGACAGCGACGGCAACACGGTCAGCGACAGCGAATTCGCGATGTCGCTGACACGGGCGGAAGGCCGGGCCATGGCGGAACGGTGGCTGGCGGAGGCGGTCGTTTCGCGCGATACCGCGCGGTTCGCGCTGCCGCCCTCGGCCACCGATCTGGGTCCGGGGGACGTGATCCGCATGGATGACGGTCGCGCCGAGCCGAAGCGCTGGCGCATCGACCGGGTCGAGCGTGCGGGCGCGATCACCGTGGATGCGGTGCGTGTCGAGCCTGGCATCTATCTTCCCGCAGTCACGAACGAGGACGACGGGATCATCAGCCGCTATACCCCGACGCTGCCGGTCTGGTCATTGTTCATGGACCTTCCGCTGCTGAAGGGGGACGAGCAGCCGCACGCACCTTGGCTGGCCGCGACGGCAAAGCCCTGGCCCGGCTTGGTGGTCGCCTATTCCTCGGTCGAGAGCGACGGCGGGTTCGAGTTGAACACGACGCTGACGAAGCGGGCGTTCATCGGTCGGACCGAGACACCGTTGCATCGCGCAAGGCCGGGCGTCATCGACCGGGGCGCCCCGCTGCGCATCCGCATCAAGGATGCGTCGCTGAGATCGGTCGGAATGAAGGCTCTGCTTGCCGGCTCGAATGTCCTGGCGATCGGCGACGGCTCGATGGAGAACTGGGAGATCATCCAGTTTGCCAGGGCGGTGCCGGTCGAGAAGGACCTGTGGGAGATCGGTGAAAGACTGCGCGGACAGGCCGGCACTGACGGCATCATGCCTGAGGTCTGGCCCAAGGGAAGCATCGCCGTGCTGCTGGACGGCGCGCCCCGGCAGGTAAGCCTTCCGCCTTCGGCCCGCGGGCAGGAACGGTTCTGGCGCATCGGACCTGCGCGGCGGCCCTTCGACGATCCGAGCTATCGCGGCCAGGCTACCGAGGCACGCGGCATCGGGCTGCGGCCTTACGCTCCGTGTCATTTGCGTGTCGAAGGACGGACCGTGACCTGGTTCCGCCGCAGCCGTGTCGATGGCGACGGGTGGGAGGGCGCGGACATCCCGCTGGGCGAGGTTCGCGAACGCTACCGAATTCGGCTCGTGCAGGGTGGTGCTGTCCTGCACGAGGCCGATGTGGGCATGGCCGAGTATTCCATCCCCGAACAGGTCTGGAGCGCTGCCCATCAGGGCGGTGCTTTCACCGTGGCCGTGGCCCAGCTGTCTGATCAGTTCGGCGCAGGCCCCTATGCCAAGAGGATCTTCAATGTCGAATGAAACCATGCGCCTGCAATTGCCGTTGCTGCAGGCCGCCCAGGCCCAGAAGCATGTCACCCTCAACGAGGCGCTGATGCGGCTGGATGGCCTGGCCAATGCCGTTCTGGAAAGCGTCTCGGTTCCGACGCCGTCGGCAACGGTGATCGATGGGCAGTGTTGGGGCGTCCCGCAGGGCGCGTCCGGTGCGTGGGCGGGGCAGGCAGGGCGCATCGCTGTCGGCGCGAATGGCGGCTGGGTGTTTGCCACGCCGTATCGCGGAATGCGCGCCTTTGTCGCCGACAAGGGCGTCGAGGCGGTCTTCGATGGTCAGGCGTGGTTTGGCGGCGTGGCGACCCTCGGCCTCATGGGATCGGGCTTGGCCTTCGGCATGACCGAGGGCGAGGTGACAGTTTCGGCAGGGACGGTGTTCGACACTGGCATCGCCATTCCGGCAGGCGTCATGGTCATCGGGGCGGTCGCGCGGGTGACCCAGACCATCACCGGGACCTTGCAGACCTGGCGCCTTGGCACCGCCGGCGCGGACAACCGGTTTGGCCAGGGTCTGGGCAAGGGCGCAGGGTCATGGGCGCGGGGAATGCTGGGTGCGCCCATGGCCTATTATTCCGGCGCGAACCTGATCATGACGGGCGAGGGCGGCACGTTTGCGGCTGGAAAGCTGAAGCTGGCGGTCCACTGGATGGAATTGCGCCTGCCGGACTGACGCCCCGCGCTTTCCCCCGCCGCCGCTTCGCGCTAAGAAGGGTGCAAGACTGGCGCGGAACCTGACATGACCATGCAAGGCACCAAACAGAACCTGGGGCTTGATCGCGATGCGATCTGGTCGCAGCTGGGCGACGAAGCACGAGCGGCGGTTCGGGACGAGCCGCTGCTTGGCGCGCTGATCCATGCCGGGCTGCTGCATCATCCCAGCCTGGAAGGGGCATTGGCCTATCGCTTTTCGCTGAAGCTCGCCAGCGGCGAGATGAGCGAACAGATCCTGCGCGAGATCGCCGATCAGGCCTATCGGACCTCGCCCGAACTGGGCGACGCTGCCCGCGCCGATCTGATGGCGGTTTATGACCGCGATCCGGCAACCCATCGGCTGTTGCAGCCGGTCCTGTTCTACAAGGGGTTCCAGGCGCTGCAGGCCTATCGCATGGCGCATTGGCTTTGGCAGCAGGGGCGCCGCGACATGGCTTATTTCGTGCAGATGCGCTGCTCGGAATGTTTCGGTGTGGACATCCATCCGGCGGCGGTGATCGGGACGGGCGTGATGATCGACCACGCCCATTCCATCGTGATCGGCGAGACCGCCGTCGTCGGCAACGACGTGTCCATGCTGCATTCGGTGACGCTTGGCGGTACCGGCAAGGAAGATGGCGACCGGCATCCCAAGATCGGCGACGGGGTTCTGATCGGGGCGGGGGCCAAGGTGCTGGGCAACATCCGCATCGGCCACCATTCGCGCATTGCCGCCGGGTCGGTGGTCCTGCACGAGGTTCCGTCCTGCAAGACCGTGGCAGGCGTGCCTGCGCGGGTGATCGGTGACGCGGGATGTTCCGAACCCTCGCACAGCATGAATCAGTTGCTGGGATTGGGCGAGGACTACCTCTGAGCCCAATCGGCCGCGCCGCTGCCGCGCAACTGCCCCAGCGTCGTGTTCTCGGCGTCCAGGCGGTTGTCCAGGTCCGTTGCGATCCGTGATGCAAGCGAAAAGCCCTGGTAGATGAGGGCCGAATAGATCTGCACCGCGCTGGCGCCAGCCCGGATCTTTTGCCACGCATCATCGGCCGAGGCTATGCCGCCCACCCCGATCAGGGGGATGGTGCCGCCTGTTGCCTGATACAGCCGGGCGAGAACTCTGGTCGCACGTTCGAACAGCGGACGGCCCGACAGGCCGCCCGTCTGGGCTGCGTGGGGGCTGGACAGGCCATCCCGCGACAGGGTGGTGTTGGTCGCGATGATGCCATCAACGCGGCAATCGGCCGCGACTGCGGCAATGTCGGCGATCTCGCTGTCGTTCAGGTCGGGGGCGATCTTCAGGAAGACCGGCCGTCGCCGGGGCAGCCGGTCGCGCGCCTGAAGCACGCCTTGCAGAAGCGCGGCCAGGGCCTCCGCACCTTGAAGATCGCGCAGCCGCTCGGTGTTGGGCGAGGAGACGTTGACCGTCAGGAAATCCGCCGAGGCTCCGGCTATGTCGACAACGGCTGCGAAGTCGGCGGCGCGATCATCGCTGTCCTTGTTTGCGCCGATGTTCAGGCCGACCGGGATACCCGCAGGTCGTGCGGCCATCCGGGATGCGATGATATGCGCGCCTTCGTTGTTGAAGCCGAACCGGTTGATGATCGCCTGATCCTCGGTCAGGCGGAACAGGCGCGGTTTGGGATTGCCGGGCTGCGGGCGAGGGGTTGCGGCACCCAGTTCGACAAAGCCGAAGCCGGCCCGCATCAGGGGCGCGACAGCCCTTGCGTTCTTGTCATAGCCGGCAGCCAGCCCCACCGGATTCGGCAGTTCCAGTCCTGCAAGCGTGGTACGAAGCCTGTCCGACGTGACCGGCAGCCCAGGCAGGGGCACAAGGCCCAAGGACAAGGCGCGGATCGACAGGTCATGGGCCGTTTCCGGGTCAAGCCTGTGCAATCCCGCCAAGCCCATCTTTTCCAAAAGCTTCATTCCAGCGGTCCCGTCTGATGGCCATGATCGTCCCGGGCGATGTCGCGCGACCATGCGATGTCATCCAGCCTCAGCGGACGATAGAGATGCGGAAACAGGTCGCCACCGCGCGACGGCTCCCACCGAAGGTCATCGCCAAGGCGCGCGGCATCGCAGGCCAGCAGCGTCAAATCCTTCTCGGCCGCGAAGTGCCTGGAGAGGGTTGTCGCCAGTTGCCCCGCCGTCGAGAAATGCACGAAGCCATCGGCCAGATCGACCGGGGCACCCTGGGTCAGACCGTCCGCCTGAAGCTGCGCCCATTCGGCCGCGCGAAGAACCTTGTAGATCATCATGGCCCGGCTTTTGCCCTTGGCCGATGCAGCCGGTCAAGTCATCCCTTGCCAAGATTCCGTCATTTGACCCTTGGGGCGGGCTGCGCCACTCTCGGCGTCGATCAGTCCCTTGGACCAGAAAGGAATCACCGATGGCATTCCGCCTTTTGACAGCCGTCTCTGCTGCGGCGCTGTTCGCGGGCTCGGCACAGGCCGAAACGGTGCTGCATGTCCTTCACACCAACGACCTTCACAGCCGGATCGAGGCGATCAACGAATACGACAGCACCTGCGACCAGGAGGCCAAGGACGCCGGCGAATGCTTCGGCGGCGTTGCCCGCGTGGCCGCGAAGGTCAAGGAACTGCGGGACAAGATCCGTGCGGAAGGCGGCAACGTCATCGTTCTGGATGCCGGAGATCAGTATCAGGGATCGCTGTTCTACATGACCTACAAGGGCAAGGACGTGGTCGAGTTCATGACGGCCATCGGCTATGACGCCATGGCGGTCGGCAACCACGAGTTCGACGACGGACCCGAGGGCTTGGCCGTGCTTGCCGACGGGGTCGGTTTTCCGGTCGTGTCGGGCAACCTCGACCTGTCGCAGTCCAACGTGCTCAAGGGCAAGGTCGAGAATGTCGTCACCCTGGATATCGGCGGCGAGAAGATCGGCATCGTGTCCGCCCTCGCCATGGACACGCCCGAGACGGCCTCGCCCGGCCCGAGCGTCATCTTCCAGGACGACATCGAAAGCCTCAAGGCCGATGTGCAGGAGCTGACCGACCAGGGCGTGAACAAGATCATAGCCCTGACCCATGTCGGCTATCTGCGTGACCAGGATTTCGCCAAGGAGGTCCCCGGGATCGACGCGATCATCGGCGGGCATTCCCACACGCTTCTGGGCGACATGGAAAAGGCCGAGGGGCCCTATCCCACGATGGTCGCCGGGCCTGACGGGACTGAGGTGCCGATCGCCACGGCCTATGCCTATTCCAAGTACCTGGGCCACCTGACGTTGACCTTTGACGACAACGGCAAGCTGACGAAGGCCGAAGGCCAGCCCATCCTGCTTGACAATTCCGTGCCCGAGGACGAGGCCATCGCCGCCCGCGTCACCGAAATGGCCGCGCCTATCGAGGAGCTTCGCCAGAGGGTCGTTGCCGAAACCGCCGCCCCGATTGACGGCGACCGCACCAGTTGCCGGGCCAGGGAATGCGAGATGGGCAACCTCGTGGCCGAGGCGATGCTGGATCGCGTCAAGGACCAGGGCATGAGCATCGCCATTGCCAACGGGGGTGGATTGCGTGCCTCGATCGACCAGGGGCCGGTCTCCATGGGCGAGGTTTACACCGTCCTGCCCTTCCAGAACACGCTGGCGACGTTTCAGTTGAAGGGCGCGGACGTCATTGCCGCGCTCGAGAACGGAGCCAGCCAGTACGAGGAAGGCGCCGGCCGTTTCGCGCAGGTTGCCGGATTGAAGTACACTGTCGATCCCAAGGCCGAAGCGGGCCAGCGGATCAGCGAGGTCATGGTCATGGCGGACGGCCAGTGGAAGCCCATCGATCCGGCCGCCACCTATGGCGTCGTGTCGAACAACTACATGCGCTCGGGCGGCGACGGCTATGACGTGTTCGAAACCAAGGCGCAGAATGCCTACGACTTCGGGCCGGATCTGGCCGAGGTTGTGGCGGCCTATTTGGGCGCGCAGGAAAGGGCGTATCAGCCCGCCCTCGACGGCCGCATCACTGTCAAGTGAATCACGAGGCCCCCGGTCCGGCCGGGGGCCCGCGCCTTACAGCGCCTCGATCAGGCAGCGCTTTCCGATGTTGCGCTGCTGGCGTTCCGCGAGTTGCCGCGCCTCGCGCCCGGTCAGCAGGCGGCGGGCAGGCGCCGGGGGCGTGCCCTGCGCCAGTTCGGGGAACAGCGTCATGATCTCCCGGCGCGCGGCCTCGCTGACGGCTTTCAGCGCCTGCGCACCGGTATAAAGGCTTTCGGACCAAGCACCGTTCGACAGGACGATCTCGTGACGGTCGAACAGCAGGTGGAAATAGGTGATCCCGTCGGGCGGGGACATGACCTCGATGTCCGGTAGTCCGACAAGATGCTTGGCGGCAACCAGGAATTCATTGTCCCGGAACAGGCGGTACGCGATGCGCGACCGGACCAGAATCCTGTGCTGCGGCGATACCAGAAGATCGCGGTCCGGACTGCCCGCGCCAAGCGCGTCCTTGCGGATCAGGATCGGGCGCAGGTTCGGCCGCAGTTCCAACCCCTCGGGCGAGACATGGGCGCTGCCCTGCCAGCGCAGCGGCTGAGCACCGTGGTCCCGCGTCAGGACCGGATCGCCGGCCCGCAGATGTTCCACCGCACGTGGCCCGGCCGGGGTCTGGATGATCGTGCCCGCCGCGAAGCAGGTCACGTCCCTTGCAGCGGGCGGGGCATAGGCAACGGCGTCGTAGGTGCGCGAGACGGGTTGGTAGCCATTATACGTGTAGGAGTTCGACAGGCTGAAGACGGGATAGCTGCCGTCCGACCGTGCCACCGGCATCAGCAGGACCGAATAGCGTCCGCCCAACTCGTCGCCGGTCTCATTGACCTTCAGCGTGCGGGGAAACAGGGCCAGGAAGCTGTCACGGGTGCCGTCGGCGTTCTGGACCGCATTCTGGATCGTGGTGACGGAGTGGAAGGACATCCGCGTGCCTGCCGGCGTGGGCGCGGAATTGTTGCCGAAGATCACCGGCTCTGTCAGGGTCTGCCCGCTCGGGTCGGGGGCATAGCGGCCGCTCTGGAAACTGTTGTCGCCGTCCTCGTCGCTGATCTTCACCGTCGTCAGCACGGCGCCCGGCATGGCGATGGCTCCCCCGGTTGGCACATTCGTCCACGGAGCCTGCGTCGGGGCCTCGGTACCGGTGCCGGCCGTGGTGATGCGCTGACTGACCGTCAGCATCGTGAACTCGTAATCCATACGCCTTCGCCCCGCACATGCTGTGAACGGCCGGCGTCGCGGCCGTCAGGCGATGTGATAGCGGCATCAGGTTAACGAGGTGTTAACGATCGTTCACGGATGATGAACAGCCTCGCGAACCCGTCACGGGTTCCAGCGCAGGAAGTTCGCAATCAGCCGCAGCCCGACCGCCTGCGATTTCTCGGGGTGGAACTGGGTCCCAACGATGTTGTCCCGGCCCACGACCGCGGTGACCGGCCCGCCATAGTCCACATGCGCCAGCAGGTGCGCCGGATCGGCCACCTGGAACTGCCAGCTGTGGACGAAATACGCGTGATCGCCCGTGGCGATGCCGTCAAGGACCGGGTGCGGGCGGTCGATGACCAGGTCGTTCCAGCCCATGTGCGGCACCTTCAGCCCCGGCGCAGCGATCGCCTTGACCTCTCCTCCGATCCAGTCGAGCCCCGCCGTCTGGCGATACTCGTGCCCGGTTGTCGCAAGCATCTGCATCCCGACGCAAATCCCCATGAAGGGGACGCCCCGCGCCAGCACCGCCTCGCGCAGGGCCTCGGCCATGCCGTCCACCTCGCCCAGGGCGGTGCGGCAGGCGGGAAAGGCGCCGTCGCCCGGCAGAACGATCCGGTCGGCCCTGGCCGCGACCTCGGGGTCCGGAGTCACGATGATATCGGCGTCCGCATCGCGGCCCGCCAGCTGAAACGCCTTTTCCGCCGAATGCAGGTTTCCGCTGTCATAGTCGATCAACGCGACCCGCATCACAGCGCCCCCTTGGTCGAGGGCAGGACGCCCGCCATGCGCGGATCGGGCTCGACCGCCTCGCGCAGCGCACGGGCCACCGCCTTGAAGGCGGCCTCGGCGATGTGGTGGCTGTTGATGCCGTGGATGCGGTCCACATGCAGCGTGATGCCGCCATGGGTGGACAGGGCCTGGAAGAACTCGCGCACCAACTGGGTGTCGAAGGTGCCGATCTTCTCGGTCGGGAAATCGACGTTCCACACCAGGAAGGGCCGCGCCGACAGGTCCAGCGCCGCGCGCACCAGCGAATCATCCATCGCCAGCAGAAAGCTGCCATAGCGGCGGATGCCCTTCTTGTCCCCAAGCGCGCGGACCAGCGCCTGGCCGATGGCGATGCCCGTGTCCTCGACCGTGTGATGGTCGTCCACATGCAGGTCGCCCTTGGCGCGGATCGTCAGGTCGATCAGCGAATGGCGCGACAACTGGTCCAGCATGTGGTCGAAGAAGCCAACGCCCGTCTGGTTGTCATAGACGCCGGTGCCGTCGAGGTTCAGGGCGACCTCGATCTGCGTCTCGGCAGTGGTGCGGGTGATGGTGGCTTCGCGCATGGGATGTCCTTTCGTCGCCCGCCTTATAGGATGCGGCGTGCGACACGCCAAGTCGCAGGCTTGTCACGAGGCGGAGGCAATGCCACAACCAGGGGAACGCCAAGAAAGGACCGCCGATGAGCGACATCTCTGTCAGCGAGCGCCGCCTCAGTGCCGCCCTGGACCGCATCGACCGGCTGCTGGAGCGGGGCGGCTTTCCTGCCGCGTCGTCGGGGCCTGACCTGCGGGCCGAACTGGATGCGGCCCATGCGCAGATTGCGGCGCTGACGGAACAACTTTCCAGGCAGGGGGACGGTCCCGCCCTGGCCGAGCAGGCGGCCCGCCTGGCTGCGGCCAATGACGAACTGGCGGCGGCGAACCGCGCCCTGATCCAGGCGGCATCGGGCGACAGCGATCGCGTCGAGGCGGTCAGCGTTGCCCTTGAGGCCGAGATCGAGGCGCTTCGCGCCGCCCGCGCCGCCGAGGCTGCCCAGCTGAGCACCCTGCTGGCCGAGGTCGAGCGCCTGCTTGCCGAGAACGAGGGCAGCGCCGCCACGCCCGAGATCGCCGGCGATGCCGGTGGCATTCCCGAGGATGCTTACGACGGCGACGCGCAGGAAGGGGGACGATAGATGGCCGAGGTCGATTTCATCATCGGACACAAGGAATACCGTGTCGCTGCCCAGGACGGAGAGGAACGGCTGCTGCAGCGCGCCGCCGCCCTTCTGGATACCGAGGCCCAGCAGATCCTGTCGCAAGCGGGCCGCACGCCCGAGCCGCGGCTGCTGCTGCTGGCCGGGCTGATGCTGGCCGACCGGGTCGCCACCCTGGAGGAGCGTGCCGAAAAGGCCGAGCGTCACCTGAACCGGCTGCAGGCCAATCCCACGCGGGTCGAGGTTCCGGTGATCCCCTCCGATCTGAAGGAAGCGATGGCCGAGCTGGCCGCGCGCGCCGAGTCCCTGGCCGACCGTCTGGAAGAGCAGGGCGGGCGTTAACCGGGCCTTGAGGTTTTGCATGGCATCAAGGTGGCCATGCGTAGCCTTGGCCTTCTTCTGCTTCTATGCGCCTGTGCGACCCCGTCGCCACGGATGATGGGGGCCGTGCGCCATGACATCCGCCTGCACGGCATGGACTTCGCGGTCTTTCACAAGGACGACCGGGCCGAGGTGGTGCGGACAAGCTTTGTCGCCCGGCCCGAGCCTCATCAGATCCACGCGCTGATGGTGCGGGCGGCGGCGCAGACGACCGGCTGCGCCGTCATTCCCGACAGCATCGCCACCAGGGTTCCCGGCGATCCCGGCGTCGCGACCTTCGATCTCGACTGCTGGGGAACCCTCAGCCGTCGCCCAGGTAGCTGACGAGGATCTGCGCCACCGCCTCGGGTGCGTCTGCATGAAGCCAGTGACCGGCACCCTTGACCCGCACCACCCGCGCCTGCGGAAAGTGATCGCGCAGCGCAGCCTGGCCTGCCTCGGTCACGTAATCCGACCGCTCGCCGGCAACCTCCAGGACCGGGCCATCGAAGGCGCCCCTGGGCAGCCCCCCGGGCCAGCCGACCAGGTTGTCCATCTGGTCGCGCAAGGCAGGCAGGTTCAGCCGCCAGGTCTTCGGCTGCGCCTTCAGGTCCAGCGACTGCAGCAGGAAGGCGCGGGTGCCGGAATCCTCGACCTGATCCGCCAGGGCGGCATCGGCGGCGCTGCGGCGGTCGACGGCGCCTAGGTCCAGCCACTCCATCGCGTCGATCAGTGCCGTCTGCGAATGGCCATAGGCGACCGGCGCGATATCCAGAACCGCCAGCTTGCGCACGATGCCGGGATGGGTCAGCGCCAGCACCATCGCCGCCTTGCCGCCCATCGAATGCCCGACCAGATCGACACACCCGCCGAGGCCTGCGACCGTTTCGGCCAGATCGCCCGCCAGGGCCGGATAGCTGTGGTCGGGATCGTGGAAGCTGTCGCCATGGTTGCGCATGTCCACGGTCACGACGCGCCGCCGTTCCGCCAGCCTGCGGGCCAGCGCGCCAAGGTTGCGCCCCTGGCCGAACAGGCCGTGGACCAGAAGAACCGGTAGGCCGTCGCCGTCCCCGAAGCTTTGGTGATTCAGTTTCATGCCGTTGATCCTAGAGCGTCTGGCGCGGGCCTGCCAGTGCGGCTACACTGCCCCCATGACCCGCAGCGCAACCGGACCCGACGATATCCGCGACATGGCCGACGAGGTGTCCCGCCTCCTCGCCGCCCGCTTCGGCGGCGCCCGGCGCGGCGAACGCCCGCCGCTGCACGTCATGCTGCGCCGCCGGGGCGGGGCCCTGCCGCGACGCCTTCGCAGGCAAGCCCTTGCGCTGGCCCAGGCCGACCAGCTGTCCGCGCAGCCCAAGATCGCCCGCCAGCTGGATCTGGCCGGCCTGTCGCGCGCTTATCAAGCCCTGACCGCGCATCTTCAGCCCCTGGGTGAGTTGTCGCGCTGGCAGGGCAGGGCAATCGGCTTTGCGGCCTCGGTCGCGTTCGGCCTGCTTGTTCTTGCGGCGGCGGTTGTCTGGATCATGCTTCGCCGCGGCCATCTCTGAGAGTTGCATTTCGTGCAGGACAGGTCTACTGCGCGGTGGCTTGCTTCTGCTGCGCTGCAGCGGGATGTTAGGGCAACCACCCACAGGAACGCGCGCGCCATGTCTGAGAACGGTAACCTCCGCTATGCCATTCTGGCACTGGCCCTTGGCGCGTTTGCCATCGGCACGTCGGAATTCGCGGCCATGGGGCTGTTGCCCTATTTCGCCGGCGACCTTGCCATCACCGAACCCCAGGCGGGCCATGTCATCAGCGCCTATGCCCTGGGCGTGGTGATCGGCGCGCCGCTGACCTCGATCATGGGTGCGCGGCTGCCGCGCCGCCGCTATCTGGCCGCCCTGATGGCCTTCTATGGCGTGATGAACATCGCCGCCGCCGTGCTGCCCGGTCTGGCCGCGCTGACCGCGATGCGCTTCCTGGCGGGCCTGCCGCATGGCGGCTTCTTGGGCGTCGCGATGCTCTATGCCGCCGACGCCCTGCCGCGCGAACACCGGGCAAGGGGCGCCGCGCAGGTCATCATGGGCCTGACCGTCGCCAACATCGTCGGCGTGCCGCTGGCAGGATGGCTGGGCCAGAGCGTCGGCTGGCGATGGGGCTTCGCGCTGCCGGGCTTCATCGCGCTGCTGTCGGCCTGGCTGATCCTGAAGGTCGCCCCGCGCGTCGGCGGCAACCCGGATGCGCGCCCCTGGGACGAACTGCAGGCCCTGCGCAACCCGCGCGTCCTGTGGCTGCTGGCCGTGGGAGCCGTGGGCTTCGGCGGCTTCTTCGCCGTCTATGCCTTCCTGACCGCCGCGATGATCGCCACGACCCAGGCCCCAGCCTACGCGATCCCGCTGGCGCTTGGCGTCTTTGGCGTCGGCGGCACCCTGGGCACCTGGGTCGCCGGCAGGCTGACCGAGCGTGTGGGCCAGATCCGCGCGGCCTACATCAGCCTGGCCGCGATGGCCGCGACGCAGGGCTTTGCCTCGCTGGCGGTCGGCAATTGGCAGATGATGGTGCTGTCATCCTTCCTGCTGGCGGCGGGGGCGGGGCTGGTGATCCCGTTGCAGACGCGGCTGATGGATGTCGCGGGCCGCGCGCAGAACATGGCCGCCGCCATGAACCACGCGGCCTTCAACGCCGCCAACGCGTTGGGGCCGTTCCTGGCCGGTCTGGCGCTGACGGCGGGCTGGGGCTGGGCCTCCAGCGGCTATGTCGGCATCGCGCTTACCGCTGCGGGGGCCTTGGTTTTGACGATGGCGGTCTGGCATGATCGGGCAAGCGGGGCGGTGGCAGACTGCGCATGATGACCTGCCTGGACGTCGAGGCGAACTCTCGTCGCCAGGTCACGAACAGCACCACGGCGGTGCCCAGCATCAGCACCCAGGGTCCCGCCAGCCATCCCAGCGACCCCAGCGCGAAGTAGACGCTGCGCAGCCCCGCGTTGAAGCTGCGCGCGGCGGTGATGTTCAGGTCCGCCGCCTGCATGGCGCGGTCGCGCGTCATGGCATCTTCGGGGTCGTTCGGAACCGCCGCCATCATGATCGCGCAATAGCCGAACAGCCGGTGCGACCAGACGAATTTCAGGAAGGCGTTGACGACGAAGAACATCGTCACCAGCAGCTTCAGTTCCCACAGGATGTTGCCGCCCTCCAGGGCCAACTCCTCGGCCAGGCCGCGCAACTGGTCGGTGTTGCCGATCAGCGCCAGGATGCCCCCCGTGGCGATCATGCAGGCCGAGGCGAAGAAGGCCGTGCCCTCCCGCAGGCTGGCCAGGATGTTGCCGTCGAAGATCCGGGGGTCGCGGGTGATGAAATGCAGCATCCATTCGCGCCGGAACCGCGTCATCAGCACCGACACCGACGGCTTTCCGGCGGGCGGCCGTTCCGTGAACCAGCCGATGCCGAACCAGACGGCGAACAGCAGGGTCAGGGCCGCAAGATCGGCCGGCGGAATGCGGGCGGGAAGCACGAACTGGATATCCATGCGTCCGGTGTAGGGTGCTCCGATCCGGCTTGAAAGCCCTGTTCGGCGGTCCTAGTCTGGCACCCGTGGAACGCGCAGATCTGGAGGACTTCATGGCTGCCCCTCATGCCATTCACGAGGAATTTCCGCAGGATTCCGCGCGCATTCACGACCTGAAGGTAAAGGACGCGCATTTCGCGCGACTTCTGGACGACTACGATCAGGTGAACGACGCCGTCAATCAGGCCGAATCGCTGATCAAGCCCACCAGCGAGGCCGCTGAAAAGGAACTTCGCCGCAAGCGCGCGCAGCTCAAGGACGAAATCGCCCGGATGCTGGCCGCGCATTCCGTCGGCGGCTGAGGGCAAGCCTGCCCGCCGCAGGCCTGCGGCGGGCACGGCGATTTTTTGCCGCGACATCCTCTTGAAGGCCGTTGGTCCCTTCCTAGATTCAGCCTACCGACGGCCATACCGGCGTCGGCAAGACCGCCCGCCCGGCAACCGGGGGGCCTGCAGACTGCATCGCTTGTGAAGGATGTGACCCATGCGCAATTTTGACCTGACCCCGCTTTATCGTGCCTCGGTCGGCTTCGACCGGCTTGCCGACGTGATGGACCGCGCCCTGTCGGCCGACGTGTCCGCCCCGACCTACCCGCCCTACAACATCGAGAAGACGGGCGAGAATGCCTATCGCATCTCGATCGCCGTGGCAGGCTTCGCCGCCGACGACCTGAATGTCGAGGTGCGCGACGGCGCCGTCATCGTCTCGGCCCGCAAGACCGACGAGGACGATGGCCGCACCTACCTGCATCGCGGCATCGCCACCCGCGCGTTCGAGCGCAAGTTCACCCTGGCCGACCATGTCCGCGTCGATGGCGCAAGCCATGTTGACGGGATGCTGCACATCGACCTGGTCCGCGAAATTCCCGAGGCCCTGAAGCCCCGCCGGATCGAGATCGCGAAGGCCGCGCCGAAGGTCGAAAAGCTGGACGCCTGAGCACCGGAACGGCTTCCGCTCCGTGAAGCCCGGATGCCCGTCGGTTCACCCCGGCGGGCATTTTGCCGTGATCTTGCTGTGGTAGGCCCGGAGGGACTCGAACCCCCAACCAAGGCGTTATGAGCGCCCTGCTCTAACCATTGAGCTACAGGCCCATGCAGCGCATCCCGGTTAATCGCAGGCCGGCCTTCGGTCAAGCGCCGATCGCCGTTGCCCCCGTGTGACGCCTGCGCTATCGGGGGCCCATCATTCAGCCGGGGGCCGCCATGACCAGGAACGGGATCAGCTATCGCGACGCGGGCGTCGACATCGACGCGGGGAACGCGCTTGTGGAACGCATCAAGCCCGCCGCCGCCGCAACCGCGCGCCCCGGCGTGATGGACGCGCTTGGCGGCTTCGGCGCGCTGTTCGATCCGCGCGCGGCTGGGTATGACGACCCGGTGCTGGTGGCGGCGACCGACGGCGTCGGCACCAAGCTGCGCATCGCCATCGACACCGGCCATCTGGACGGGATTGGCCAGGACCTGGTCGCGATGTGCGTGAACGACCTGGTCTGCCAGGGCGCCGAGCCCCTGTTCTTCCTGGATTATTTCGCCACCGGCAAGCTGTCGGTCGATGAGGGCGCGCGTGTCGTCGAAAGCATCGCGCGCGGTTGCAAGGCCGCAGGCTGCGCCCTGATCGGCGGCGAGACGGCCGAGATGCCGGGCATGTATCACGACGGCGACTTCGACCTGGCCGGTTTCGCCGTCGGTGCGATGCAACGCGGCACGGCCCTGCCCGCGGGCGTGGTGGAAGGCGACGCGCTGCTGGGCCTTGCCTCGGACGGCGTGCATTCCAACGGCTATTCGCTGGTCCGCAAGGTCGCGGAACGCGCGGGGCTTGGCTGGGACGCGGCCTCGCCCTTTGGCGACGGCGCCTTGGGCGCGGCGCTGCTGACCCCGACCCGTCTGTATGTGAAGCCTGCCCTGGCCGCGATCCGCGCGGGCGGCGTTCACGCGCTGGCCCATATCACCGGCGGAGGCATCACCGAGAACCTGCCGCGCGTGCTGCCGAAAGACCTGGGCGCGGACATCGACCTGACCGCCTGGACCCTGCCGCCGGTCTTCCGCTGGCTGGCCGAGGCGGGCGGGATCGCGCCGTCCGAGATGCTCAAGACCTTCAACAGCGGCATCGGCATGATCCTGTCGGTTGCCGCCGATCGCGCCGACGCGCTTGCCGACCTGCTCTCCGCGCAGGGCGAGACGGTCCACCGCTTGGGCCACGTCACGGCGGGGCAGGGCGTGCGCTACAGCGGAACGCTTGCGTGAAGCGAGTCGCCATCCTGATTTCCGGCGGCGGATCGAACATGGTCCGCCTGATCGAGGATATGCAGGCCGGCGACCACCCGGCCCAGCCGGTCCTGGTCGCCTCGAACGATCCCAATGCGGCCGGTCTGGCAAAGGCCGCCTCCCTGGGCGTGCCGACTGCCGCCGTGGATCACCGCGCCTTCAAGGGCGACCGCGCCGCGTTCGAGGCCGCCTTGCTGGAACCGCTGCTGGACGCGCGGCCCGACATCCTCTGCCTGGCGGGCTTCATGCGCATCCTGACCCCTGCCTTCATCGACCGCTTCGAGGGGCGGATGATCAACATCCATCCTTCTCTGTTGCCCAAATACCCAGGCCTGCACACCCATGCCCGCGCCATCGAGTCGGGGGATTCCGAGGCAGGCGCCACCGTCCACGAGGTCACGCCCGACCTGGACTCAGGTCCGATCCTGGGCCAGGCGCGCGTTCCCGTGGAACCCGGCGACACGCCGGAAACGCTGGCAGCCCGCGTCCTGCAACGCGAACATCAGCTTTACCCGCTGATCCTGCGCCGCTTCGCCGCAGGCCAGCGCGAACGCTTCGACATCTAGCCCCAGAGCGCGGTCAGCGCCGCCACGGGATCGCCGGCCGACCAGATCTCGGGGCCGACGGCAATGAAGTCGCTGACCGGGGACAATTGCTCCAGCAACTCGCGGGTGATCGCGCCTTCGGCCACGACCGGCACCTCGATCATCTCCGACCACCACTGGAACAGTTCCAGCTCGACCGGCTCGCCCCGGTACAGCGCCGACTGCCCCACCGGGCCGAAGCTGACGTAATCCGCACCTGCCTCGCCCGCGTTCATCCCCTCGTGGCGCGAATTGCCGCAGAAGCAGCCCACGATGGCATCCGCGCCCAGTTCCTTGCGGGCATAGCGGACGGCCTTGGCGCCATCCGTCAGGTGGACCCCGTCCAACCCATGCCGCTGCGCCAGCGCCACATGGTCGTCGATCACCACCGCCACGTCGCGGGCGTGGGCGATCTCGCGCGCCAGATCGGCCAGGCGGCCCAGTTCGTCCTCCTCGGCGCCCGCACGGATGCGCAGGCAGGCGACCGGAAACGCGTCCATCACCGCCGCAAGCTGCGGCCCCAAGGTCGAGGCCTGCGCCCCGGCGGGGGTCATCAGGTAAAGCTGCGGGGCGTCAGGGGTGGCGTCGGACATGGGCGAACTCCTTTCGGCTGCCCATAGCGCAGCTTGCCGCCCGCCGCCAGACGGACTATCTGCCCCCCATGCAAAGCGAACGCCTGCCCGTCATCATCCTGGTCCGCCCGCAGATGGGCGAGAACATCGGCGCCGCCGCCCGCGCCATGCTGAATTTCGGCCTGACCGAGATGCGGCTGGTCGAGCCCCGCGACGGCTGGCCCAACCCGCGCGCCGTGGCCATGGCTTCCGGCGCGGCGGGGCAGGTGCTGGACCGCGCCCGCATCTATCCGACGCTTGCCGAAGCGATGGAAGGCATCGATTTCGCCTTCGCCACCACCGCACGGGGGCGCGAACTGTCGAAGCCCGTCCACACGCCCGCGACCGCGATGGAGATGGCGCGCGCCCACCCCGGCCGCTGCGCGATCATCTTCGGCCCCGAGCGCACGGGGCTGGAAAACGACGACGTGGCCCGCGCCAACGCTATCGTGACGGTGCCGGTGAACCCCGACTTCCCCTCGCTGAACCTGGCGCAGGCCGTGCTGCTGATGGGCTATGAATACGGGCGCGACATTCTGCCGCCCGAACCCTCGCCGCACCATGCCCGCCCCGAGGCGATTGAGCCCGCCGATCGGGTGGAGATCGAGAAGCTGGGCGATCACTTCGAGGAACGGCTGGCCGAGGCGGGCTTCTTCTTTCCCGAAACCAAGGCCGCGTCCATGCGGCTGAACCTGCGCAACATGTGGTCGCGCCTGGCGCTGACCCGCGGCGATGTGCGCATCCTGCACGGGATGCTGCGGCAGTTGACCCGGCGCTGACCCCAACCTACCCTCCGCCCGACCCGAAGGAGCACGCGATGGCCAAGCGACCCGTTTTCGAGGAAGTCCTTGACCCGGCAGCCCCCAGCCGCCCCGTCACGACCACCGGCATGATCGACGCCGCCCCGCGCGGCGCGCGCCGGGCGATCCGTGTCTGGCTGATGATCCTGTTCTTGATGGTCCTTGCCATGATCGCGCTTGGCGGCGCGACCCGGCTGACCGGATCGGGCCTGTCCATCACCGAATGGGCGCCCGTCACGGGCACGGTCCCGCCAATGTCGGACGCCGAATGGCAAGCGGAATTCGAGGCTTACAAGCAGATCCCCCAATATGTCGAGGTCAACCCCGACATGGATCTGGCGGGCTTCAAGCAGATCTACTGGTGGGAATGGGCGCACCGCCTGCTGGGCCGGCTGGTGGGCCTTGTCTGGGCGGCGGGCTTCGTCTTCTTCCTCGCGACGAAACGCATCCCGACCGGCTGGACCCCACGCCTGCTGGGCCTGGGCGCACTTGGCGGGCTGCAGGGCGCGATCGGCTGGTGGATGGTCAGTTCCGGTCTGGTCGAGGGGATGACCCGCGTGGCCTCGTACCGACTGGCGACGCATCTGGGGCTGGCCTTCGTCATCCTGGGCCTGATCGTCTGGTATGTGCTGCTGCTGGGGCGCAGCGAAGCCGAGCTGCTGCGCGCCCGCCGCGCCGGGGAAGCCAAGCTGTTCTCCATGTCCACCGGCCTGATGCACCTGGCCTTCTGCCAGATCCTGATCGGCGCGCTTGTTGCGGGCATCGACGCGGGCCGCACCTATACGGGCTGGCCCACCATGGGCGGCGAATGGGTTCCCTCGCTGATCTGGGATGCGGCGCTTGGCTGGCGCAACCTGTTCGAGAACCCGGCCCTTGTGCAGTTCGTCCACCGCATGGTGGGCTATCTGCTGGCGGTCTTTGCCGTGGTGGTCTGGCTGCGCGCCCGCCGCTCGCCCCATCCGGTGACGCGCGGCGCCTTCACGGCCATGATCGTGGCGGTGGCGGTGCAGGTGGGTCTGGGCATCATGAACGTGATCCACGCCTCGCCGCTGGGCCTGGCGCTTGCGCATCAGATCGGCGCGGTGGCGCTGTTCTCGCTCATCATCCGGGGGCGGCACCATGCGCGTTACCCGCATGAAACTTCGGTCAGGGGGACCATCCGATGACGGCCATCAACGACCTGCTTGCCTTCCAGCGCCAGACCGAGGCGCTGTCATCCGTTGCGGAACGCCTCGGCTGGGACCAGGAAACCGTGATGCCCCGCGGCGCGGTCGAGCAGCGGGCCGAGGAGATGGCCGCGATCGAGGCCGTGCTGCACGAACGCCGCACCGATCCGCGCATCGGCGAATGGCTGGCGGTGGCGGTGCCGCATTCCGAGGCCGAGGCGCGGTCGGTCCAGCTGATCGCGCGCGACTTCAGCCGGGCCAGTCGCGTGCCTGCAAGGCTGGCGCAGGAACTGGCGCGGACGACCTCGCTTGCGCAGGGCATCTGGGCCGAGGCGCGGGCCAATGACGCACCCGAGGATTTCCTGCCGACGCTGGACCAGGTCCTGATGCTGAAGCGAGAGGAAGCCTCGGCCATCGCCGATGGCGGCGACCTGTATGACACGCTGCTGGACGACTACGAACAGGGCATGACGGGGGCCGAGATCGCCGCACTGTTCGACGCCATGCGCCCGCGTCTGGTCGCGTTGCGTGAACAGGTTCTTGGTGCCGAGGATCAGCCGCAGCCGCTGACCGGCCATTTCCCGCAGGAAACCCAGATCCGTCTGGCCCGGACCTGCGCGACCGCCTTTGGTTACGACTGGACGCGCGGGCGGATGGACATCGCGGTCCATCCCTTCAGCAGCGGCCGCTGGCAGGACAGCCGCATCACCACGCGGGTCGTGGAAACCGATCCCTTCAACTGCATCTATTCGACCATCCACGAGGTCGGCCATTCCAGTTACGAACTGGGGATCGACCCCGATTACGCCTTCACGCCGCTGGGTCGGGGCGTGTCCATGGGCGTCCACGAAAGCCAGAGCCGCATCTATGAAAACCAGATGGGTCGTGGCCGGGCCTTTGCCGGCTGGCTGTTCCACCGCATGTCGGATGCCTTCGACGGGCTGAACATCGCCGATGCCGACGCCTTCTATGCCACCGTGAACCGCGTCACCCCCGGCTTCATCCGTACCGAGGCCGACGAGGTGCAATACAACCTGCACATCATGATGCGCTTCGACCTGGAGCGCGACCTGATCGCAGGGCGGCTGGCCGTAGACGATCTGCCCGAGGCGTGGAACACCCGCTTCCTGCGCGATTTCGGCGTGATGGTGGACCGTCCGGCGAACGGCGTCCTGCAGGACGTGCATTGGGCGGTGGGCCTGTTCGGCTATTTCCCGACCTATGCCCTGGGCAACGTCTTCGCGGGCTGCCTGAACCGGGCCATGGGCGACGCCGTGCCCGATCTTGACGCCTCGCTGGCGGCGGGGGACGCCGCCCCGGCTGTCGAGTGGCTGCGAGAGAACGTGCAGCGTCATGGCGGGTTGAAGCACCCCCGCACGCTGATCGAGGATGCGACCGACGGCGACGTCTCGCCCGAACCGCTGCTGGACTATCTGGAAGCGAAGTTCGGGCAGATCTACGGGCTGTAGGGTCGGCCACGGGTGGGGTGAAACCCCACCCTGCGAGTTTCGCCTAACGGTTCGGCCACAAGGACGCGTGGCGGTTCACGTCCTTGTAGAGCAGGTAGCGGAACGGCCCCGGCCCGCCCGCGTAGCAGGCCTGCGGGCAGAAGGCGCGCAGCCACATGTAGTCGCCGGGGCCGACCTCGACCCAGTCGCGGTTCAGGCGGTAGACGGCCTTGCCCTCGAGCACGAACAGCCCGTGTTCCATGACGTGCGTCTCGGCGAAGGGGATCGAGCCGCCGGGCTTGAAGGTCACGACGGTGATGTGCATGTCGTGGCGCAGGTCGGCCGGGTCCATGAAGCGGGTCGTGCCCCAGGCCCCGTCGGTGTCGGGCATCATCGACGGCGCGATGTCCTGTTCCTGCGCGACGATCGGGTCGGGACGGCTGACGCCCTCGACCGGCTGCCAGCGCTTGCGCCACCAGTGAAAGCCGGTGTTGCCGGGCGTGGTGTTGCGCACGGACCAGGCGGTGCCCGGCGGGACATAGGCGAAGCCGCCCGGTTTCAGCAGGTGCTCGGACCCGTCGATGGTCACGGCCATCTCTCCGCCGGTGACGAACAGGGCGTGCTGGACCTCGGGGTCGTCGTCGGGATTGTCGGACCCGCCTCCTTCGGCCAGTTCGACGATGTACTGGCTGAAGGTTTCCGCGAAACCCGACAAGGGACGCGCGATCATCCACATGCGCATTCCGGTCCAGCCCGGCAGGTAGCTGGTCACGATGTCGCGCATCACGGTACGGGGGATCACCGCATAGGCGTCGGTGAAGACCGCCGTGTCGGTGGTCATGCCGGTCTGCGGCGGCAGGCCCGCCACCGGACCGGCATAGGGGACGCGGTTGACCTGTGGCGCAGGCACCGGGGCGACGTCGCCCGTGGGCGCGCCGGCGGGGGGAAGGTCGGGGGACAGGTCGGTCATTTCAAGGCCTCTTTCAAGCGAAGCTCGCCGATGCGCATGACTTGGCGTTCGGCCTCGGCGCGTTCGGTCGGGGTGTCGTTGTCGATGCGGGCCTGCATGGCGCGCATGATGCCGGGCTTGTCGTGGTCGCGCACGGCGATGATGAAGGGAAAGCCGTGCTTGGCGACATAGGCGTCGTTCATGCGCGTGAAGGTGGCGCGTTCGTCGTCCGTCAGGCTGTCGAGCCCCGCGCTGGCCTGTTCGGCGGTGCTGTCCGCCGTCAGCCGCTTGGCCTGCGCCAACTTGCCCGCCAGATCCGGGTGCGCGTTCAGGACGCCCAGCCGTTCTTCGTCGGACGCGTTGCGGAACACCTGCGCCATGCGCGCGGCAAGGCCCGTGGCACTGTCATGGACCGCGCCCATTTCCGCGTCCCAGACCCGCTCGGCAATGAAGGGCGAGTGTTCGTAGATGCTGCCGAAACGGGCCACGAAGTCCTCGCGCGTCATCTCGGACGGGCGCTGGCGGGGCTGGAACGGGTGCGTTTCCGCCCAATGCCGCGCGATGTCGAGGCGCGAGGCGAACCAGACGCCCTCTTGGCTGCGGCAATGGTCCAGGAACCGTTGGATCGCCATGGCCCGGCCCGGACGCCCTGCCAGGCGGCAATGCAGGCCGACCGACATCATCTTGGGCGCGCCCGCCTGGCCTTCGGCATAGAGCACGTCGAAACTGTCGCGCAGATAGTCGAAGAACTCGACCCCCGTGCCGAAGCCCTGCCCGGACGAGAACCGCATGTCGTTGGCGTCCATGGTATAGGGCACCATCAACTGCGGCTTGCCGTCGTGGACGTGCCAATAGGGCAGGTCGTCGGCGATGGTGTCGGCCAGGTATTCGAAGCCGCCTTCCTCGCAACCCAGCGCCACCGTGTTCATGGAGGTGCGGCCCTGGTAGAAGCCGCGCGGGCGTTCGCCGGTGACGGCGGTGTGCAGGGCTATGGCTTGGGCGATGTGCTCTGCCTCGACTTCGCGCGGGACGTCCTTGTAGTCGATCCACTTCAGCCCGTGGGTCGCGATCTCCCACCCCGCCTCCTTCATCGCGGCGACCTGTTCGGGGCTGCGCTCCAGCGCGGTGGCCACGCCATAGACGGTCACGGGAATGTCGCGCAGCATCCGGTAAAGCCGCCAGAAGCCCGACCGCGCGCCGTAGTCGTAGATCGATTCCATGTTCCAGTGGCGTTGGCCCTGCCAAGGCTGCGCGCCGATGATCTCGGACAGGAAGGCTTCGGAGGCGGCATCGCCATGCTCGATGCTGTTCTCGCCGCCTTCCTCGTAGTTGACGACGATCTGCACCGCGATCCTCGCGCCGCCGGGCCATTGCGGATCGGGGGTGTTTTCGCCATATCCTCGCAGATCGCGGCTGTAGCGCATGAGACGTCCTTTCTGTGGCAGCGTGGTCACAGCAAACCGCGCAAGCGCCTGCGCGGCAAGCGGGCGGGGACACAATTCTGTATCAAGGAATCGGAAAAGATCGCGCCCGGTTTCAAATAGCCGTTGAAAGACTTGCGGGATGGCGCTGATTGTTGCGCCATTCACGGCCCCCATAAGCTGCGCGGATGGCGGCCGGAGGAAGCCGCGCGGAGGAATTCATGGAACGCTACTTCAAGCTGTCGCAGCACGGCAGCACGGTCAGGACCGAGGTGATCGCAGGCATCACCACCTTCTTGACCATGGCCTATATCATCTTCGTCAACCCCGACATCCTGTCAACGACCGGCATGGACCGCAACGCGGTCTTCATCGCGACCTGCCTGGCCGCCGCCATCGGTTCGGCGGTGATGGGGCTATGGGCCAACTGGCCCATCGGCATGGCGCCCGGCATGGGGCTGAACGCCTTTTTCGCGTTCACCGTCGTCGGCGCCATGGGCTTCACCTGGCAGCAGGCGTTGGGCGCGGTGTTCATCAGCGGCGTCATCTTCCTGATCCTGTCGGCGACCGGCATCCGGCGCTGGCTGGTGGCGGGCATCCCCTTGTCGATGCGCAGCGGCGTCGCGGCGGGCATCGGGATGTTCCTGGGGATCATCGCGCTGCAATCCTCGGGCATCGTGGTCGACAGCCCGGCCACGCTGATCACGCTGGGCGACCTGACCGCGCCGGGGACGCTGCTGACCATCGCGGGCTTCTTCATCATCGTGGCGCTGGATGCGCTGCGCGTGACGGGGGCGATCCTGATCGGCATCCTGGTGATCACCGTCGCGGCGATCCTGCTGGGCGTCAGCCAGTTCGGCGGGATCATGTCCATGCCGCCGTCCATCGCGCCGACGCTGCTGCAACTGGATATCCTGGGCGCGCTTGGCTATGGCATCTTCCACGTCATCCTGGTCATGGTCCTGGTCGAGGTCTTCGACGCCACCGGCACCCTGATCGGGGTCGCCAAACGCGCGGGCCTGCTGACCGAGGGACCGGCCCACCAGAACCCCGGGCTCAGCAAGGCGCTGATGGCCGACTCGACCGCGATCACCATCGGATCGATGCTGGGGACGTCCTCGACCACGGCCTATGTGGAAAGCGCATCGGGCGTGCAGGCGGGGGGGCGCACGGGGCTGACCGCGCTTGTCGTCGCGGTGCTGTTCCTGCTGGCGATGTTCTTCGCCCCGCTGGCGGGGTCTGTGCCCGCCTATGCCACCGCCCCCGCGCTGCTGTACGTGGCGACGCTGATGGTCCGCGAACTGTCCGAGATCGCCTGGGAGGACGTGACCGAGGCCGCGCCCGCCGTGCTGACGGCCCTGGTGATGCCCTTCACCTATTCCATCGCGAACGGCCTGGCCTTCGGCTTCATCAGCTATGCCGTCATCAAGCTGCTGACCGGCCGGGCGCGCGATGTCCATGCCGCCACCTGGGTCGTGGCCGCGCTGTTCGTGATCAAGTTTGCCTTCTTCGGCGGGCACTGATCGGCCCGGAAAAGACACAGCCGCCGGGGAAACCGGCGGCTGTCTTCGTGGCGGTGGCCGATCAGTTCAGCGCGCCCGCGTTCCACAACAGCGTCTCGCCCGAGCTGTCGTCCACGCCGTCGTTGTCGGTGACGATCCAGGCGTCCCCGTTGTTGTCGAAGGCCAGCCCCTCGACCTTGTCCAGGACATAGCCGTTCGTCAGTGACCGCAGGTCGGGGATCAGGTCGCGGACCTCCTCCTTGGCGACAACCGGCAGGTCGCCGTCCAAGGGCGCGGGCTTCAGGTCGGACAGCGCCACGCGGAAGATCTTCTTCACCTTCGCCGCATCGCCCACAAGGTTGTCGCGTTCGACCACATAGGCATGGTCGCCCTTCACCGCGATTTCCGACAGGCCCATCCAGCCATCGCCCTTGGCTTCCAGCGGATAGCGGACGGCGCCCCATTCCTCGGATTCGAGGTCATAGGACAGCAGCTTGACCTGACCCTCGGGGTCGTCGCCCCATTCGCGCTGCATGGCGACCCACAAGGTGCCATCGACAAGGGCGATGCCCTCGGCGCCGAAGCGGGTCTGATGGGCCTGCAGTTCGGCGGGCAGGGCGATCTCGTCCTGGATCTCGCCGTCCGCATCCACATGGATGATCGCATGGGGGACCAGCTTCGCGGCGTCGCCTTCGTTGGCCAGCCAGAAGCCGCCCTCGCCGTCTCCGGTGATCCCCTCGATGTCCAGCTTCTGCGCCGCGTTGCCGTTGCGGGTCACGACCTTCCGGCCGGTGATGCGGGCGGGCTTCTGCGTGGCGTCGATCGTGTAAATCGACGGCATCTGCCCGTAAACGCTGTCCGAGGCGGCAACCAACTGGCCCGGCTGGTCCCCCGCCGTCAGCGCGCCAAGGGCGCCCCAGCCGACAAGCGGGTCGGTCCCGTCCGCCGTCAGCATCGGATAGACCGGCTCGGCGGCCTGCCGTTCGAACAGCATGACATGGGCGCGCGCGCCGCCGTCCTCGCCCAGGTCGGCCTCGTTGGCGGTGACCAGCAGGTTGCGGGCGGGAATGGCGACGGCGCCTTCCGGGCTGACGCCCGACGGCAGGATCTGCGCAAGCTTCGGGGCGGCGGGATCGGTCAGGTCATAGACCGCCACAACCGAGGCGCGCTCCGACACGACGAACAGGAAGGGGGTGTCGCCGAAGCGGGCGAACTCGATGCTCTCGATCTCGACACCCTTGGATTTGGACCGCTTCTCGGGATAATGGCCGATGGCGGCGATGGCGTGTTCCAGCGACGCGCCCGACTCGTAAACGACCGTTCCGTCCTTGCGGAAGATCGTGAAGCCGCGGCTGCCGCCGTTCCAGTCGCCCTCGTTCGCGGTCGCGAAATGGTCGTTGTCCAGCCATTTGACGCCGTCGGGCTCTCTCGGGGTCGGGTCGGCCGCCTCGGAGAAGGACAGGGTGCCGTCGCTTGTGGTATCGACGTTTTCCAGCGTCACCTCGCCTGCCGGGAAATGCGAGGCGACCGCTCCGTCCGCGCCGATGACCGCAATGTGGTTGTTTTCCTGCAGCGTGACGACGATCTCGCCCGCGTCGTTGATGTCGACGAACTCGGGCTCGGGGTCCTCGGCGCCAATGGCGGCAAGGCCGGTCAGCTCGATCTTCTGCAGGGCGTCGCAATCCACCGCGCCTTCGGCAACCGGCAGCTTCGCGACAAAGCCAGCGGGCATCTGCGGCAGGGCGCCGTCGCTGACATCCTCGTCACGCTCGTTCTCGACCGCGACGGCCAGGAAGCTGCCGTCCGGCGCGACGGCGACCGAATCCGGCTGCCCGCCCAGATCGCACGAGGCCAATTCGCCGGCGCTGTCCAGATCGACCACGGCGATGCGCCCCGAGGGTTCGGTGAAGCTTTCCGAGGTGTTGACGCCCACGAAGGCGCGGTTGCCCAGGATATGGGCGGTCGTCGGCTCTCCGTTCATCGCGACATTGCCCAGGGGCTTGGGTGCCTTGGGATCGGTGATGTCGATCAGGCCCAGCACGCCCAGGGGGCTGTCGGTATAGATCAGCGTCATGCCGTCGGGGGAAACCGAGATGATCTCGGCCGATGATGGGCGCGCGGTGTCCTCTCCGGTGGCCATGTTGGCGGTGACGGGGAAGGTGGCGATGCGGTTGAAGCTGTCGGCCACCGCCGGCGAGGCCAGAAGGGCTGCGACCGAAACGGCGCCGAGAAGACGAGCGGACATGGATACCTCTGAATGCAGTTCCGCGCAGGCATTGCCGATGTCTGTGTCAGCCGCGTAACGGTTCGCTCAAGCCTTCATGACAGTGGCGCGGCGCCGGGCCCGCCCATCGCCTGGCTCAGGTCCGCGGCGGCCGCCACCACCGCCGCGCCCAGCGTCTTGACGTGCTCATGGCCGATGCGGTGGGTCGGTCCGCTGACGCTGACCCCGGCGATGGCCTCGCCGGTCAGGTCGAAGACCGGGGCGGCGATGCAGCGCATTCCCCGGGTCCGCTCCTCATCGTCGAAGGAAAAGCCGCGGGATCGGATGCGGTCCATGTCGGCAACCAGCGATTCGGGCGTGACCAGCGTCCTGTCGGTAAAGCGCGTCAGGCCGTGGCTGGTCAGGTATCCCCGAAGGATGTCGGCCCGGCCAAAGGCCAGCAGCGCCTTGCCGATACCCGAGGCGTGCAGGGGTGACCGGGTGCCGGGCGGGAAGAAGGCGCGGATCGTCTCGTGCGTCTCGGCCTGGCTGATGAACAGCACCGCGTCGCCATTGAGGATGCCGAGGTTCGCCGTCTCGCCCGTGTGCTCCATCAACGTGCGCAGGATCGGGCGGGCGCGTTCGACGATGCCCGACCGGCGCATGAAGGCGCTGCCCAGGCGGAAGGCGGCGGGTCCGATGTTCCAGGCCTGGGTCGTGGGGTCGCTTTCGACCATGCCGCGCGCGGCCAGCGAATGCAGCAGGCGGTGCGCCGTCGACGGCGACTGCTCCATCCGCTCGGCCACCTCGCTCAGCGTCAGGCCGGGATGGGCGGCCAGCAGGTCCAGCATGTCCAGCGCCCGGTCCAGCACCTGCACGGTGCCGACGGTGTCCTTGGCGGTGCGCGGACGGCCGCGACGGCGGGTTGGCTCAGACATTTTCGCCCTTTCCTAAAGAATACATTGCCGTAACGGCGATAATCCAGATCGACGCCTGAAAAATGCCAAGTGCATGATGAGGCGCGATATTTCGCATTTTAACGCCAAAATGGAAATGTTTTCCAGAAAAATTGCGACATCTGGCCGCGGGGGGTATCATGGGCCTATCAGAGGAGGAAGAGCCATGACCAGCCAGAATCCCGTGTTCATTCCAGGCCCGACCAATATCCCCGAGGTGCTGCGCAAGGCCGTGGACATGCCCACGATCGACCATCGCAGCCCGGTTTTCGGACGCATCCTGCACCCGGCGCTGGAGGGGGTGAAGAAGGTGCTGAAGACCACGCGGGGGCAGGTCTTCGTTTTCCCCTCGACCGGGACCGGCGGCTGGGAAACGGCGATCACCAACACGCTGTCTCCGGGCGACACCGTTCTGGCGACCCGCAACGGCATGTTCAGCCACCGCTGGATCGACATGTGCCAGCGCCATGGCCTCGACGTGCAGGTCGTCGCCCAGGAATGGGGCGAGGGCGTTCCGGCGGATCGGTTCGAGGAGATCCTGACCGCCGACAAGGCGCACAAGATCAAGGTCGTGCTGGCGACGCATAACGAGACCGCCACCGGCGTGCGCAGCGACATCGCCGCCGTCCGCCGCGCCCTGGACAACGCGGGCCATCCGGCGCTGCTGTTCGTGGACGGCGTTTCCTCGATTGCGTGCTATGATTTCCGCATGGACGAATGGGGCGTCGATATCGCCGTGACCGGCAGCCAGAAGGGCTTCATGCTGCCCCCGGGCCTGGCCATCGTGGGCTTCTCGCCCAAGGCGATGGCTGCGGTCGAGACGGCGAAATTGCCGCGCACCTTCTTCGACATCCGCGACATGGCGCGCGGCTATGCCGCCAACGGCTATCCCTACACGCCGCCGGTCGGGCTGCTGAACGGGCTGAACGTCGCCTGCGACATGCTGCTGGATGAAGGCTTGGAGAACGTCTTTGCCCGCCACCACCGCATCGCCGAGGGTGTGCGCCAGGCCGTCGCCGCCTGGGGAATGAAGCTTTGCGCCAGGCGGCCCGAGCTTTATTCCGACAGTGTCAGCGCGATCCGCACACCGGAAGGCTTCGATGCCAGCAAGATCGTCAGCCACGCGCTGAACGCCTATGGCGTGGCCTTCGGGACCGGGCTTGGCGATGTCGCGGGCAAGGTGTTCCGCATCGGCCACCTGGGCAGCCTGACCGACGTGATGGCCCTGTCGGGCATTGCCACGGCGGAAATGGTCATGGCCGACCTCGGCCTGCCCGTGAAGCTGGGTTCCGGGGTCGCGGCCGCGCAGGACCATTACCGCCACAGCGCCACCGCCATGCAGCAGGCTGCGTGATGAGGGAGGCGATGGACATTCCGACCTACGGGGACATGCTGGCGGCGCATGATCGCATCCGGCCTTTCATCCGGCGGACGCCGGTGCGGGTGTCGGACCATCTGAACGACCTGACCGGCGCGCGGCTGTTCTTCAAGTGCGAGAACTTCCAGGAGCCGGGGGCCTTCAAGGTCCGTGGCGCCGCCAACGCGGTCTTCGGCCTGGATGACGTGCAGGCCGCCCGGGGCGTGGCGACGCACTCGTCTGGCAACCACGCGTCCTGCCTCAGCTACGCGGCGATGCGGCGGGGCATTCCCTGCAACGTGGTGATGCCGCGCACCGCGCCGCAGGCCAAGAAGGACACCGTGCGCCGCTATGGCGGCGTCATCACCGAATGCGAACCCTCCACCTCCTCGCGCGAGGCGGCCTTCGCCGAGGTACAGGCCCGCACCGGGGGCGATTTCGTCCATCCCTACAACGACCCGCGGGTGATCGCGGGGCAGGGCACCTGCGCGCGCGAGTTCATGGAGCAGACCGACGGGCTGGAGATGGTCGTGGCGCCGATCGGCGGCGGCGGGATGATCTCGGGCACCTGCCTGACGCTTTCGACGCTGGCGCCCGAGGTGCAGGTGATCGCGGCGGAACCGGAACAGGCCGACGACGCCTATCGCAGCTTCAAGGCAGGCCACATCATCGCCGACGACGCGCCCAGGACCATCGCCGACGGGCTGCTGGTGCCCTTGAAGGACCTGACCTGGCACTTCGTCAGCAACCACGTGTCCGAGATCTACACGGCGTCCGACGCCGAGATCGTCGAGGCGATGAAGCTGATCTGGAAGCACCTGCGCGTGGTGATGGAGCCCTCCAGCGCCGTGCCGCTGGCCACCATCCTGAAGAACCGCGACGCATTCGCCGGCAAGCGCGTCGGCATCATCATCACCGGCGGCAATGTCGATCTGGACAGGCTGCCCTGGACCCAAGGAACGGCATCATGAACGCACCGATCAAGTCGAATGGCGTGAACCTCGACACCCTGGAGGTCGGCTTCGACGTGCCCGCCCTGCCGGGCATGGACGAGGCGGACATCCAGACGCCCTGCCTGATCCTGGATCTGGATGCGCTGGAGCGCAACATCCGGAAGATGGGCGATTACGCCAAGGCGCACGGGATGCGCCACCGGGCACACGGCAAGATGCACAAGTCCGTTGACGTGCTGAAGCTGCAGATGGACCTGGGCGGGGCCATCGGCGTCTGCTGCCAGAAGGTCTCCGAGGCCGAGGTCTTCGTGCGCGGCGGCATCAAGGACGTGCTGGTCTCCAACCAGGTGCGCGACCCGCTGAAGATCGACCGCCTGGCCCGCCTGCCCAAGCTGGGCAGCCGGATCATCGTCTGCGTGGACGACGTGGCGAACGTGGCGGACCTGTCGGCGGCGGCGCAAAGGCACGGCACCACCATCGAGTGCTTCGTCGAGATCGACTGCGGCGCGGGCCGCTGCGGCGTGAAGACCACGCCCGAGGTGGTGGAGATCGCCAGGGCCATCGACGCGGCACCGGGGCTGCGCTTCACCGGCATCCAGGCCTACCAGGGCGCGATGCAGCACATGGACAGCTATGACGACCGCAAGGCCAAGCTGGACGCGGCCATCGCCCAGGTCACCGATGCCGTGGAGGCCTTGAAGGCCTGCGGGCTGGAGCCGGAGCTGGTCTCGGGCGGCGGCACCGGCAGCTACTACTTCGAGAGCAACTCGGGCGTTTACAACGAACTCCAGTGCGGCTCCTATGCCTTCATGGACGCGGATTACGGCCGCATCCACGACAAGGCGGGCCGCCGCATCGACCAGGGCGAATGGGAGAACGCGCTGTTCATCCTGACCTCGGTCATGTCCCACGCCAAGCCGCACCTGGCGGTGGTGGACGCGGGCCTGAAGGCGCAGTCGGTCGACAGCGGGCTGCCCTTCGTCTATGGCCGCGACGACGTCAAATACATCAAGTGCAGCGACGAGCATGGCGTGGTCGAGGACCCGCAGGGCGTGCTGAAGGTCAACGACAAGCTGCGGCTGGTGCCGGGCCATTGCGACCCGACCTGCAACGTTCACGACTGGTATGTGGGCGTCCGGAACGGCAAGGTGGAAACCCTGTGGCCGGTCTCGGCGCGCGGGAAGGCCTATTGATGTGGGTCGTTCCTGAAGGCGAGATCGCAGGCCTGATGACGCCGGAGGCCGCGTTCGACGCGGTCGAGGCGGTCTTCGCCGCCATGGCGCGCGGGGATGCCCGGAACTTCCCCGTCGTGCGCGAGGCCATCGGGCACGAGGACGCGCTCTATGGCTTCAAGGGCGGCTTCGACGGGGCGGGACTGACGCTGGGCCTCAAGGCCGGGGGATACTGGCCCAACAACGCGGGTCACGGGCTGATCAACCACCAGTCCACCGTGTTCCTGTTCGACCCGGACACGGGCCGCGTGTCGGCGGCGGTCGGCGGCAACCTGCTGACCGCCCTGCGCACGGCGGCCGCCAGCGCGGTGTCCAGCAAGTACCTGGCGCCGCAAGGGGCGCGGGTGCTGGGCATGATCGGGGCGGGCCACCAGTCCGCCTTCCAGATGCGCGCCGCCGTCCGCTTCGGCGCCTTCGAGCGTGTCATCGGCTGGAACCCGCATCCCGCCATGCTGACCCGCCTGGCCGACACCGCCGCCGAACTGGGCCTGCCGTTCGAGGCGGTGGACCTGCCCCGGCTTGGCGCCGAGGCCGACGTGATCATCTCCATCACCTCGGCCTTCGCGCCGCTGCTGATGAACGCGCATGTGAAGGGCCCGACCCATATCGCGGCCATGGGCACCGACACCAGGGGCAAGCAGGAACTGGACCCCGCCCTTGTCGCCCGCGCGCGCCTGTTCACCGACGAGGTTGCCCAATCGGTCGGCATCGGCGAATTCCAGCACGCGGCGGCGCAGAAAACCGTATCGGCGGACGACATCACCGCGCTAGGCCAGGTCATCATCGGCAGGCACGAAGGGCGCGGCGATGCGGAGGTCACCATCTTCGACGGAACGGGCGTCGGCCTGCAGGACCTGGCTGTCGCGGCCGCCGTGGTCAACCTGGCCAAACAGCAGGGAAAGGCCATCGAAGTCGAAATCTGAACGAAACGAGGCATCCGTGGAAAGGGAGGTCCGCAATGTCTGACGCAACCTATCAGGGCAGCACGCATCCGGTGGATGACGTGCTGCCCGCCCCCAAGCTGCTGACGCTTGGGTTCCAGCATGTGCTGGTCATGTATGCGGGCGCCATTGCCGTCCCGCTGATCGTGGGCCGCGCGCTGAACCTGCCGCCGGAGGAGGTGGCGTTCCTGATTTCCGCCGACCTGTTCGTCTGCGGCATCGTCTCCATCATTCAGAGCCTGGGCGCGACCCAGTGGTTCGGCATCAAGCTGCCGGTGATGATGGGCGTGACCTTCGCGTCTGTCGGGCCGATGGTGGCGGTCGCCAGTTCGACGCCGGGGCATGAGGGCGCGCGGGCGCTGTTCGGCGCCATCATCGCGGCGGGGATCATCGGCATCCTCATCGCGCCGTTCATTTCCAAGATGCTGCGGTTCTTTCCGCCGGTCGTCACCGGCACGCTGATCCTGACCATCGGCATCAGCCTGATGCCCATCGGCATCAACTGGATCTTCGGCCTGCAGGTCGGCCCCACCGCGCCCAAGATCGTGGACCCCGAAGCCGCCGCCTGGCTGGAGGCCGCCCGCGCGGCAGGCAACGTGCCCGCCAGCGTGACGCTGGCGCCGACGGTGCAGAACCCGCTGTATGCGGCAGGCCGGAACATCCTGATCGCGGTCCTTGTGCTGGGCACGATCCTGCTGGTGTCCAAGTTCGCCCGTGGCTTCCTGTCGAACATCGCCGTGCTGGTGGGCATCGTCGTGGGCGGCTTGGTCGCCGCCATGCTGGGCATGATGAACTTCGACAAGGTCGCCTCGGCTGAATGGTTCGCCGTCATCAAGCCGTTCCACTTCGGGATGCCGACCTTCGACCCGATCATGATCGCCACGATGGTCCTGGTCATGCTGGTCACGCTGATCGAATCGACCGGCATGTTCCTGGCCCTGTCCGACATCTGCAAGAAGCCGCTGGAGCAGAAGGCCTTGGCCGCCGGCCTGCGCGCCGATGGCCTGGGCACGATGATCGGGGGGATCTTCAACACCTTCCCCTATACGTCCTTCAGCCAGAACGTCGGCCTTGTGGGCGTTACGGGCATCCGGTCTCGCTTCGTCTGCGTGGCAGGGGGCGCGATCATGATCGTGCTGGGGTTGATCCCGAAGATGGGCGCGCTGGTGGAAAGCCTGCCCACGACCGTCCTGGGCGGCGCGGGTCTTGTGATGTTCGGCATGGTCGCGGCGACCGGGGTGCGGATCCTGGCGCGCGTCGATTTCGCCACGAACCGGCACAACCTGTTCATCGTCGCGATCTCGGTCGGGATGGGGATGATCCCGCTGGTGGCGCCGAACTTCAACCAGTGGATGCCCCACGCGATCCACCCGCTGATCCATTCCGGCATCCTGCTGGCGGCGATCACGGCGGTGATCCTGAACTGGTTCTACAACGGCGCTGCCCATGTGGACGAGGAAGAGTTGCGGGCGGCTGGCCATGTCGCGGACCACTGACTGCTGACAGTCCGACAGACTTCACGCGGCGACGGCACCCACCGTCGCCGTTTTCAACGAAGGATCAGGGATCATGGCCAAGACAGTGTTCAGGAACGCCGATGTGGTCGTCACCATGGACGACGCGCGGCGCGAGATCCGGGGCGGCGACGTCCTGGTGGAAAACGGAAAGATCGTCGCCGTGGGCGAGAACCTGCCGCGCGCGGACGCCGAGATCGTGGAGGCGGGCGGCTGCGTCATCACGCCGGGGCTGGTCAACACCCACCACCACCTGTTCCAGACCCTGACCCGCGCCGTTCCTGCCGCGCAGGATGCGGCGCTGTTCGGCTGGCTGCGCACGCTTTATCCGATCTGGTCGCGCATGACGCCCGACGACATCCGCCTGTCGGCCGAGGTCGGTCTGGCCGAATTGGCGCTGTCGGGCTGCACCTGCTCGTCGGACCACCTGTATCTGTTCCCCAATGGCTCGCGCCTGGACGACAGCATCGAGGCGGCCCGGAAGGTGGGCATCCGCTTCACGGCCACGCGCGGGGCCATGTCCATCGGCGAAAGCAAGGGCGGCCTGCCGCCAGACGCCCTAGTCGAGGACGAAACCGCGATCTTGGCCGACAGTGAACGCGTGGTGGATGCCTTCCACGACGCGGGCGAGGGCGGGATGGTGCAGGTGGGGCTTGCGCCCTGTTCGCCCTTCTCGGTCAGCCGGGAACTGATGCGCGACGCGGCGATCCTGGCGAGGGAGAAGGGCGTGCGGCTGCACACCCATCTGGCTGAGAACGACGAGGACATCCGCTACTCGCTGGACAATTTCGGCATGCTGCCGGGTGATTATGCGGAAAGCCTGGGCTGGACCGGGGACGATGTCTGGCACGCCCATTGCGTGAAGCTGTCGCCGCCCGAGATCGACCTGTTCGCCCGCACCGGCACGGGGGTCTCGCATTGCCCCTGTTCCAACGCTCGGCTTGCCAGCGGCATCGCGCCGGTTCGGGCGATGCGGGATGCGGGGGTGCCGGTGGGCCTTGGTGTCGATGGCTCGGCCTCCAACGATTGCAGTCATCTGGGGCTGGAGGCGCGGCAGGCCATGCTGGTCGCGCGGCTGAAGGACGGCCCCGCCGCCTTGGGCGCGCGCGAGGCATTGGAGATCGCGACCTTGGGCGGCGCGCGGGTGCTGGGGCGGTCCGACATCGGCGCGCTGAAGCCGGGGATGCAGGCCGATCTGGTCTTGTGGGATGTCAGCGAACTGCCCGCCGCGGGCCAGTGGGACCCGGTGGCGGCGCTGATCTTCTGCGCGCCGATCCGGCCCAAGGCGGTGTATGTCGGGGGCAGGGCGGTCGTGTCGGATCACCGCCTGCTGACCGCCGATCCGCACGCGCTGAACGCACGCGCGAAAGAGGCCGTTGCGCGATTGGCGGGGTAGACGGGGGGCCGTCTGCCCCCCACGCGCGTTCCGCGCGTTCCCCCCGAGGATATTTGTTCCAAGGCAAAGGGCATTGGGCCTGATTTTCTACGGAATCTTAAGACTACCTTGCTTATGGTCCCCCTCGTGCGGGTGCAGGGAGATCGGTTATCAAGAAAACAGCGGTAATAAGGGGAGGCGATGATGCCAGGATACCTGACCACCCATGTGCTGGACACGGCGCGCGGCCGCCCGGCCGAAGGGATGGAGGTGGTGCTGTTCCGTCTTGACGGCGACCGGCGGACCGAACTTGCGCGGCTGACCACGAACCACGACGGCCGCACCGACCGCCAGATCCTGCCTGCGGCGGAGTTCGCGACAGGCCAGTATGAGCTGGAGTTCCACGCGGGCGCCTGGATGGACGCCACGGGGGTCGAGGCCGAGAGCCCGCGCTTCCTGGACGTGATCCCCATCCGCTTCGGCATGTCGCGGGACGATCATTACCACGTGCCGCTGCTGGTCTCGCCCTTCGGCTATTCCACCTATCGCGGAAGCTGACGCCATGATGCACCTGATCCCCGACCACATCGTCATCTGGGAATGGCTGGCCTTCGCGGTCCGCTGGACCCATGTCATCACCGCCATCGCCTGGATCGGATCGTCCTTCTACTTCGTCGCGCTTGACCTGGGGCTGACGAAGGCGCCGCACCTGCCGAAGGGCGCGCATGGCGAGGAATGGCAGGTCCATGGCGGCGGCTTCTACCACATCAACAAGTACCTGGTCGCCCCCGAGCAGATGCCCGAGCATCTGACCTGGTTCAAATGGGAAAGCTACATGACCTGGATCAGCGGCGCGGCGCTGCTGATGGTCACGTATTGGGCGGGTGCGAACCTTTACCTGATCGACACGGCCAAGGCGGATCTGGCGACCTGGCAGGCGATCCTGATCTCGGCCGGCTCGCTGGCCTTGGGCTGGCTGATCTATGACACGCTGTGCAAGTCGAAGCTGGGCGAGACGCCGACGGTGCTGATGCTGCTGCTGTTCGCGGCGCTGGTGGTGATGGGCTGGGGCTATACGCAGGTCTTCACGGGCCGGGCCGCGCTGCTGCACCTGGGCGCCTTCACGGCGACGATCATGACGGCAAACGTGTTCTTCATCATCATGCCGAACCAGCGGATCGTGGTGGCGGACCTGAAGGCGGGGCGGGCTCCCGATCCGAAATACGGCAAGATCGCCAAGCTGCGGTCCACGCACAACAACTATCTGACGCTGCCGGTCATCTTCCTGATGCTGTCGAACCACTATCCGCTGGCCTTTGCCAGCCAGTACAACTGGCTGATCGCGGCGCTGATCTTCCTGATGGGCGTGACCATCCGGCACTTCTTCAACACCATGCACGCCCGCAAGGGAGAGTTGTGGTGGACCTGGGCGGTGACGGTGATCCTGTTCATCATGGTGATGTGGCTGTCGTCCATCGGTCTGAACCAGGACACGCTGGAACAGGCCGAGGCGCGTCCGCTGACCCCCGTGGAAGCCCGCTTTGCCGAGGCCGAGGGCTTCCAGCAGGTCAGCGATGCCGTTCTGGGCCGTTGTTCCATGTGCCACGCGCGCGAGCCGGGATACGAGGGCATATACCACGCGCCGAAGGGGGTTTTCCTGGAAACCCCTGCCGACATCGCCAGGCACGCGAAGGAGATCTATGTCCAGGCCGGGCTGACCGACGCCATGCCGCCGGCCAACGTGACCTACATGGAACCGCAGGAACGCGAGCAGATCATACGCTGGTTCCGCGCGGCGGGCGGGGCCAGTCTGGCAGGGATGTGAGTTCCTGGCCCCGCAAGGGGCCTTTTCGTTTCAGAAGTGCTTTTTCAGTTCCCGCACCGCGAAATCCGCGAACATCCGCACCTTGGGGTCCTGCAACCGCCGGTGGGGCGTCAGGGCGCCGAACTGCGCGGGCAGGGGGCGGTTCTGCGGCAGAACCTCGATCAGGCGGCCGGCCTTGAGGTCAGCCGCGACCTCGTACAGCGGCCGGTTCGCGATCCCTTCGCCGCCAAGCGCCCAGCCGGTCAGCACGTCGCCGTCATCCGTATCGAAGCGACCGCCGACCATCATCTTGTGGGGACCGTCCTCGGTCTGCAGCACCCAGAAGTATTCCGGGCTGCGCGGATAGCGCAGCAGCAGGCAGTTGTGGCCAGCCAGGTCGTCGGGCACCTTCGGGGTGCCGTGCCGGGCCAGGTAGTCGGGCGAGGCCACCAGCACGCGCGGGCAATCCGCGATCTTGCGCCATTTCAGTGCCGAATCGGCAGGCTCGCCCAGGAAGAACGCCAGGTCGATGGCGTCTTCGACGATGTTGACGTTGCGGTCCGACAGGCGCAGCCGGAAATCGACGCCGGGATTTTCGGCGCAGAAGGGCGGGATCAGCGGCGCGATCAGCCGCCGACCCAGGCCAAGCGGCGCGGTCAGGCGGATCACCCCCTGCGGACGGCCCGAGAAGCTGGAGACCAGGGCCTCTGCCTCGTCCAGGGTGTCGATCACGCGGCGGGCGTTGTCGTAGAAGGCGCGGCCGATCTCGGTCGGGGTCAGCTTGCGGGTGGTGCGGTTCAGCAGACGCACCCCGAAGCGGTTCTCCAGATCCTTGATGCGATTCGAGGCAACTGCCGGGGAAAGCCGCAGATCCCGCCCTCCTGCGGTGATCGAACCCAGTTCGACAACCCGGACGAAGACGCGCAGGCTTTCAAGATAGGACATGGGTGATAGGCCGTTTTCAAGGAATCGTGTAAAGTCTTCCGGGTCGGCACCGATTTCGCAACCGTTTTTTTCCGCCTACCTTTTCCGACGGGTCCACAGCCACAAAAGGAACGCCATGACACCCGCCCTGCGCTTTCTGCTGAACGGTCGCCCGGTCGAACTGACCGCCGTCGGCGCGTCCGACACGCTGCTGGATTTCCTGCGCATCGACCGCCGCCTGACCGGCACCAAGGAAGGCTGTGCCGAGGGTGACTGCGGCGCCTGCACCGTGCTGGTGGGACGGCTGACCGACGACGGCCTGGTCTACGAGCCGGTGAACGCCTGCATCCGCTTTCTGGCGTCCTGCCACGGCTGCCATGTCGTGACGGTGGAACACCTGCGCGGCCCCGACGGCGGGCTGCACCCGATCCAGGCGGCGATGGTGGAGTATCACGGCAGCCAGTGCGGCTTCTGCACGCCGGGCATCGTGATGGCGCTTTATGGGCTGTGGATGAGCAATCCCGATGCAGGGGCCACTGATATCGAGACCGCCTTGCAGGGCAACATCTGCCGCTGCACGGGCTACGAGCCGATCGTCAAGGCGGCGCTGGCGGCGGGCCGCGCGGGCGGGCAGGCCGCCGATGCGCTGGCGGTCGAACGCGAGTTGGTGGCGGCCAAACTGCGCGACATGCGGGGCGAGCGGGTCGAGCTGTCGAAGGGTGGCGAACGCGCGATCATCCCTGCCGATGTGGACGATCTGGCCGCCGTGCTGGAGGACGAGCCGAAGGCCACGATCATCGCGGGCGCGACCGATGTGGGCCTGTGGGTCACGAAATTCATGCGCGACATCTTTCCGGCGGTGTTCATCGGCCACCTGATGAAGGGCAAGCGCGTGGAAGGCGGCGAGATCCGCCTGGGCGCGGGCGTGACCTATTCCGAAGCCGCCGCCCTGATCGGGCAGCATGTGCCCGCCGCTTACGACTACTGGCTGCGGATCGGCGGCTGGCAGGTGCGCAACATGGGCACCATCGGCGCCAACATCGCCAACGGCTCTCCCATCGGCGACACGCCGCCGCTGCTGATCGCGCTGGGCGCGCGGATCGTGCTGCGCAAGGGGAATGCGTGGCGCGAGGTCGCGCTGGAGGATTTCTTCATCGACTACGGCAAGCAGGACCGCGCGCCGGGCGAGTTCGTCGAGGAGGTGATCATCCCGACCCGTCCCCAGGCGAGGATCGCCGCCTACAAGATCAGCAAGCGCCGCGACAGCGACATCACCGCCGTCGCCGCCGGTTTTTGCCTTTCCGTTGAAAATGGCATCATCTCTGGCGCCCGCGTGGCGTTTGGCGGCATGGCGGGCATCCCCAAGCGCGCCGCCGGGGCCGAGGCCGCGCTGCAAGGCCAGCCCTTCGCCCGCGAGACCTTCGAGGTCGCGGCCCGCGCCGTGGCCGATGACTTCACGCCGCTGTCGGACTGGCGCGCCAGCGCCGACTATCGCCGCACCGTGGCCGCCAACCTGTTCCGCCGCTTCTGGCTGGAACAAACGGAAACCGGCCTGCCCGTCCGCCTGCACGAAGCCGTGGGAGCCTGAGCCATGAAAGACGAAACCATCATCCGCGGCCAGGTGCATCAGGACACCATCCATGACAGCGCCATCAAGCATGTCACCGGCCGCGCCGACTATACCGACGACTTGGCGGAACCATACGGCCTGCTGCACGCCTATCTGGGTCTGTCACAATGTGCCCATGGTCTGATCACGGGCATGGATTTCACCGAAACGCTGGCCCATCCGGGCGTAGTCGGCGTGCTGACCGCCAAGGACATCCCCGGCGTCAACGATGTCTCGCCCAACGGCAAGGACGACGACCCGATCTTCGCGGACGGTGAGGTGCTGTTCTGGGGCCAGCCGGTCTTTGCCGTAATCGCGGAAACCCGCGACGGGGCGCGCCGCGCGGCGCACAAGGCGCGCATCACCTATGACGTGCTGCCCCACGCGCTGGACCCTCTGGCCGCGCGCGACGCCGGGATGGGCTATGTCACCGACCCCCTGACGCTGAAGCGCGGCGACGCGGACGCGGGCATGGCCGCCGCGCCCCACGTCATCAAGGGCCGCTTCAGCATCGGCGGGCAGGACCACTTCTATCTGGAGGGTCAGATCGCCATGGCCGTGCCGGGCGAGGACGAGGACGTGACGATCAACGTCTCGACCCAGCACCCGTCCGAGGTGCAGCACATGGTGGCCCATGTGCTTGGCTGCCAGAACAACGCGGTCGTGGTGAACGTGCGCCGCATGGGCGGCGGCTTCGGCGGCAAGGAAACGCAGATGAACCTGTTTTCCTGCGTGGCCGCCATTGCTGCGAAACGCTGGAACCGCGCGGTGAAGATCCGCCCCGACCGCGACGACGACATGACCGCCACCGGCAAGCGCCATGACTTCGTGGTGGATTACGAGGTCGGCTTCGACGACACCGGCAAGATCCGCGCCGTGCGGGGCGACTGGTATGCCCGATGCGGCTTTTCGGCAGACCTTTCGGGCCCGGTGACGGACCGCGCGCTGTTCCACTGCGACAACGCTTACTTCTACCCCGATGTGCGGGTTTCCAGCCATCCGATGAAGACCCACACGGTCAGCAACACCGCCTTCCGGGGCTTCGGCGGCCCGCAAGGCGTGATCGTGGCCGAGCGCATGGTCGAGGAGATCGCCTATGCCCTGGGCCTCGATCCGCTGGAGGTGCGCAAGCGCAACCTGTATGAAAACGGCCAGTTGACCCCCTATCACCAGGAGGTCAACGACCAGATCCTGCCGCGCATCTTCGAGGAGCTTGAGGTCTCCAGCGACTATCACTCCCGCAGACAGGCGGTGCTGGACTGGAACGCGAAGGGCGGCGTGATCCGCAAGGGCATCGCCATCACGCCGGTCAAGTTCGGCATCAGCTTCACCGCGACCTGGTTCAACCAGGCGGGGGCGCTGATCCATGTCTACAACGACGGCTCGATCGCGCTGAACCATGGCGGCTGCGAGATGGGGCAGGGCCTGAACACCAAGGTCGCCCAAGTCGTGGCCGAGGCGTTTCAGTGCGACATCGGCAACATCAAGATCACCCGCACCACGACCGAGAAGGTGCCCAACACCTCGGCGACCGCCGCCTCCTCGGGGACGGACCTGAACGGCATGGCTGCGCTGGACGCGGCCGAGCAGATCAAGGCCCGGCTGGTGGACTTCGTGGCCGAACGCTGGCAGCAGCCGAAGGAGGAGGTGCGCTTCGTTCCCGGCCATATCCGCGCGGGCGACCACGAGATCCCCTTCAGGGAGGTGATCGCGGCGGCCTACATGGCGCGAATCCACCTGTCGGCGGCGGGCTTCTACAAGACGCCCAAGATCCACTGGGACCGTGCGACGGGGCGGGGGCGGCCGTTCTACTACTACGCCTATGGGGCGGCGGTGTCCGAGGTGTCGGTAGACACGCTGACCGGCGAATACGTGATCGACCGCACGGACGTGATCCACGATGTCGGTCGCAGCCTCAACCCCGCCATCGACAAGGGCCAGGTCGAAGGCGCCTTTGTCCAGGGCGCTGGCTGGCTGACCACGGAAGAACTGTGGTGGGACGACAAGGGGCGGCTGCGCACCCACGCGCCCTCCACCTACAAGGTGCCGCTGGCATCCGACCGGCCGCGCGTCTTCAACGTCAGGCTGGCGGACTGGTCCGAGGCGACCGAGCGCACCATCAAGCGGTCCAAGGCCGTGGGCGAGCCGCCCTTCATGCTGGGCATCAGCGTGTTCGAGGCGATCAACATGGCCGTGGCTTCCTTCTCCGGCTACCGCGAACACCCCCGACTCGACGCCCCCGCCACGCCCGAGCGCGTGCTGCTGGCGATCGAGAAGCTGCGGGGATGATCCGCGTCCGGGTCATATCGGCCCGCGGGTCCACCCCGCGCGACGCCGGGGCCGAGATGTTCGTGGGCCCCGCGCGCGTGGAGGGCACCATCGGCGGCGGCCAGCTTGAATACATGGCCATCGACCGCGCCCGCCAGATGCTGGCGTCGGGCGAGGCCGAGGCGCGCATGGACATCCCCCTCGGCCCCGAGATCGGGCAATGCTGCGGGGGCAGGGTGGTCCTGCATCTGGACCGCCATGGACCCACGCCCGAGGATCACCCCGACGTGCTGGTCTTCGGCGCAGGCCATGTCGGGCGAGCCTTGGCGCAGGCGTTGCAGCCGCTGCCCGTCAACGCGACCCTGATCGACCAGCGGCCCGAGGAACTGGCCCAGGCCACCCCTGGGATCGCCATCTGCCTGACCCCGCTGCCCGAAGCCGAGATCCGCGCCGCCCGCCCCGGCAGCGCCGCCGTGATCCTGACCCATGACCATGCGCTCGACTTCCTGCTGGCCGCCGAGGCGCTGGCGCGCAACGATCTGTCCTATGTCGGCATGATCGGCAGCGCCACCAAGCGCGCGCAGTTTTCCCGCTTCGCCCGCGAACGCGGCATCGACCCCGCGCCGCTGGTCTGCCCGATCGGCGCTGGCTTCACCCATGACAAGCGCCCGGCGGTCATCGCCGCCTTCACCGCCGCCGAACTGATCGCGCGGCTGACCGCAGCTTCTTCGTTGAAGAAATACCCATGCAACAGCTGATCCGGGGCCGCGTTCTCGGCTTCCATGCCGACCCCCAAGATACCCAACACAACCACCGCTACCTCGAGGACGGCGCGATCCTGGTCGAGGATGGCCGCATCCTTGCCGTGGACGACTACGCGACCCTTGCCCGCCCCGACCTGCCCGAGATCGACCACCGCCCGCACCTGATCATGCCGGGCTTCATCGACACGCATATCCATTTTCCCCAGGTGCAGGTCATCGCCAGTTGGGGTGCGCAGCTTCTGGACTGGCTGAACACCTATACCTTCCCCGAGGAATCGCGCTTCAACCAGCAGGGCCATGCCCCCGCGATGGCGGATGCCTTTTTGAACCTGCTGACCGCGCACGGCACGACGACCGCCGTGGCCTTCTGCTCGGTCCATCCCGAATCCGCCGAGGCGCTGTTCAGCGCAGCCCATGCCCGGAACATGGCCATGATCGCGGGCAAGGTGATGATGGACCGCAACGCCCCGCCCGAGGTGCTGGACACGCCACAACAGGGCTATGACGACAGCAAGGCGCTGATCGACCGCTGGCACGGCACTGGCCGCCAGCGTTACGCGATCACGCCACGTTTCGCGATCACCTCGACGCCAGAGCAGATGGAGATGGCGGGCGCGCTTGCCCGCGAGCATCCCGATTGCCACGTCCAGACGCACCTGTCCGAGAACACCGACGAGATCGACTTCACGCTGCAGCTTTACCCGCAGGCGCGCGACTACCTGGACATCTACGAAACCTACGGCCTTCTGTCCCCCAAGCTGCTGCTGGGCCATTCCATCCACCTGCGCCCGCGAGAGATCGCGCGCATGGCGGAAACCGGCAGCCGGGCGGTGTTCTGCCCGACCTCGAACCTGTTCCTGGGATCCGGCCTGTTCGATGAGGGCGGGCTGCGTGCGGCCGGGATCACCAGCGGCATTGCCACCGACGTGGGCGGCGGCACCAGCTATTCGATGCTGCAGACCCTGAACGAGGGCTACAAGATCCTGCAGTTGCAGGGCCAAAAGCTGACGCCCTTGTCCGCCTTCCACTGGATCACGCGCGGCAATGCGCTGGCGCTGGGAATGGCCGACCGGATCGGCACGCTGGACCCCGGCAGCATGGCGGATCTGGTCGTTCTGGACAGCCGCGCCACCCCCGCCATGGCCCTGCGCATGGACCGCGCCGAAACGCTGGAACATGAGCTGTTCATCCTGCAGATCATGGGCGACGACCGCAGCATTCGGCAGACCTACGTGGCAGGCAAGCCCATGAAAACCGGGGGTTGACCGCAGGCCGGGCTTTCCCGCCGGCCTCCGGCAGGCTATCCCTTCGGCAAGGACCCAGGTTGAAGGGAGAGCGTCATGACCAAGATCACCCCCGTTCTGATGGCAGGCGGATCGGGAACCCGGCTTTGGCCCGTGTCCCGCAGAAGTTTTCCCAAGCAGTTCGCGCCCCTGGTGGGGGACCAGACGCTGTTCCAGGCCTCGGCCCGCAGGCTGTCGGGCCCGGACTTCGCCGATCCGGTGGTGATGACCAATGCCGATTTCCGCTTCATCGTGGCCGAGCAGCTGGACCAGATCGGCATTCGCCCCGGCGCCATCGTGATCGAGCCTTCGGGCCGCAACACCGCGCCCGCGATCCTGGTCGCGGCCCTGATGGTGGCCGCGAAAGACCCCGAGGGGCTGCTGCTGGTCGCCCCTTCGGACCATGTGATCCCCGACGAGGCCGCCTTTGCCCGCGCCGTGCGGCAGGGAACCGAGCCCGCGACCCAGGGCCGGATCGTCACCTTCGGCATCACCCCCGACCGGCCGGAAACCGGCTATGGCTATCTGGAACTGGCGGGGCAGGGCGACGGTCCGCAGCCGCTTGCGCGCTTTGTCGAAAAGCCTGAGGCAGCCACGGCGGCGCAGATGCTGGCGCAGGGCAATTTCCTGTGGAACGCGGGCATCTTCCTGTTCAAGGCCAGCGTGATGATCGACGCGTTCCGCGCCCATGCCCCCGAATACCTTTCGCCCGTCCTCGCGGCTTTGGACGAGGCCAAGGACGACATCGGCTTCCTGCGGCTGGCGAAAGGCCCGTGGGACAGCCTGCCCGACCAGTCCATCGACTATGCCGTGATGGAAAAGGCCGACAACCTGACCGTGGTGCGTTTCTCGGAACGCTGGTCGGACCTGGGCGGCTGGGACGCCGTCTGGCGCGAGGCGCTGCTCGAGGCGCCGACGGACGACGGCGTGGTGGTGGACGGCAACTCGACCGCCATTGACTGTCACGACGTGCTGCTGCGGTCCGATAGCGACGACCTGCAGGTGGTGGGGATCGGTCTGACGGACGTGATGGTCGTGGCGACGGCGGACGCGGTTCTGGTGGCGGACAAGAGCCGCGCGCAGGATGTGCGCCATGCCGTGACCGCGCTGAAGAACAAGGGCTGCAAGCAGGCCACCGCCTTTCCCCGCGACCACCGCCCCTGGGGCTGGTTCGAGACGCTGGCGCTTGCCGACCGTTTCCAGGTCAAGCGCATCGTCGTGAAGCCGGGCGCGGCCCTGTCGCTGCAAAGCCATGTCCATCGGTCCGAACACTGGATCGTGGTCAGCGGCACCGCGAAGGTGACGGTGGATGACAAGGTGACGCTGGTGACGGAAAACCAGTCCATCTATGTGCCGCTTGGCGCGGTTCACCGGATGGAGAATCCCGGCAAGGTGCCGATGGTCCTGATCGAGGTTCAGACCGGCAGTTACCTGGGCGAGGACGACATCATCCGCTATGAGGATGTCTATGCCCGCGACAGCGCGGAGTGAGGCGGGGGCCAGCCCCCGCACCCCCGGGATATTTGAACCAAGGCAAACATGCCTGTCCTTCATAATTATCTGTAGGATTATGAATTTGCCGACGCGGCGGGGCGCGGGTATAGCTGCGTCTTCCTGGCGAAGGTGGAACAATGACCGGCAGACTTTCCCGATCCCCTGCATTCGCGGCGCTTGACGCTGCTGCGGCCGAGCGAATCCTGATCCTCGACGGGGCCATGGGCACGCAGATCCAGCAGCTTGGGTTGGCCGAGGACGACTATACCGGCCACGGGTCCGGTCACGTCTGCCGCCATCATTCCGACCATCCGCAGCAGGGCAACAACGACCTGCTGGTGCTGACGCAGCCCGAGGCGGTGGAGGAGATCCACTACCGTTATGCCATGGCGGGCGCGGATATCGTGGAAACCAACACTTTTTCGGCCACCACCATCGCGCAGGCCGATTATGGGATGCAGGGTGCCGTCCACGACCTGAACGTGGAAGGTGCGCGCATCGTGCGCCGCGCGCTGGACTGCGCCACCGCGCAGGACGGGCGGCCGCGTTTCGTCGCGGGCGCCATCGGGCCGACGAACCGCACCGCATCCATCAGCCCGGACGTGAACAACCCCGGCTACCGGGCAGTCACCTTTGACGACCTGCGGGTGGCTTACCTGCAACAGGCGCAGGGCCTTATCGAAGGCGGCGCCGACATCCTGCTGATCGAGACGATCTTCGACACCCTGAACGCCAAGGCCGCGATCTTCGCCTGCATCCAGGCGATGGAGGCGCATGGGCAGGCGCTGCCGCTGATGATCTCGGGGACGATCACCGATGCCTCGGGGCGCACGCTGTCGGGGCAGACGCCGACGGCCTTCTGGTATTCGGTGCGTCATGCCCGGCCCTGGTCGGTGGGGCTGAACTGCGCGCTTGGCGCGTCGGCCATGCGCCCGCACCTAGCGGAACTGTCAGGCGTGGCGGAAACGAACATCTGCGCCTATCCAAACGCTGGGCTGCCCAATGCCTTCGGGCAGTATGACGAAGGCCCTAACGACACAGCTGTCCAGGTTGCCGAGTTCGCCCGCGAGGGGCTGGTGAACGTCGTCGGCGGCTGCTGCGGCACCACGCCCGACCATATCCGCGCCATTGCCGAGGCTGTGGCGCAATACAGCCCCCGAAAGGTGCCCGAATATGCTTGAACGCCACCTGCGCCTGTCGGGCCTGGAACCCTTCACGCTGACGCCCGACATTCCCTTTGTGAACATCGGCGAACGCACGAACGTCACCGGGTCCGCCCGTTTCCGCAAGCTGATCACCAACCGCGACTACGCCACCGCGCTGGAGGTCGCGCGCGATCAGGTGGAAAACGGCGCGCAGATCATCGACATCAACATGGACGAGGGGCTTATCGACTCGCGCGCGGCGATGGTCGAGTTCCTGAACCTGTTGGCGGCCGAACCCGACATCGCCCGCGTCCCGGTGATGATCGACAGTTCCAAATGGGAGGTGATCGAGGCGGGCCTGCAATGCGTGCAGGGCAAGCCGGTCGTCAACTCGATCAGCATGAAGGAGGGCGAGGAGCAGTTCCGCCATCAGGCCCGCCTGTGCCTCGCCTATGGCGCGGCGGTCGTGGTCATGGCCTTCGACGAACAGGGCCAGGCCGACACCTGCGCCCGCAAGATCGAGATCTGCACCCGCGCCTATCGCATCCTCGTGGACGAGGTGGGCTTCCCGCCCGAGGACATCATCTTCGACCCCAACATTTTCGCCGTGGCGACCGGGATCGAGGAGCACAACAACTACGGCGTGGACTTCATCGAGGCCACGCGCTGGATCCGGGCGAACCTGCCCCACGCCCATGTCTCGGGCGGGGTGTCGAACCTGTCCTTCAGCTTCCGCGGCAACGAACCCGTGCGCGAGGCGATGCACGCCGTGTTCCTGTACCACGCCATCCAGGCGGGCATGGACATGGGCATCGTCAATGCGGGGCAGTTGGCGGTTTATGACCAGATCGATGCCGATCTGCGCGAGGCCTGCGAGGACGTGGTCCTGAACCGCAGGGACGACGCGACCGAGCGGCTGCTGGAGATCGCCGAGCGCTTCAAGGGCGAGGGCGGCGCCAAGGCGCGCGAGAAGGATCTGTCCTGGCGCGAATGGACGGTCGAGAAGCGGCTGGAACATGCGCTGGTGAACGGCATCACCGAATTCATCGAGGCCGATACGGAGGAAGCGCGGCTTGCCGCCGAACGCCCGCTGCATGTCATCGAAGGCCCGCTGATGGCCGGCATGAACGTGGTGGGCGACCTGTTCGGCGCGGGCAAGATGTTCCTGCCGCAGGTGGTAAAGTCCGCCCGCGTGATGAAGCAGGCCGTGGCGGTGCTGCTGCCCCACATGGAGGCCGAGAAGGCCGCCAATGGCGGGGGCGAACGGCAGGCGGCGGGCAAGATCCTGATGGCGACGGTCAAGGGCGATGTCCACGACATCGGCAAGAACATCGTCGGCGTCGTTCTGGCCTGCAACAACTACGAAGTCATCGACCTGGGCGTGATGGTGCCCGCGCAGAAGATCCTGGAGGTCGCGCGCGAACAGAACGTCGATGTAATCGGGCTATCCGGCCTTATCACCCCCAGCCTGGACGAGATGGTGCATGTGGCGTCCGAGATGGAGCGCGAGGGCTTCCATGTGCCCCTGCTGATCGGCGGGGCCACGACGTCCAAGATCCACACGGCGGTCAAGATCGCCCCGCGCTATCACAAGGGGCCGGCGGTCTATGTCACCGATGCCAGCCGCGCGGTTGGCGTGGTGTCGTCGCTGCTGTCGCCGACGCAGCAGGCGGATTACGTGGACGGCATCCGTGCGGAATACCTGGACGTGGCCGAACGCCACGAACGCGCCGAGGCCGCCAAGCAGCGCCTGCCGCTGGCAGCGGCGCGGGCCAATGCCTTGAAGGTGGACTGGTCCGACTTCCAGGCAACAGCCCCGCAGTTCACCGGCACCCGCATCATCGACGACTGGGATCTGGCGGAAATCGCCCGCTACATCGACTGGACGCCGTTTTTCCAGACATGGGAGCTGAAGGGCGTCTATCCCCGCATCCTCGAAGACGAGAAGCAGGGGGAGGCCGCCCGCGCGCTGTTCCATGAGGCGCAGGAGATGCTGGCCCGCATCATCGACGGCAAGTGGTTCAACCCCCGCGCCGTGGTGGGCTTCTGGCCCGCCAATGCCGTGGGCGACGACATCCGCCTGTTCACAAGCGAAGACCGCACCGAACCCTTGGCGACCCTGCACACCCTGCGCCAGCAGGTGACGAAACGCGGCGACCGACCGAACGTCGCGCTGTCCGACTTCGTCGCGCCCGAAGGCCAGCCCGACTATGTCGGCGGCTTCGTCGTCACCGCAGGCCCCGAGGAATCCGAAATCGCTGCCCGCTATGAACGCGCGAATGACGATTACGCCGCGATCATGGTCAAGGCCCTTGCCGACCGCATCGCAGAGGCCATGGCCGAGATGCTGCACGAACGCGTCCGCAAAGACTTGTGGGGCTACGCCGCCGACGAAACCTTCGGCCCGCAGGATCTGATCGGCGAACCCTACAAGGGCATCCGGCCCGCGCCCGGTTATCCCGCGCAGCCGGACCATACCGAAAAGCTGACCCTGTTCCGGCTGCTGGACGCAGAAGCCGCCACCGGCGTGCGCCTGACCGAAAGCATGGCGATGTGGCCGGGGTCATCGGTGTCGGGCCTCTATATCGGCCACCCGGACAGCTACTACTTCGGCGTGGCGAAGATCGAGGAGGACCAGGCCCGCGATTACGCCGCCCGCAAGGGCATGGACCTGTCCGAGGTCGAACGCTGGCTGGCCCCCATCCTGAACTACACGCCACGCAAAAAGGACGAGGCCGCTTAAGCCCCGCCCTTTCACTTTGGCTTAAATATCCCGGGGGTGCGGGGGCTGGCCCCCGTCTTTCAGAACCCGGCCTTGATCTTCTCGAACTCGGCCAACTGCTTTTCGCGCTGCGCCGGGTCGTTCGGGGTCTGGGCCAGGATCGGGGCGTCGACCTCGCTCAGGCCCTCCTTCACCGCAGGCTCCTCGGCAATGGTCGCCATCGCCTCGGTCGAGGTGTGGCCATAGCCGATCGTGTCCAGCAGCGCCTTGCCCGCCGAGGGTTCCAGCCAGGCGTTGATGAAGTCATAGGCCTTCTCCTCGTTGCCCGGCCCGTCCTTCAGGTTGATGTAGCCGCAGAAGAAGGTGGACGACCCTTCCTTCGGCGCGCGCTGGAAGGCCACCGGATAGTTGTCGTTCCGCAGGTAAACCACGCCGTCGTTCCACGACCAGGCGATGTCCACCGCGCCCGAGGCCATCAACTGCGCCTGCTCGGACGGGTCCGCCCAATAGGCCGCTACGTTCGCGTGGGCCTTGCGCAGCCAGTCGGCGGCGGCCTGGAACTGCTCGTCCGTCACGTCGGTCCAGTCGGTGACACCCGTCGCCAGATAGGCCAAGGCCCAGACATCGTCCGACGAATCCGGCAGCGAGGTGCGGCCCTGGTATTTCGGTTCGGTGAAGACCTGCAGGGTCGCCACGTCCTCGGCCGGGACCGTCTCGGGGTTGTAGGCGATGGCGGTCGCGCCCCAGTCGGTCGGGATGTACCAGACGCCCTCGTCGTCCTTGAAGACCTCGGAGGCCAGGAACTGGGGGTCGATCTTGTCGAAGTTCGGGATCTTCGACGTGTCCCAGGGCTCGATCAGGCCCGCGTCGCGGTATTTGCTGACCATCTGGCTGCACGGGTGCGCCACGTCGGCCTTGAAGCCCGAGGCGATCTTCTGGAAGGCCTCGTCGTCGTCACCATAAAAGGCATAGGTCGGGCTGTCGCCGTGCTTGTCGATATAGCCCTGGAAGATCGACGGTTCCTCGAACCCCGCCCAGTCGAAGACGGTCAGCTCCCCGTCCGCCGCAAGCGCAGGCAGGGCGATGGCAGAGGCGAGGGCGGTGCCAAGGGCAGAGGTGGTCAGCAAGCGCATGAAATCGGGCCTTCCTGTTGGGCGGTTCGTCCCGAACGCTAGCGGCGTGAAAACCGCCGCGCAAGGGCATCGCGCGCCAGTCAAGGACCGTTGATCAGCGCATCCGCAACGCGCCGTCCAGGCGGATCACCTCGCCGTTCAGATAGGCATTCTCGACAATATGGGCGGCCAGGCGGGCGAATTCCCCCGGGTCGCCCAGACGGGACGGGAAGGGGATGTCGGCGGCCAGACCGTCCTGCACATCCTGCGGCAACCCGCGCAGCATCGGCGTGGCGAAGATGCCGGGCGCGATGGCGCAGACGCGGATGTTCAGCCCCGCCAGATCGCGCGCGAGCGGCAGGGTCATGCCCGCGATCCCGGCCTTCGATGCCGCATAGGCCGCCTGGCCCTTCTGCCCGTCGAAGGCGGCGATCGAGGCCGTGTTGACGATCACGCCGTTTTCCGTCCGCCCGTTCTTCGCCATTTCCACCGTCGCCAGCCGCAGCACGTTGAAGCTGCCGATCAGGTTCACCTCGACCACGCGGCGAAAGGCGTCGAGGTCGTGCGGCCCGTTCCGCCCCACGGTCTTTTCGCCGATCACCACGCCCGCGCAGTTCACGCAGATGTCGATGCCGCCCATGATCCGCGCCGCACGGTCGACCGCCGCCGCCGCGCTGTCGGCCGATGTCACGTCCGCCTGCACATGATCCGGGTCGTCGCCCGGCTCTCGATCCAGGACCACGACCGCCGCGCCCTGCTTGCGGAACCAGGCCGCCGTCGCCGCCCCCAGGCCCGATGCGCCTCCGGTCACGATGGCGCGGCTGTTCTTCAGCTCCATGACGCTCTCCTATCGGTCCAGCAGTTCCGGCCCGCCGGTGATCGCGGGATCGGGACTGCCGATGGCGTCGCTGTCCTTGCCCGCGTAATCCACCGCGTTCAGCACGGTCTGGATCGCGGCAATCCGCGCGCGGCGCTTGTCGTCGGACCGGATCACGGTCCAGGGGGCGATGGGCGAATGGGACAGGTTCAGCGTGTCGCGGATCGCCACCGTGTAGTCGTCCCACTTGGCCAGCCCGTCAACGTCGATCGAGGACAGCTTCCACTGCTTCAGCGGGTCGCTTTCCCGGTCGAGGAAACGGCGCATCTGCTCGGCCCGGCCGACGTTCAGCCACAGCTTGACCAGGATGATGCCGTCATCGACCAGGGTCTGTTCGAAGCTGGGCAACTGGCGGAAGAAGGCGTTGCGCTGCTGTTCGGTGGAAAAGCCGAACACGCGTTCCACCACGCCGCGGTTGTACCAGCTTCGGTCGAACAGCGCGATTTCCCCGGCGGCGGGAAGCCAGTCCACATAGCGCTGGAAATACCACTGGCTTGCCTCGCGGCTGGAGGGGGTCGGAAGGGCCACGATATTGGCGGAACGCGGGTTCAGGTTCTCGCGCAGCCGTTCGATGGTGCTGCCCTTGCCGGCGGCATCGCGCCCCTCGAACAGGACGACCAGGCGCTTCCTGGTGGCGACGACGTCGCGCATCAGACGCACCAGTTGCAGCTGCAACTGGTCCATCTTCGCGTCATAGGTCTTCGAGTCGATTTCCTGCCGGTAGGGATAGCCCGGATCCAGGATGTCGTTCTTTCCCGCCCCCTTCAGCGCCTTGCGGATCTCGGACGGGGCGGCCTTCAGCGCCTCGGTGATCTTGCCGACCAGGGGCAGGTCCGGGGTCTTCGCCATGAGCTTATCCTTCGCCGATGCGGGACAGGTCGTATTCCGTCGTCTGGTAGATCTCGTTGATCCAGTTACCGTAGAGCAGATGCGCATGGCTGCGCCAGCGGTTCGACGGCGCCCGCGACGGATCGTCGTCGGGATAGTAGTTGGCGGGCACGTTGATCGGCTTTCCGGCGGCCACGTCGCGGTCGTATTCTTCCTTCAGCGTCGTGCTGTCGTATTCCAGGTGGTTGAAGATATACAGCGCGCGATGCCCCGCATCTTCAAGCAGGCAGGGGCCGCACTGATCGCTGGCCAGCAGCGTGCGCAGGGCAGGGCGGGCGTCCACGTCGGATTGGCGGATTTCCGTCCAGCGGCTGACCGGAACCAGGACGTCGTCGGAAAACCCGCGCAGATAGGGCGAGGCGGGGGCGTGGTTGTGGTGGCGGAAGCAGCCGAAGGCCTTGTGGTCCAGCGGGTGCTTTTCCAGCCGGTGGAAATGCCAGGCCATCGCCATGCCGCCCCAGCAGACGCCGAAGGTCGAATGGACATGGCTTTGCGTCCAGTCGAAGACGCGGGTCAGTTCGTCCCAGTAGGTCACCTCCTCGAAGGGCAGCAATTCGACCGGGGCGCCGGTGATGACGAGGCCGTCGAACTTCTCGCCCGTCGCCTCGACCTCGCGGAAGGGGCGATAGAAGCTTTCCATGTGGTCGGCGGCCGTGTTGCGGCTTTCGTGGTCGGACATGCGGATCAGTTGGAAGTCGATCTGCAGGGGCGTGGCGCCGATCAGCCGGGCGAACTGGTTTTCCGTCTGGATCTTCTTGGGCATCAGGTTCAGCAGCCCGATGCGCAACGGCCGGATGTCCTGCGTCGCGGCCCGGCCCGGAGACATGACCATCACGCCCTCGTCCGACAGGATGCGATAGGCGGGCAGGTTCTCGTTGAGCGTGATGGGCATGGCTTATTCCTTGCGGTCGATGGCGCGGGCGATCAGGGCGTTGAAATCCGCCGGACTGCGGACTTCGGCGACCTCTTCGGCCAGGACGGTGACGCCGCGCCGCGCCATCGCCTGATAACGCGGCTGGCGGTGCGCCAGCGCGCGCGCATAGGTCCAGCGGATGAAGTCGTCGGGGTTGACCTCGTCCCCTTCCAGGCCCTTTTCGACACGATAGGCGATCCAGGCCTTTTCCAGGAACTGGGGCTGGTAATACATGGGCTTCGGCGCCTTGTCGAAGCGGCGCACCAGTTCGGCGGTGTGCGCGTCCGACCCCTTGATCCACACCATCAGCAGGTCGCGTTCAAGCGCGGACAGCACCGGGTCGGCAGGGTCTTCGGGGTCCACGACCTCGCAGATGGACCCGCCGCTGTCGCAGACGAAATGCGGGATGGCATAGATGTCGCGGGCGCGATCCATGAAGTGGCGCGTGTCCAGCAGGGACGCGATCTCGGCCCGGCGGTGCTGGTTCTGGCGCAGGCAGTATTCGTCGAAGGGCAGGCCCCCGCGCGACGGGCTGCCGGGCTTGCCCAGATAGGTGGAAAGCGGCGCCAGGTTGTCGAAGGTGATGTTGCTGGCGACATAGATGCTGTCGGACAGCAGCAACTGGCGCAGGAAGGGAACCTTCATCGCCTCGCGCTTGAAGTTGTCGGCGATGAATTCGCCCATGTAGCGGGTGCCGATCCGGTAATCGACCGAGTAGTGGAACCAGTCGCCCGCGTCGCGCAGCATGTTGGCCAGATAGGTCTTGCCAAGGCCCGACATCCCGAACAGGACGACGCGCCTTGCGCCTGTCCCCAACCATTCGCTGCCGCTGCCATAGATCATCGGATGCCCCATCGTTTCGCGGGCATAGGTAATGCGCAGGTCACGGAAAGCAAAGGCCCCGCCTTGGGGCGGAGCCTTGCCGTTTCGAATGGCGGCAGGTTCAGAAGCTGTAGCCCACGCGGACGCCGACGCCCCAGGCGTGGCCGTCGTCCATGGTGGCAACGGTGGTCTTGTTGCCGCTGACCCCGATCCCCAAGTCGGCGTCGCTCAGCTTGGCATAGCTGATGCCCGAGGTGATCTTGATGTTGTCCATCGTGTAGATGGCGGCAAGCGTGACGGCCTTGCGGCCATTGGTCGGCGCCAGCGGCGAGGCCGTCTCGCCTTCGCTTGGCTCGTAAAGGAACGAGACCGAGCCGGACCAGTTTTCTGTGAACTTGCGGCCCAGGCCGATGGTGTAGGTGGTGGTATCCTCGACCTCGACCAGCGGGATCTCTCCGCCGGGGGTGGCGATGGGGAACAGGAAGTTGTCCACCACGAATTCGGACCACTTCACCCAGCGGATCGAGCCGAACAGAAGCGTGTCGGGCGCGATGCCGGTCTGGCCTTCCAGGGTCCAGCTGCGCGGCGTCTTGACGGTATAGTCGCCATTGAACGCGATCGGCAGCGGGCCGCCGGATTCGGTCATGTTGAAGTCATGTTCGATCGGCGAGTTGTAGGTCAGCGAGACGCGGCCGGCGATTTCCGGGATCTCGTAGGCCGCGCCGATGACATAGCCGACGCCCCATTCGTCGTCGATGTCCAGGTTGTAGCCTGCGGTCGTCAGGTACCCGCCGCCATCCAGCGTCACACCGCCATCCGCGTTCGACGCGCGGATGCCGCCATGGATCGAGAAGTTGTTCTCGAACCTGTAGCGCGCCAGGGCCGTCAGGGTGGTCGAGTTCACCTCGACCCGCGTGCCGCCCAGGACCGGCGATCCGGCGGGCGCCAGCGGATAGCGGATGTCCGCGCCGAACGGCTGTTCCATGATGACGGCAGCCGACAGGTTGTCGGTGAACTGGTGCTTGTAGGCCAGCCCCACGAAGCCATAGCCCTGCGCCACGTCGCCGGTGTCGAAGCCCGCGATATCCGTTCCCTCGACCGTCGGGTCGACGCCGCCAAAGCTCAACTCGGCGTAGTTTCCTTCCTCGAACAGCACCGACAGGGACTGCGGCGCACGTTCGATCCCCCCCGCGACGAGTGGCGAGGCCGAGATCAGCAATGCGGCGCCGCCGGTCAGGATTTTTTTCATAAGTTCCTCCCTTCGCAGTCAATTGACTGCTGAAATCAGCTTTACGCCGGATGTCCTACGAATCAATTCGCGGCGCAATATGACGCGGCGTCCGGAGCCCTCGGGCGCGGGGCCAGTGACATTGCGGCAACTTTCAGTTGTGATCCCATCCCGGCGGCCCATCCGCGGCCCTTCCGTGGCGGCGAAGAAATCGCGGGCTTTCCACTGGACAAAGCCGTCAACGCGTGAAAGGGGAAACTGCCAAACGAAATTGCCGCAAGGACACCCCCTATGCAGATTCGTGAGGCTCTGACCTTCGACGACGTTCTTCTGGTTCCCGCCGCATCCACGGTCATGCCCTCGACCGCCGATGTCAGGACTCGCGTGACCCGAAACATCGCGATGAACATCCCGCTTCTGTCATCCGCCATGGACACGGTGACGGAAAGCCGCATGGCCATCGCCCTGGCGCAGGCGGGCGGCATGGGCGTGATCCACCGCAACCTGACGGCCGAACAGCAGGCCGACGAGGTCCGCCGCGTCAAGCGGTTCGAATCGGGGATCGTCTACAATCCCATCACCCTGCGCCCCGACCAGACCCTGGCCGACGCCAAGGCCTTCCAGGATCGCTACAACGTCACCGGCTTTCCCGTCGTGGACGAGGATGGCCGCGTGGTCGGCATCGTGACCAACCGCGACATGCGCTTTGCCAGCGACGATGGCACGCCGGTCAGGGCCATGATGTCGTCCGAGAACCTGGCGATCCTGCGCGAGCCCGCCGACCGGGCCGAGGCGATCAGCCTGATGAAGGCCCGCCGGATCGAGAAGCTGCTGATCACCGACGGCCAGGGCAAGCTGACCGGCCTTCTGACCCTGAAGGACACCGAGAAGTCGGTCCTGAACCCGCTGGCCTGCAAGGACGACCTGGGCCGGCTGCGGGTCGCCGCCGCGTCCACCGTGGGCGACGAGGGGTTCGAGCGCAGCCAGGCGCTGATCGAGGCGGGCGTGGACATGGTGGTGATCGACACCGCGCACGGCCATTCCGCGGGCGTCGCCAAGGCGGTGGAGCGGGTCAAGCTGTTCTCGAACCAGGTGCAGGTGGTGGCGGGCAACGTCGCCACGGCCGAGGCCACGCGCGCGCTGATCGACGCGGGCGCTGACGCGGTGAAGGTGGGCATCGGGCCGGGCTCGATCTGCACCACGCGGATCGTGGCGGGCGTGGGCGTGCCGCAGCTGACGGCGATCATGGACGCGGCAGGGGCTGCGGGCGACGTGCCGATCATCGCGGACGGGGGCATCAAGTCCTCGGGCGATTTCGCCAAGGCCATCGCGGCGGGCGCAAGCTGCGCGATGGTCGGCAGCGCCATCGCCGGCACGGACGAATCCCCGGGCGAGGTGATCCTGTACCAGGGCCGGTCGTTCAAGTCCTATCGCGGCATGGGTTCGCTTGGCGCCATGGCGCGCGGGTCGGCCGACCGCTACTTCCAGAAGGACGCCGCGACCGACAAGCTGGTGCCCGAGGGGATCGAGGGCCAGGTGCCCTACAAGGGCCCCGCCGGCACGGTGATCCATCAGCTTGTGGGGGGGCTGCGCGCCGCCATGGGCTATACCGGCTGCGCCACCGTCGAAGAAATGCGCAAGAACTGCCAGTTCGTGCGCATCACGGGCGCGGGGCTGAAGGAAAGCCACGTCCACGACGTCCAGATCACGCGGGAAAGCCCGAACTACAGACTTGGATAACCTATAAAATTTTAATGATATTTTAAGCGCCGAGGCAGAAAACGCCTCGGCGCTTTTAGGTAGAACAAAGTGACAACTGGTCAGAACATACCCTGAACTGGACAACGCATCAGTGATTTTGCTGATGCAAAAAAAGATAGTCTTCTAACGTTACTGATGCATGGTGTGCATCGGGCAATGACTGTTCCGACGCGCGCTACTAAATGGCCGGGCTGTTGTACCTACAGGCATGAAAGCTGGACTTAACGTCACCACTCAGACTGGCGGTCATTGCTGCGCATCCAGCGCAGTCACAAAAAGCGGCTCTGAAGGTGACTTCCAATGTCGGCGACCTGTCGGCCGTGATGTTAGTAAATTTCACTATATGTTTCAAATATTTACATTGTTTGTCGGCTGTACCGGGTAATCGCTCTTCCATAACTACACAGCGATTCAAACTTTGTTTTCCCAAATCGGGCACTCGATACCTTTTTCCGTGGGCAACCAACAACAAGGCCCATCATGAAAAAGCAGACTGCGAAGAGAACCTCCAGCAACCGAGCGGCTCTCCCTTCCCCATACCTTGACCTACTCTCCATGAGCACTCGGCGGGGCAAGCGAGGCCTCACGAGTGAAGAGCGAGAGATCTTAATCATGATGCTCGGGCACAAAACAGAGGCGGCTGGGCAATCTTGGCGTTGTCTGGTGAGGTGAACTACGCGTTTGTGCGGCGTTACTTTTGCCTGCTTTTTGGTTCAAAAGCTGAGATTTTTCGCGAATCAGCTGATGTGCACTGATGCGGTTGTTTTCTAAGTATCTGAAAGGCGGTAGGTATTTGGTGGTGGCAGTCACGTCCACGACGTCCAGATCACAAGAGAGAGCCCGAACTATCGTCTGGGCTGATCGAGACTTTTGACACCCGGCAGCGCAGGCGGGGCACCGTTCTGCGCGCCGGTTTTCAAGCCGTCCATGGCTGCCTGACCTCTGCGGGCACGGCCATCCCTTCCGGTGCATCGGCGGCATCGATCCATGCCTGGCACGATCCGGCGACCGGTTCGCGCTCTCTACAAAACTGCGGAAAAAGTGTATGATTTGCAGGGGCGCGGGGTGTCGCGTCCCGTAAACGCAGGAGGGAGTCATGGTCAGGTCTTTGACCTTGATGTCTGCGGTGCTGTGTGTTTGCCTTTCTGCAGCCACTGGTGCCGGTGCCGATCCCGCAGACGACGTCCAGGCCGCATATTCGGCGTGGGACGCAGCCTTCAACGCGGGTGATGCAAAGGCCGTTGCCGCATTCTACGGGCAGGATGCAATCTTTCTGCCCGCCACGCATGACGTCATCAAGGGGCCGGACGGGGTCGAGAAGTTCTTCGGCGGCCTTTTCGACATGGGCGTGACGGGTCACAAGCTGGAACTGATAGAAGCGCATGGCGATGACGACATGCTGGTCGGCACGGCCAAGTGGTCCGCCACGGGCAAGGATGCCAGCGGCGCCGAACAGCCGTGGGGCGGGGTGGCGACCCATGTCTTTGAAAAGCAGGACGACGGCAGCCTGAAGCTGAGGGTGCATACCTTCAACTAGGCGTCCCACGCCATCGGGGACGAAGAACCCCGGACGCGGCCTGAAACCGGGGCGAAGCCGTTCCGCAAAAGAAAAAGGCCGGTCCTGCGACCGGCCTTTGCGTCATTCCTCGTCGTTGTCGGCGACGTCGGCGATGTCGTCCAGCGACACGTCGCCGTCGTCATCGTCTTCCTCCAGCAGATCGTCGTCCAGATCGCCGGCATCGTCGCCCAGATCCTCGTCGTCGTCGACCAGGTCGTCGTCGTCGCGGACGGCGGTCTTTTCGGTGACCAGCGTCTTGCCGCGACTGTCGGTCAGGCTTTCAAGCGTGAACGTGTTCCCGCAGGCGGGGCAGGTCATCGGGTTGGCGCGCAGGTCATAGAACCGCGTCGCGCAGTGCGGGCACAGGCGTTTCGTGCCCCATTCCTCTTTGGGCATGGCATTCTCCTTCCGCCGCGTTTAGGAAATCGGTGGACCCCCTGCCACAGGTGCCGGAGGGTGTCAAAGGCTTTTCTGGCAGCAAGCGCAGGGCAAGGCAAGGGCAGGCGGATGGCCGAGGCATTTACCATCGGCAATGGGATGCGGATCACCTGGCGGCGCTCGGCCAGGGCGCGGCGCATGACGCTGCGGGTGCCGCGCGACGGGGGGCCGGTGGTGCTGACGCTGCCCGCGCATGTGGCGCTGTCCGATGGCGCCGCCTTTGCCGAGGCGAAGTCCCGCTGGCTGCTGCAGGCGTCCGAACGGCGGCCCGCGCCCAGCATCGTCCGGCACGGGGCCGCGGTGCCGATCGCGGGCCAGGCGATGGTGCTGACCCCCGCCGCCATTCGCGTGGCCGGGGCCGCGGGCGGCGCCCTGCTGGTGCCCGCAGGCCGGCCCGCAGGTCCGGTGGTGCAGGCCTATCTGAAGCATCTGGCCATGCAGCAGCTGCGGATGGCCTGCGACCGTCATGCGGGGGCGCTTGGTCGCAGCTACAGGGCGATCGTGCTGCGCGACACGCGGTCGCGCTGGGGCAGTTGCACATCCGACGGACGGCTGATGTTTTCCTGGCGGTTGGCGATGGCGCCGCCCGCGGTGCTGGACTATGTCGCAGCCCACGAGGTCGCGCATCTGCGCCACATGGATCATTCGCCGCGTTTCTGGGCGGCCGTCGCGGGGCTGATGCCCGACTATGCGCCCCAACGCGACTGGCTGCGGCGGCACGGGTCGGACCTGATGGCGTGGCAGTTCCGCGACCCTGCGGGGGATTGACGAAGGCGCGGTTTGTGATCACATGCAGGCCATGAACGCCCCCGCCCGAGCCACCGATCCGTCCGCCCATGAAAAGCTGTATCGCAACCTGCGCAGCCGGATCATGCTGGGCGAGCTGCCGCCCGGCAAGCCGCTGACCCTGCGCGGCATCGCCCGCGAATACCACCTGTCGATGACCCCCGCGCGAGAGGCCGTGCGCCGCCTGGTGGCCGAAGGCGCGCTGACCCTGTCGGCCTCGGGCCGCGTGACCACGCCCGCGCTGTCGGACGACCGGATCGAGGAACTGGCGGCGCTGCGCGCCCTGATCGAGCCGGAACTGGCCGCCCGCGCCCTGCCACGCGCGCATTTCGCGCTGATCGACCGGTTGGCGCAGATGAACGCGCGGATTGCAGATGCGGTCGAGAACCACGATGCGGTGGGCTATATCCGCTGCAATCTTGAGTTTCACCGGATGCTTTACTTGCGCGCGCAGGCCCCGGCGATGCTGGCGATGCTGGAAACGATCTGGCTTCAACTGGGGCCGACCATGCGTGCGCTCTATGGCCGGGTGAAGCGGAACGAGCCGCCGCGCCACCACCGCATGATCCTGGCCGCGCTGCGGGCGGGGGACGAACCCGCCCTGCGGCTGGCCGTGCGCGCCGATGTCACGCATGGGCTGCGTCACCTGACCTCGGGCTAGGGGTTCAGCGGCCCATCTGCGGCAGGCCCATGCCGCCGAAGCCCAGTTGCGGGATCTCGGACGGGATGATGCGGGTGTATTTCGTGCCCTCGATCGAGGCGCCGGCCATCAGCCCGGCCTGACCGAAGATCATTGCCACGACCGGCAGTTGCGCCGTGATCGTGTCCGCGCCAAGCGCCATGCCCCCCTGCGGGATCGCGTAGAAGGCGTTGGCCCCCGCCAGCCAGCCGGGCGATGCCCGGAACGAGGCCAGCGCCGCATCCGTCTGGAAGATCAGCACATGGGCATATTGCTGCGCGCCCGCCTGGAAGCCCACCGTGGCGCGGGTGGCGGAATAATAGTCCACCGTCGCCCCGCCGATCCGCAGCGCGCCCTGGCCATAGGCTCCGCCGATGCCAAGCGCGGCCTCGGTCATCAGGGGCATGTAGAGGACGCCCTTGGCGTTCTGCACCAAGGCCTGCGCGGACGGATAGTTCTGGATCAGATACTGGTGCGTCGCGTCCACGCGCGCGTCCAGTTGCGCGCCTGCATTGGTGCCGACCGCATTGCTGCACCCCGCCAGAGCCAGCGCGGCGGTGCCGGCCGCGCCCTTCAGCACCATGCGACGGCCAACCTTGGCCTGGAAATCTCTGCTCATCACGTGTCCCGCCTTGTCGCGCCGGATGATCCGGCCTTTTGCGGCGGATGCTAGAAGATTTCCGGCGACCTGTCACCCGTCCCGCGCGGGGCGCGCGGCAGACCGCCTGAGCGTCAGGCCCGGGCGGCGATCGCCTCGGCAACCAGGGGGGCGAAATAGGTCAGGATGCCGTCGCAGCCCGCCCGGCGGAAGCACAAAAGGCTTTCGAACATCGCGTCCCGCGACAGCCAGCCGTTGCGGATCGCGCCTTCCAGCATCGCGTATTCGCCGCTGACCTGATAGGCGAAGGTGGGCGCGCCGAACTGGTCCTTCACGGCGCGGCAGATGTCCAGATAGGGCAGGCCGGGCTTGACCATCACCATGTCCGCGCCCTCGGCCAAGTCGCGGGCCACGCAGCGGATCGCCTCGCCCCGGTTCGCGGGGTTGACCTGGTAGGTCTTCTTGTCCCCCACCAGTCGCCCCGAGGCGCCGACCGCGTCCCGGAACGGGCCATAGAAGCTGGAGGCGAACTTGGCGGCATAGGACAGGATCGCCACATGCTTGTGGCCCGCCTGCTCCAGCGCGCCCCGCAGCGCGCCGATGCGTCCGTCCATCATGTCGCTGGGACCCAGGATGTCGGCGCCGCTTTCCGCCTGCACCAGCGCCATGCGGACCAGGGCCGCGACCGTTTCGTCGTTCAGGATCTCTCCGTTCACGACGATGCCGTCATGTCCGTTGGCGTTATAGGGGTCCAGCGCGATGTCGGTCATCACGGCCAGATCCGGCACGGTTTCCTTGACGGCGCGGATGGCGCGGTTGCCGATGTTGTCGGGGTCCCAGGCCCGTTCGCAGGTTTCCGTCTTCAGGTCCTGGTCTGAATGGGGAAAGATGCAGATCGCCGGAATGTTCAGCCGCGCCGCCCGTTCCGCCGCCCGTTTGACCCCGTCCAGCGTCAGCCGCTCCACGCCGGGCATCGAGGATATCTCGCCCTCGGCCCCGGCCACCTCGGTCACGAAGATCGGCCAGATCAGGTTGGCAGGCGTCACGTCGCATTCCGACACCATGGCGCGGATCGCGGGGGTACGGCGCAGCCGGCGCAGGCGCGAGGCGGGGAAGGGGGCGATGATCGGCGTGGGCATGGCAAACTCCTGGCAAGCGGATGGCTTTTCCTTCGGCCTGACCCGTTCTAAGGTCGCGGGCGCCCAAGGACAAGGAAGCCCGCGTGCCGCAATTCGACAGCCTGATCGGCCTTCTGGACAGCCGGTCCTTTGGCACGGTCTGGTATTGGCTGGTGGTGCTCGGCACCTGGTCGCTGACCGGGCGCAGCGTGATCGGCGTCCCTGCCGAGATCGTCAGCCGCGCTCGCACGGCCATCCAGGCGAACGAGGGGGAATCCCCGCTGGTCCTGCACCTGCTGGACTGGCTGTCGCTGGTCCTGCCCCGTTGGCACCTTGGCCGGCGCGAGGGGGCGTGCGTCCTGGCGGTGACCGGCTTCGTGCTGACCTCGCTGGCGATCATGGGCTTCGGCTATGGTCTGGAACTGGCCCTCGCGGCGTTCCTGCTGCTGCTGCCGCTGGCGATCCTGTTCTGGCTGCGGATCGCCCTGGCCCGCCGCCTCGCACCCTTGCTGGAGGCCGCCGAGCGCGGCGCCACGCCCGTCCCGGATGCCGCGGCCGAGGCCGTGCGCCGCATGGTCGTCCACCGGCGGCTGGTGACGGTCCTGTCAATGGTCGCGGTCGCGGTGACGGCGATGCTGGGGGCGCTGTGGTCGGTGGTCCATCCCTATGGCTTCTAAGCTTGACTCCGCCGCGCGGCGCTTTACCTCAGCCCCATGGCCGAACACCTGATCCTTTCCGGCGCGCCCGAAGGCTATGACGCCGCGCTGATCGCGCGCGAAGCCGGGCGCGGTTCCCCCGTCATCCACATCGCCCGCGACGACCGCCGCATGGCCGCCATGCGCGCGGCCCTGGCGTTCCTGGCGCCGAACCTGCCCGTGCTGGACTTTCCGGCCTGGGACACGACGCCCTATGACCGCGTCTCGCCTTCGCCCGACATCCAAGCGGCGCGGATGGCGACGCTGGCGGGTCTGGCGCAGGGGGCGGTCAAGGGACCCTTCGTGCTGCTGACCACGCTGAACGCCGTGCTTCAGCGGGTGCCCGCGCGCGATCTGGTCGCGGGCGCCAGCTTCGTGGCCCGCGTGGGCGACCGCATCGACGAGGCCGCATTGCGCGACTTCCTGGTCCGCATGGGCTTCACGCAATCGCCCACCGTGACGGAACCCGGCGACTATGCCGTGAGGGGCGGCATCATCGACATCTTCCCGCCAGGCGAATCCGGTCCCGTCCGGCTGGACCTGTTCGGCGACGTGCTGGACGGAGCCCGCCGCTTCGACGCCGAAACGCAGCGTACCACCGAGAAGCTGTCGCGCATCGAACTCGCGCCCATGTCCGAGGTGATCCTGGACGAAGACGCGATCACGCGGTTCCGCCAGAACTATCGCACAGAATACGGCGGCGGCACCAACGACCCGCTGTATGAAAGCGTCAGCGCGGGCCGCAAGACGGCAGGAATGGAGCATTGGCTGCCCTGGTTCCACGACAGGATGGAAAGCCTGTTCGACTATCTGCCGGGCGCGGCGGTCGTGCTGGACGACCATGTGGGGCAGGTGACCCTTGCCCGGCGCGGCATGATCGACGAACAGTTCGGCGCGCGAAAGGCGGCGATGGCCGCCAAGGGCCGCAGCGACACGGTCTACAAACCCGTGCCGCCCGACGCGATGTTCCCGACCGAGGCCGAGTGGGCCACATGGCTTGCTGCGCACCGGGTGCTGCGCCTGTCGGTGCTGCCGCAGCCACCGGGGCCGGGGGTGCTGGATGCGGGCGGGCGCGTGGGGCGCAACTTCGCGCCGGAGCGGCAGGCTGAAAGCATAAACCTGTTCAAGGCCTTGGCCGATCATGTGAAGGTTCTTTCCAAGGACCACCGGGTCATTGTCGCCTCCTTCTCGGACGGGGCGCGGGAACGTCTCTCGGGGCTTCTGGCGGATGAGGGACTGGCAGGCGCCAAGCCCATCGGCGACATCCGCGACCTGTCCGACAAGCCCGGCACGGTGGGCCTTGCCGTCTGGCCGCTGGACGAAGGCTTCGTGGCCGACGGGCAGGCGCTGGGCAAGCTGGCCGTGATTTCCGAACAGGACGTTCTGGGCGACCGGCTGATCCGGGGCGCCAAGAAGCGGCGCAAGGCCGACAACTTCCTGCGCGACACGACCAGCCTGACGCCGGGCGATCTGGTGGTCCATGTCGAACACGGCATCGGCCGCTATACGGGGCTTGAGACGATCAAGGCCATGGGCGTGCCCCACGACTGCGTGGCGCTGGAATACGCGGGCGGGGATCGCCTTTATCTGCCGGTCGAGAACATCGAGCTGCTGTCCCGCTATAGCCACGAGGAAGGGCTGCTGGACCGACTTGGCGGCGGTGCCTGGCAGGCGCGGAAGGCGCGCCTCAAGGAACGCATCAAGCTGATCGCCGACAAGCTGATGCGCGTCGCCGCCGAACGCCTGCTGCGCCCCGCCCCTGTCTTGGAACCCGAGGATCACGATTGGCAGGCCTTCTCTGCCCGCTTCCCCTACAGCGAGACCGAGGACCAGCTTTCCGCCATCGACGACGTGCTGGAGGATCTGGGGGCGGGCCGCCCCATGGACCGCCTGATCGTCGGCGACGTGGGCTTCGGCAAGACCGAGGTCGCCATGCGCGCGGCCTTCATCGCCGCGTCACAGGGGATGCAGGTCGCGGTCGTGGCGCCCACCACGCTGCTGGCGCGCCAGCACTTCAAGACCTTCGCCGAACGCTTCCGGGGCACGGCGATCAACGTGCGCCCGTTGTCGCGCTTCGTCAGCGCCAAGGACGCGGCCAAGACGCGCGAAGGCCTGTCGGACGGCACCGTTGATGTGGTCGTCGGCACCCATGCGGTGCTGGCCAAGGGGGTGCGCTTCAAGAACCTCGGCCTGCTGATCATCGACGAGGAACAGCACTTCGGCGTGGCCCACAAGGAACGGCTCAAGGAACTGCGCAGCGACATCCATGTCCTGACGCTGACCGCGACGCCGATCCCGCGCACGCTGCAACTGTCGCTGACCGGCGTGCGCGACCTGTCGGTGATCGGCACGCCCCCGGTGGACCGCCTGTCGATCCGCACCTATGTGTCGGAATTCGACAGCGTGACGATCCGGGAAGCCCTGCTGCGCGAGAAGTATCGCGGCGGCCAAAGCTTCTTCGTCGTCCCGCGGCTGGCCGATCTGCCCGAGGTCGAGCACTGGCTTCAAGAAAACATGCCGGAGATCAACTATCTGGTTGCCCACGGCCAGCTTGCGGCGGGGGATCTGGACGGGCGCATGAACGCCTTCTACGACGGCAGCCACGACGTGCTGCTGGCCACGACCATCGTGGAGTCTGGCCTCGACATCCCGACTGCCAACACCATGATCGTCTGGCGCGCCGACATGTTCGGGCTGGCTCAGCTTTACCAGATCCGGGGCCGGGTGGGCCGGTCCAAGACGCGCGCCTATTGCTATCTGACGACGAAACCGCGCCAGCCGCTGACCCCGCAGGCCATGCGGCGGCTGAAGTTCCTGGGGTCCATCGACGGGCTTGGCGCGGGCTTCAACCTTGCGTCCCAAGACCTGGACCTGCGCGGCGCGGGCAACCTGCTGGGCGAGGAGCAGTCGGGTCATATCAAGGAGGTCGGCTTCGAACTTTACCAGCAGATGCTGGAGGAAACCATCGCCAAGCTGAAGTCGGGCGAGATCGAGGGCACGCCCGAGGACGAATGGGCCCCGCAACTGAACTTGGGCGTGCCGGTCACGATCCCGGAAAGCTACATCCCCGACCTGGACGTGCGGCTGGGCCTGTATCGCCGCCTGTCTGGCCTGACCACCAAGGTCGAGCTTGAGGGCTTCGCCGCCGAACTGATCGACCGCTTCGGGGCGCTTCCGCGAGAGGTGAACACCCTGTTGCTGGTCATCCGCATCAAGGCGATGGCCAAGCGGGCCAACATCTCGCGCCTGGATGCCGGACCGAAGGGCGCGACGGTCCAGTTCCACATGGACAAGTTCCCGAACCCCGCCGGCCTTGTCGATTTCCTGAACGAGCATCGGGCGCAGGCGAAGATCACCGACAACAAGATCTTCGTGGCGAACGACTGGAAGACCGACGCCGACCGCATCAAGGGCGCCTTCGCCGTCGCGCGCGATCTGGCAGCCAAGGCCAAGGCCGCCAAGTGAGCGGTCAGGTCCGGTTCGACCAGGGACCGCTGCCCGGCGGCACGCTGTTCACGGCTCCGCGCACCGTGATCCGCGCCGACACCGCCGCCGGCATAGGCCCGGCCCTTGCGGCCATCGAGGCCGCGCGGGCGCAGGGGCACTGGATCGCGGGCTACCTGTCCTATGAACTGGGCGATGCGCTGACCACGAAGCTTGCACCGTCCATGCCCCGCGCCCGCAGGCACCCGCTGATCCTGATGGGCGTCTTCGACAAGCCCCGTCCTGCCCCAGCTTTGCCCGATGCGGCGGATGCCGTCATCGGCCGTCCCCGGCCCTTGTGGTCGCGGGTGCGCTATGACGCAGCCATCGCGGCGGTGCGCGACTACATCGCGGCGGGCGATTGCTATCAGGTCAACCTGACCTTCCCGATGGAGGCCGAGGTTTCGGGCGATCCGCTGGCCGTCTATGCCGCGCTGGCGGCGCGGCAGCCGGTGGGCGAGGGCGCGTTTGTCGATCTCGGCGGGCTGGTCGTCCTGTCGCGCAGCCCCGAGCTGTTCTTTGCCGTGGATGCAGCGGGCCGCATCGAGACGCGCCCGATGAAGGGCACCGCGCCGCGCGGCAGGGATGCGTCCGAGGATGCCGGACATGCGGCGGCCTTGGCGGCCTCGGAAAAGGACCGGGCCGAGAACCTGATGATCGTCGATCTGCTGCGCAACGATCTGTCGCGCATCTGCCTGCCGGGCAGCGTCGGCGTCCCGCTGCTGTTCCATGTCGAAACCTATGCCACGCTGCACCAGATGGTCTCGACGGTGACGGGCCAGTTGAGGCCAGGGGTAGCGCTGGCGGCGATCTTGGCCGCGCTGTTTCCCTGCGGCTCGATCACCGGGGCGCCCAAGATCCGCGCGATGCAGATCATCGCGGAACTGGAACAAGCGCCGCGCGGGGTTTACTGCGGGGCGATCGGCTGGATCGATCCGGCCGGGCCGATGCGCTTTTCGGTGGCGATCAGAACACCCGTGCTGGAGGCGCCGGACCGCCTTCGGCTGAATGTCGGCGGCGGTATTACCCATGACAGCCGCGCCGGATCGGAATGGGAGGAAGCATTGTGCAAGGCCGCATTCTTGGACCTGCCCCCGAAGGCCTGACCGTTTTCGAGACGATGCGGGCCGAAGCCGACGGGCGGATCGCCTTGTGGCCGCTGCATCGTGAGCGGCTGGAGCGAGGCTGCGCCGCGGTGGGCTTTCCGCTGGACCGTGCGGCCCTGCAAGCTGCCTTGGACGGATTGCCGAAGGGCCAGGTCCTGCGCGGGCGGCTGGCGGTCAATGCGGCGGGGGCAGTCGGGGTTTCGCATCAGCCGCTGCCGCCGAACCCGCCCTTTTGGCAAGTGATGATTTCAGCCCTGCGACTGGACAGCACGGACCCCTGGCTGAGGATCAAGACGTCGCACCGCCCGGTCTATGACCGCGCTCGCACCACGTTTCCGGACGGCGTGAACGAGGCGATCCTGCTGAACGAACGCGGCGAGGTTTGCGAGGGCACCATCACCAGCCTGTTCCTGCGGCGGGGGGATCGGCTTCTGACGCCGCCGCTGGAATGCGGACTGCTGCCGGGTGTGCTGCGCCGGTCGCTGATCGAAGCTGGCCAAGCCCAGGAAGCGCGGCTTCTGCCCGCCGATCTGGAGGCGGGGGATTTGTTCATGGGCAACGCCTTGCGCGGCCTGATCCCGGCCCGGCTGGTCCGCCCCGGCTGAGCAGGGAAGCGTTCCCACCCCCATCGAGGGGGCCGGGAACGCTGTGCCATCGGCACGCCGCGCCGCGCGAAAAGGAAAACCCCGCCACGACAAGGTCGGGCGGGGTTTCCAAGGTCAGGTGCGGCGATCAGTCCGCCGTCAGCAGCGGCGTCTTGGACTTGCCGATGCGGGGGGCGTCGGGGCCGGTGATGTCGAAGACGGGCTTGTCGTCCTCGATCTTCACGCGGACCACGCCGCCCTTGGTCAGCCGGCCGAACAGCAGTTCCTCGGCCAGCGGCTTCTTGATATTCTCCTGGATCACGCGGCCCAGGGGACGGGCGCCCATCTTGTCGTCGTAGCCCTTTTCGGCCAGCCAGTCGGCGGCTTCCGGGGTCAGTTCGATATGGACATTGCGGTCCATGAGCTGCGCTTCCAGTTGCAGCACGAACTTCTCGACCACGTGGACCACCACGTCGCGCGACAGCGCCGCAAAGCTGATGATCGCGTCCAGGCGGTTGCGGAACTCGGGCGTGAAGGTCCGCTCGATGGCGGCGGTATCCTCGCCCTCGCGCTTGTCGCGGCCAAAGCCGATCGCGGCCTTCTGCATGTCGGACGCGCCCGCGTTCGAGGTCATGATCAGGATCACGTTGCGGAAATCCACCTGCCGGCCGTTGTGGTCGGTCAGCTTGCCGTGGTCCATCACCTGCAACAGGATGTTGTAGACATCCGGGTGCGCCTTCTCGATCTCGTCCAGCAGCAGCACGCAATGCGGGTGCTGGTCCACGCCGTCGGTCAGCATCCCGCCCTGATCAAAGCCCACATAGCCCGGAGGCGCGCCGATCAGGCGGCTGACCGCGTGCTTCTCCATGTATTCCGACATGTCGAAGCGGATCAGTTCGACCCCCAGACTGGAGGCAAGCTGCTTGGCGACCTCGGTCTTGCCCACCCCGGTCGGCCCGGCGAACAGGTAGTTGCCGATGGGCTTCTCGGGTTCGCGCAGACCGGCCCGTGCCAGCTTGATGGCCGAGGACAGCGCGGTGATCGCCGCGTCCTGCCCGAAGACCACACGCTTCAGGGTCGCTTCCAGGTCGCGCAGAACCTCGGCATCGTCCTTGCTGACGTTCTTCGGCGGGATGCGGGCGATCTTGGCCACCACAGCCTCAATCTCCTTGGGGCTGATGGTCTTGCGGCGCTTGCTTTCGCTGACCAGGTGCTGCGCCGCGCCCGCCTCGTCGATCACGTCGATGGCGCTGTCGGGCAGCTTGCGGTCGTTGATGTAGCGACTGGCCAGCTCCACCGCCGACTTGATCGCCTCGTTGGTATAGCGCAGGTCGTGGTGCTTCTCGAAGGACGGCTTGAGGCCCATCAGGATCTTGATGGTGTCGGCCACCGAAGGCTCGTTCACGTCGATCTTCTGGAATCGGCGGCTCAGCGCGCGGTCCTTCTCGAAGTGCTGCCGGAACTCCTTGTAGGTGGTCGATCCCATGCAGCGCAGCTTGCCGCCCGACAGCGCGGGCTTCAGCAGGTTCGACGCATCCATCGCCCCGCCCGAGGTCGCGCCCGCGCCGATCACCGTATGGATCTCGTCGATGAACAGGATCGCGTCGGGATGGTTCTCAAGCTCCTTCACGACGGCCTTCAGGCGTTCCTCGAAGTCGCCGCGATAGCGGGTGCCCGCCAGCAGCGCGCCCATGTCGAGCGAGAAGATCGTGGCGCCCGCCAGCACGTCCGGGGTTTCCCGGCGCGTGATCTTCAGCGCAAGGCCTTCGGCGATGGCAGTCTTGCCCACGCCGGGATCGCCCACCAGAAGCGGATTGTTCTTGCGGCGGCGGCAGAGGACCTGGATGGCGCGTTCCACCTCGGCCTCGCGGCCGATCAGCGGGTCAACGTCGCCCTTCTTGGATTTGGCGTTCAGGTCCACGCAGTATTTGCCAAGCGCGGTTTCGTCCTTGGCTTCCTGCGCGGGCTCGGCCTGCTTCTGCTCGGGCTCGTCGGAACCCACGACCTTGCGGTTCTCGTTGAAGGACGGGTTCTTCGCCACGCCATGCGCGATGAAGTTGACCGCGTCGTAACGGGTCATGTCCATTTCCTGCAGGAAGAAGGCCGCGTTGGATTCGCGTTCGGCAAAGATCGCGACAAGCACGTTGGCGCCCGTCACTTCCTGCCGGCCCGAGCTTTGGACGTGGATGGCGGCACGTTGAATCACCCGCTGGAACGCCGCGGTCGGCACGGCTTCCGAGCCTTCCACATCCGTGATGAGGGTGGACAGGTCGTCCTCGATAAAATCGATCAGCAGCTTGCGAAGTTCGTCCAGATCGACATTGCAGGCCCGCATCACCTTGACCGCGTCCGGTTCCTCGGTCAGGGCCAGCAGCAGGTGTTCGAGCGTGGCAAGCTCGTGTCGATGTTCGTTCGCCAGCGCAAGCGCCTGGTGAATGGCCTGTTCCAGAGAGGTCGAGAAACTTGGCACGGTCTTCTCCTGTCAGTCGGCTGGCGGTATGGGCATATGTTGTGCCCACCGGCCCAGACTGTCACGATACAGTTAAGATTTGGTGGAATTCGGTCGGCATCAAGTGCTTTTTCACAAGGATGCCACGTTTTTCCCACGGTTGAGGCAGATGTGATGCGCGTCCGTGCGAAATTCAAGCACGCTGCCGGGTATGGCGGTTTTCACTTGCCCGTCAGAAGCTGTCCTTCATCTGCCGAAGCCTTGCGAAAACCTCGGCGTCAGGGGCTGTCTCCATGCCAAGCGAGGCACGAAGCGCGTCCACGCGCAGAAAGGGATTCGTCTCGTGTTCCATGGCCAGCGTCGCGGGCGCGCAGGGCTCTCTTGCCTCCTGGACAGCCTTGAGCCGCCGATGCAGGGCGGGGTTGTCGGGGTCCACCGACAGGGCGAAGGCGCCGTTGCCTGCGCAGTAGTCGTGGCCCGAGCAGATCAGCGTGTCTCCGGGCAGGGCGTTCAGCCGCGACAGGCTGTCCCACATCATGGCGGCCGTTCCCTCGAACAGGCGCCCGCACCCCAGCGCCATGAGGCTGTCCGCCGTGAAGGCCATTCCGGACCGGGGGAAGTGGAACGCCACATGGCCGACGGTGTGGCCGGACACGTCGATGATCTCGACCGGCTCTCCCAGCACTTCCAGGGGCTCGCCGGGGCTGACGCGCAGATCCAGCGGGGGCAGGCGGTGGGCGTCGGCTGCCGCCCCGATCACCATGGCGCCGGTTTCCCGGACGATCTCGGCCACGCCGTCGGTGTGATCGGCGTGGTGATGGGTCAGCAGGATCGCGGCAAGGGACCAGTCGCGGGCCTCCAGTTCCCTCAGGATCGGCGCGGCGTCGGGGGCGTCGATCAGCACCGTGCCCTCGTCGCCATGCAGCAGATAGGCATAGTTGTCCTTCAGGCAGCGCAGCGTGACCAGTTCCAGCGGCATTGGCAAAGTCCCTTTCCTGTGATGAGGTCGAGCCTGTCAAAAGCCGGGCCGGGGCGCAATGCACCACGATATCGCGGATCTCCGCAGCTTCTATTACCAGCGGGCGCTTGGCCGCGTCGTGCAGCGCATCCTGCGCGACCGGCTGGTGACACGGTGGCAGCCCGGGGCGTGCACCGGGATGAACGTCGCGGGATTCGGCTTTGCCGCCCCCATGCTGCGGCCCTACCTGGCGACCGCGCGACGCGTCACGGCGCTGATGCCCGGCCCGCAGGGCGTGATGGCCTGGCCCGCCGGGATGCCCAACCACAGCGTCCTGTGCGACGAGACGGCCTGGCCGCTGGAAACCGGCAGCGTGGACCGGCTGGTGATCCTGCATGGCCTGGAAACCAGCGACGACCCGGCGGCCCTGCTGGCCGAGGCGTGGCGGGTGCTTGGGCCCGGGGGGCGGATGGTGGTCATGGTCCCCAACCGCGCGGGGTTGTGGGCGGCCTCGGACCGCACGCCCTTCGGCCTCGGGCGCAGCTACACCACGGGCCAGATCGAGACGCAGGCGCGCCGGGCGGGCTTCGTGCCGGAATGGCACGGGTCTGCGGTCTATATTCCCCCGTCGGACCGGCGGTTCTGGCTTGGCAGCGCGCAGATGTGGGAACGCACCGGGATGCGGATCAGCCGGGTGCTGATCGCAGGGGTGGTCCTGATCGAGCTTTCCAAGCAGGTCCGCGCACCCATCGGGCCGGATCTGAGGGTGCATGTTCCAAGCCCGCTGCAGATCCTGGACGGCGTGGTGGGACCCCGGCCGGCGCGTCCGCATCTGGAACAAAACTTGCACGATGCGCAAGAATCCCGCGGCTCTTGTCAGGCGAATCGCCCTGAATCTGTCCATAAGGTGAACTGCCGCACCGCAGCAATTCGTCCTATATGGGTATCGTACTGAGTAGCCTGCTGTGACAAGTTCCTCCGCTTTGCCGAGCCTGACGACGCCTAGCGGAATTGCCCGTCCTGTGTATCGTGTTGCCAGTAATGCCCGGCATGAGGCGTCGTCCCCATGGATGACCCTCATGCCGGGTTGTTTTGCCCTGCGTCGCGCCGGTTGAAACCTGGCCAGGACGCCTTGGCGAAGCCCGTTCCGGCAATGGGGCAACCTGCCGCGGTCCAAAGGTCGCAATCCTTCTCATTTCCGTATTCTAGCAGGTTGCCCGAGTTGTTTTCACCTGCTAGAGACGCCGCAGATTTCAGGGCGGCCCTCCATAAGCCGCGCGAACGCGACCCGCACCCCGCGACAGACCGGACAGAAGCCCGGCCCGCCAGCGGGGTTTGCGCAAACCGTAAAGGATGACCGTGGCCAACTCTGTTTCCATGTCCCAGAGCATCGCCGGGCGCTATGCACAGGCCGTCTTCGATATCGTGAAGGATGACGGGGGGCTGGATGCGCTGGCGCAGCAGGCCGACGATCTCCGCGCCGCGCTGGAGGACAGTGCCGACCTGCGCGATCTCATCAGCGCGCCGATCTACACCCGCGACGACCAGGCCCGCGCCATCGCCGCGCTGTCCCAGCGCATGGGCTTCTCGCAGGTGCTGGCGAACACGCTGCAACTGATGGCCAGGAACCGCCGCCTGTTCGTGCTGCCGCAGCTGGTGCGCCAGCTTCAGGCGCTGATCGCCGAGGAACGCGGCGAGGTGACGGCCGACGTGACAAGCGCCGTCGCGCTGACCGACGACCAGCAGCAGCGCCTGCGCGACACGCTGGCCCGGAAATCGGGCAAGACCGTCAAACTGAACACTCGCGTCGATGAGGCTCTTATCGGCGGCATGATTGTCAAGCTGGGTTCGCAGATGATCGACAGTTCGATCCGCTCGAAGCTCGCTTCCCTCCAGAATGCTATGAAAGAGGTCGGATAATGGGAATCCAGGCAGCCGAGATTTCGGCCATCCTCAAGGATCAGATCAGGAATTTCGGGCAGGACGCCGAAGTGGCCGAAGTGGGCCAGGTGCTGTCCGTCGGTGACGGCATCGCCCGCGTCTACGGCCTCGACAAGGTGCAGGCCGGCGAGATGGTGGAATTCCCGGGCGGCGTCCGGGGCATGGTGCTGAACCTCGAGACCGACAACGTCGGCATCGTGATCTTCGGCGACGACCGCCACATCAAGGAAGGCGATACTGTCAAGCGCACCCGCTCGATCGTGGACGTGCCGGTCGGCAAGGGCCTGCTGGGCCGCGTGGTGGACGCGCTGGGCAACCCGATCGACGGCAAGGGCCCGATCGAGGCGACCGAGCGTCGGATCGCCGACGTCAAGGCCCCTGGCATCATGCCGCGCAAGTCGGTGCACGAGCCGATGGCGACCGGCCTGAAGGCCGTCGACGCCATGATCCCGGTCGGCCGTGGCCAGCGCGAGCTGATCATCGGCGACCGCCAGACCGGCAAGACCGCCATCGCGCTGGACACGATCCTGAACCAGCTGAACTACAACGGCCGCGAGGACGACGGCATGAAGACGCTGCACTGCGTCTATGTCGCCGTGGGCCAGAAGCGTTCGACCGTTGCCCAGCTGGTCAAGAAGCTGGAAGAAACCGGCGCCATGGCCTATACGACCATCGTGGCCGCGACTGCCTCGGACCCCGCGCCGATGCAGTTCCTGGCGCCCTATTCGGGCACCGCGATCGGCGAATATTTCCGCGACAACGGCATGGACGCGCTGATCATCTATGACGACCTGTCCAAGCAGGCCGTGGCCTACCGCCAGATGTCGCTGCTGCTGCGCCGTCCGCCCGGGCGCGAAGCCTATCCGGGCGACGTGTTCTATCTGCACTCGCGCCTGCTGGAGCGTTCGGCCAAGCTGAACGAGGCCAATGGCGCAGGTTCGCTGACCGCCCTGCCGATCATCGAGACGCAGGCGGGCGACGTGTCGGCCTATATCCCGACCAACGTGATCTCGATCACCGACGGCCAGATCTTCCTGGAAACCGAACTGTTCTTCCAAGGCATCCGTCCGGCCGTGAACACGGGTCTTTCCGTGTCCCGCGTGGGGTCCGCCGCCCAGACCAAGGCGATGAAATCGGTCGCCGGTCCGGTCAAGCTGGAACTGGCCCAGTATCGCGAGATGGCGGCCTTCGCGCAGTTCGGCTCGGACCTCGACGCCGCGACGCAGCGCCTGCTGAACCGCGGCTCGCGCCTGACGGAACTGATGAAGCAGCCGCAGTATCGCCCGCTGACGAACGCCGAAATCGTGATCGTCATCTATGCCGGTACCAAGGGCTATATCGACAACGTGCCGGTGCGCGAGGTCGTGGCTTGGGAAGACGGGCTGATCCAGTTCCTGCGCAACCAGAAGTCCGACCTGCTGGACGACATGACCCGCAACGACCGCAAGGTCTCGGGCGATCTGGAAGAAGCGATCAAGGCGGCTCTGGACGCATACAACAAGACCCGCGCCTGAGAGGGGGAATAGATGCCCAGTCTCAAGGATCTCAAGAACCGGATCGGAAGCGTCAAGAACACGCGGAAGATCACCAAGGCGATGCAGATGGTCGCCGCCGCGAAGCTGCGCCGTGCGCAGGACGCGGCGGAAGCCGCGCGTCCCTATGCCGACCGCATGGCCGCGGTGATGGCCGGGCTGACCGCGAACGCGGCCGGTTCGGCATCGGCGCCGCGCCTGCTGGCCGGGACGGGCGCCGACCGCAAGCATCTGCTGGTCGTCATGACCTCGGAACGCGGTCTGGCCGGCGGCTTCAACAGCACCATCGTCAAGCTGGCCCGGCAACATGCCGACCGGCTGCGCGGCGAGGGCAAAGAGGTCGCGATCCTGACCGTCGGCAAGAAGGGCCGCGAGCAGCTCAAGCGCGACTATGGCAGCCTGTTCGTCAGCCATGTCGATATGTCCGAGGTCAAGCGCGTGGGTTACGACAACGCCCGCGCCATTGCCGACGACGTGCTGGACCGCTTCGAGGCCGGTGACTTCGACGTGGCGACGATCTTCTACAACCGCTTCGAGTCGGTGATCAGCCAGGTTCCGACCGCGCGCCAGATCATCCCGGCCGAAATGCCCGAAGGCGGATCGACCGGCGGGGCTTCGGCGCTTTACGATTACGAACCCGGCGAGGAGGCCATCCTGGCCGACCTGCTGCCGCGTTCGGTCGCGACGCAGATCTTTGCGGCGCTTCTGGAAAATGCGGCCTCCGAACAGGGGGCGCGGATGACGGCCATGGATAACGCCACGCGCAACGCGGGCGACATGATCGACCGTCTGACGACCGAGTACAACCGCTCGCGTCAGGCCGCGATCACCAAGGAACTCATCGAAATCATCTCGGGCGCCGAGGCGCTCTGACACGTAGGGGTAATCACATGGCAGAGGCCACTGGTAAAATCACGCAGGTGATCGGCGCCGTCGTTGACGTGCAGTTCGACAATCACCTGCCCGCGATCCTGAACGCGCTGGAAACCACCAACAACGGCAAGAAGCTGGTCCTGGAAGTGGCCCAGCACCTGGGCGAGAACACCGTCCGCACCATCGCCATGGACTCGACCGAAGGTCTGGTCCGCGGCGAGCGCGTGACCGACACCGGCGGCCCGATCACCGTTCCGGTCGGCGACGTCACCCTGGGCCGCATCCTGAACGTCGTGGGCGAGCCCGTTGACGAAGGCGCCCCGATCACCGCGACCGAGCGTCGCGCGATCCACCAGCCCGCCCCGGAATTCGCGCAGCAGGCGACCAGTTCCGAGATCCTGGTCACGGGCATCAAGGTCATCGACCTGCTGGCCCCCTATTCCAAGGGCGGCAAGATCGGCCTGTTCGGCGGTGCTGGCGTGGGCAAGACCGTTCTGATCATGGAACTGATCAACAACATCGCCAAGGTGCACTCGGGCTATTCCGTGTTCGCGGGCGTCGGCGAACGGACCCGCGAGGGCAACGACCTCTATCACGAGATGGTGGAATCGGGCGTCATCAAGCCGGACAACCTGTCCGAAAGCCAAGTGGCCCTGGTTTACGGCCAGATGAACGAGCCTCCGGGAGCCCGGATGCGCGTCGCCCTGACCGGCCTGACCGTGGCCGAGCAGTTCCGCGATGCCACCGGCACCGACGTTTTGTTCTTCGTGGACAACATCTTCCGCTTCACGCAGGCGGGTTCGGAAGTGTCCGCGCTACTGGGCCGCATCCCGTCCGCCGTGGGCTACCAGCCGACGCTGGCGACCGACATGGGCGCGATGCAGGAACGCATCACCTCGACCAAGAACGGCTCGATCACCTCGATCCAGGCCGTCTACGTTCCGGCCGATGACCTGACCGACCCGGCGCCCGCCACGACCTTCGCCCACCTGGACGCCACGACCGTGCTGTCGCGCGCGATCTCGGAACTCGGCATCTACCCGGCCGTGGACCCGCTGGACTCGAACAGCCGCATCCTCGACCCCGCCGTCGTGGGCGAGGAGCACTACAAGGTGGCCCGCGACGTCCAGGGCATCCTGCAGAAATACAAGTCGCTGCAGGACATCATCGCGATCCTGGGCATGGACGAACTGTCCGAGGAGGACAAGCTGACCGTGGCCCGCGCCCGGAAGATCCAGCGCTTCCTGTCGCAGCCCTTCGACGTGGCCAAGGTCTTCACCGGCTCCGACGGCGTCCAGGTGCCGCTGGAAAAGACCATCGCGTCCTTCAAGGCCGTGGTGGCCGGTGAATACGACCACCTGCCCGAGGCCGCCTTCTACATGGTCGGCGACATCGAAGAGGTGAAGGCGAAAGCCCAGCGTCTCGCGGCAGAAGCCGCGTAAGGGGGCGAGATGGCCGATACCATGCAGTTCGACCTCGTGTCGCCGGAACGGAGCCTTGTCTCCGTTCCCGTGCGCGAGGTGCGCCTGCCGGGCACGGACGGCGACCTGACCGCCATGCCCGGCCACGCGCCCACCATCGTCACGCTGCGGCCGGGGCTGGTCACGCTGATCGGTGCCGACGGGTCGCAGAAGGACTTTGCCGTGACCGGCGGCTTTGTCGAGATCGGGCCCGACTCCGTCAGCCTTCTGGCGGAACGCGGCCACGCCCGCGAGGAGATGACCCAAGGCCTCTTCAACGAGATGATGGCCGACGCGCATCGCAAGCGCCGCAACGCGGAAGCCAAGCGGGACACGGTGGGCGACGATGTCGTGACCGCCGCTGCCAAGCTGCTGGCGGATATGGCGGCCCTGGGCACCCATATCGGGCTGGACCCCAACCAGTCGACCGTTCCAAGCTGATCGGTCTGGCGTCATGGACCCCGGTGCGATCCGCACCGGGGTTTTTTCATGCCGTGACGGCGCCTGTCCCGCGCTCCCGATAGGGCGTGCTGCCGTAAAGCGCCCGGTAGCATTTGGAAAAGTGCGAGGGGCTGGAAAAGCCCGATGCCAAGGCGACCTCGATGATCGACATCTCGGTCTGCATCAGCAGGTTGCGCGCGCGCGCCAGGCGCGTTTCCATATAATAGCGCTTGGGGCTGCGGTTCAGATAGCGCCGGAACAGCCGTTCCAGCTGCCGCGTGGACATGCCCGCATCGGCGGCGAGCTGGGCCGGACTGATCGGATCTTCGAGATTGCCTTCCATGCGCGCGATCACGGCGGCCAGCCGGGGGTGGCGGACGCCGATGCGGGTCGGGATCGACAGGCGCTGGCGATCCTGGTCCGTCCGGATCGCGGTGTGCAGCATCTGGTCGGCGACCTCGGTTGCCAGGGCGTCGCCATGCGCCTCGGCGATCAGGTGCAGCATCAGGTCGATCGAGGACGTGCCCCCCGCCGCCGTCAGGCGGTTGCCGTCATTGACGAAGATCGACCGATACAGGTCGACCTGGGGAAAGGCCTCGGCAAAGCCGTCGTGGTTTTCCCAGTGGATCGTGGCCTTGCGCCCGTCCAGCAGGCCCGCCTCGGCCAGAACCCAGGCGCCGGTGCAGACCGCGCCCATGGTGGCACCGCTGCGCGCCTGCTTGCGCAGCCAGTTCAGCACGGGCCTTGTCGTGGCCCGCGCGATGTCGGTGCCGCCGCAGACGATCACGACGTCATCGCGTTCGGCCGGCGCCTCGGCGTCCAGCGAGGCATCCAGGGCGACCCTTGCCCCGTTCGAGCAGGTGGCGTGGTCCTGGCCCGGCCCGACCAGCCGCCAGCTGTAAAGCTGCTCGCCTGCGGAACGGTTGGCCAGCCGCAGCGGCTCGATCGCGGCGGTGAAGGGCAGCATGGTGAAACGGTCCAGAAGCAGGAACGTGAAACGGCGGGGTTTGTCGGATGGCATGGGGGTTGTCTTCGCGCGTGGTCGAACGACATCAGCAGGGATTTTCCGTTGCCGCAAGGGGTCCGCTGCGCCGAGGCGCCACCTTCCCCTTTGCCCCATTCCCGTTTATACCGTCACGATCATTTTCCAAGGAGTGCGTGCCATGACGCAGGAGAACCGCAAGACCGCCACCCCGTCTTGGGACAAGGCCGGCTGGCGCGCCTATCCCCGCGTCCAGATGCCGGACTATACGGACCCTGCCGCGCTGCAGGCGGTAGAGGCGCAGTTGCGCCGATATCCGCCGCTGGTCTTTGCGGGCGAGGCGCGTCGCCTCAAGGCGGAACTGGCGCAGGCCGCGGCAGGCCGCGCCTTCCTGCTGCAAGGCGGCGACTGCGCCGAGAGCTTTGCCGAATTCAGCGCCGACAACATCCGCGACACCTTCAAGCTGCTGCTGCAGATGGCGGTGGTGCTGACCTGGGGCGCCCAGATGCCCGTCATCAAGGTCGGTCGCATGGCGGGCCAGTTCGCCAAGCCCCGCAGCGCGCCAACCGAGGTGATCAACGGGGTCGAGCTGCCAAGCTATCGCGGCGACATCATCAACGGCTTCGACTTCACGGCCGATGCGCGGATTCCCGATCCCCAGCGGATGCTGGCGGCCTATACGCAGGCTGCGGCCTCGCTGAATCTGCTCCGGGCCTTCTCGACCGGCGGCTTTGCCGACATGCACCGCGTCCAAAGCTGGATCGCCGATTTCGTGGGCGGTCCCGAGGCCGCGAAATATCGTGACATCGCGAACCGCATCAGCGACGCCATGGCCTTCATGCAGGCGGCGGGCGTGAACTCGGACACGGCGCACCAGTTGTCGAAGGTCGATTTCTACACCAGCCACGAGGCGCTGCTGCTGGAATACGAGGAAGCGCTGGCCCGCGTCGATTCGACCACCGGCCTGCCGGTCGCGGGATCGGGCCACATGATCTGGATCGGCGACCGCACCCGCCAGATCGACGGCGCGCATGTGGAGTTCTGCCGGGGTGTGCAGAACCCCATCGGCCTGAAATGCGGCCCGACCACCTCCTCGGAGGACCTAAAGGTGCTGATGGCCAAGCTGAACCCGGAGAACGAGCCGGGCCGGCTGACGCTGATCGCGCGCTTCGGCGCGGGCAAGGTCGGCGACCACCTGCCGCGCCTGATCCAGACGGTCCAGGCCGAGGGCGCCAATGTCGTCTGGTCCTGCGACCCGATGCACGGCAACATCATCAAGTCCTCGACCGGGTACAAGACGCGGGCCTTCGATTCGATCCTGCGCGAGGTGCGCGAGTTCTTCGCCGTCCACAAGGCCGAGGGCACGATCCCCGGCGGCGTGCATTTCGAGATGACCGGCAAGGACGTGACCGAATGCACCGGCGGCGTCCGCGCCGTCACTGACGAGGATTTGTCGGACCGCTATCACACCGCCTGCGACCCTCGCCTGAACGCCAGCCAGTCGCTGGAACTGGCCTTCCTGGTGGCCGAGGAACTGCGCAACCGTCGCGAGGCTGCAGTGCAGCCGGTGGAAAGCGCCTTGGCGGGATAAGCCTTCCAGGCTGCGCGGCCGCCGGAGCGAACGGCGGCCGCCCGGCAACCCTTGCCATCAGCGTGAAAGGCTTGCAGGCGCTGCCGCGACTTGCTGCCGAACCCGGGGCACGCTGACGACACCCCTTGTTGCCATTGCATGATCGGGTGGTGCGATCGGAACCTCAGCCGTTCGCTGGCACGCCTGGACGGCAACTGCCGAGAGGGGGCCATGCCCCTGACGTCGCCTGGCGTGCGGCCCTCTATCTTGACGAAACCAAGGGTCTGCGAGATGCTTCATGGCGCTGGAAAGACAGGAACCTTTCCAGACATTCCTGGTTAGTCGTTTCACCGTCCCATGGCACCGTGCCTACCATCGGTTCCTGCGCATTATAAACAGCATTTTCATTTGCCTAGTGTTCACCACCTAACGGAAGATTCCTTCTTGTAGTCGCGTCTGGCATGTTCGGCGGATGAGACGAGACGACATCAGCCTTTACCTTGGCCCTGCCGATCGAGCGCGGCTTGAAACCGTGCTCACTGACCGAAACACGCCACGCAAGGTGGTCTGGCGGGCCGAGATCATTCTGGCTACCGACGATGGCTACGGCACCAACGAGATCATGCGGCGTGCAAGGATTTCGAAGCCCACTGTCTGGCGTTGGCAATCCCGCTATCTCGACGAGGGTGTGGCAGGGCTGCTGCGCGACAAGACCCGGCCTTCGCGGGTGCCTCCGCTGCCCCGGGAGACACGGCTGATGGTGATCGCGAAGACCGTGCAGGAGGCTCCTCCCAACGCCACCCACTGGAGCCGCTCGATGATGGCCGAAGCGGTGGGGATCTCTCCTTCGAGCGTGGGACGCATCTGGGCGGAGGCGGGATTGAAGCCGCATGTCTCGCGCGGGTTCAAGGTGTCGAACGACCCCCTTTTTGAGGAGAAAGTCACCGAGATCGTCGGCCTGTATCTGAACCCGCCGGACCGCGCTGTCGTGCTGTGTGTTGATGAAAAATCACAGATCCAGGCCTTGGATCGGACCCAGCCTGGCTTGCCGCTCAAGAAGGGGCGCGCCGCCACGATGACCCACGATTACAAGCGCCACGGCACGACCACCCTGTTCGCCGCGCTTGATGTCAAATCCGGTCTGGTCATCGGTGATTGCATGCCGCGTCATCGGGCACGGGAATTTCTGACCTTCCTGCGCCGCATCGACCGCGTCGTCCGCAAACCACGTGACATCCATCTCGTGCTCGACAACTACGCGACCCACAAGACGCCCGAGGTGCAGGCCTGGCTGGAGAAACATCCGCGGTTCAAGCTGCATTTCACACCAACCAGTGCCTCCTGGCTCAACCTTGTCGAGCGCTTCTTCGCAGAGATCACTGCAAAGCGTATTCGCAGAGGCAGTTATACCAGCGTGAGCGACTTGGAGGACGCAATCTACGACTACCTGGCGCAGCACAACATCCGGCCGAAGCCCTTTGTTTGGACCAAGTCAGCCGACGACATCCTCACCCGTGAACGACGCGCGCTCGACGCACTCGATGGCATCTGCGGGAACAGGTAACAAGCGTCAGATTCAAAACACTAGGTCTATATGAAAGTTTTCAGCATCTTCTTTTTGGTCGTTATGTCGAAATTATTGCCAAATCCTCATTCAAGGTTTCTAATCTCTTAACGCCATTCGGGAGGAGCAAGCCTGTGACTCATGATCCGGCCTATAGGCAGCTATTGACGCTGATCGGCGCACGCAGCCAGCAATGGCTGCGCAGCCGGATTGATCAATTGCCGGTTGCTGCGGATCTCGGCGACAATTTCGCCGATGATGTAACTGAAATCGCGGTCGCTGCATATATATGCTCCGGCCTGCGGGGAACGCCCGTTCCCCTGCAACAATTTATTTCGAATAGATTTAAATCTCGCATTATCCCGAATCCCAAGGCCGGTTTCAGCCGGGGCAGCGGCTCGGCCGATTGGCGCAGCGCCAGGCTGTTCAAGGGCCTCACGGATGTCGATCCGACACCGGCGCTCTCGGGCGCATCGATGTTCCCCGCCGACCGGGCTTCCTTGGTCCGGCCGTTGGAGGCGGCGCTGCTGGCCGAGGCCGAGGAGATGCTGCGCACACCGATTCCCGAGGAGCGGCTGACTGATCAGGCCATTGATACCTATGCCAGCGTCCTGGCCCTGTGCTATTGCTTCGGCATGGAGCGGCCGCGCTTTGCCAGCGCCCGCACCTATGGCGATGCCTTCTCGAACTGCCTGCGCTTTGCCAACTGGGCCGAGCGGAAGGGTCGGCTGATGCCGTTGGCCCAGATGTGCTACTGCCTCTGCCTCATCGATCCGGATCACGATGTTGCCCCGATGCTGGCCGATATCATTTCCAGCCAGCGGCCCGACGGATCATTCCCGGCGCGCATCGGCTTCGGGACCGCCGATCAGGACAACAGCGCCTTGCGGCCGACGCTGGCCGCGCTTGTTGCGCTGCACATGGCCATTTACCGCCGCTGGCATGGCTCGCAGCCGAACCTGCCGATCGCGGCCTAGAACAGCCCCTCGATCTGGCCCAGGTCGTTGAGGCCGATGACTTCGGCGGCAGGATGGCGCGGCAGTCCGGGCATCGTCATGATCTCGCCGCAGATCGCCACAACGAAGCCCGCACCGGCGTTCAGCCGGACCTCTCGGACCGGAATGACATGGCCTTCGGGTGCACCGCGCAACGCGGGATCGGTCGAAAACGAATACTGCGTCTTGGCGATGCAGACGGGCAGGTGGCCGTGACCCTCTTCCTCCCACAGGTCCAGTTGGGCGCGCACGCCGGGCAGGGCCTCGACATGGGCGGCGCGGTGGATGCGGGTGCAGATCGTCTCGATCTTCTGCCACAGCGACATGGAGTCGGGATAGAGGGTGTGAAAATCCGCTTCGCCCCCCTCGACCAGGGCCACCACCTGCCGGGCCAGATCCTCGGCTCCGGCGCCGCCCTTGGCCCAGTGCTGGCACAGGATGGCCTTGGCACCGTGATGGGCGCAGTAGTCCTGAAGCGCCCGGATCTCGGCCGGCGTGTCGCCGGCGAAATGGTTGACCGCGACCACCAGCGGCAGCCCGAAGCCGCGCAGGTTCTCGATATGGCGGCCCAGGTTGGCGCAGCCTCGGACCACGGCGGCGACATTCTCGGACGCGAGGTCTTCCTTGGGGACGCCGCCGTTCATCTTCAGCGCCCGGACGGTCGCAACCAGCACGACGGCATCGGGCGAAAGCCCGGCCAGGCGGCACTTGATGTCCAGGAACTTCTCGGCCCCCAGGTCGGCGCCGAAGCCTGCCTCGGTCACGACATAGTCGGACAGGCGCAAGGCCGTGTCCGTGGCGATGACGCTGTTGCAGCCATGCGCGATGTTGGCGAAGGGACCGCCATGGACAAGGGCCGGGTTGTTTTCCAGCGTCTGGACCAGGTTCGGCTGCAGCGCGTCGCGCAGCAGGACGGTCATCGCCCCGTCCGCCTTCAGGTCGCGGGCGGTCACAGGACGGCGGTCGCGGGTATAGCCGATGACGATCCGCCCAAGTCGCGCGTGCAGGTCGTCCAGGTCGCGGGCCAGGCAGAGGATCGCCATCACCTCTGACGCCACGGTGATGTCAAAGCCTGTCTGCCGGGAAAACCCGTTCGACACGCCGCCAAGTCCCACGACGATGTCGCGCAGGGCACGGTCGTTCATGTCCATCACGCGGCGCCAGGTGATCCGGCGCGTGTCGATGTCCAGGTCGTTGCCCCAGTAGATGTGGTTGTCGATCATCGCGGCCAGCAGGTTGTGGGCGGCCGTGATCGCGTGGAAGTCGCCGGTGAAATGAAGGTTCATCTCCTCCATCGGCACGATCTGGGCATGGCCGCCGCCCGCCGCGCCGCCCTTCATGCCGAAGTTCGGCCCAAGGCTCGCCTCGCGGATGCAGACGGTCGCGCGCTTGCCGATGCGGTTCAGCGCGTCGCCCAGGCCGACGGTCGTTGTCGTCTTTCCCTCTCCCGCAGGGGTGGGGTTGATGGCCGTCACCAGCACCAGGCGGCCGCGCGGCCGATCCGCCAGCCCGGCAAGGGCATGATGCGAAATCTTCGCCTTGTCATGGCCATACCGCAGGATGTCGCTGTCGCTCAGGCCCAGCCTGGCGGCGATCTCGGCGATGGGCAACTTGCGGGCGGCGCGGGCGATCAGGATGTCGGTCGTCATGGAAACGGCATGGCCCGACCAGTGTCACCCTGTCAACCGATGGCTTGCGCCGCCCGACGAAAGTTCAGTCGTTGCGCGTCAGCTCGGCGCGGACGGCGCCCCGCAGGGCGGGCAGAAGGTCTGTCTCGAACCACGGGTTGCGGCGCAGCCAGCCGGTGTTGCGCCAGGACGGATGGGGCAGGGGGAAGACCGCCGGCGCATGGTCGCGCCACGACGCGACCGTGGCGGTCACGTCCCGCTGCCCCAGGTGCCACCGGATGGCGTATCCGCCCACCAGAAGCGTCAGCCGGGGCTGCAACTGCTGCAACACCTGATGGCGCCAGGTCTGCGCGCAGAGGGACGGCGGCGGCAGGTCGGACCCGCGCAGGTCATAGCCCGGAAAGCAGAAAGCCATCGGCACGATGGCAATGCGGTCGCGATCGTAGAAGATCGACTGGTCCACGCCCATCCAGTCGCGCAGCCGGTCGCCCGACCTGTCCGTGAAAGGGCGTCCGCTGCGATGCACGCGCATTCCGGGCGCCTGCCCGACAACAAGGATGCGCGCGCCCGGCCTGAACCAGACGACCGGCCGGGGCTCGTGGGCCGTGGCGGTGTCGGCGAAACGCGGCGCGCACAAGCGGCAGGCGGTGATGGAGTGTTCAAGCGATGGCATGGGGAACAGATAGTGAAAATGCGGCGTGTTTGTAGGGGTGACAAGAAGCGGGCCTTCGGGCATCACGGAGGGTGAAAACTGGACACATCGCTCGCCCAATACTAGTGTCGCCCGCGCCGGGCTGTCCGGAATTGCGAAGCTGCGCGGCGGCAGGGATGACCGATGCTGGAATTCGACAATGTCTCGAAGTCCTTCTGGACGGGAACGCGGCGCAAGGTGATCCTGGATCAGGCATCCTTCCGGGTCGAACTCGGCAATTCGCTGGGCATCCTTGCGCCGAACGGGACCGGCAAGACCACGCTGGTCAACATGATGTGCGGGCTGGAAAAGCCCGATGAGGGCACGATCCGCCGGACCTGCCGCATTTCCTTTCCCCTGGGCTTCATGGGGGGCGTCGTCAGCAAGCATTCCGCCAACGAGAACGCGCGCTATATCGCCCGGATCTACGGGCTGGATCCGGATTATGTTTCCGCATTCACGCGCTGGCTGACGGATATCGACGAATATTTCGACATGCCCGTCGGGACCTATTCGGCCGGGATGAGGCAGCGATTTACCTTTTCCCTGCTGCTCGCGCTTGAATTCGACATCTACCTGATCGACGAAGGCATGCCGCAGACGACGGATGCCGAATTCAACCGCAAGGCTGGCGCGGTCCTTTATGACCGGCTGAAAACCGCGACCGTCGTGATCGTGTCCCACCAACCCGCCACCATCGAGAAATTCTGCCGGTCGGCCGCCATCCTGCGCGACGGTCGGCTTTATTCATTCGAATCCCTTGCTGAGGCGAAACAGTATTATGACTACACCGCCTAAGGCCCGCCGCTATCACGCCTCGGCAGCCGAATCGGTTCGCCCGCAAGCCCAGCCGCAAGCGGGCGACGCGGCCGAACGCCCGTTCTCGGACGCCAACATCCGGATTTCGGTCCGCAAGAAGGCCGGGGGGGCGGGCGCCTTGCCAGAGGACGAGCGTGCCCGTTTCATGCGCACCGACCCCGTCGACGACGGGCTGGGGCATGTTCCGCCGACCAACGTGCCCGAACCCGCAAGCGAGGATGAACTGGACGCGCAACTGGACCTGATCCGCAAGGAGAACCTGTCAGAGCGCCAGTTGCGGATCGCGCGCCGGATCGCGACCCTGCACCAGATCGAGGTCGGCTCTGACGAGGAGGCCGTGCTGCGCTTGCGGCAGCGTGGCATCGATCCGTCGCACCGCGCGGCCCTGGGGCAGATCCTGTCCAGCGAAGGCACTCGCGCGCAGGCCAAGCCTGCGGCAAACACGCCCGTGGTGATGCCGCGAAAGGGTCCCGCGGCGCCCGCCGTGAAGCCCGGCACCGATGTCGGTCCCGTCCGGAGCGAACTGCCTTCGCGAGAGGTGCTGACCGAGGAAAAGCGCGCGGCCGAGATATACCGCATCCAGCGCGACATCGCGCTGCGCCGGCGGCGGCGGATGGTCATGCTGACGCTGCGGTTGCTGGCGTTCGTGATCATTCCGACCGCGCTGGCGGGCTGGTACTACTTCCGGCTTGCCACGCCCTTGTACGCGACCGTGTCGCAGTTCCGCATCCAGTCCGCCCAAAGCCAGGGCGGCATGGCCGGCGGCCTGGGCGATGCCGTGACCGGTGGGCTGATGGGCACGAACACGGATTCGGTGGCGGTACAAAGCTACCTGACCTCGCGCGATGCCATGCTGCGGCTGGACGCGGACAAGGGCTTCAGGGGGGCTTACCAGAACCCCGCCATCGATCCCGTCAAGCGGCTTTCCGCAGATGCCACGAACGAGGAGACGTTCGAGCTTTACCGGAAATCGGTCAAGATCGGCTACGACCCGACCGAGGGGATGATCGACATGGAGGTGATCGCCCCCGATCCCCAGCAAAGCCACGACTTTTCGCTGGCGCTGATCGCCTATGCGGAAGAACAGGTGGACCAGATGACCTCTCGCCTGCGCGAGGATCAGATGGAAGGCGCGATCCAGATCTACGAGGATGCCGAGGCCAAGGTGCTGGCGGCGCAGCGCCGGGTGCAGGAACTGCAGCAAACGCTGGGCGTCCTGGATCCGGCGGCCGAGGGCACGGTGATCATGAACCAGATCTCGGCCCTTGAAACGCAACTGGCCACGAAGCGCCTTGAACTGGGACAGTTGCTGTCGAACCCGCAGCCGCTGGAAAGTCGCGTCACCGCCGTCCGGGGCGACATCACTCGGCTGGAGGAGATGATCGCGGAAACGCGGACGCAACTGACCGAAAGCAATGACGGGCGCAATTCCCTTGCGCTCATCTCGGGCGAACTGAGAATTGCGGAAAGCGACCTTCTGACCCGGCAGGAGCTGCTGGCCACCGCCGCCGCGCAGATGGAAGCCGCACGGATCGAGGCCAACAAGCAGGTCCGCTATCTGTCGCTGTCCGTCGCGCCCGTGCCGCCGGACGAGGCGACCTATCCCAAGGCATTCCAGAATACGCTGGTGGCCTTTCTGATCTTTTCGGGTATCTATCTGATGCTGTCGCTGACAGCCTCGATCCTTCGCGAACAGGTATCCACATGACCCCGCCCAAGCACATCCGCATCCGCAACCTTTCCTGCGGCAACGATCTGCCCCTGACGGTGATTGCCGGTCCCTGCCAGCTTGAAACCCTGGACCATGCCCTGATGATCGGAGAGCGGATGGCCGAGGCCTGCGCGAAGGCCGGGGCAAGCTATGTCTTCAAGGCCAGCTACGACAAGGCCAACCGGACTTCGCTGAAGGGACGGCGCGGCGTGGGGATCGAGGAAGGGTTGACCATCCTGTCCACGGTGCGCGACCGGCTTGGCTGCCCGGTCCTGACCGACGTTCACGATGCCGGGCAAGCGGTTCTTGCGGCGCAGGCGGTGGACGTGATCCAGATCCCCGCCTTTCTGTCGCGCCAGACGGATCTGTTGCTGGCCGCGGGGAAAACCGGCGCGGTGGTCAATATCAAGAAGGGGCAGTTCCTGGCCCCCTGGGACATGGCGAATGTCGCCGACAAGGTCGCCTCGACCGGGAACGACAACATCCTGCTGACCGAACGCGGCGTCAGCTTCGGCTACAACACGCTGGTGGCTGACATGCGGTCCTTGCCGATCATGGCGCGCACCGGCTATCCGGTCATCATGGATGCGACGCATTCCGTGCAGCAGCCGGGCGGGCAGGGGGGCTCGTCAGGCGGGCAGCGAGAGTTCGCGCCCGTGATGGCCCGCGCGGCCGTGGCGCTGGGTGTGGCGGGCGTCTTCATCGAAACGCATGAGGACCCCGATTGCGCGCCCTCGGACGGGCCGAACATGATCCCGCTGGACCGGATGCCCGCCCTTGTCGAATCGTTGATGACGTTCGACAGGCTGGCCAAGGCCGACCCGGTGATGGGCTAGGCGCGTCCTGCCGCATCCGCGGACGCCCATGCCCATTGGAAGTTATAGCCGCCCAGCCAGCCCGTGACGTCGACACATTCGCCGATGAAGAACAGCCCCGGCATCTTGCGTGCCTGCATGGTGCGGGCGTCCAGGTCGCGCGTGTCGATGCCGCCAAGCGTCACTTCCGCCGTGCGATAGCCTTCGGTCCCTACCGGGCGAACCTGCCATCCGTTGACGCGCGCGCCGATCGCCTCCAGCCGCTTGTTCGGCTGGTCGGCCAGCCGCGCCTGCGTCAGACCCGTTTCCTCGCAGATCGCGGCAGCCAGACGGGCGGGAAGGAAGCGGCCGAGGGCCGAGGCGACGCTGACCCGCCCTGCCTGGCCGCGACCTGCCTTCAATTCTGACGCAATGTCGTGGTCGGGGGCCAGGTTGACCCGCAGCGTCTCGCCCGGCGTCCAGAAGCTTGAAATCTGCAGGATCACCGGCCCGCTGAGCCCGCGATGCGTAAACAGCAGCGCATCCCGGAAACCGCCGCCGCCGTGACGAATCTCGGCCTCGACCGAAACGCCTGCCAGGGGGCGGCAAAGCGCCAGTTCCTGTTCGGCAAAGGTCAGTGGAACAAGAGCCGCGCGGGTCTCGACCATGCGCAGTCCGAATTGCGCGGCAATGTCATAGGCGAACCCCGTGGCTCCGATCTTCGGGATGGATTTGCCGCCGGTCGCCACGACCAGTTGCGCGGCGCGGACGGTGCCTGCAGATGTCTCGACCATGAAGCCAATGCCGTCGTGGCTGACGGTATGCAGGGCGGTTTGCATCCGCAGCTCGGCGCCTTGCATCCGGTCCAGCAGCATCCTCGTGATCTGCGTCGCCTTTCCGTCACAGAACAGCTGCCCTTGCGTCTTTTCATGCCAGGAAATGCCGGCCTGGTCGACAAGCCGCACGAAGTCCCGGGCGCCATAGCGGGACAGCGCGCTTGCAGAGAATCGCGGGTTTCGGGACAAGAACCTGTCCGGCGCGGTGGCGAGATTGGTGAAGTTGCACCGCCCGCCGCCCGAGATGCGGATCTTTTCGCCCGGATTTCCGGCATGATCCAGCACCAGGACGCGCCGTCCTTGGCGAAGGGCCGAGCCTGCGCAGAACAATCCCGCCGCTCCGGCGCCCAAGATGAGAAGGTCAACTTGTTCCATCCGCGCGGCATAATGCCCGTTTGGAATACTGACAAGTTTTGGTATTTTTCGGCTTGCACCCCCGCGCAGGCTTGGCTATTCACCCTCCCACAGTTGGGGCGTGGCCAAGTGGTAAGGCATCGGTTTTTGGTACCGTGTACCGTAGGTTCGAATCCTACCGCCCCAGCCAACATCATCCAAGTTCTTGAAAGCTTTACCTGAAGAGGCCGCGAGGCAGTCAAAGGGACTCATGTCCTCCATGATTGCCCATCAATGGTGCTGCGCCCAACCGTAAGGGGGCTTAAAGGTGGGCATCGTCAACTTCGTCTTTCGACGCGGCGCAATCTACACGTGGCGACGCAGAATTCCGGCCAGGGTGCCATGCGACGGAATTCACCTTCAGATCAGTCTCGGCACGGCTTGCCCGTGGACAGCGCGACGCCTTGGCGGCATCGTGACGTTCGAAAGTGATCAGGTTTTCGAGGCGATGGCGCTGGACGGATTGACGCGGGAGGCCGCGAGGAAATGGCTTGAGCGTGTGGTTCGGGAGGAGCTTGAGCGCATCGACCGGCGCAATCGGGCGCAGTCGGATAGCCGCGAGACGGGCTATGCCCGAACCAATGCAGCCGAAGATCGTGCGCTGGGGCATGCCTTGCGACTTCTCGCCCGAGACGGGGTCAGCGCCGATCTTGGCGAAGTAGAACGCGCGGAGATCGTTGCTGACGGTGTTCCGGCGCAGGACCTGCCGAAGATTGACAGCTACCTCCAGCAAGCCGCAGGCGAAGCTCTGAGCGAGGCTGTAGAGACGAAGATCAGACGCGCCGCTGCAGAGCTTGCAGGCCTCCCAGGGCTGAACGTCCATCAGTTTCTGGACTCGCGGCAGATCTACCTCCGCGGACGCGCGGCAGCCTATCTCAGTGCCAGCCGTCGAACTGATCCCAAGCTGACAGAGGCGCTCGATCTTGCCGAATCCCTCACAGGGAAAACTGTCAGCGCGCCTCCGACTGCCTCTCAGATCAGTGAATCACTGCCGGAGGAGGAGCCGGACTACGACCCGGCGATTTCTGCTGTCGCCGATCGGTTGGCCTCAAAGAAGGAAGCGCGGGGCAAGGCAACCGATACGACCGCCTATCAGATCAGAAACACGGCAGCTCTGCTTGTCGAGGCAACTGCGGTCAGCGATATCCGCAGACTGCGGCAGGCGGACCTTGCTCGCTTTTGCGATACCATGGCGCAACTGCCGCCAACATATCGCAAAAGCTCGAAAGAGAAGAACATGCCACTGTCGGAGATTATCGCCGCAGCCTCCGCGCGTGAGGCGGAGGTCGGACTTGCTCCGGCGACAGTGAACAGGAACCTCGGCTTCATCGGGCAGATGCTGAAGCAGGCGAGGTCTGAAGGGATCGCTCTCGACCCCTTGCTGGACATCAGCGACTTGCGGGAGACTGACGAAGAGGACGAACAGGAGAAAGTCCCACCATTCGCGCGGGACGACGTTGTCGCCATCTTCAATGGGGCAATCTGGCGCGGCAGCGCCAGCACCAGCAGCCGAACCAAGCCAGGGGAGATTATTGTTCGCGACGGCCTGTTCTGGATCCCGCTTATTGCCGCTTATTCCGGCGCCCGCCGCGAGGAGATTGCAGGCCTTCTGTGTGACGAGATCATTCAGGAAGAGGGGGTGTGGGCGTTTAGCATCAAGAACAATAGACTTCGCCGGATCAAGAACAAGCAGTCACGGCGCAAGGTCCCAATCCACGAACACCTCATCGAAATGGGCTTTCTCGCCCACGTCCAAGCCCTGGCGAATGGGCCTGTATTCCCAGAATTGAAGCGCAAGTCAAAACGCGCTGGCCTGGGCGCCAGCATTGCCTACCATTGGAGCAAGACCTTGGAGAAGCAGTTGGGTCAGGCGGCACAAGACAAGAACTTCCATTCATTCCGGCATTACGTAACCAACGAGTTGCGATACGAGCAAGGGTTGCCGGAGGTGACACGGCACCACCTGCTCGGTCACGCGCTGGCCGGAGAAGAGGACAGACGCTACGGAAGCAGGACGCCGCTGACCATGCTGAAACCCGCTATCGACGCTTTGCCCCGCGTGTTCTGAGCGTAGGCCAAACTTATAAGCGGGGCTCCGCCCCGGGCCCCGTTCGGGAAGGAAGGGAAGAGGATTGGGCTCGTTCCCGAACCCGCGCGGTAGCGCGGCGAAGGAGAAACGTAAGCTCGCATTTTGAGTAATAGACATTTCTCGAATAGAAAAATATTAGTTTTTTTTAAAATATTATTTTTCTGGCCGGGCCAGCATGGCCGGCCGCAAGGATGATGAATATCATCCGCGCAATTGCCCGCAGGGCGATGGAGCGCCTCCCCGGCGTAAGGGGCAGACAGGTAGCTTTCAAAGCTACCTACATGTTGATTTCCACCCAGAAGTGACCCAGGTTTTCCATCGAGAACTGACCCACCTTTGATTATGGTTTTCGGGTCATTCAGTGGTCAAG
>NZ_JAFNAW010000049.1 GCF_017356265.1 Paracoccus fontiphilus | reverse complement strand
TCTCCGACATGACCGCTCCCCTTGTGGATCGTTGCAGACCCACCTTGGCACATCAGATGCCGTCGGGGGGCGGTCACATCATCAACGCCGGGCGGAGCACAATGATGCTGCCGGCCAAGGCCAACTGGTCATCGCATCGAGGGTGGCCACCCTTTGGCTTCGGCCGCTCCCCTGGCAGAAGCGGCGCAAGGGCTACCCACAGATCATCGGATACAAAGGGCTTGCTCATGGCCTCTCAACGCATGAGTAGCGGTTTTGTTAGGCGCTCTTAGTTCGGATGGTGCGATGTGGTCCAGCCTGAGGGGTTCACTCCCCCAGGGCGACATTCTTCAAGAACCGTCACACGGAAAGGATTTCGAACCTGGTGACATCCACCATGCCATGATCGGTGATCTTCAGGGCAGGAATAACGGGCAGGGCCACGAAGGCCAGCTGAAGGAACGGCTCCTCCAACGCGACGCCAAGGTTCTTGGCCGCGTCGCGCAGCAGGATCAGGCGGTCGCGGACGGCTTCGAACGGGTCCAGGCTCATGAGGCCCGCGACTGGCAAGGGCAGTTCGGCCAGGATCCGGCCGCCTTCTGCAACGACGAAGCCACCCTCGATCTGCGACAGGCGGTTCGCGGCGAGGGTCATGTCGTCATAATCGATCCCGACCACGGCGATGTTGTGGTGGTCGTGGCAAACGGTCGAGGCGATGGCGCCGCTCTTCATGCCGAACCCCTCGACGAAGCCGGTGGCGATGTTGCCATTCTTGCCGTGTCGTTCGATGACCGCGATGCGGGCCAGGTCGCGCGAGGGGTCGGGCCGCTTGTCCCCGTCCTGCGGCACGACGTTCCGGGTCAGGTGGGCGGTGATGATCTTGCCTTCGATGATCCCGATCACTGGGGTTTCGCTGCGATTGCCGGTGTGGCGGAAGTCCTGCCTTGTGATGGGTGGCGCCTTGACCGAGTGGCGACCGATCGCCGCCAGCTCGCCTCGGGTCGCGAAGGCCGTGTCGTCAGCCACCCGGCCTCCGCATATCACCAGCTGGGCGCGGCAGCTTTCCAGGTCGTCCAAGGCGACGATGTCGGCACGCAGGCCCGGCGCGATCAGCCCGCGGTCCTTGAGCCCGAAGGCCTCGGCAGCGGACAGCGAGGCCGCGCGATAGACTGCCAGCACCGGGCTGCCGCGACGGATCAACTCGCGGATCATGTGGTCCAGATGGCCGTGTTCCGCGATGTCCAACGGGTTGCGATCATCGGTGCAAAGGCACATGTAGGGCGCCGTCACGTCGGTCAGGACCGGCTGCAGCGCGGCCAGATCCTTGCTGACCGAGCCCTCGCGGATCAGGACGCGCATCCCCTTGCGCAGCTTTTCCAGCGCTTCCCCGGCCGTGGTTGCCTCATGCTCGGTGCGGATGCCGGCCGCGACATAGGCCGACAGGTCGCGACCGGAAAGCTGCGGGCAGTGGCCGTCGACATGACCGCCGGCGAACAGCCGCAGCTTGGCCATGGCGTTGGGATCGCGATGGATCACGCCGGGATAGTTCATGAATTCGGCCAGTCCGATGGCCGAGGGATGGCCCATTACCTTGCGCAAATCCTCGGCCGCGATTCGGGCGCCCGACGTCTCCATCTCGGTCGAGGGCACGCATGAGGATAGCTGCACGCGAAGGTCCATCAGCATCCGCTCACTGGCCTGCTGGAACCAGCGGATACCTTCCAGCCCGATGACGTTGGCAATTTCGTGGGGGTCGCAGATGGCCGTGGTGACGCCGCGCGGCGTCACGCAGCGGTCGAATTCGAATGGCGTGACCAGGCTGCTTTCGACGTGCAGATGCGTGTCGATGAAGCCCGGCACCAGCGTCAGGCCGGTCACGTCGATGACACGGCGGGCCTTGTAATCCTCGCCCACGCCGACGATGCGGTCGCCGCCGATGGCCACGTCGCCCGCGATCATTGCTCCGGTGATCAGGTCGAAGACCTGTCCGCCCCGCAGCACCAGATCGGCGGGTTCGTCGCCCCGCGCCTGCGCAATACGCCGTTCAAGATCGTCCATGCCGCTGCCTCCATCCGATCAGGGCACAAGACCCGACGAAAGGCTCAACGTCCAGAGGTTCATGAGAAATGGTGCACCCGAAGGGATTCGAACCCCTGGCCTCTGCCTTCGGAGGGCAGCGCTCTATCCAGCTGAGCTACGGGTGCCTGAGGTCGTGAATAACCGCAGCCGTGACAGGGTGCAACGGCGAAAACGACCAAGCGGCGGTCAGCCTGCGCAGATCTGCTGCAAGGCCAGCCATTGTTCGTCTGTCAGCAGCGGCCGCGCAGGGGGCGCGCCGCGGAAGGGATCGCCTTCGATCAGCGGCTGCACCGTCTGGCCGGTCGGGTCGATCGAACGGGCATAGGGCTCGGCAGGAATGCGGCGTTCCTCCAGCGCGGACAGGAGCTTGGCATCGCCTGGGCGCGGGGCGGCCTGTTGCAGCATCGTCGCGCCGAAGCCCGCCATCGCGTCGGGGGGCAGGTGGCCCAGCGTCATCAGCCGCAATGACGCCAGAAACCCGGCATGGGAAATCGCGGCGGCGCGAAGGCCGTCATCCTCGGTCGCAAGCCGGGCAGCCACCAGATGCGCGGCGGCAGCCTCGGGGCCGGGCGCGGTTTGCAGCAGATCGCTGCCGATGACGTAAAGTCCGCCGGGCAGGCGGCGCGCGCCGCCCAGAGGGCCCGGAACAACACGGATGATGGCGTTGGCGTCCAGCAGTTGCGGCGTCAGATGGTCCAGCACAGCCTGACCCGAGGCGCGATTGCACACGGCGCCTGCCGTGCGTTCCAGATCGGCGAGGATGGCAAAGCCGATGTCGCGCGCCTGAGCCGGCGGAGCGATGCGCGCCGCATGGGCAACCAGCGCGCCCGGCAGCCAGAAGACCAGAAACCCCAGAATGCCCAGGATGCCCAGCACCAGAAGAATGCTCCGCAGGCGACCGGTATGCGAGCGATGGACGGCGATCGCCCCCTGCACCCGAGAGATCGCCTGGATCATCAGCGGGTCGTCGATCTCGACGGTCTCGTCCGACCCCTCGATGCTGGGGGCATAGATCGCAGGAACGGTGCCGGGGTTCAGTTGCACCACCGCGGGAAGGGACCAGTGCGACAGGGGACGGTCGTTCTTCGGGTCCGACAGCACCAGCGTGGCATCGCCGACGGAGACAATGACCTCGCGCAGGGACGCGTCCGGCGCGGCGCGCCACGACCCCTGGGCTTCGAGGCGTTGAAATTCCGTAAGCGCGGTCATCGGGTCCGGTCTGCCATGGTTCAGCCGACCATAGCGCGCAGCAATGGCAGGTCAATCGGCGCCCTTGGCAACAAGATCAGGCCACGCCTTCGGGCACCCGCATCCCCTTGTCGCGCGCCAGCACCCTCATGCGGTCCTGAAGCTTTTCGAAGGCCCGCACCTCGATCTGGCGGATGCGTTCGCGCGACACGTCATAGCGCGCGGACAGATCTTCCAGCGTCAGGGGATCGTCGCGCAGCCGGCGCTCGATCAGGATGTCCTTTTCCCGGTCGTTCAGGACGTCCATCGCCTCCATCAGCATCCGGCGACGGGTATCCAGTTCCTCGGTTTCCGCGAAAGCCTCGGCCTGGTTGGCGTCCTCGTCCTCCAGCCAGTCCTGCCATTGCGAGGATGATTCGCCTTCGGCCGAGCCGACAGTCGCGTTCAGGGATGCATCGCCGCCCGACAGGCGGCGGTTCATCTCGATCACCTCCTGCTCGGTCACGTTCAGGTCATTGGCGATCTGGGCGACGTTTTCCGGGCGCAGGTCGCCTTCCTCAAGTGCGCCGATCTTGGACTTGGCCTTGCGCAGGTTGAAGAACAGCTTCTTCTGCGCGCTTGTCGTGCCCATCTTCACCAGCGACCAGGACCGCAGGATGTATTCCTGGATCGAGGCGCGAATCCACCACATCGCGTAGGTCGCAAGCCGGAAGCCCTTTTCCGGGTCGAACCGCTTGACCGCCTGCATCAGGCCCACGTTCGCTTCCGAGATCACTTCAGCCTGTGGCAGGCCATAGCCGCGATAGCCCATGGCGATCTTGGCGGCCAGGCGCAGGTGGGACGTGACCAGCTTGTGCGCGGCTTCGCTGTCCTGGTGGTCGGCCCAGGCCTTGGCCAGCATGTATTCCTCCTCCGGCTCCAGCAGGGGGAACTTCCGGATCTCTTGCAGATAGCGGTTCAGGCCCTGTTCGGGACTGGGGGCGGGAAGGTTTCCGTAGCTTGCCATGGTTCTGGCCTTTCGCAGATATTCCGGAACGCCGCCTGGATGGGCACGGTTCCGGTGATTCGAGCGGGGTGGAGGCAACCCCGGGCAGGGATTTGGTGCCATTCTGTCTGGAAATCGTGAACGGGCCATCCAGAGTGGCTTCACGATCCTGTCATGTGTGCCGCAGCGTCTGCAGCAGCGCCTGCATGTCCGCGGGCAGCGGGCTGTCGAAGACAAGGGCCTGCCCTGTCACCGGATGGTCGAAGCCCAGATGGGCCGCGTGCAGCGCCTGCCGGGGAAACCGGGCGACCGCTTCGGCCGCAGGTCCCAGCGCCTTGACCGAGGCACGGCGCGCCCCGCCATAGACCGGGTCGCCGATCAGGCCCAACCCGGCATGGGCCATGTGGACGCGGATCTGGTGCGTCCGTCCGGTTTCCAGCCGGCATTCGACCAGCATGGCAACCGGCGGCGCTCCGAAGCTTTCCAGCATCCGCGCCCGCGTGACCGCATGGCGGCCCTTGTCGAAATAGACCGCCTGCCGCTGCCGGTCGGTCGCGTGGCGCGCAAGGCGCGAGGTGATCTTCAGCACCGCCCCGTCCTCGAAGCTGACGCCGGGGGTGCCGCGCAGGCGCGGATCGGCACCGTCGATCACGCCGTGGGCCAGCGCAAGGTAGCGGCGCTGCGCCGTATGCGCCTCGAACTGGGCGGCAAGGCCGTGATGGGCGCGGTCGGACTTGGCGACGACCAGCAGGCCCGAGGTGTCCTTGTCGATCCGGTGGACGATGCCGGGGCGCTTTTCGCCGCCAATCCCCGACAATGTCTCGCCGCAATGGGCCAGAAGCGCATTGACCAGGGTGCCGCTGGGCGATCCGGGGGCAGGGTGGACAACCATGCCGGCGGGCTTGTCGATGACGATCAGGTCGTCGTCCTCGTGGGCGATGACCAGGGGAATGACCTCGGGCCGGGTCTCGACGGCCTCCGGCTCGGGGATCGCGATGCGGTAATCCTCGCCCTCGGCCACCCGCGCCTTGCCGTTGCGGATCACGCCGCCGGGGCCGCTGACGGCACCATCGGCGATCAGCTGCGACAAGCGCGACCGCGACAGGGCCGCCGCCTCTGGCACCGCCAGGGCAAGCGCCTTATCAAGCCGGTCGGGCGGATTGGCCGGGATGGTGACAACAAGGTTGGGCATGGACAAGGATGATAGCGACTGGAAAACGGCGGCGAAAGCGGTGCCTGAATTGCGGCTGCTGCGCTGGCTGGTGACAGGGCTTGCGCTTGTGATGGGCCTTGGCATGGTCACCATCGTGGCGCTGCTTTGGATCCGGCTGGGTCAACCGCTTCTGCCGGAGCTGCCCGACACGATCACGTTGCCCGACAATGCCCGGCCTCAGGCGATCACCTTTGCCCGCGACTGGGTCGTGGTCGTGACCGACGCGGGCGAGGTGCTGCTTTACGACCGTTCCGGCGCGCTGAGGGATCGGCTTCAGCCCTGACGGCCCGCCGCAAGCGCATCAAGGCGCGCCTTCAGTTCGGCGTTCTCGGTCCGGGCCTTGATGGCCATCTCGCGCACGGCCTCGAACTCTTCGCGGGTCACGAAGTCGCGATCAGCCAGCCAGCGGTCGATCCAGCCCTTCATGGCGGTCTCGGCCTCGGCCCTGGCGCCGTGGGCCACGCCCATGGCATTGGTCATCAGCTTCGAGATGTCGTCAAAGAACTTGTTTTGCGTGGTCATTTGGCCTTCGCCCCTGATGCGTGCTTGCATCCCTATATGGGCCGGGGCGCGTCTGGGTTCAATGCGGCCGATACCGCGGCCGCACGGTTCGGCGCCTGACCCGCGTGTTGACACGGCGCCCCCGCTGACTAGCGTGCGCCGCGCAGAAGACCCGAGGCCCCATGATCCCGTTTCCGAATATCGCGCCCGAGATTTTCACCATCAACCTGGGCGGGCTGACGCTGTCCCTGCGCTGGTATGCGCTGGCCTACCTGGCCGGGTTGCTGATCGGCTGGCGCCTGATCGTCGCCATGATGCGCCGCGACACGATTTGGGGCGACCGGGCGCCCATGGCCGGCGATCGGGTGGACGACCTGCTGACCTGGGTGATCCTGGGGGTCATCCTGGGCGGCCGCCTTGGCTTTGTGCTGTTCTACGAACCGGGCTATTACCTCGCCAACCCGGCCGAGATCATCAAGGTCTGGCAGGGCGGGATGAGCTTCCATGGCGGTTTCGCCGGCGTGATCGTCGCCACATGGCTGTTCTGCCGCGCGAACGGCATCCCGGCGCTGCGGCTGGCCGATGCTATGGCTGTCGTGGCCCCCATCGGGCTGTTCTTCGGCCGAGTCGCCAACTTCATCAATGCCGAATTGTGGGGCCGTCCGACCGACCTGCCTTGGGGCGTCATCTTTCCGGGCGAGGCCGCGCAGGCCTGCCCCGGCGTGGTCGGCCCCTGCGCCCGTCACCCCAGCCAGCTTTACGAAGCCGGGCTTGAGGGCCTGCTTCTGGGCCTGATCCTGCTGGCTCTGGTCCGCGCGGGCGGGTTGCGCCGTCCGGGCCTGGCCTTCGGCATGTTCCTTGCCGGCTATGGCTTGGCGCGCATGTTTGTCGAGCTTTTCCGCGTGGCGGATGCGCAGTTCATCACCCCCGACAACCCCCTGGGCCATGTCGTGGGCGGGCCGATCGTCGGCCTGACCATGGGCCAGCTTCTGTCGCTGCCCATGGCGCTGATCGGACTGTTCTTCATCCTGCGGGCCAGTCGCCGCCCGGCGGTGGCCGCCCCCGCATGACCCCGCTGGCCGCCATCATCGCTGGGCGCATCCGGGCCACGGGGCCGATCACGCTGGCGGATTACATGGAGATCTGCCTGCTGCACCCGCGCCATGGCTATTACGCCACACGCGATCCCTTCGGGGCCAAGGGCGATTTCACCACCGCCCCCGAAATCCACCAGATGTTCGGAGAGCTTTGCGGCTTGGCCCTTGCGCAGGCCTGGATGGACCAAGGGCGCCCGGCCCCCTTTATCTTGGCCGAGCCGGGGCCAGGGCGCGGCACGCTGATGGCCGACATGCTGCGCGCGATCCGCAAGGCTCCGGGCATGGCCGAGGTGGCCCGGGTCGTGCTGATCGAGGCATCGCCGTATCTGAGACAGGTGCAACGGGATCGTCTGGGAACGGTCACGCATCTCGACCATGTCGAGGAAATGCCGGACAAACCCTTGTTCCTGATGGCGAACGAGTTCTTCGATGCCTTGCCGATCCGGCAATATCAGCGCACCGGGGAAGGCTGGTGCGAGCGCATGGTCGGGCTGTCGGACAAGGGCCTGCGCCTTGGCCTCGGTCCCGTGGTCCAACTGCCTCGCGAAGGGCAGCCGGGCGACGTGGTCGAGGAATGTCCTGCCGCGCCCGCCATCGTCGAAAGCATCGCCCACCGTATCGCCTCGCATGGCGGGGCCGCGATCTTCGTCGACTACGGCGGCTGGAATGGCTATGGCGACACCTTCCAGGCGCTGCGCAACCATGCCCCCGAGGACCCGTTGGCCCATCCCGGAGAGGCCGACCTGACCGCCCATGTCGATTTCGCGCCCCTGACCGCAGCGGCGATCCGCGCCGGGGCCGTCGCCTCAAGGCCCATTTACCAGGGCGACTGGCTGCTGTCGCTGGGCGCCGCAGAGCGGGCCGAACGGCTGGCGGCATCGGGGGACACGGGCGCGATGGCGGCGCTTCGGCGCTTGACCCACCCCGACGAAATGGGTCACCTGTTCAAGGCCATGGCCATCTGGCCCCAAGGGGCGCCCCCGGTGCCCGGATTTGACGCGCTGAGGCTTCATGCAGACCACGCTTGAGATCCTGACCCATCCCAATCTTCGCGGCGTCAAGCACGGGTTCTTCACCCGCAAGGGCGGCGCGTCCTCGGGGCTGTTTTCGGGCCTGAACTGCGGGCGGCGGTCCACCGACCAGACCGAGATGGTGGCCCTGAACCGCGCCCGTGTCGCTACCGCCATGGGCGTGCCCGCCGACGCCCTGGCAACGGTGAAGCAGGTTCATTCCGCCGATGTGATCACCTTGCGCGATGGGGACGACATTCCCACCGTGGCGAACACAGAGGCGGACGGCATCGTCACCGCCCGGCGCGGCGTGGCCCTTGCGGTGCTGACCGCGGATTGCCAGCCGATCCTGCTGGCGGACGCGGAAACCGGGGTGATCGGCGCCTGCCACGCCGGCTGGCGCGGTGCCCTGGACGGCATCATCGAGGCAACCGTCGGTGCCATGCGCGCGCTTGGCGCGACGCGGATCACGGCGGTGATCGGCCCCACCATCAGCCAGCGCGCCTACGAGGTCGGGCACGACTTCATGGACAGCTTCCTGGCCGAGGACCCCGCCTTCGACCGCTTCTTCAGCGGCGGTCCCAACGGGCGGCCGATGTTCGACCTGCCGTCCTTTGGCCTGACGCGGCTTCGCGATGCCGGGGTCGAGGCCGAGTGGTCCGGTCATTGCACCTATTCCGATCCCGCCAGGTTCTTCAGCTATCGCCGCGCCACGCATGAAGGCGAGGCCGACTATGGCCGGTTGATATCCGCGATCACGCTTTGATTCGGACCGGGCTTCCATTTGCGCTGCCGGACATGCGGATCGGTCTTCTGGGCGGGTCCTTCGATCCCGCGCATGAGGGCCATGTGACCATCACCGAGGCCGCGATGCGCCAGTTCCGGCTGGACCGTGTCTGGTGGCTCGTGTCACCCGGCAATCCGCTGAAGGCGCATGGTCCGGCGCCCATGGCCCAACGCATCGCCCATGCCCGGCGAATGCTGACCGACCCGCGCGTCGTGGTGACGGACATCGAACAGCGATTGGGCACGCGGAAAACGGCGGATACCATCGCCGCCCTGAGGCGGATCTATCCCGGCGTGCGCTTCGTCTGGCTGATGGGGTCCGACAACCTCGTGCAGTTCCACCGCTGGGACCGTTGGCGTGACATCGCGGCCACGGTCCCGATCGGCGTCCTCGCCCGCCCCGGATCGCAGACGCCCGCACGCCGGTCCAAGGCCGCGCAGGCCATGGCACGCGCGCGCCTGCCTTTGGCAGAGGCCGGCACCCTGGCCCTGCGCCAGCCGCCCACCTGGGTGCTGGTGAACCTGCCCATGTCGCGCCAGTCCTCGACCGCGCTGAGGGCCGGGCGATGATCGCCCGCCGCAGCCTGCTGGCGGGGCTGGCCGCGCTTCCTGCGGCGGCCTGGGGGCGCCCGCCGGAAAAGCCGCGCTTCACCGCAGGCCCGCTTGTCGCCACCGGCAGGCTGCGCGGCGTCGTTGCCTATGCGCGGCTTGATCGGGACGGCGCGGATCTGGCCGATGCCGCGCTGGCGGCCGCGCCGATGATGCCGGCAAGCACGCTGAAGGCGGTGACGGCGCTTTACGCGCTGGACAGGCTGGGGGGCAGCCGGACCTTCAGGACGCAGGTGATCCGCGCGGGCGACCTGCTGATCCTTGCCGGGGGCGGGGACCCGGTGCTGTCCACGGACGACCTTGCGCGACTGGCCGCAGACCTTGCGGCCTCCGGTCAGCCCGCGCCCGCGCGCTTCGCCGTCTGGGGCGGCGCCCTGCCGCGCATGGAGGAGATTGCGCCCCCGCAGGCCGACCATCTTGCCTACAATCCCGCGCTGTCGGGGATGATCCTGAACTTCAACCGCGTTCATCTGGGCTGGCGGCAGGGCGGCGCGCAAATTTCGCTGGAGGCGCGGGCGGCGGATCATTCGCCCCGCGCCTACACGATCACCGCCGCGCCCGGCGACCAGCCGGACCTGTTCTCGTATCGCGGCGAGGGAGACCGCGAAAGCTGGACCGTATCGCGCGCGGCCCTGAAAAGCGCCGGCAGCCGCTGGCTTCCCGTCCGCAGGCCCGAGCTTTACGCCGGCGATGTCTTCCAGACCCTCTGCCGCGCGCAAGGTCTGGCGCTGCCCGCGCCCGAGGCCATCGACGCCTTGCCCCAAGGAGAGGTGGTCGCGACCCATGCCAGCCCGCCCTTGGGCGAGATCCTGCGCGGGATGCTGTATTTCTCGACCAACCTCACGGCCGAGGTGGTCGGCCTCCACGCCAGCGGCGCGGGCGATCTGGCGGCTTCGGCGCAAGCCATGCAGGCCTGGCTTGCGGCGCAGGGGCAGGGCACGGGTTTCACGCTGGCCGACCATTCCGGCCTGTCGCCCGACAGCCGCGTCACGGCACAGGGCATGGCTCGCCTGCTGGCGGGACCGGGGCTTGCGGCAGGCCTGCCAGATCTTCTGAAGCTGAACCCGCTGGACGAGGATCTGGGCCGCGATCCGGCGCAAGCCGCGCAGGTCCATGCCAAGACAGGCACGCTGAACTTCGTGTCGAACCTTGCGGGCTACCTTGACCGCCCGGACGGGACGCGATCTGCCTTCGCGATCCTGGCGACGGATGCGCAGCGCCAGTCCGCGACGGCAGGGCAGGACCTGCCCTCGGGCGTCGTGACCTGGACGCGCGAGGCCAAGCAGCTTCAGCGCGACATCCTGAACCTCTGGTCCTGAGGGCTACAGGACGCGGTGGCGGACCTGGGCCGACAGCTCGATGGCTGCGGCGTGCAGGCGGGGGATGTTCAACTGGTGCCGGATCTCGGCCAGCATGGCGACCTCGCCCTCGTACAGGCGCCCATCCGCCGCGCCCACGTCGCAGGCAAGCGCATAAGCGGTCTCGAACAGCTTTTCCGGCAGGGCGTCGCGGACAAGGCCGAACAGGGCGTCGATGCCGTCCTCGTCCTCGAACAAGGTGATCACGGTCTGGCTGATCGCGCGGATGCGGTCGTCGTCGTATTCGGCAAAGACCGGGTAATGATCGACGCTGCGCTGGATCGCCACCAGTTCCGAAGTGCGATAGGTCTGGTCCGACGCGGACACGGCCACCATCACCGCCACCAAGGCATCGCAGGGCGAGAACGAGGGCAGTTCGATGGTCATGGCGCGTCCTTTGGCAAGCGGTATGCGGCGCAAATTATTGACCATTCAGCCCGGTTTCAATAAGGCGTCAAGGTCTTGGAACAGGAGAGACGCGATGACCACCCTGCGCGACGCCGCAATGCAATCGAAGGTCTGGCCGTTCGAGGAGGCGCGCCGGGTGCTGAAACGCTATGAAAAGAAGGACCCCGAAAAGGGCTACGTCCTGTTCGAGACGGGCTATGGCCCCTCGGGCCTGCCGCATATCGGGACGTTCGGAGAAGTCGCGCGAACCACGATGATCCGCCGCGCCTTCCAGATCATCAGCGACATTCCCACGCGGCTGTTCTGCTTTTCCGACGACATGGACGGGATGCGCAAGGTGCCCGAGAATGTCCCGAACCAGGACATGCTGCGCCAGCACCTGCAGGAGCCGCTGACCACGGTGCCCGATCCCTTCGGCGAATACGACAGCTTCGGCGGCCACAACAACGCCATGCTGCGCCGCTTCCTGGACACCTTCGGTTTCGAATACGAATTCATCAGCGCGACCGAGTTCTACAAGTCCGGTCAGTTCGACGACACGCTGTTGCTGGCGGCCGAGCGTTACGACGCCATCATGGAGGTGATGCTGGCATCCTTGCGCGAGGAACGCCAGCAGACCTATTCCTGCTTCCTGCCGATCAGCCCCAAGACCGGAAAGGTGCTGTACGTCCCGATCAAGCATGTGGACGCGAAGAACGGCACCATCACCTTCGATGACGAGGACGGTCACGAACTGACCCTGCCGGTCACGGGCGGCAACGTGAAGCTGCAATGGAAGCCCGATTTCGGCGCCCGCTGGGCCGCGCTGGACGTGGACTTCGAGATGTACGGCAAGGACCATTCCACCAACACGCCGATCTATGACGGCATCTGCCGGATCCTGGGCGGGCGGGCGCCGGAACATTTCACCTATGAGCTGTTCCTGGACCAGCACGGGCAGAAGATCAGCAAGTCCAAGGGCAACGGGCTGTCCATCGACGAATGGCTGACCTATGCGGCGACCGAAAGCCTGTCCTATTTCATGTACCAGAAGCCGAAGACGGCCAAGCGGATGTATTTCGACGTCATTCCGAAGGCCGTCGATGAGTATCACCAGCAGTTGCGCGCCTATCCCGACCAGCCGGTGGATCAGCAGCTTGCCAACCCGGTCTGGCATATCCACGGCGGCGACGTGCCTGCCAGCGACATGGTGGTGCCGTTCCAGATGCTGCTGAACCTGGCCTCGGTTGCCGGGGCCAAGGACAAGGACGGCCTGTGGGGCTTCATCCGCCGCTATGCGCCCGAGGCCAGCCCCGAGACGCATCCGGGCCTGGACCAGGCGGCCGGTTTCGCCGTGCGCTACTTCACCGACTTCGTGGCGCCCACCCGCCAGTTCCGCGCGCCCACCGAGGTCGAGCGCCGGGCCATGGAGGATCTGGCCGGGCGCCTCGCCGCCTGGGACCAGCCCGCCGACCCCGAGGCGCTGCAGTCGATGGTCTTCGCCATCGGCAAGGACCACGGGTTCGAACCCCTGCGCGACTGGTTCGCGGCGCTGTACCAGGTACTGCTGGGCGCCGACCAGGGGCCGCGCTTCGGCGGGTTCATCGCATTGTATGGGATCGACGAAACGCGCGCCCTGATTGAGAGGGCGCTGGCAGGGGAACTGGCCGAGGCCTAGCTGTCGGTGAGAGGGCGGGAAAAGGAGACTCATGTGTTTCTCCCGCCCTCCGCACGAGAGAGCCATTAGAGACGGTGCAGCCCACGATAACGAGAGGCTAGCGCCCGACCCGAGGAGGGGCATGAAGCGTCCACCCGGGGGCGGGCGCCGGCCGGGCTTTTAGGCCGGCGGTTCAGGTTTCGATGCAATGCGTGGCGAAGGTGATGGCTTTCGCCAGTCGGACTTTGCTCTACAACCGCCGCCGCGCGCGCAGCGCCGCGCTGATCGTGCCGTCATCGAGGTAGTCCAGTTCCCCGCCGATCGGCACGCCCTGCGCCAGACCGGTCACGGTCGCGCCGCTGTCGGCCAGGGCGTCGGCGATATAATGCGCGGTTGTCTGTCCATCCACCGTGGCGTTCAGCGCCAGGATAACCTCGCGGATCTTCTCGCGTTCGACCCGGTCGATCAGGGTCGGAATGCCCAAGTCGTCCGGCCCGACTTCATCCAGTGCCGACAGGGTGCCGCCCAGGACATGGTAGCGACCGCCGAAGGCGCGGCCACGCTCCATCGCCCAAAGATCGGCCACGTCCTGCACCACGCAGATTTCCCCCGTCGCGCGGGCGGGATCGGCGCAGATCGCGCATTCGTCGCGGTCGGTGATGTTGCCGCAGGTCACGCATTCGCGCGAGTTGACGGCCACCCGGTCCAGCAGACCGGCAAGCTGCGACATCTGCCCGCTGCGCTTGCGGATCAGGTGCAGGACGATGCGGCGGGCCGACCGGGGGCCAAGCCCCGGCAGCCGCGCCATCAGCCCGACAAGGGCCTGGATGTCGTCGTTGCCGTCGGCCATGCGTCAGAACGGCAGCTTCATGTCGGCGGGCAGGCCCAGGTCCTGGGTGATGCGCGCCATTTCCGACTGCATCTTGTTCTGTGCCCGGCGCTGCGCGTCCTTGATGGCGGCCAGGATCAGATCCTCGACCACCTCCTTCTCGGACGGCACGAAGATCGACGGGTCGATCTCCAGCGCGGTCAGTTCGCCCTTGGCGGTCACGGTGGCCTTGACCAGGCCCGCGCCGGATTCACCGGTCACGGTGATGGTCTCCAGGTCGGCCTGCATCTGCTGCATCCGGTCCTGCATGTCCTTGGCGGCCTTCATCATCTTGGCCATGTCGCCAAAACCGCCCAAACCCTTGATCATCGCTTATTCCTCGTCCTCGAAGGGGTCCCATTCCTCGACCTCGGCCACGGGGCCCTGGGTCAGTTCGTGCGGGTTCACCGCGTCTTCGGCCGCCTCGACGGCTTCCGCCTCGGGCGCGGCGCGGGTCACGCGCCTCAGCGTCGCGCCGGGAAAGGCTGCCAGAATCTGCTGCACGATGGGCAGTTGCAGGGCGCGTTCTTCCCGTTCGCGCTGTTCCGCCGCCAGTTGTTCGGCAATGGTCGGAGCGCCGCCCTCGTTCGTGACGGTCACGGCCCAGCGTTGCCCGCCGGTCCAGCCGCGCAGGCGTTCCGCCAGCTTCTGCGCCAGATCGCGGGGGGCGTTGCCCTTCGGCTCGAACTCGATCCGGCCGGGACTGTAGCGGACAAGGCCCACGTGGTTTTCCACCTGCACCAGCAGCAGCATGTCGCCCATGCGCCGGATCAATTCCAGCACCGAGGCGAAGTCGGGCCAGGCCGCGAAGGCATCCGGGCTGACCGCCAGGGCCGTCGCCGCGCCCGACCGTTGCGCAATGACCGGAGCGGGACGGGCGGCGCGCGGTGCCTGCGCGGGGGCGGCCGGAGCAGCGGAGCGCGCGAAATCGCCTGCCGCCTGTGCCTGCTGGATGCGGCGGATCAGGGCCTCGGGGTCGGGCAGGTCGGCCACATGGGTCAGGCGGATGATCGCCATTTCCGCCGCCATCATCGCGTTCGGCGCGGCCGAGACCTCCTCCAGCGCCTTGAGCAGCATCTGCCACAGCCGCGTCAGCACGCGCATGGCCAGCCGGTCGGCCAGGTCCTTGCCGCGCACCCGTTCGTCGGGCGCGATGGTCGGGTCGTCGCCCGCATCCGGCGTGATCTTCACGACCGAGATCCAGTGCGTCGTTTCCGCCAGATCGCGCAGCACGGCGACCGGATCGGCGCCGTCGGCATATTGCGATTGCAGTTCCGTGAGGGCGCTGGCGGCGTCGCCGCGCAGGATCATCTCGAACAGGTCGATGACGCGGCCCCGGTCGGCCAGACCCAGCATGGCGCGGACCTGTTCGGCGGACGTCTCGCCCGCGCCGTGGCTGATCGCCTGGTCCAGCAGGCTGGTCGCGTCGCGGGCCGATCCTTCGGCCGCACGGGTGATCAGCGCAAGCGCGTCGTCGGTGATCCCCGCGCCTTCCGCCGTGGCGATGCGGCGCAGCAGGGCGATCATCACCTCGGGCTCGATCCGGCGCAGGTCGAAACGCTGGCAGCGGGACAGGACCGTGACGGGAACCTTGCGGATTTCGGTCGTGGCGAAGATGAACTTCACATGCGGGGGCGGTTCCTCAAGCGTCTTCAGCAGCGCGTTGAAGGCGCTGGTGGACAGCATGTGGACTTCGTCGATGATGTAGATCTTGTAGCGTGCGCTTGCCGCCCGGTAGTGCACGCTTTCGATGATCTCGCGGATGTCGTTCACGCCGGTGCGGGACGCCGCGTCCATTTCCAGCACATCGACATGGCGGCCTTCGCTGATCGCCACGCAATGCTCGCACACACCGCAGGGCTCGGTCGTGGGGCCGCCCTGGCCGTCGGGGCCGATGCAGTTCATGCCCTTGGCGATGATGCGGGCGGTGGTGGTCTTTCCGGTGCCGCGGATGCCGGTCATGATGAAGGCCTGCGCGATGCGGTCGGCGGCAAAGGCGTTCTTCAGGGTGCGCACCATCGCGTCCTGGCCGACCAGGTCGGCAAAGGTCTCGGGCCGGTATTTTCTGGCCAGGACCTGATAGGCAGGTGCTGCGTCTTGGGGCATCATGGGGTCCGTCACAGGGTCATGCCGAACCTAGTCGCTGGCGGTCACAGCGACAAGGGCCGTGGCCTATTCGGCGGGCTCGGGGACGGTGCCCCGGCGCATCTGGCGGAACTTCTCCCACGCCTCGTTGAGGCGGCGGGTCCGGGCCTCGGCCAGGCGCACGGCCTCGGGCGGCAGGCCGCGAGCAATGGCGCGGTCGGGATGCGCTTCCAGGATCAGGGCGCGGAACCGCTTGCGCGCCTCGGGCATGGGGGTGTCAAGCGGGATGCCAAGGACATCACAGGGCGGGCAGCCGGTCTGGCGGTCGTGGCGCAGGCGGATCGCGGCCACGCGTTCGGCGGGAAGGCCGAAGATGCGGCCGACCTCGTCGATGAACAGGATCTCGTTCTCGTGCATCCCGCCATCGGCCACGGCGATGATGCACAAGCCCTCGATCACGTCGGCCAGGACGGGATCGCCCGCAGGGAACATCGCGGCGATGCGGCGGGCCCAGGCGTCGAAACCCGCCACGTCCTGCCGCGCCAGGTCGAAGACGCGGGCGGCGTTCTTTTCCTCGGCGCGCGGGATGATGAAGACGCGGCGAAAGGCCGCGACCTCTGACCGGGCCACGGCGCCGTCGGATTTCGCCAGCTTCGCACCCAGGGCGATCACGGCGATGGTGAAGGCCACGGACCGTTCGGGCGGGACGGCGGACCGGGCGCTGCCCAGAAAGGCCGCCAGCCGATCGCCGATGCGCTGCCAGAAGCTGCGGGGCTTCGGCAGGCTGGGGCAGGGTGTATCGGTCGCGCGCGTGTCCATGGCCACAGGTTAAACGCTAACGCGGGCCAAGGGTAGGGGCAGGGTGTCGCGCCCCGCCTCCTCAGGCCGCCAGATCCTTTCCCATCAGCACGAGGTCGTGGAAGCTGCCGAATTTCCAGCCGGCAAAGGGGATGCGGCCCCATTCGGCATAGCCGGCGCGTTCGTGAAACCGCAGCGAGCCTTCGTTCGAGGACGTGATGCCGCCGATCAGCAGCCGATGCCCCCTGTCGCGGGCGTGATCCTCCAGCCCGGCAAGCAGCAGGCGCCCGATGCCGCCGCCGCGCGCATCCGGCGCCAGATAGATGGTGTGTTCCATGCTGCGCGCATAACCGCCGCCATGGCGGAACTGGCTGTAGGTCGCAAAGCCCAGGATACGATTCCCGTCATCCGCCACCACGAAGGGATGGCCGCCGGCCTGCCGATCGCGGACCAGGGCGGCGATCTCGGCCTCGGTCCGTTCGGTGGGCCAGAAGGTGATGACGGTGTCGCGGACGATCGGGTTCCAGATCGCCGCGACGGCGGGAACGTCGTCCGCCGTGGCCTCGCGCAGCCGGACCATCAGCCCCGATGCGCCCCGGCGGCCAGATCGCGCACGAAGTCCAGGATCTCGGGCACCGGACGGCCTTCGCCGATCTTCTTGACGATGGCGCTGCCCACGACGCAGCCGTCCGCGACGCCGGCGATCTGTTCCGCCGCATCGGGGGTCGAGATGCCGAAGCCCACCACGACCGGCAGCTTGGCGGCGGCGCGGATGCGCGAGACCTCGGGCGCGACCTCGGCCGCGTTCGCGGCGGGTCCGCCGGTGATGCCCGTCACGCTGACATAGTAGACAAAGCCCGAGGTGTTCTTGACCACGGCGGGCAGGCGGCGGTCATCGGTCGTCGGCGTGGCCAGGCGGATGAAGTTCAGCCCGGCGCGGCTGGCGGGGATGCACAGCTCCTCGTCCTCCTCCGGCGGCAGGTCCACGACGATCAGGCCGTCAACGCCCGCCTCCTTGGCCTCGGCCAGGAAGGCGTCCACCCCGCCGGGGCGGGCGTAGATGGGGTTGTAGTAGCCCATCAGAACGACAGGCGTGGTGTCGTCGGTTTCACGGAACGCCCGCAGGATCTCCAGCGTCCGGGTCACGCTGCCGCCCGCGGCAAGCGCGCGCTGGCCTGCGGACTGGATCGTCGGCCCGTCGGCCATGGGATCGGTGAAGGGCATCCCCAGTTCGATGATGTCCACCCCGGCCTCGGGCAGGCCGCGCATGATCTCCAGCGTGGTGGCGTCATCGGGGTCCGAGGCCATGATATAGGTCACGAAGGCCTTGCGTCCCTGGGCCTGAAGGCGCTGAAAGGTATCGTCGATCCGGGTCATCTGCCACTCCGCTTTGCCGGTGCTTCCTTGCAGCGCCGGGGGCGGGCTGTCAATCAGCAGCGGGGATCAAGCCGCCATGGCGGCCACTTCGCAGACGGCGCGTCGAAGATAGCCCGCGAACTCGGCAGCCTCGCGCCGGGCCGGGCCGTCGGCCACATAGACGTTCAGCCAGGTCGGCGGCAGGGGCGGCAGCGCGCCGCCGTGGTCCACGGGCTCCAGGCCGGCCTGGGCAATCCCGCGCGGCAGGATCGTCAGCCCCAGATCGGCGGCGGCGCTGACCCGCCAGGTGTCGCTGCCGCCGTCGGCCACGGCCTGCACCCATTCGATGCCCGCGCGCTCTAGCGCCGCCAGCCCGACCGGGTAGTAGGCGCAATGGGGCGAGTTCGCCAAGGGCAGCGGACGCTGCGTCCAGGCGGTGCCGCCAAGAGCGCCGAACCAGGCCAGATCGACCTTGGCCAGATGGATCGCGCCCGGCGGCGTCTCGAACTCGGTCGTCAGGATCACGTCATGTTCGCCGCGCTTCATCTGCTGGCGCAGATCCTTGCTGCGGCCGTCGTTGATGATCAGCTCGATGCGCGGATTGGCCTGGCGGAAGGCGCGCACCGCCTGCGCGACCTTGGTGAACAGCCAGTCGCTGGTCAGGCCCACGCGCAGCCGCGCCTCGGGCCGCTGGCCGGTAAAGCGCGACACGATGGCGTCGTTCAGCGCCACCAGCTTGCGCGCCTCGATCAGCAGTTCCTCGGCGAAATCGGTCAGCACGACGCCGCGGCCCTGCTTTTGCAGCATCGCCTCTCCGAACAGATCCTCCAGCCGCTTCATCTGCATGGACAAGGCGCTCTGGTTCATGTTCAGCGCCTCGGCCGCGCGGGTGACGGCGCCATATTCTGCCACCGCCTGCAGCGATCTCAGCGTGCCGATATCCAGGTTGCGCATCGTTCAACATCCCTGATGAATAGGATCAAAAACATTCGTTTCAAAAATACATCGTCAGGGTTTATTCATCAAGAAGGTAAATCGAACCACCATGAAGCATCACAAAGGGTGATGCGTCAGATCACCGGAGATGAACGATGGCGACCAAGACGACCTCGCTTCATGTCCTTGCCGGGCACGGCTTCTCTCCGCGCCCGTCCTGGGCCAAGCGTATCCTGACCGTGCTGAGCGTCCGCCGCTCTCGCCAGGACCTTGCGCATCTGGGCGACAGCCAGTTGCGCGACATCGGGCTGACCCGCGAACAGGTCGCGGACGAGATCGCGCGTCCCATCTGGGATGTGCCCAACAACTGGCGTCGCTGATCTTACCCCATCAGGATTGCCAAACTGCCGCGCCGCCCGCCTCGGGCTGGCGCGGTTTTTTCCTTCCGCCAGCCGCCTCTAGCCATCGACGGTGGGAGGGCCGAAACGCTCGATCATGCGCGCCCGGATCTGGTCGCGGGTCTGGCGATAGGCAGCCAGCTTGGCCTCGCGCCCCTCGGCCAGGCCGGTGGGGTCCATGATGGGCCAGTATTCGACATCCAGGTGGAAGATCCGCGTCAGTTCCAGCGCCTGCCGCTGGCTGGCAGGCGACAGCGCGACGATCAGGTCGAATCCGCCCAGGTCGTCGCCCCAGTCCTTCATCTCCTCGAAGCTGCGGCTGCGGTGGTTCTCGATCCGGATGCCGATCTCGTCGCAGACGGCGATGGCGAAGCCGTCCACCTCCATGTCGTTCTTGACCCCCGCCGACTGCACATAGGCGGCGCGGCCGTAGAACTTCTTCATCATCCCTTCGGCAATGGGCGAGCGAATGGCATTGTGATCGCAACAGAACAGGACCGAGGCGGGGATCGCGTTCTGCGCCATCGTCAGCCCTGCGGCACCAGCGCGCAGATCAGGGTGAACAGGCGCCGGGCGGTGTCGATGTCCAGTTCGGCCTTGCCTTCCAGCCGCTCCTGCAGCGTCCGCGCGCCTTCGTTGTGGATGCCGCGCCGGGCCATGTCGATCGCCTCGATCTGGGCCGGGGGCAGGCGCTTGACCGCGTCGAAGTAGCTTTGGCAGATCTGGAAGTAGTCCTTCGTCACCTGCCGAAAGGGCCCCAGCGACAGGTGGAATTCCGCCACCTTGTCGCCCCCTTCGCCCGCCACGTCGAAGACCAGGCGGCGTTCGCGGATGCACAGGTCCAGCCTGAACGGCCCCCGGGGGGCGGGTTGTCCGTCGCGGCCGGGAACCGCGAAGCTGTTGTCCTCAATCAGGTCGAAGATCGCGACGCGGCGCTCCTGCTCCATTTCCGGCGTGGCGGGAGGAGCCTGCGAATCGTCGATCTCGATCTGGATGATCCGGCTCATTCCGGCGCCCTTTCGTTCAGCAGTTCCAGCCGGGCCCGGATGGATTCGCCGTGCGCCTGCAGACCCTCTGCGGCAGCCAGCCGCATGGCGGCATGGCCCACGGCGTTCAGCGCGCCGGGGGTCAGCCGCGCCATCGTGGTGCGCTTGAGGAAATCCAGCACCGACAGTCCCGAGGAGAACCGCGCAGACCGCGCCGTGGGCAGGACATGGTTCGGGCCGCTGATGTAGTCGCCGACGGCTTCGGGCGTATGCGGACCCAGGAAGATCGCGCCGGCATGGACGCATTTCGCGGCCAGGGCCTCGGGGTCGTCCACGCACAGCTCCAGATGCTCGGGCGCGATGCGGTTCGACAGGCTTGCCGCCTCGTCCAGGGTGCGGGCGATGATGATGGTGCCATAGTCGCGCCAGCTTGCGCCTGCGATCCGGGCACGGGGCAGGGTGGGCAGGATGCGGTCCACGGCGCCCGCGACGGCGTGGCCAAGCGCGGGATCGGTGGTGATCAGGATCGACTGCGCGTCGGCGTCGTGCTCGGCCTGGGCCAGCAGATCCAGCGCCAGCCAATCGGGATGCTGGTCGCCCTCGGCGATCACCAGGACCTCGGAAGGCCCGGCGATCATGTCGATGCCCACCTTGCCGAAGACATGGCGCTTGGCCGCCGCGACATAGGCGTTGCCCGGCCCGGTGATCTTGTCCACCGGCGCGATGGTGTCGGTTCCGTAGGCCATCGCTGCCACGGCCTGCGCGCCGCCGATCCTATAGACCTCGTCGACGCCCGACAGTTGCGCGGCCAGCAGGACCAGCGGGTTGATCACACCGCCCGGCGTCGGCACGCAGATCACCAGCCGTTCGACCCCCGCCACCCGCGCGGGGATCGCGTTCATCAGCACCGACGAGGGATAGGCCGCCTGCCCGCCGGGAACGTAAAGCCCCGCCGCCGAAACCGGCGTCCACCGCCAGCCCAGGGTCGCGCCCTCGGGGTCGGTCCAGCTTGCATCGTCCGGCATCTGGCGGGCGTGATAGGCCCGGATGCGTTCGGCAGCCAGCGCCAGGGCGGCGCGGTCCTCGGCCGAGACCTTCGCCACCTGCGCGGCAATCTCCTCGGACGAGAAGCGCAACCGGTCCGGCGTCAGGTCCAGCCGGTCGAAGCGGCTGGTCAGGTCGCACAGGGCCGCATCGCCCCGCTTTCGCACGTCGCCGATGATCGCTGCCACGGCATCGTTCACATCGGTCGAATCCTCGCGCTTCGCGGACAGCATGGAGGCAAAGCGCGCCTCGAAGTCGGGCTCGGATGTGTTCAACGTGACCGGCATGATCTTTCCCTTGGTATCACGTCTTGTTAGCCGTAACCCCCGCCCGCCTCAAGCGCCGCAGAGAGCGGCTTCTTCGTTGTCCAAATACCCTCCTACTCGGGATGTACGGGCGCCTTGCCCGACACGGCGCGGTAAGGCCGCGTCACGTCGCGCAGGTCGATGTTGATGCACTCCACCTCGACGGCCAGCGTGCCGTCGCCCGCGAACTCCAGCAGCAGCCGTCCGGTGCCGTCGGGGCCCGGCTGCCAGACGATCGCCAGCAACTCCAGCACAGTATCCGAGTCGCGGCTGATCCCGTCCGACAGGACGCGCTGAACGTCGCGGATCAGCAGGACCGAGCGGACCCTTTCGTATTCACGCCCCTCGGCCGCGGCCTGTTCGGCGTCTTCCCACCGGAAGCGGTTGAGAAGAAGCGCCAGAGAGCGCCCGCGGTGATCATAGGACATCTCCGATGCCGGCAGGACGGCGTCCTGAAGCAGCGCCGACAGGATGCTCAGATCCTGGTCGTCTTCGGCCATCAGCGCCAGGGGGACGGGATCGGCATCGGCAAAACGGGCATCGGCGGACATGGCTTACTCCTCTTTCACGCGTTCGATATGGGCCCCGACGCCGCGCAGCTTGCGGACCACATGCTCATAGCCCCGGTCCAGGTGGTAGACCCGACTGACGGTAGTCTGGCCTTCGGCCGCAAGCCCCGCCAGGATCAGGCTGACCGAGGCGCGCAGGTCGGTCGCCATGACCGGCGCCCCTCGCAACCCGTCAACGCCGGTCACGGTTGCATGTCCGCCATGAACCTCGATCCGGGCGCCCATGCGGGTCAGTTCCGGGGCGTGCATGAAGCGGTTCTCGAAGATCGTCTCCTCCAGCACGCTGGTGCCCTCGGCCACGCACATCAGCGCCATGAACTGCGCCTGCAAGTCGGTGGGAAAGCCGGGGAAGGGCTCGGTCGTGACGTTCACGGCGCGGATGCCGCCGTTCTTGCGGCTGACCTTCAGCCCGCGCGGCGTTTCCTCGACCCGGATGCCGGCCTCGTCCAGCTTCTCGCAGAAGGCCGACAGCAACTCGATCCGGCCGCCCAGGCATTCGACCTCGCCCCCGCAGATCGCGGGCGCCAGCATGTAGGTGCCAAGCTCGATCCGGTCGGTGACGACGGGGTGGGTCGCGCCATGCAGGGCATCGACGCCCTGGATGGTGATGGTGGAGGTGCCCTCGCCCTCGATCTGGGCGCCCATGGCGCGCAGGCAGCGGGCCAGATCGACGATTTCAGGCTCGCGGGCGGCATTGTTCAGGACGGTCGTGCTCTTGGCCAGGGTCGCCGCCATCAGCGCGTTCTCGGTCGCGCCCACGGACACCAGGGGGAAATCGACAACAGCACCGCGCAGGCCGCCGGCGGGCGCCTTGGCATGGACATAGCCATCACGCAGGTCCAGTTCGGCGCCCATCGCCTCCAGCGCCTTGAGGTGCAGGTCCACCGGCCGCGCGCCGATGGCGCAGCCGCCCGGCAGGGATACCTCGGCCCGGCCGTCGCGGGCCAGCATCGGCCCCAGCACCAGGATCGAGGCGCGCATCTTGCGCACGATGTCGTAATCGGCGCGGTGGCTGGTCAGGTCGTGGCTGGACAGCGCCAGCACCTGGCCGTCCTGAAGGCCAGCGGCTTCGGCGCCCAGGCTTTGCAGCAGCGCGGTCATGGTGCGGATGTCGGACAAGCGCGGCGCGTTGGTCAGCGTCAGCGGCTGGTCGGTCAGCAGCGTCGCGGGCATCAGCGTGAGGCAGGCGTTCTTGGCCCCGGCAATGGGGATTTCCCCCGAAAGCGGGCCGTTCCCGCGAACGATGATCTGGTCCATTTAAGCGTCGTCCTTGCCTGTGTCGCTGTCCTGCTGCCCGGTGTCGTCCTGCGCGGCGCGTGCGCGTGCCTGCGCCTTGCGTCGCTGCAGGTTCGCGCGCAGGGCGGCCCGAAGCCGTTCCTCGCGCGTGTCCTGCTTCTTCTTGTCGTCCGGGCGGTCGCTCATCCGAAAGCTGTTAGCGTCGGCCGCGGCAACAGTCCAGCGATGCCCGCGCTGACGACGGGTCGGGCGGCTGGCGATTTTTCTGCCGATCCCCCTTGCGCGGGCGATCCGCTTTGTCTAAACGCCCCCTCACGGCGCTGCGGTAGCTCAGTGGTAGAGCACACCCTTGGTAAGGGTGAGGTCGAGAGTTCAATCCTCTCTCGCAGCACCATCTCATCCCTTTGATATGAAAGAAAACCCTTGATTTGCTAGGGTTAGTGCCTTTTTTGGTGCCTGAGTTGGTGCCAGAATGAGGTCTGCGGATGGCTGGTCAGGTCAAGAATTTGAAGGTTAAGGGCGGGCGGTTCTATGCCCGAGTCGCGGTTCCGGCGCACCTGCGCGCGGTCGTCGGCAAGACCGAACTCGTGGTGCCGCTTGGTGGTGAGCGTCGCGCGGCCATAAAGGCGCTGCCTGCTGCCGTGGCGGCCCTGCAGCGCCAGATCGACGCGGCAGGGACCAAAGCCGCAGGTGCCCGGCTGGACGATCTGCGCAGCCCGATCACGACCTTGGACTATGGCCGGGCGGTCTGGTCGCATTATCAGTCTATGCTGGCGAGCGACGACGCTACACGGGCGGCTTACCCTACCGATGCCGAGATCGAGGCGGCGAAAGATGAAGTTGTCTGCCGGTTCCAGCAGAATGGTATCCCCATCCATCCGATTGAGGTTTTAAGTCAGTCTCTCGACTGGCAACTGAAACGCGGTGCCCGTGACTTCGACCAGAACGCCCGGCAAGTGAAGCTGGACGCTCTGCGCCGCGATCTGACTGCCGACCGAACCCACCTTGTCGAAGATGCGATAGACGACTTTCTGGCGCGAAACAGCTTGACCGCGCCGCCAGGATCGGCGGAACGGAAGGTGCTGGCCCGTCAGATCATGCGGGCCGACATTGAAGCCTTGGAGCGAACGCTGGAGCGCGACCGGGGCGACTATGGCGGTCAACCGTCCGACCCCATAGTGAAGGCACCGGCAGCCTCGCACCCTGACGTGCCCGCCGACCCGGTTCTAATCAAGACGCTGTTCAAGGACTACATTGCCGCCCGACAGGCTCTGGGGAAGCACAAGGACGGGGCAGGGGCCTGGGAAACCGCTATCCTGCACCTGAGCAAGTTTCTCGGGCATGCCGACGCCCGGCGCATCACGAAGCGCAACCTGCTGGACTGGCGCGACAAGCTGGTGGCGGAAGGCAAATCCACCAAGACGATTGCCGACAAGTATCTCGCCAGCGTCCGCGCCATGCTGCGCTGGGCCTTCGAGAACGACAAGCTGCCGACGAATGAGGCCGAGGCTGTCAGGCAGCCCGTGGCGAAGAAACAGCGAGCCCGTGAACGTGGTTACACGACGCCCGAAGCTGTGGCGGTTCTGAAAGCATCGACCGGCTACCAGCCTAAGCAAACAGACAATCCGGCCAACCGGGAAAGCGCCCATATCACGGCAGCGAAGCGATGGCTGCCGATCCTCTGCGCCTTCACCGGTGCGCGCGTGGCCGAGATGGCGCAACTTCGGAAAGAGGACGTGCGACAAGAGGGCGACAGGTGGGTGATCCGCGTCACACCGGAGGCTGGCAGCGTGAAGGCAGGCGGCTACCGGGACGTGCCGCTGCACCGGCAGGTGATCGCCCTTGGCTTCATTGACTTTGTGAACGTAGCCAAGTCTGGCCCGCTGTTTCATGCAGCAAAGACCCAGGCGCGGTATCAAGCGGCAGCCCGTGCAACCGCCGGGCGCGTGTCGCAATGGCTTCAAGAGACCAATCTGGTTCCGGCGGGTGTCCAGCCTTCCCACGGATGGCGACATCGCTTCAAGACGCAAGCCCGAGAACTTGGCCTGTCGGATCGTATCGTTGACGCAATCCAAGGCCATGCCAGCAAGACGGCGTCGGATGACTATGGCGATGTGTCGGTGATTGCCCGTGCCCGCGTCATCGATGCTCTGCCCCAATACGAGCTTGGTTCAACCCTGCAGGCTCCATTCTGAATGCACCAGTCCTGCAGGGCAGGGTTTGTCATGGTGCCTCCAGTCTTATCAGTTCATCTCGAAACGCTTC
>NZ_JAFNAW010000048.1 GCF_017356265.1 Paracoccus fontiphilus | reverse complement strand
TCTGAACCGAAGGACCGCGCAGCGAAATGGGTCGACTGGTATAACAGCGCCCGCCTGCACAGCGCCATCGGTTACGTCACGCCGAACGAAGCAGAGGAGGTCTTCTACGCAAGCTTGAACGCTGCCGGAAAAGCAGCCTAATCAGTGAACCAGAAACTCTCCGGTAAACCCGGGGCGGTTCATAGATACACAAAGTTCAGGACACTCCCTGTCTCCCACTTGGCAGCCTTGAATCAGCCAGCGATCCGTTTGGATATCCTCAAACGTCAACACGCCCTAGTTCCTCCTGGATATCTTCAGTGAAGGCGATGGGTTCGGCGTTCGTCAGACCCGCAGGCTGGCTCGGTTGGGAATAACAGGTGCTGCGCGGCAGATTCATGGCTTTTGCATTCCCGTCTGATGGACCGTGCCGCTGATGACGATGGATCTTTCGCTGCTGTTCGCGCTCCGCGTCTGCGGAGTTTCTTTGGCAAGCTCCAACTCCCTTGTCATCTGACCCAGCTTCCGCTTGCGTGCGGCGAGACGGACTTGATACTCCACGACGACGCTTGCCTCGACCTCCTTGTCATTCAACCCGTCTTTGGTCGAATTGTGCCCTCCACGGCGGGATAAGGTCGGCGGAGATGTTGTGGCTGTGCATCGCGCCGCCCGGGCACAGCGGCGCGCGTCTCCTGGCAAAGCTGTCGCTTGAACGGCATCGAGTGTCGGCGGCGGTGACCTCACGATGCGATGGGTCTTCGCGATCAAGCCCTGTCAAGCGGATCCGTTTTCTTGGGTCCCGTAGTGCAGCCCATGGAGTTCACTCCACTTCTTCAGCATCTTGGCAATTCAGCGCCCGTCAACGGGAGAGCAATGCAAGCGCCGCACTATAGCGGTTGCTGCTGACCGACGTCTGCATCTGGGACAACGCCAGATAGCGCGTGATCAACTTGTCGGTGACTTCCGGCTTGCTCATTTCCGCGAAGCTGCTGGTTCCCAAGATGCGATCCGAGGCCGACATGAACTCGTCAAGCTGTCGGTCAACCGAAAGATTGGCAATCGAACTGCTGAAGCCGAAGGCGCCTTCAAAAACTTCGCGCAATGTCTCATTCGCCATGACTTCGTACCACATCGTCCTGTCGCTCGACGTGCGTGCAGCGAAGCCTTGCAATTCCTTGCGGGCATTCAGGGCAAGGCGATAGGCTTCATTCCCCTCGCCAACGCGTTTCTGAAACTGTTGCTGAACATAAGCCTCGGCGACCATGTTGCTTGTGGCCTCGGTATCGGCAAGGTTCTGGAATTCCTTGGCAAGCTTCAGATAGCGTTTGTCACTGAGCCGATTGGCCAGCGATTTGCTGTCGCCGGTATCAGAGTCCAAAACCTTGCGTATGAAGGCCTTGTTGGGAAGATCGTCCTCGAGGCCGAAAGCGGCAAGGGCCACCTGCAGCATCTTGTAGTCCCCGACCAAGTCCGCGGCCGTGGTTTCCGAGGTCAGGTTTTCCCGGAAGTAGGCAGTAGCGCGCTGGATCACCGGGTCCTTTGCCGTCGCCTCGATCTGACGTGTCTCGGTCCGCTGCAGGACGCGCCAGCCTGCAAGGCCACTGATACCGATGCTGATGGCAGAAGTCACGGCACCCTCACTGGCGACGGCCCTGGATAAGCTCTTCTTCCTGGGGCAGGAATTCGCGCAAGCGGCGCATGGCCGGATAGATCGCCCCCTCCTCGACGCTGGCTTTCGCTTCCAGCAGGGCCGCCCGGGCCACCGCACTGTCGAACACCTGCGCAAGTTGGGCGATGGCAAGCAGCAACTGGCGCTTGCCCTCGGCGGGCGGTGCGTCGCCCGACAAGATCAGTTGCGCGATATAGCACGCCCGACCGACGGGCGTGCCGGCACGGTCCGGATGAAGCGCATCCTTCAATCTCAGGACATTGGCATTGGGCGTGCGGATGGCGATCTTGGATCGCCGATCGCCGTTTTCGATGACGGCGCCGTTGATCAGCACCCGTTCATTCGGCGCGAGCTTCAGAACCAGGCCGCTCATGCCGCGCCCCCTTGGCGAAGGCCGCGCATCACGGCCATGTTGACGTCGATCAACGGCTCGATCGCGGCCTTGCGCGCCATGGCGCGATGGCCGTGGCGCAGCGAGAACGAGGCAAGGGACAAGAGCCCCCCGCGGACCTCGTCCGGCAGTCCATTTCCGGCGCTGGCCAGGTCGGCCGCAAGGATCGTCCACAACTGGTTGTTCTTGTGAACGGCCGCGATCACGTCGGCGCCGTTCTTGTCCTCGGCTGCCTGGCGCAGCATCCGGGTGATGCGAGAGAAAACGTCGTATTCGGCATCGCGTGGCGTACGGACGACGCTGCTACCATAGCCATGTCCGGCAAAAGACGAGACCGCGTTCAAGGTGACCATCCTGATCTAGAGATTTCGGTGGCGGGGCGGGGGCGCCGTCAAGGCGCCCCCGCGAGGGATCAGCGGAACAGGCTCATGATCGCCGAGGGCGCTTGGTTCGCGATCGACAAGGCCTGGATGCCCAGCTGCTGCTGGGTTTGAAGGGCCTGCAGGCGCGCCGAGGCCTCCTCCATGTCCGCATCCACCAGCGAGCCGATGCCGAGCTTCAGCGAGTCCGCCAGGTTGCCCACGAAATCGGCCTGGTCGGTAATCCGCGCCGAGGCCGCGCCGAGGGTCGCCGAACCCGCGATCGCAATGTCAAGCAGAGCTTCGATATCTCCCACGGCAGTCAGCGCACTTGCCTGATCGGTGATGGTCGTGAGCGTTCCCCCGACAATATCCGCTTCGTAGTCCAGCGAGTCGACCACGATGGTGTTGGCGGTCGTGGCGCCCGTCCCCGACGTACGGTCAAGCGAGGCCAGCGTGGTGAAGGTCGCCCCGCCGTTGATGCCGTCGGTGCTGAGCAGGTTCACCCCGTTCATCTGCGTGCCGGTCACGATCGAGGTGATGTTCGCCATCTTCTCGGTGATCTGGTTCTGCACGGTGGTGAAGTCGAAGCCGTCGGTTCCGGCGCTTCCCGCCAGCTTCTTCATGTCCGTCAGCAGCTTGACGACCTCGTCCGACCCGGCGAGCGCGGTCGTGACGGTCTGGTTGGCGACGTTCAGGCTGCTCTGGATGGTCTTGGCGGCTTCCTGGTCGGTTTCCATGGTCTTGGAAATGGCCCACAGCGCGGCGTTGTCCTTGGCGCTGGAGATCGACTTGCCGGTCGAGATTTCCGACTGCGCCTTGTTCAGGCTGGAGTTCACGTTCTTCAGGGTCTGCAGGGCGACGATGGCGCCGTTGTTGGTCAGAATACTGGACATCTTATCCTCTGGTATGATGGATGCTTTGCACCCGAGATTGTGACGGTTGGCCTTCTGACCCTGGGCGTTTGTCCCTGTGCCGCTTTTGGCATGACCGCAGTCCTAGCAGCCGGTGATTTACGGATAGTGAATTTGCCCCCTACCTCCAAACAGCGAACACAGAGGATTTTAGTCAAAACCGCTGCGGCATGGCGGCATCGGTCGGCGTCTGGTGCCGGCGGCCCGCCTGATCATAGGTCTGCAGCATCCGCACGCTTTGAAGGATATCCTTGATCTGGTCGATGGCGCGCTGCGTGCCACGCGCCGAATCCTCGGCCAGGCGGCGCAGGTGCAGCAGGGATTGCTCGATCCGGGGCCTGGCCTCGGGTTCGATCCGGTCACGTTCCAAGCGCTTGGCCAGCGCCTCGATCCGGGCCAGCGCCAAGGCCGAATCGCCGGAAATGATCGCCTGCTGGACGCCGTCCAGCATCGCCTTGTGCCTGGTCTTCATTGCAGTTTCATCCGGTCATCGAAGCCGAGGTCGACCTGCGCGGCCATGATCGCGGCATATTCCCGGGTCAGGAAGCTGCCGAACTGGTCTTCGCCCGCACCGCCGCCAAAAGCGCCCGCCACCGATCTGGGACCGCAATATTTCATCATTTCCTCAAGAAACGCTTGTTCCAGTTTCTCCGCCGCCTCCGATCCGGTTTTTTGAAAGGGCGGAGGGGTTTGAATAGGGCTGACCTGCATGGTTTTTCCTGATTGCGTGGTTTTTTCAGGATAGGCGGACCACGGTAAATAAATAGTAAGGAGTTGCGGATATCCAATTCCCAATCGGGATCGGGAATCGCCCTATATGTCAGAGTGCCTTGTTACACAGTTGCTGATCGGCCCGCAGGCTGCCGCGGCGACCCAGCCGACCGTGGCCGTCGAGGAAGCGGACGCCGGCTTCACTCTCGGGGAGGAACTGCCCGAGGAGCCGGCCGACGCGCCCGGCCACGAAGGGCCTGCGGCCGAGGTTCCGGTCCACGATCCCCTGCAACTGCTGATCGAGGATCTGTCGGGAATCACCGGCAGCCTGCGGGACGCGATACCGCAGGCGGCGGAGGAGACCCAGGTGACCGTGCCCTCGACGGATCTCATGGCGCCCAGGACCGCGTCGCCAGACGGCCTGCCTGTGATGCCGGAGGGGGTGCGGCTGGACATCCCGCAGGCCGAGCCCGCCCCTGCCGACCTTGTCGCGGTAGAGCCGCCGACACTCGACGCGGAACCGCTGCTGGCCGAGGCCGTGGCGGCCCAGGCGCCATCCCTCCCGCAGGTCGAGGCCGCTTCGCCCGGCACCATGCGGCCGGTCAAGGCCGCCGTTCCGCCTCCGGTCGCCCATCAGATCGCCGAGGCCGTGGTGACGACCCGCGACAGCGTCGTCGAGATCGCCCTGGCACCCGAGGAACTGGGAAGGCTCCGCATGGTCGTGACCGGCCCCGAGCAAAGCCCGCATGTGATGATCTGGGTCGAGCGGCCGGACGTCCTGGAACAGTTGCGGCGCAACTCGGCCTTTTTGCAGGAATGCTTCGGTGATGCCGGGATGCCCGAGGCATCCTTCGAGTTCGGAGGCGACACCCCGTCCGGGTCGCATGACGGACGCCCCTCGCCCTCGCGGATGGATCATGCCGTTTCGGACGGAAGCGCGCAGATGCGGGTCGTCCCGGTGGCATGGTCGCCGATCGCCGTTCCCGCGCGGCTGGACATCAGGATTTGAAAGGAAGGACAGATGATCTCCGCACTCGGTTCCACCGCCGCCGCCGCCACCGCCAGCACCAGCGCGGCCCCCACGACGGCGTCGGCGGGCACGGCGCCGGCAGCGTCGGCGAACTACAACACGTTTCTGAGGATGCTGACCACGCAACTGCAGAACCAGGACCCGCTCAACCCGATGGAGGGAACCGATTTCGCGGTCCAGCTTGCCACCTTTTCGGGCGTGGAACAGCAGACGCAGACAAACGCTCTGCTGGAATACATGATCGCCCAGACGGGGGGCAGCCTGGGCCAGGTCGCCACCTGGATCGGCAAGGAGGTCCGCACCACCGAACCCGTCTGGTTCGGGGACAAGGCGGTGACGCTGGACATCACCCATGACAGCCGTGCCGACAGCGTGACGCTGGTCGTCCTGAACGAAACGGGGGCCGAGGTGAGCCGCGAGGACATCGGCACAGGCGAGGGTCAGATCGACTGGTACGGGCGCGATGCCTCGGGCCAGAAGCTGGCCGATGGCCGCTATTCCTTCGTGGTCGAAAGCAGCCGCGCAGGCGAGGTGATCTCGGAGAATGCGATCGGCGCCTATGTGACCGTGACCGAGGCGCAGATCGGCTCCCAGGGGATCGAACTGATCTTCGCGGGCGGCGGATCGGCCCTTGCCAGCCAGATCGAGGCGATCCGCGACCCCGGCTAGAGCTGCGGCAGGAAGCTGCCGCGCATGGCCAGGGTCTCGTCGCGGACGCGAGCCGTGGCCGCGCTCATCTGCCGGTCGGTGCGGCGCAGCAGGTACCAGCTGCGCTGGATTGGCAACCCGATCCCCCGCAGCGCGATCAGGCGGCCGCTGCGCAGCTCCTCCGTCACGGTATGCTGGGAAATCAGCGCGACGCCCAGGCCCGCGATCACCGCCTGCTTGATCGTCTCGTTCGTGCCCATCTCGACCGCGCGCCAGGTCGCGCCCTCGCCGATGCGGTCCAGAAAGCGGGTCATCAGGATGCGGGTGCCCGATCCTTCCTCGCGCGACAGGAAGGTCTGGGCCAGCAGGTCGCCCGGCATCACCGGGTCCGCATCGGCCAGGGGGTGGTCAGGCGCCGCGATGATGATGTGGGGATGCGGGCCGACGGGATCGGCGATCACCGCCGGCTCGCGGGGCGGGCGGCCCATGATCACCAGATCCAGGTCGTCGCCGGCAAGGGCCGCAAGGATCGCATCGCGATTGCCGATGCGCAGCGTCACCTCGATCTCGGGCAAAAGTCGCAACAGCCGCGCGACCAGGCCGGGGGCGAAATACTTGCCGGTCGAGACCACGCCCAGCACGACAGTGCCGACATGGCCCCGCCGCAGGGCGCCGATGTCGCGGCTCGCGCGGGCCAGGGCGGTGGCGATCTGTTCCTCGGCCAGAAGCAGGGCCCGACCCTCGGGCGTGGGACGAAAGGCGCCGTGTTCCGCCCGGGCGACCAGGGGGCAGCCCGCCAGATCCTCCAGGCCCCGAAGCTGGCTGTGGATGGCGGGCGTGGTCAGGCCCAGCAGGCCTGCCGCGCCGGTCAGGCTGCCGCTGTCCGCTACCGCACGCAGGCAGCGCAACTGGCGCAGGGTAAGGCCTTCCACCCTCATCTTCAGCCAAATCTAATCCGTGTTCGGAATTATTAAATTTCCTCGAAAAACCTCCCCTGTCAATCTGGGCTTGCCAGACGCCACGGGAGGGGCCGATGACCACACCCACCATCGACACGACGCATGTTCCGCCCCGGTTCCGCGCGCTGATGCTGGCGCTGGCGCGCGGCGGGGCGACGCTGGCGGGCGTCATCCGGCGCGGCGACGACAGCCTGTCGTCCGAGGTCGGGATCAACAACGACGGGGACGGGCAGAAGCGCCTGGACATCCAGGCCGACGCCCTGTTCCGCGATGCGCTGCGCGACACCGGCCTGCGGTGGTTCGCCAGCGAGGAGCAGGCAGCCCCGCTGCCGATGCAGCCGGACGGAACCCTTGCCCTGGCCATCGACCCGCTGGACGGATCGTCCAACATCGACACCAATGTGTCGATCGGCACGATCTTCGCGGTCTACCCGGCCGAGGATCAGGCCGAGGCCAGTTTCCTTCGCCCGGCTCGCGACCTGATCGTCGGCGGCTACATCATCTATGGCCCGCGCTGCTGCCTGGTGGTCAGCTTCGGCGATGGCACGCAGATCTACACGCTGAACCCCGACACGGACAGCTTCGACCTGACGAACCCGCGCGTGGTGATGCCGGATTGCTTCTTCGAATTCGCGATCAACGCGTCCAACTACCGTTACTGGCCGCGCCCGATCCGCGCCTATATCGACGACTGCCTAGCCGGGATCGACGGCCCGCGAGAGCGCAACTTCAACATGCGCTGGATCGCAAGTCTGGTGGCCGAGGCACATCGCATCCTGATGCGGGGCGGGATCTTCCTGTATCCGTCCGACGCCCGCAAAGGATACGAAAAGGGCCGGCTGCGGATGCTGTACGAATGCGCGCCCATCGCCTTCGTCATCGAGCAGGCGGGCGGCCGGGCGAGCGACGGCGCGCTGCCGATCCTGGATGGGGCCATCACCGACCTGCACGGGCGCACGCCCATGGTCTTCGGGTCCGCCGAGAAGGTGGACCGGGTCGCCGCCTATCACGACCTGCCCGATGCCGAGGTTTCGGCACTGTTCGGCCATCGCGGCCTGTTCCGGGCCTGAGGGAACCATGAGCAAGAAGCACCCCATCATTTCGGTCACCGGCAGTTCCGGCGCGGGCACCACGACCGTCAAGACGACCTTCGACCAGATCTTCCGCCGCGAGGGCATCCGCGCCGTCAGCATCGAGGGCGACGCCTTCCACCGCTTCGACCGCCAGGCCATGAAGGACGAACTGGCCCGCAGGCAGGCGGCGGACGACCAGACCTTCAGCCATTTCAGCTTCGACGCCAACGAGCTGGAGAAGCTCGAGGACATCTTCCGCGTCTATGGCGAGACCGGCCGGGGCGAGACGCGCCACTATGTCCACGACGACCGCGAAGCTGAACGCTGGGGGTCCGCGCCGGGCACCTTCACCCCCTGGGCGCCGTTCGAGGAAGGGTCCGACCTGCTGTTCTACGAAGGGCTGCACGGCGCGGTCGTCAACGACAGGGTCAACCTGGCGAAGCTGGCCGACCTGAAGATCGGCGTGGTGCCGGTCATCAACCTGGAGTGGATCCAGAAGATCCACCGCGACAAGGCCAGCCGGGGCTATTCGACCGAGGCCGTGACCGACACCATCCTGCGCCGGATGCACGCCTATGTGCATTGCATCTGCCCGCAGTTCACCCAGACCGACATCAACTTCCAGCGGGTGCCGGTGGTCGATACCTCGAACCCCTTCATCGCGCGCTGGATTCCCACCGCCGACGAAAGCCTGGTGGTGATCCGCTTCCGCAACCCGCGCGGCATCGACTTTCCCTATCTGGCCCAGATGATCGACGGGTCGTGGATGACGCGGGCCAATTCCATCGTCATCCCGGGGCCGAAGACCGACCTCGCCATGCAGCTGATCCTGACGCCGATGATCCTGCGCCTGATCGACGACGCCAAGCGCGCCTGAGGGGGACACGCCATGAACCAGATGACCCGCATCGACGAAGGCCTTGAGACGAAGATGGCCAATGCCATCCGCGCGCTTGCGATGGATGCCGTGGAAGCAGCGAAATCCGGCCATCCCGGCGCGCCGATGGGCATGGCCGACGTGGCGACGGTGCTGTTCAACCGCTTCATGCGGGTGGACCCGGGCGATCATCGCTGGCCGGACCGCGACCGCTTCGTGATGTCGGCGGGGCATGGCTCGATGCTGGTCTATGCGATCCATCACCTGCTGGGCTATGACGACATGGGGCTCGACCAGATCCGCGCCTTCCGGCAGATGGGGTCGCGCACGGCGGGTCATCCCGAATACGGCCATGCCGAGGGGATCGAGATGACGACCGGCCCCCTGGGTCAGGGCATCGCCACAGCGGTTGGCATGGCCTTGGCGGAACGCATGGCCCATGCCCGCTGGCCCGATCTGACGGACCACTGGACCTATGTGATCGCGGGCGACGGCTGCCTGATGGAGGGGATCAGCCACGAGGCGATCGACCTTGCGGGCCACCTGCGCCTTGGCCGGCTGGTCGTGCTGTGGGACGACAACGGCATCACCATCGACGGCGGCACGGACCTGTCCACCAGCACCGACCAGCGGGCGCGCTTTGCCGCTGCGGGCTGGCATGTGCAGGCGGTGGACGGCCACGACCGGGACGCGGTGGCGGCGGCCATCGAAGCCGCGCGGGCCGACGACCGCCCCTCCATGATCGCCTGCAAGACCATCATCGGCTTCGGCGCGCCGAACAAGCAGGGCGGGCACGATGTCCACGGGGCGCCGCTGGGGGCCGAGGAGATCGCCGCCGCCCGCAAGATGCTGGACTGGCCGCATGAGCCCTTCACCCTGCCCGAGGATGTCACCGCCGCCTGGGCCGCCATCGCGGCGCGCGGGGCGCAGGCTCGGGCAACTTGGGCGGCACGGTTGGACGCCTCCCCCGACCTTGCCGCCTTTCTTGCCGCCCAGGGCGCACCCGACGCGCAGACCTTGCGGAACACGATTGCTGAATATTGCCAAAGGCTTGTCCAGGATCGCCCGAAGGTCGCAACCCGCAAGGCGAGCGAGATGGCCTTAGAGGTCATCAACGTCGCCCTGCCCCAGACCATTGGCGGAAGCGCTGACCTGACCGGATCGAACCTGACCCGCAGCAAGGGGATGCAGTCCATCCGCCCCGGCGACTACACGGGCCGCTATGTCCACTATGGCATCCGCGAACATGCGATGGCCGCGGTGATGAACGGCATCGCGCTGCATGGCGGGTTCATCCCCTATGGCGGGACATTCCTGGCCTTTGCCGACTATTCCCGCCCCGCGATCCGGCTGGGCGCGCTGATGGGGGTGCCGGTCGTCCATGTCATGACCCATGACAGCATCGGGTTGGGAGAGGACGGCCCGACCCACCAGCCGGTCGAGCATCTGGCCTCACTCCGCGCCATCCCGAACCTCCAGGTCTTCCGCCCCGCCGATGCGGTGGAAACCGCCGAGGCCTGGGAAATCGCGCTGACCAGCCAAGGGCCTTCGGTCCTCGCGCTGTCGCGGCAGAACCTGCCCACGGTGCGCACCGAGGATGAGGATGCCAACCGCAGTCGCCGGGGCGCCTATGTCCTGCGTGCCACGCCCCTGCCCCGTGACGTGACCCTGATCGCCACCGGGTCCGAGGTCGAGATCGCCCTTGCCGCCGCCGACCTGCTGCGGGCCGACCGGATCAATGCCGCCATCGTCTCGGCCCCCTGCTTCGAATTGTTCGCGGCCCAGGACCGCGCTTATCGCCAGGGCGTGTTGTGCGACGCCCCCCGCATCGGGATCGAGGCCGCCATCCGCCAAGGCTGGGATCTGTTCCTGCGCCCCGAGGACGGCTTTGTCGGCATGACGGGCTTTGGCGCATCCGCCCCCGCCCCCGCGCTTTACGCCCATTTCGGCATCACGCCCGAGGCGGTCGCCGCCTTGGCCAAGCACCTTGTCAAGGGAGAGGACGAATGGCGCTGATCACGCTGAGACAGCTTCTGGACCACGCCGCCGAGCATGGCTACGGCGTGCCCGCCTTCAACATCAACAACATGGAACAGGGCCTGGCGATCCTGAAGGCGGCGGCCGCGGTCGATGCCCCGGTGATCCTGCAAGCATCGCGCGGGGCGCGGTCCTATGCGGGCGACATCATGCTGAAGCGCATGGTCGAGGCCCTCGCCGAGATGAACCCCGCCGTCCCGATCTGCCTGCACCAGGACCACGGCAACAACCTGGCGACCTGCATGTCCGCGATCCGCCACGGTTTTACTTCCGTGATGATGGACGGATCACTGCTTGAGGACATGAAGACTCCGGCAGATTACGACTACAACGTCGCGGTGACGGCCAAGGTCGCGGAAGCCGCCCACGCGGTCGGCGCATCGGTCGAAGGCGAGCTTGGCGTCCTTGGCAGCCTGGAAACCGGCGAGGCTGCGGCCGAGGATGGCTCGGGCGCCGAAGGCAAGCTGGATCACAGCCAGCTTCTGACCGACCCCGACCAGGCCGTCGATTTCGTGCTGCGCACCCGCTGCGACGCGCTTGCCATCGCTTGCGGCACCTCGCACGGCGCCTACAAGTTCACCCGCAAGCCGGATGGCGAGATCCTGGCCATGCACGTCATCCAGGCGATCCACGACCGCCTGCCCGGCACGCATCTGGTCATGCACGGATCGTCCTCGGTCCCGCAGCACTTGCAGGATCTCATCAACGCCTCCGGCGGGCAGATGCCGCAGACCTGGGGCGTTCCGGTCGAGGAAATCGAACGCGGCATCCGCATGGGCGTGCGCAAGGTCAATATCGACACCGACTGCCGCATGGCGATGACTGGGCATTTCCGCAAGGTCGCACGCGACCGCCCGGACGAATTCGACCCCCGCAAGTTCATGATCCCCGCGATGGCCGAGCTGACCGCGCTCTGCCGCGACAGGTTCGAACGCTTCGGCACGGCGGGGCAGGCCCACAGGATCAAGGTCATCGCGATGGACGAGATGGCCAAACGCTATGCGTCGGGGGCTCTGGACCCGGCCATCACCGGCGCGAAAGCCGCCTGAGAGGAGGAAAGACCATGAACGAGATGTCGAACCCCAAGATGGATGCCAAGAAGCGGTATGCCGCGGGCGTGCTGAAATACGCGCAGATGGGTTACTGGGAACCGGACTACACCCCCAAGGACACCGACGTGATCGCGCTGTTCCGGATCACGCCGCAGGACGGGGTGGATGCGGTCGAGGCTGCTGCGGCAGTGGCGGGCGAAAGTTCCACCGCGACCTGGACGGTAGTCTGGACCGACCGCCTGACGGCTTGCGACAAGTACCGCGCCAAGGCCTATCGCGTCGATCCGGTCCCCAACTCCTCGGGCGAATACTTCGCCTATATCGCCTATGACCTGGACCTGTTCGAGCCGGGTTCCATCGCCAACCTGACGGCGTCGATCATCGGCAACGTCTTCGGCTTCAAGCCCCTGAAGGCCCTGCGGCTGGAGGACATGCGCCTGCCCGTGGCCTATGTGAAGACCTTCCAGGGACCGGCGACCGGCATCGTGGTCGAACGCGAGCGGCTGAACGTCTATGGCCGCCCGCTGCTGGGCGCGACCGTGAAGCCCAAGCTGGGCCTGTCGGGCCGCAACTATGGGCGCGTGGTCTATGAGGCGCTGAAGGGGGGCCTGGACTTCACCAAGGACGACGAGAACATCAACAGCCAGCCCTTCATGCATTGGCGCGATCGGTTCCTGTACTGCATGGAGGCGGTGAACCGCGCCTCGGCGGCTACGGGCGAGGTGAAGGGGACGTATCTGAACGTCACCGCCGGGACGATGGAGGAGATGTATGCCCGCGCGGAGTTCGCGAAATCGCTGGGCAGCGTGATCGTGATGATCGACCTGGTGATCGGCTATACCGCGATCCAGTCGATGGCCAGATGGGCGCGGGACAATGACATGATCCTGCACCTGCACCGCGCGGGCCATTCGACCTATACCCGCCAGCGCAGCCACGGCGTCAGCTTCCGCGTGATCGCGAAATGGATGCGGCTTGCGGGGGTGGACCACCTGCACGCGGGCACCGTCGTCGGCAAGCTGGAGGGCGATCCGGCCACCACCAAGGGCTATTACGACATCTTCCGCGAGGAGCGGAATCCCATGGCGCTGGAGAACGGCATCTTCTTCGACCAGGACTGGGCCAGCTTGAACAAGATGATGCCGGTGGCGTCAGGCGGCATCCATGCGGGCCAGATGCACCAGCTTCTGACCTATCTGGGCGAGGACGTGGTGCTGCAATTCGGCGGCGGCACCATCGGCCATCCCCACGGCATCCAGGCGGGCGCCACCGCCAACCGCGTGGCGCTGGAGGCGATGGTCTTCGCCCGCAACGCCGGCCGCGACATCTGGAACGAAGGCGAGGACATCCTGCGCGATGCGGCCCGCACCTGCACGCCGCTGCAGCAGGCGCTGGATGTCTGGAAGGACGTGTCCTTCAACTATGCCTCGACCGATGCGCCCGATTTCGCGCCGACGCCCGAAGTGTCGATGTGACCCGCAGCGGTGCGTGTGAACACGCACCTTCCCCCGCCATAAGGAGCATACCCATGAAACTGCGCCAAGGACAGTTCAGCTTCCTGCCCGACCTGTCGGACGACGACATCCGCGTGCAGGCCCAATACGCCATCGACAACGGCTGGGCCGTATCCGTCGAGTACACCGATGACCCGCATCCCCGGAACACCTATTGGGAAATGTGGGGGCATCCGATGTTCGACAACCCGGATGCCGCCGCCGTGGTCTTCGAGGTCAACGAATGCCGCAAGGAGCATGGCGGCAAATACATCCGCGTCATCGCCTTCGACGCCTCGCCCGGATGGGAATCCATCCGCATGAGCTTCATCGTGAACCGCCCCGCGACGGAACCCGGCTTCCGCCTGGTCCGGCAGGAAGCCGAGGGGCGCAGCGTCAGGTATACCATCGAAAGCTATGCGGTGCGCGAACCCGAAGGGGCGCGCTACTGACCAACGCCGGGGGCGCTTCGCCCCCCGGACCCCCCGAGGATATTTAGGCCAAAGTGAAAGACGCCGCCTAGATCCAGCAAGGTGCTTCCATGGACAACCCCTGCCCCACCCATATCGATCTGGCCGCTGCGTTCGAGGAAAGCGGCGTTCGGGACGTTCTGCGCGAACTGGACGACACCCTGATCGGGCTGGAACCCGTCAAGTCCCGCATCCGCGAGACCGCCGCCCTGCTGCTGGTGGACAAGGCCCGGCGCGAGATGGGCCTGGCGACGGAAACGCCCACGCTGCACATGTCCTTCACCGGCAATCCCGGCACCGGCAAGACAACGGTGGCACTGAAGATGGCCGATCTGCTGCACCGCCTGGGCTATGTGCGCAAGGGCCACCTGGTCACGGTGACGCGCGACGACCTGGTCGGCCAGTATATCGGCCACACCGCCCCCAAGACCAAGGAGGTGCTGAAGAAGGCCATGGGCGGCGTGCTGTTCATCGACGAGGCCTATTATCTGTACCGGCCCGAAAACGAACGCGACTATGGCCAGGAGGCCATCGAGATCCTGCTTCAGGTCATGGAAAACAACCGCGACGACCTTGTGGTGATCCTGGCGGGCTATGGCGACCGGATGGACCGCTTCTTCGCCTCGAACCCCGGCTTCCGGTCGCGCATTGCCCATCACATCGAGTTTCCGGATTACACCGATCCCGAACTGCTGCATATTTCGGAAAGGATGCTGGATGCGCAAAACTATCGCCTGGACGACGCTGCCCGCGCGGCGATGGCCGAATACATCGCCGCACGGCGACGGCAGCCGCATTTCGCCAATGCCCGGTCGGTCAGGAATGCGCTGGACCGGGCTCGCCTGCGGCAGGCGAACCGGCTGTTCAACGAGGCGAAGGGTCCAATCGACGTCGGCCGCCTGTCCCTGATCACCGAGCCCGACATCCGCGCCAGCCGCGTCTTTCGGGGCGGCCTGGACGTGGATAGAATGAATGGCGACAGGCTTGACGCGCAAGGCGCAAACCGCCAAGCCGCTGCCGAATGATTGCGAAAGGAACCGTTTGATGGCCTTCGACCGCTCGATCAAGATCGCCCCTTCGATCCTGTCCGCCGATTTCGCCGATTTCGGACGCGAAATCCGGGCGATCGAAGCGCAGGGCGCCGACTGGGTGCATGTGGATGTGATGGACGGGCATTTCGTGCCCAACCTGACCTTCGGCCCGCCCGCCGTGAAGGCCTTCCGCCCCCATGTGAACACGGTCATGGACGTCCACCTGATGATCGCGCCGGTGGACGCCTATATCGAGGCCTATGCCGAGGCGGGCGCCGACATCATCACCGCCCATGTCGAGGCGGGGCCGCACCCGCATCGCACCCTGCAGGCGATCCGCGCGACGGGGAAAAAGGCCGGGATCGCGCTGAACCCCGGCACCCCGGTCGAGGCGGTGGAATACCTGCTGGACCTGTGCGACATGGTGCTGGTGATGACGGTGAACCCGGGCTTCGGCGGGCAGAAGTTCATCCATTCGCAGGTGGACAAGATCGCCCGGCTGCGCGGCATGATCGGCGACAGGCCCATTCACATCCAGGTGGACGGCGGCGTCGATCCGACCACCGCGCCCCTGGTCGCCAAGGCGGGGGCGGACGTGCTGGTGGCGGGCTCGGCCGTGTTCAAGGGCGGCTCGGTCGATCAGCCGCAGGTCTATGGCGGCAACATCCGCGCCATCCGCGAGGCTGCTCAGGGATTGGCGCTCTCGGCCTGATCACCAAGCCAGGTCGCCGGTCGCGATCTGGCCGAAGACATTCTCGCGATGCCAGCGCAGGTTTTCGGGATGGGGCGCGTCCCTCGGGTCGCGGGGCGGGATCAGCCTGCCTCCAGGCGACAGCAGCCGATCCACGACATCGGCCGGCACCTTGTTGCGCGAGACAAGGATGGAATGGTCGTCGGCGACCGAGATCAGCCCGCGATCGAACATCCAGTGCAGCGTCCCCGACAGGGCCAGGCCGTTTCGCACGGAATCGCTGCCCTGGTGCTCGACCGGACGGATATGGGCCGCCTGGACCTCGGGACGACCGCCGCCGTTGCGCAGCCGCAGCCCTGAAATGGCGCAGCGATAATCATAGGCGTCGCGAACCTTGCGGCGGAAAGCCACGTCCCTGTAGGACCTGCGCAGCAACCGTTCGACGACCGGGCGCTCGAAGGTCTGGGCGCCTTCGGCCATGTCGAAGGGTCGCGGATCGTAGCGGGTGGCCTCGATGTCCTCAAGCCGTTGCGGCAGGCCAAGGTTCACGATCCGCGCGAAGTCGCCTTCCGTGATGCGGCGCACGGCTGATTGGGCAAGGCCACCCGATAACGGCGATCCGTCAGGGGCGGTCAGCGCCGCCTCCATCGGCCGACCTTCGATCAACCGCGGCACATGGCGGTCCATCTCCAGAAAGCTGCCAGGCGGATGCGGGCAAGGTATCGCCCTGGCACGACGGGATTGGGATCAATGCGGTCGATCAAGGCCAGCGCAAAATAGCCGCGCTGACCGGCCTTCACGGGTTCATAATAGACGATCCAATCGCCGACGGCCTCGTTCATCGCCTTTAGATATTGGCGCGGAAAGTCGTAAACCTGATCTGGCTGATCGTCATAGATCGAATCCGCCTTGTGCATCAGGACCAGCTTGACCATCGGCCGTCAGCCCAGCGCCGCCGCCCAGTCCCCGACCGGGTCGCCGCTGCCAAGCCCTGTTGCCAGCCCGTTCACCATGAAGGTGGGCGAGACATGGATGCCGTTCTGGCGGGCGTATTTCGCGTGCCACTTGATGACGGCCTCAAGCTCGGGGAAGGCGAAAGCGTCGGCCAGGGCCACGCCGCTGCGATCCTCCAGCCGGGCGATGATCTGGCGGGGCGTGGCGTCCATGTTCGGACCCTTGCGATGTTCCTCGAACTCGAAATCGTCGCGGTGGTCGGCAATGGCGTCCAGGACGCGGCGGGCCTTGTCGCGGCCGCCTTCGGTCATGGAGGCCGCCAGCACGCAGCGCGTCACGACGGGGGAAAACAGGTGCCAGGGCTGCGACTGCATCCGCAGCTTGACGGTCACGCGGTCCCGCCCTGCCGCGTCCAGAAAGGCGTCCAGCTTGCGGAAGGCCTTGACTGAGAAGGGGCAGGTCGGCTCCAGGAAGATTTCGAAGCTGCTTGGGCCTTGTCCCCATTCCAGCGGATCGGCGGTGCGTTTCGACATCGGATGGCCTCTTCGGTTTGACATTCCCCCCGTCGCGGGCATCCTGCGGACAACCAAGGAGGATGGCAATGGATCTGGGCATCAGGGGAAAGCGGGGGCTGGTTTGCGCGGCCTCGAAGGGCTTGGGACGCGGCTGCGCCGAGGCCCTGGCCGAGGCGGGCGTGGATCTGGTCATCAACAGCCGGACCGAGGCCGACATCACCCGCACCGCCCGGGAGATCGCGGCGAAGCACGGCGTCAACGTCACCCCTGTCGCTGCCGACATCACCACAGAGGAAGGCCGCGCCGCCGTGCTGGCGGCGGTGGGACAGGCCGATATCCTGGTCACGAACGCGGGCGGCCCGCCGCCGGGCGACTGGCGCGACTGGAACCGCGACGACTTCATCCGCGCCATCGACGCCAACATGCTGTCGGCCATTGCGCTGATGCAGGCGCTTGTCCCCCCCATGATGGAGCGGGGCTGGGGCCGGGTGGTCAACATCACCTCGCAATCCGTCCGATCGCCCATCGCGGTTCTTGGTCTATCGAACACGGCGCGGACCGGGCTGACCGGATTCGTCGCGGGCATGTCGCGGCAGGTGGCGGGCAGCGGCGTCTGCGTGAACAACATCCTGCCCGGCATCCACGCGACCGACCGCGCCGACAGCCTGGACAAGGGCGTGTCCGACAAGCAGGGCATCAGCATGGACGAGGCGCGGCGCCAGCGTCAGGCGGGCATTCCCACCGGCACCTACGGCACGCCCGAGGATTTCGGCGCGACCTGCGCCTTCCTGTGCAGCCAGCAGGCGCGCTTCATCGTGGGCCAGAACATCCTGCTGGACGGCGGGGCCCTGAACGTGACGATCTAGCGTTCCTGCTTCAGCGGGTCGTGGCCCCAGTTCATCAGGGAAAAGCGCCAGTCGCTGTTTTCCTTGTCCTCGCGCGGGCCGCCCTGGGCCATGTGGCGCTTGATATAGCCCACGACCTTGGCCATGTGCGCCCAGTCGTCGTCGTCAAGGTCGGCCTTCTTCCTGCCCTTGATCTCGATGATGCGGCGGCCGGACTTGTGGCCAGTGCTTTCGCCGTCGCCATGGGTGTCGCCGACCGCCTGGCTTTCGTCCGTGTCCAGCCACTTGCGCAACTCGGCAGGGGTCATGTTGACCAGGTCCTGCCACTCGCTCCAGATCTCGTCATGGGATTTCATGCGCGGCTCCTTTGCGCGACAAACCCGCATCAGCGGCCGGGGTTCCAGAACCGTGCAGGCGATAGGCCCGCAGGATGCCCGCAAGCTGCTGGCGGCGTGCTTCGGGGTCCGCCAGCACGGCGCACAACGCACGGGCGCGGGCTGAGATCCGCTGGCATTCATCGGGATTGGCGCGCGCCCAGGCAAGCCGGTCGGGCAGGTCGCCCGCGCCGGGTTCCAGGGGGATGTAGTGCTGCCAGGGCTGGAAAAGCCCCCTTGCGAATGTCTCCCAGCCGTCCTCCTCCAGAAGCACGACCGCGTGGCTGTTGGCCAGCGGCAGGAAATCCTCGGCCCCCGAGGTCGCGCCCAGGCAGATCAGGTAGCGATGCGACAACAGGAAGTCGTCGCCCTTCCGCGCCGCGATCAGGTGCGACAGCCCGGCGCGGTCCAGCGCCCTTGTTCCCCGCGCATCGGGGGTCAGGCCCGCGTCGATGTCCGGCGATCCCAGATGGCGCAGGGTCAGCGCGACACGGGTGGCGGCATAAAGGTCGGCCTGGGGCCCGCCTGCCAGGATGTCCGACACGACATCGTGGACCGGCCTGCGCGGCTGGCCGTCCTGCCCGGCCACATGGCCCGACAGGTCGCCCCGCCAGACCGCCCGGTCAAGCTTCTCGGCAAAGGGCGAATCGATCCGGCCCGGACGGCCCAGATAGCCGTCGTTGCCCAGGCGATGCAGCCAGGGCATCGGCCACAGGAACACGTTGGCCGCCCCCGCCCGGCGGCACGGGGCCAGGACCGGCCCCGTGCCCCCGCCCGTCAGGCCGGGCTGCATGTCGATGGCATAAACGCCGCCATCGGCCGCCTGCGCGATGTCGTTGGCGGTGGTGGCGATGCGCAGCAGGCGGGGCAGTCCGGGCTTGGCATGGAAGAACCCGTCCGGACCCGGACGCAGGGGCAGCGGATCGCCGTTGCGGTCCCGGACCTCGCCCTTGTCCAGATCGACCACGGCAAAATGGTTCGAGACGGCGCGATGATCCCCCGCCGCCGACGCGGCTGGCAGGGCGGTCCGGACGATCGTCGCGCTGACGCGGTCCCGGTCGGCCTGCGCCACATCGGCGGGGGCCTCGGTCAGCATCTGCGACAGGCCGGCAAGATAACCCTCGCGCCGCACCTTCGCCCCTGCGCCGGGCCGGGGCGGACACTGGGGCAGGTCGAACCAGGGCGCCAGGGCATCGCGGTAATCGCCGGGGGCGGCGCGGTCGATGTCGATCTCGACGAACTCGGGCCGGCCCGCGAAATAGGTGCGGCAGGCGGCCAGGTGCGCGTCCCATTCGGCCGCCCACAGGTCGGCCAGATCGCCGACCCCCACCCCGCGGATCCGGGCATAGGCACGGGCATAGCCGCCGCCCCGGTGCATATAGCGGCTGATCACCCAGTCCTCGACATTTCGGGTGTTCAGCAGGAAGACCGAGCCGGGATAGCTTTCGTCAAGGAAGCGGTATTCCTTGAACGCCTCGACCACCGGCATGTTCAGGTAGCGCACCGATTCCATGTCTGTGAAGGCGACCGTGGTGTCGGCCCAGGGTTGCAGGGGCCTGACGCCTGCCAGCTTTGACCAGGCGATGTCCTCGGCCAGGGCGCCCTCGGCCCAGTGGACGGCGGGATAGCCGTTCATGCCGAACAGCCTGGCGATGAAGGTCGTGCCGCACTTGTTGTAGCCGATCTGAAAGAACTTGCGCGCCACGCCACCCTCCGTCCGATGCGGCGCGACCCTGCGGCGAGGGAGGGCCGCTGTCAATCGCGGCAGGGTTGATCGCACACGCGGCGACTACGACAAAAGGCTTGCCTTGGCCCGGCCGCCCGGCTAGCTGTCAGCCATCGGAATTCGGGAGAAGCCGGCCTTGCGCCGGTGCCGAAGGAGCAGCCGCCCCGGCGAACTCTCAGGCAGAAGGACCGCTTTCCGTCAAGAACTCTGGAGAGTGGCGTTCGCGCCCGCCGAAGGGATAACGATCTCAGGCGCCCAACCCGGCAGGTCCGGGCGGGCAAGGACAGAGGGGGCATCGTATCGGGCATCCGCCCGCCACCCGATGCCGGCTGTCCGGCTGTCTTGAAGGAGGTCAGATGACCGACGATTCGCGCCGGACCGGACTTTACGACCTGCATGTCGCGCTTGGCGCCCGCATGGTGCCCTTTGCCGGATGGGCTATGCCGGTCCAGTATCCCACCGGCGTCATGGCCGAGCACCTGCACACCCGCGCGCGTGCCGGGCTGTTCGACGTCAGCCACATGGGCCAGGTTCTGGTCACGCCCCAAGGCGGGGACATGGCGCAGGCCGCGCTGGCGCTGGAAAGCCTGATCCCGGCGGATGTGCTGGGCCTGCCGCAGGGGCGGCAGCGCTATGGCCTGTTCACCAACGACCAGGGCGGCATCGGGGACGACCTGATGTTCGCCAACCGGGGGGATCATTTCCTGCTGGTGGTCAATGCGGCCTGCGCCGATAAGGACATCGCGCATCTGCAGACGCTGGAAGGCGTGACGGTGACGCCCGTCACCGATCGCGGGCTGCTGGCGCTGCAAGGACCCCAGGCGGCCGGGGTTCTGGCCCGGCTGGTGCCCGCCACGGCCGACATGCGGTTCATGGACAGCCAGATCCATGTCTGGGACGGGGTCGAGCTGTGGATGTCACGGTCCGGCTATACGGGCGAGGACGGGTTCGAAATCTCGGTTCCCGCGGCGGACCTGCGCCGGTTCGCCCAGGCGTTGCTGGACCAGCCCGAGGTCGCGCCCATCGGCCTTGGCGCTCGTGACAGCCTGCGGCTGGAGGCCGGGATGCCGCTTTACGGGCATGACATGGACGCAACGGTGACGCCGGCGCAGGCCGCGCTTGGCTGGTCGATCCCCAAGGTTCGCCGCAGCGGCGGCGCGCGGGCGGGCGGCTTTCCGGGCGCCGACGCGATCCTGGCGGAACTGGCCGAGGGTCCGGCATCCGTGCGGCGCGGATTGCGCCCCGAGGGCCGCGCGCCGATCCGCGAGGGTGTGGCGATCTTTGCCGATGCCGAGGGTGGCGAACCTGTTGGCCATGTCTCGTCCGGCGGCTTCGGTCCGTCGGTGAACGGTCCCGTCGCCATGGCCTGCCTGCCCACCGGCCTGCCGGACGGCGCCACGGTCCATGCCGAGTTGCGCGGCAAGCGCATCCCCGTGGCCATCACCCCCCTGCCCTTCATCACCCCGTCCTACAAACGCTGAGGAGCCTGACCCCATGCTGAAATATACCGAAGACCATGAATGGCTGCGCGCCGAGGGTGACGAGATCGTCGTCGGCATCACCGCCCATGCCAGCGAGCAACTGGGCGACGTGGTCTTCATCGAACTGCCCGAGGAAGGCCGCGAGGTCTCGGCGGGCGACGAGGTCGTGGTGATCGAATCCGTCAAGGCCGCCTCGGACATCGCCGCCCCGGTCGCGGGCGTGATCACGGCAGTGAACAGCGCCCTGGCCGATGCGCCGGGTGGCGTGAACGACGATCCGCTGGCTGCCTGGTTCTTCCGCATCAAGCCCGCCGACGGGACGAGCCTGGACGGCTTCATGGACGATGCCGCCTATCAGGCGCTGATCGGCTGATGTCGCCGGGGGACCTTGCGTCCCCCGGACCCCCTGCAGGATATTTGAGCCAAGGCAAAGGCGCCTTGGAAAGAAGGCGACCATGACCCGCTGGACCCCGACCGACTACAACCCCGACGATTTCGCGAACCGCCGCCACATCGGCCCCTCGCCCGCCGAGATGGAGGCGATGCTGAAGGTCGTAGGCGCCGACAGCCTTGATGCGCTGATCGACCAGACCGTGCCCCGCGCGATCCGGCAGGGCACGCCGCTGGACTGGCCCGCGCTGTCCGAGGCAGCCCTTCTGGACCGGATGCGGCAGGTCGCGGCGAAGAACACCGTGATGACCAGCCTGATCGGCCAGGGCTATCACGGCACCGTCACGCCGCCCGCGATCCAGCGCAACATCCTGGAGAACCCGGCCTGGTACACGGCCTATACCCCTTATCAGCCCGAGATCGCGCAAGGGCGGCTGGAGGCGCTGCTGAACTTCCAGACCATGGTCGCCGACCTGACCGGGCTGCCGGTCGCCAATGCCAGCCTGCTTGACGAGGCGACGGCGGCGGCCGAGGCCATGGCCATGGCGCGCCGGCAGTCGAAGTCCAAGGCCGATGCGTTCTTCGTGGCCCATGACCTGCACCCCCAGACCATCGCCGTGATCGAAACGCGGGCGGCGCCCTTGGGCATCCGCATTGTCAAGGCCTCCATCGATGACCTGAAGGCGGAGGAGGTTTTCGGGGCGATCTTCCAGTATCCGGGCACCTATGGTCACATCCGCGACCTGACGCCCGAGATTTCAGCCCTGCACGCGGCGGGCGCCTTGGCCGTGGTGGCGACCGACCTGCTGGCCTTGTGCCTGCTGAAGGAACCGGGCGCGATGGGCGCCGACATCGCCGTGGGGTCCGCGCAGCGATTCGGAGTGCCGATGGGCTATGGCGGGCCGCACGCCGCCTTCATGTCCTGCCGCGACGAGTTGAAGCGCGCCATGCCGGGGCGGATCGTGGGCGTGTCCATCGATGCCAAGGGCAACAAGGCCTATCGCCTGTCGCTGCAAACGCGCGAACAGCATATTCGGCGCGAGAAGGCCACCTCGAACGTCTGCACCGCGCAGGCGCTGCTGGCGGTGATGGCGTCCTTCTATGCCGTCTTCCACGGGCCGGTGGGCCTGCGCGCCATCGCGCAGCGGGTGCATCTGCACGCCGTCACCATCGCCGACGCCCTGCGCGCGGCGGGGGCCGAGGTCGCGCCCGAGGCCTTCTTCGACACGATCACCGTCAAGGTGGGCGTGGGCCAGCAGGGCATCATGGCCGCCGCCCGCCACCGTGGCATCAACCTGCGCAAGGTGGGCCGTGACCGAGTCGGCATCAGCGTCGATGAAACCACCGATGCCAGTGTGATCACGCGGCTGCTGGACGCCTTCGGCATCACCGATGCGGCCGAAGCCGCCACCGGCCTGGCCATCCCCGAGGCGCTGCTGCGCGAAAGCGACTACCTGACCCATCCGGTGTTCCACATGAACCGCGCGGAATCCGAGATGATGCGCTACATGCGCCGGTTGTCGGATCGCGATCTGGCGCTGGACCGGGCGATGATCCCGCTGGGGTCCTGCACCATGAAGCTGAACGCGGCGGCCGAGATGATGCCGATCACCTGGCCCGAGTTCGGCGCGCTGCACCCCTTCGCGCCGGCCGACCAGGCGGCGGGCTATGCCGAGGCGATTCGCGACCTAACTGACAAGCTGTGCGCCATCACCGGCTACGACGCGTTTTCCATGCAGCCGAACAGCGGTGCGCAGGGGGAATATGCGGGGCTGCTGACGATTGCGGCATACCACAAGTCGCGGGGCGAGGAGCGGGATGTCTGCCTGATCCCGGTTTCGGCGCATGGCACCAACCCGGCAAGCGCTCAGATGTGCGGGATGAAGGTCGTGGTGGTGAAATCCGCGCCCAACGGCGACATCGACCTGGAGGATTTCGCGGACAAGGCGGCCAAGGCGGGCGACAAATTGGCGGCGGTGATGATCACCTACCCCTCCACCCACGGCGTCTTCGAGGACACCGTGCGCGAGGTTTGCGACATCACCCACAGGCACGGCGGCCAGGTCTATATTGACGGGGCGAACATGAACGCGCTTGTCGGGCTGGTGAAGCCGGGCGAGATCGGCGGCGATGTCAGCCACCTGAACCTGCACAAGACCTTCGCCATCCCGCATGGCGGCGGAGGCCCCGGCATGGGGCCGATCGGGGTCAAGGCGCATCTGGCGCCCTTCCTGCCCGGCGATCCGCGAGAGGATGACAGCGGCGCCGTCAGCGCGGCGCCCTATGGCAGCGCGTCGATCCTGCTGATCTCCTGGGCGTATTGCCTGATGATGGGCGGGGCGGGGCTGACGCAGGCCACGCGCGTGGCGATCCTGAACGCCAATTACATCGCGTCTCGGCTGGCCGGGGCCTATCCGATCCTGTTCATGGGCAACCGGGGACGGGTCGCGCATGAGTGCATCATCGACACGCGGCCCTTTGCCGACCACGGCGTCACCGTGGACGACATCGCCAAGCGGCTGATCGACAACGGCTTCCATGCCCCGACGATGAGCTGGCCCGTGGCGGGCACGCTGATGGTGGAGCCGACCGAGTCCGAGACCAAGGCCGAGATCGACCGCTTCGTCACCGCCCTTCTGGCGATCCGCGACGAGATCACCGAGGTGGCCGAGGGCCGGATCGAGGCCCACCAGAGCCCCCTGCGCCATGCCCCCCACACGGTCGAGGACCTGGTGGCCGACTGGGACCGCCCGTATTCCCGCGAACAGGGCTGCTTCCCGCCGGGCGCGTTCCGGGTGGACAAGTATTGGCCACCCGTTGGCCGGGTGGACAACGCCTATGGCGACCGCAACCTGGTCTGCACCTGCCCGCCCCTGGAAAGCTATGCCGAGGTGGCGGAATGACGAAAAAGGGCGCCCTTGGGGCGCCCTTTTTGCTACAGCAGGAAGTCGCTGGCGGTCAGGTCATGTATCCCGGACAGGCGGATCACCATCTCGGCCTGGGGGTCCGCATCGTTGTCGATCAGGATCGAGGTCACGTCCTGGGCCCTTCCCGCGCGATCGGCATGGCGGATCGCGATCACGCCTTGGGGCATGGTGCCAAAGTGCTGCGTCCCGATAAAGCCGAACGCGTTGTTGCCCCTTGATATGGCCGAGCCATCAAGGGCGCTAAGATCGATGACATCGGCGCCTTTCTGGAAGTCGAGAATGACATCGGACTGCGCGAATTGCGCCGAACCGTCTGCAAGGGTGCCGAAGACGAAGTGATCCGCGCCGGCGCCCCCGAACAGCCGGTCCAGGCCCTTGCCGCCGTTCAGCCGGTCGTTGCCGTCCCCTCCGGCCAAGGTGTCAAGGCCGTCCGCCCCGACCAGGGAATCGTTGCCTGCCCCGCCGATCAACTGGTCGGCACCCGCCAACCCGTTCAGCAGATCGTTGCCTGCCCCTCCTGCCAGATGGTTGGCAAGGGCGGACCCCGTCAGACGGTCGTTGCCATTGCCTCCGGCTGCATTCTCGATCCCGACAAGCTGGTCGTGGCCCAAGCCGGTATTCTGGAGTTCGACGGTATCCAGCCGCAGCGCCACGCCGGCCTTGCCCGACACGCGGACCCAGTCGTTTCCGCCGCCGCCCAGCAGCACGTCACCGCCTGCGTCCAGAAACAGCGTGTCATCGTCGTTTCCGCCGATCAGCCTGTCATTGCCCAGGCCGCCGCGCAGTGTATCGTTGCCGCCCATGCCATGGATCGTGTCATTGCCGCCAAGCCCGTTCGCATCGTCGCCGAACATGCCGAGGTCGAAGCGGTCGTTTCCGGCCAGCATCCGCGCGACGATGGCATTGTCGTCCGCGCGCGACAGCGTGGCCATGGCGCGGGTCATGTCGGTTGCCTGGATGTCGATGCCGTAGATCAGCCAGGCCGGCTGGTATTCCCAGCCATGCCAGGCCAGTTCCGAATAGCTTTGGATGGTTCCGGCGGTCATGGTGTCGCGGGAATCGACCCGGATGTCCTTGCCGAGGAATCCGCTGGCCATGGAATAGCCGTCGTCATCGCTCCACGCGACGGCATAAAGGTCCTCGAAGACCAGGTTTCCCGCCCGCAGGTTGTAGTTGTTCTCGAAAGCGACCTGTTCGACGTTCCGGACCAGCCGGTTCAGGTCCAGGCCGTCCTGGTCATAGGCCAGGCTGGCGTAAAGCATTGCCACGACAACATCCCCCTCGAATACCCGTCATGCCGCGGGCGAAAACAACACCTTCGGCCGGATGGCCGCGAGGGATTGCTAGAGCCTGTTGCACTCAATCGACCTCATAACCTGCGGCTTTGAAGTAGTTGTAGCATTCCTCGTCGGAGAACAGATCGCAGAC
>NZ_JAFNAW010000047.1 GCF_017356265.1 Paracoccus fontiphilus | reverse complement strand
TCCCGGCCCTGCCCCGCGTCCGCCCTCGGGCGCGAAGCGCGCGGCATGAACGGCGGCGCGGGCCTCGGCCTCGGTCGAGACATGGGGCACGACCACCCCGGCCGCCCCCGCATCCAGCGCGGCGGCGATGTGTTCGGCACCCTTGCCGCGCACGCGGACCAGGGCGGGCACCCCCGCCACGTCCGCCGCGCGGATCATGTCGGCCAGCAGCGCGTCGCCGATCGGGCTGTGCTCGGTGTCGATGCAGATGAAATCGGGTCGCGCGCCGGCCACGATTTCCACCGACATGGGCGACGGGATGGCGATGAACGGACCCCGCAGGGGCTGGCGCGCGGCGATGCGCTGGCGAAGGCCGGTCATGCGGGCGTGCCCCCGTCGAAGGATTTCAGCGGATTGAGGATACCCTTGGGGTCCAGCGCGGCCTTGATCCGCCGCATCAGGGCGATTTCCTGCGGCGTCCGCGAATAGCCCAGGTAATCGCGCTTGATGGCGCCGATGCCGTGTTCGGCCGAGACGGTGCCGCCCATGTCGCGGGTCAGCGCATAAACCAGCGCCTTGACCGCCTTGTGCGGCTGGTCGCGCCCGGCCTCGGGGATGTTGACCACGACATGGAGGTTTGAATCCCCGATATGGCCATAGGACAGCGCCCGCGCGGTGGGGACCTCGCGGTGATGGCGGCCTCGATCCGTTCGACGGCCTCGCCCATGCGGGCGATGGGAATGCCGATGTCGAAGGGGATCACCGGACCAAGGTGGGTTTCGTATTCCGCCGGGCTTTCGCGCACGGCCCAGAGCGCGCGTTCCTCCTTGACCGAACGGGCCAGGACGCCGTCGGCGACCGTTCCGTCCTCGACGGCGCGTTCCAGCAGCGCCTCCATGGCGGTGCGGGTGGCGTCGGGGTCGAACCCCGTCGCCTCAAGGATCACATAGGCGCCGTGTTCGCCGGACAAGGGCGAGCCGAGGCCGGTGGCGCGCGACATGACGTGGAAGAAGCTGGGCCACATCACCTCGAAGCTGGACAGCATGGGCCCAAGCGACCCACGCGCGGCCCGCAGCAGGGCGATGACGGCAGCGGTGTCGGCGCAGCCCAGGAAGGCGGTGGCCTTGGCGGGGGGTTGCGGCTGAAGGCGCAGCACGCAGCGGGTGATGATGCCCAGAAGCCCTTCCGAGCCGATGAAAAGCTGCTTCAGGTCAAGCCCCGCGTTGTTCTTCAGCATCTTGTTCATGCCGTCGATCACGGTGCCGTCCGCCAGCACGACCTCCAGTCCCAGGACGTGGTCGCGGGCCATGCCGTGGCGGATCACGGTATTGCCCCCCGCATTGGTCGCCAGCACCCCGCCCAACTGGCACGAGCCCCGCGCGCCGATGTCGATGCCCAGCATCAGCCCGCGTTCCCGGGCCGCAGCTTGGGCCGCCTCGAGGATCACGCCCGCGCCCGCGGTCAGGGTGCCCGCGTCCTCGTCGATCTCCTCGATCCGGTCCAGCCGTTCCAGCGACAGGACGATGCCGTCCGCCAGCGGATGTGCCCCACCGGAAATCCCCGTCAGCCCGCCCTGCGGGATCACCGGCACGCCTGCCGCGTGGCAGGCGGCCAGGACGGCCGCGACCTGCGCGGTGTCGCGCGGGCGTGCCAGGGCCAGCGGTTGCACCGGATCAAGCCCGGCCCAGTCACGGCGGTACTTCGCCGGAACATCGGCGCCGGGGGTGACGATATCGACGCCGAAGCGGTCCAGAAGGTCTTGCGCAAAGCTCATGCGGGGCAGGCCTCGAACACGCAGGCGGGGGCGCCGGTGGCCGCGCATTCACGTTCCCGGACCACCGTCGGCGCGTCGAAGATCATGCCGGACACGGCGGTCAGCATGCCGGTGATGGGCGCGCAGACCGGCAGGTCCGACGCCCCATAGCCCGCCGCAAAGGGAGAGCCGTGGACGGTGACCGTCAGCCGGTCCGGTCCCAGGTCGCTTTCCCAGCGGCCCCAGCCAAGCTGGCCCGCCGTTTCGCGGATCACGGCCAGCAGCGCCCCCGGATCGGCGGCGCCTGCGGCCTTGTAGGCCTGCGCGGACTTGCCGCCATTGCGGATCACCGTGCGGATCATCGCCTCGAACACGGCGGGACGCTGATCGGCGGGCATCTCCAGCGCGACGCCCATGAAGGCCTCGGGCTTGATGAAGATGTAGCGCATGCTGCTGTCGTGGTAGGTGCCGGCCCCGGCGTCGTAATGCAGTCTGTCGCGGAAGGTCATGGCGGCTCCCTACATCAAGGATGGAACGAAGGTGGCAAGCGGCGGGAACAGCATCACCAGCGCGATCAGCAGGAACACGCACAGGATGTAAGGCAGCGCCGCGCGCGCGACCTCGGGCAGCGTGGTGCCGGAGGGCGCGACGCCGTGCATCACGAACAGCAGCAGGCCGAAGGGCGGCGTGGTGAAGCTGACCTCCAGCATCAGCAGCATGATCAGGCCCCACCAGATCATGTCGAATTGCAGGTTGACCGCGATGGGCACGAAGATCGGCAGCGTGATCAGCATCATCGACACCTGGTCCATGAACATGCCCAGGACCAGCAGGATCAGCGCCATCATCAGCAGCATCTGCGTCGGCCCCATCTCCAGCGAGGTGGCCCAGCCGACCATGCCCGACGACGCGCCCGAAAAGGCCAGAAGCTGCGCAAAGGTGGACGACGCGGTGATCAGCAGGAAGGTCATGCCGGTGACGCGCGCGGCGTCCGTGACGGCGGCGACCACCCCCTTCATGTCCAGCGCCCGGAAGAACAGCGCCAGAACCGCCACCGCGACGATGCCAAGCGCGCCGCTTTCGGTCGGCGTGGCAAAGCCCGTCAGGATTGATCCCACGACCGCCATGACGATGACTACCATCGGCAGGATGTCGCGCGAAAAGATGCTGACCCGCTCGGCCATGGGCAAGGGGATGTAGTCATAGGAGGGCGCGGCCTCGGGGTCCCACTTGGCCTGGACATAGATCAGGATGCAGTACAGCACCGCTAGGACCAGCCCCGGCAGAAGGCCCGCGACCAAGAGCCCGCCGATGTCGATCTGCGCCAGAGAGCCGAACAGCACGGCCAGCGTGGACGGCGGGATGATCACGGCAAGGCCCCCTGATCCCAGGATCGGCCCCATCGCCATGTGCTTCTTGTAGCCGCGCTTGACCATTTCGGGGACCATCAGCGACCCCAGCATGCCGGTGTTGGCCAGCGACGATCCCGACAGCGCGGCAAAGACCGTGCCCGAGGTGACGGTCAGGAAGGACAGTCGCGCGGGCAGCCGGCCGATCATCACGTCGATGGCGTCAAGCACGCGCCGCGCCAGCCTGGAATGGAAGAACAGCGATCCCATGACCAGGAACAGCGGCACGGGCGCCAGCGAATAGGTCGAAACGGCCACGGTGGCGTTGGCGATCATCTGGTCGATGCCGCGATAGCCGCCCATGAACAGAAAGACGCCGATCACGTTGATCAGGAAAAAGCCGAGCGCCACCGGCAGGCCGATGCCCATCGAGACGATCAGCCCGCCGATCAGGATCGCGCCGGAAAGGGTCCAGTCCATCATCCGCGTGGCTCCTTACATGCCTGCATGGGTTTCGGGGGCGGCGCCGTAGAAGCTGTCGCCGCGCGCCAGGAAGGCCAGGAACTGCAGCGCCCCAAAGCCGAAGCCCAGCGGCATCGAGATGTACAGCGTCCACATCGGCGCATCGAAGCTGCGCACCTCGTAGGAGCCGTCAGCCAGCACCTGCAGGAACATCTTGCCGCTTTCGAAGCACAGAAATGCGCAGATCGCCGCGGCCAGGACGTGCAGCACCGTTTCCCAGGTCCGGCGCAGGCCTCCGGGCAGATAGGTCAGCACGATCTCGACGCAGACATGGCCGCGGGTCAGCACCAGATAGGGGATGGACAGGCAGGTGATGTGCAGCATCGCGTATTCGACCGCGTTCACCGCCCAGATCGCCGTCGGCAGGCCCAGGTTTCGTGAAAAGACGTCATAGGTGACCATGCAGACGATCGCGACGACCAGAAGGCAGGCCAGGTAGAACAACAGGGTTGATATCGCATCAAGCGTGCGAAGCGCAGCAGCCATGGCGCTGTCCTTTTCAGATAAGCGGGGTCCGCCCGCCGGATGACGGCAGGCTGCACGGGATGTCCGGTGCGGCGGGCGGCGCAAACCGCCCGCGCGGGGATCAGAGGTTCCGGAAGAAGATCGCCTTCAGCTCGTCATGCATGGTCGGGTCGCGTTCCTTCAGACGCTCCCATGCGATGTCGTAGGCGGTTTCGAGAAACATCTTCTGCTGTTCGCCGGTCAGCTCGATCGTCTCGATGCCCTCGGCGGCGAAGGCTGCGGTTTCGCTTTTCACAAGGGCGACATTGGCGTCGTAGGAGGCCTTCTCGTGGTCGATGGCGGCCTGCTGGACGATCTCCCTGGCCTCGGGCGAAAGCCCCTCCCAGGCGTCGAGGTTCATGGTGATCAGCACGTCGGTCTGGAAGAAGCCGGGGTCGATCTTGTATTTCAGGAACTTGTTCCAGCCGAAGTCGCGCATCCCCGTGACGGGATAGCCGGTGCCGTCCACGACGCCGCGTTCCAGCGAGGTATAGACCTCGGGCGCGCTTTGCACCACGATGGTCGCGCCCAGCCTTTCCAGGAACGCGCGGTACAGGGGCGAGGACCGCAGCCGGATGCCCGACAGGTCAAGCTGCCCGTCTTCGCCCACGGCAGGCTTTTCCGTGGTCCACAGGTGGAAGTTCGAGCCGCCGTCCACATGCGCCAGGATATGGGCGTTGCCCTTGGCGTGATAGGCCTTGTTCAGCAGGTCGATCCCGCCGTCGGCGCGCACCGACATGGGGTCGCGGTTCGAACCGGCAAGCGCCTCTCCCTCGGGGACGAGGTTGAGATAGATGCCGGCGGGGATCAGGAACAGGTCGGCGATGCCGTTCTTCTGCGCTTCTCCCAGTCGTTCGTTGGGGATGGTTTCCGGTCCGCCGATGATCCGGATCTGCACGGTATCGCCGCCGCGTTCGTTCACCAGATCGACGAAGTTCTGGAAGCTGCGCGAAAAGGCGTTCTGCGCCGGGGTGAAGGTAACGGCGCGGATCACCTCCTGCGCCTGCGCCGACATGGCGGACAGGGACAGGATGGCGGCCACGGCGGCGCCTTTCAGCAGGGAAATCTTGGTCATGTCGTCCTCTCTGTTGGCTGTTTGAGGCGCGGGCCGTCTTTCGCGGTCCTCGCGCCGGGGTGGCGCGACCCCTACGGGTCGAGATGCGGGAAACGGTCGGTGTCGGCCCGTTCGAAGAAGACCAGCGCGGCGTCCACGAACGCGGCCATGGCAAGCCTTGCGGCCTCGGTGTCGCGGGACAGATAGGCATCGGCCAGCCTGACCGTTCCGGCCCGCGCGGCGGCGCGGCCTTCGGCGGAATGAAGGGTCGCCGCGCGGACAAGTTGCACCTGCAGGTGATAGCGCAGCAGCGTTTCCCGCAAGCGGCCGTTCCGGATGCGCGACACCCAGAACGACCGGAACGCGACATTCGCCGCCGCCGATTCGCTGCGCGACTGCGCCGCCTGCACGGCATCGAACAGGCGGCGGAACTCGTCATCGTCGGCCGCTTCGGCATTGGCCACGACACCGGCAAAGGCCACCGGCTCCAGCGCGCGGCGGATTTCGAAGATCTCGCGCACATCCTCCAGCGAGGGAGCCACGACGATGTAGCCCGAGGGCCGGGTGCTTTCGATCAGGCCGTCGTTTTCCAGTCGTCCCAAGGCCTCGCGCACCGGCGTCCGCGAGACGTCGGTGTCGCGGGCGATCACCGCCTCGACCAGCCGGTCGCCGGGCTGGCGGCGGCGCGCGGCGATGTCCCCGATCAGCCGGTCGTAGACCTGCTGGGCAAGAGGAGATGACTTGGTGCGCTGCAACATCCGCGTTCCTGTGCCGGAAGCCTTATCGGTATACCTTCAACCTTGAAATAAAAGATGCAAGGAAAAACTTATCTCCGAGTTGCTGTTTTTCCTGCCGATGCTGGACAAGGCGCCTTGGACACAGGCCCGGTGCGGCCTGCGTAAATTTTGATCCTGACAGGAAAAGCGGCGGGCACAGGCCATCGCGCCGGTCCCTGCAGCCAATCAGGACAGGCCGCCGAAGAACCGTTGCAGGCGATCCATGGCCTCGGTGATCTGCTCGACGGACAGCGATCCGAAGCAGATGCGCAGGTGGCCCTCGCCCGCCGGGCCGTAGAAGCTGCCAGCCTCGACCACCACGCCCGTTTCCTCCAGCAGCCGTTCGGCCAGAACCTGAGAGGCCATGCCGGTGGCGGCGATGTCGGGAAAGGCGTAGATGGTGCCCTCGGGCCAGGCGCAGGTGACGCCGGGCATCTGGTTCAGGCGCGAAACGACGATGTCGCGCTTCATCTTGTCCTCGGCGATCAGGCCCGCCAGCACCGCCGGATCGCCGGTGACGGCGGCAAGCGCCCCGTCCTGGATGAAGGTGTTCACATGCGTGACGTCGTTGGCCGTGATCTTCAGAAGCGCGCCCACGGCCCAGTCGGGCGCCACCATGTAGCCGATGCGCCAGCCGTCCATGGCATAGCTCTTGGTGAAGGCGAACAGGCTCACGGTGCGCTCGGCCATGCCGGGCAGACTGGCGATGCTGGTGTGGCGGGCGCCGTCGAACAGGATGTCCTCGTAGACCTCGTCGGACAGCACCAGCAGGTCGTGCCTGATCGCCAGATCGGCCAGGCCCTGTAGTTCCTCGCGCGTGTAGACGCGACCGGTGGGATTGCAGGGGTTGATCAGCACGATCATCTTGGTCCTGGCGGTGATCCTGGCCTCGATCAGCGCGGGGTCGATGCGGAAGTTGTTGACCGCGTCCAGGGGGGCGGTGACCACGGTGCCGCCCGCCAGTTCGATCTTGCCGATGTGCTGGGGGTAGAAGGGTTCCAGCAGGATCGCCTCGTCGCCCGGATCGACAAAGGCCATGATCGCGGCGAACGAGCCGTGCGTCAGGCCGTTGGTGACGATGATCCGGTCCAGCGGCACGTCCAGACCGTTCTGGCGCGCCAGCTTGGCCTGCAGCGCCTCGCGCAGCGGGACCACGCCGGCCAGATCGGAATAGTGGACCTTGCCCGCGCGGATCGCGTCGATGGTCGCCTGTTTGATATGGTCGGGCGTGTCGGCATGGGGACGGCCCAGTTCCATGTGGATCAGGTCGCAGTCCGTCACGGCGGCGGCGCGGCCGTACATGCCGAAGGACTTCTTCGAGGTTTCGGTGATGCGCTTGGCAAGGTGCTTCATCATGGGACCATAATCATCAAGGTTCCATCCCTTATATGATCGTTTGATCAAACATGAAAGGGGCTTGTTGACGGATACCGTTTGATCAAACCACGCTGCGCGGCTATCGAGAGAGTACCAGATGGAGACGCTCGATGAGAGGCAAGCCCCTGAAGCCCGTGGCCGCGCGCAAGACGGTGCAGGATCAGGTTTACGACCAGTTGCGCGAGGCATTGATGTCCGGCGCCTTCGAGGCGCGGGAAAGCTTCACCATCGCCTCGCTGGCCGAGCGTTTCCAGACCTCGCACATGCCGGTGCGCGAGGCACTGCGGCGGCTGGCTGCCGAAAACGCGCTGCGGATCTCGCCGGCGGGCACCGCCTTCGTGCCGGACCTTTCGCGCGGCGAGCTTGCCGACATCACCCGCGCCCGCGTCATCATCGAGGGGGCGACCGCCGAACTGGCCGCCCCGCATCTGGGCCCGGAGGACCGCGCGGCCTTGCGCCAGATCATCGCCGAGCATCGGGCCACCGGCGTGTCGGGCGACATCGCCGCCATGGCCTCGGCCAACCGGCGGTTCCATTTCCACGTCTATGCCGCCGCGAACAGCCCCATCCTGATGAGCCATATCGAGAACCTCTGGCTTCGCTCGGGGCCCTATGTCCGGTTCCTGTCGGACCGGATGGCAACGCTGCTGCAGACCGACTACCGCGAGGAATATGCCCATCACCACGAGGTCATGGTCGATGCCCTGGATCGCGGCGACCTGCCCGCCTTCCGCGCGGCCATGGAGCGTGACATCACCGCGACGCAGGATCTGCTGGTCCGCTTCCTGGACGACCTCGCCGCCTGATCAGGCGGCGAAGCTTCGGACGGTCTTCAACGCCCCGTCCAGGGCAAGGCCCTTTTCGTCCGCCAGGGCGGCGGTGCGGATGCGGCGCATCCAGTCGGCGGCATCGGGACGCCCGCGCAGCATCGGCAGGGCGGACATGACGCGGTCGAACTTGGACAGGCCGCGGGCATGGGTGTCGGAATAGCCCTTGATCAGGCGGCGGTTCGCCAGCACCTCGGCCGCAAGCGTCCGGTCGGTGGCGGCGATGTCCATGGCGGAGTCGAACCATTGCGCGACATGGGCCATCTCGCTGCGGTGGCGCAAAAGGCTGCGGCGCCAGGGGCGGAGGGCGGACACCACCCACAGCAATCCGAAGCCCGCCAGGCTGTCGGTGCGGATGCGCCGGCCCTTGTCCAGGTGGCGGGCATAGAAGGCCTCGGCCCGGCTGCTTCCTTGCAGCCAGGCGCCAAACCAGGCGGGCAGGGTCGTGGTGAATTCCTCGAACCGGGGGTGGAAGTATTCGGTCAGGCGCAGCACCTGGTCGTCCTTGACCCGCACCTCGTCGCGGACCCGCTGCTGGCGGCTGGCGCGGGTCTTCAGATCCGCCACGCGCAGGATGTCGTCGTAGCAGAGCGCATTGGCCGCGTATTTCGCCGCCGCCTGCGTCAGGGCGAAGGGCGCCGCGTCCAGCCGCGCCGCGCGTTCGATCATGTCCAGGTATTGCGCCCCATAAGCGATGTCCTGGTAGTCGACCACCTTCTTCAGCCCCAGGGCGGCGATCTCCTGCGCCTGCGCCGGCAGGCGGTCCAGCCGCACTTCCAGTGCCTGCCAGTCGTTCCGCAATCCCATCGGCACGTTCAGCGTGCGGATGCGCGCCTTGACGCCTTCGGCTGCCGGGACCGGAGCCGTGCCCTTGGCGCAGTCATAGGCCAGGCCGAAGGCACGCAGGGACGCCTCGACCCCCTTGCCGGACCTGGCGATCACCGTCTCGTAGCTGTCGCGGGGAAAGGGAAGCGCGCCCGAGCCCGCAAGCGCGCCGAACAGGCTGGCCGAGATGACCGAGCCCGCCCTGGTGGCCAGCGTCTCCATGTCGAAGGCGATCACCTGGTCGGCGGCAAGGCCCATCGCCTCGATCACCGCGCGCCCGTCGGCGCGGCCATCCCCCGGCACGACCTTTTCCGACACCGCCGCGATGCGGTGGGTGGAGGCGATCAGCGTCGTGCGGCCCGGCGTCACGAAGCCGCGCATGACGGCGCGGCCCGCCTCCATCAGCTCGGCGGCGATCATGATGTCCACGTCGCCTTCCGACGGCGACAGGGCGAAGACCGGCGTGCGGCCGGTGTCCTTGCACATCTCGACGTAATAGACGGTGGCGCCGGTGCGCTGCGCCACGCCCGCGACGGATGTGGACTGGGCGTGATAGCCGTTCGCCTCGGCCACGTCGATGATCCAGTTGGTCAGGACGCCGCCGCCCTGGCCGCCGACCGCCAGCGCAGCCAGCGTGATGATCTTCTCGCCCTGCGGACCCGGAGAGCGGCGGGCGATGACGGGTGCGTGCATGGTCATGGACGTGCCTTTCAGGCGAAGGTCAGGCGGCGCGCGTCGCGGCGCCCTTGCAGCCAGCCGATGATGCGGGCTGTGCGGGACGCGCGGCGTTTTTCGGACGCGGTGGGGTTCGACACGATCTCGGCCTGGTAGAAGCTTGGGCACAGGACCGCGGCATCCGCGACCTCTCCGCAGTTGCCGCAGCCGACGCAGCTCTGGTCGATGGCGGCGACCGGGTCGTCGCGCAGGGGATCGCCGGTGTCCTTGACCGACAGCGACGGGCAGCCCGACAGCCGCATGCAGGCGTGATCGCCGGTGCAGATATCCTCGTCCACGCCGAAGCGGGGGCGGACGGTGCGCCTGCCCTCCTTGGTGGCTTTCGCCAGGGCAGGCTTCTCGCGGCGCTGGCGGTTCAACATGCATTCCGAGGATGCGACAATGACCTTGGGGCCTTCTTCCTTGCTGGTCAGCGCCTCGATCATGGTGTCGCGCATCTTGGTCACGTCATAAGTGCGGTCGATCTGGCGCACCCACTTGACGCCCATGCCTTCCACCGCCTTGGCGATGGGGTTGTTGGTCTTGCGGCTTTTGTTCGTGGCGCGCGAGGACAGGATGTCCTGCCCACCGGTGGCGGCGGCATAATGGTTGTCCACGATGACGATCAGCCCGTCATGCTTGTTGAAGGACGCGTTGCCGATCGATGAGGTCAGCCCGTTGTGCCAGAACCCCCCGTCGCCCACGAAGCTAATCGACCGCTTGCCGTCCTTGTCGCGGTTCTGGAGCGCGGATGCCGAGGCCGGGCCCAGGCCATAGCCCATCGTCGTCGATCCGATGTCGAAGGGCGGCATGATCGAGAACAGGTGGCAGCCGATGTCGGAGGCGATGTGGTGTTCGCCCAGTTGCTGCTGCACCAACTTCGTTGCCGCAAAGATCGGGCGTTCCGGGCAGCCGGTGCAGAACCCCGGCGGTCGGGCCGGGACGACGGTGGAGAGATCCGAGATGTCGCTGTGCGCCGGTTCGTTGGTCTTGGCCGTGGCGGGCGGCAGCAGGCCGGGCGCGTGTTCGCGCAGGAAGGCCGCGATGCCCTCGACCAGGCGCTTGCCGGTGTATTCGCCCGCCATGGGCAGGACGCCCTTGCCCGCCAGCACGGTGGTGCGGCCGTTCTGGTAGAGCATGTGGCCGATGGCCTGCTCGATGAAGTTGGGCTGGCCTTCCTCGACCAGCAGCACCGCGTCCTTGCCGTCGCAGAAATCCAGAATCTGGCTGTCGCAGAGCGGATAGACCGCGTTCAGGCACAGGATATGGATGTCCGTCTCGCCATAGATGTCCGACAGGCCAAGGCGGTTCAGCGCGCGGATCACGCCGTTGTAGGTGCCGCCCTGCACGATCAGCCCGATCTTCGAGGCGGGATTGCCGAAGAACTCGTTGACGTCGTTCTCCAGGACATAGTTGACCGCGTTGGGCCAGCGGCGGTCCACCTTCTCGTTCTCGTGCAGGAACACGGCGGGGGGCAGGACGATGCGGGACAGGTCGCGCTTGGGGTTCTGCAACGCCTCGGACACGGCCATCGGCGGGCGTTGGTTGTCGCCGGCAGTGAAATGGCCGTGGACGTGGCAGGACTTGATACGCATCTGCATCATCACGGGGGTGTTCGACGCCTCGGACAGGCGGAAGCCGTGCCCCACCGCCGCCACGATTGAGGGCAGGTTCGGGCGCGGGTCCAGCAGCCACATCTGGCTTTTCATGGCAAAGGCGTGAGAGCGTTCCTGCATGATCGAGGAGCCTTCGCCGTAATCCTCGCCCAGGATCACCAGCGCGCCGCCGGTGACGCCGCCAGACGCCAGGTTCGCCAGCGCGTCCGAGGCGACGTTGGTGCCCACGGTGGACTTGAAGGCCACCGCGCCCCGGATCGGATAGTTGACGGACGCGGCCAGCATCGCGGCCGCCGTCGCCTCGGAGGCCGAATTTTCAAAGTGGACGCCGTATTCGGCCAGCAGGTCCTGGGCGTCGGAAAACACGTCCATTAGGTGGCTGATGGGCGAGCCCTGGTAGCCGCCGACATATCCCACGCCGTTTTCCAGCAGCGCCTTGGTGACGGCAAGGATCCCCTCGCCCCGGAAGGTGCCGCCCGCGCCCATGCGCAGCTGCTCAACTTCCTTCTTGAATGACCGTTCTGCCATGGGTCTTCTCCTGTGGCGATGGTTCAGAAATCGTGATGGCGGATGGACCGCAGGATGCGCGCAAGCGTGGCCGTGAAGGCCGCGCGTTCGTCGGGCGGGATGTCCGCGAACAGCCGTTCCTCGGCCGCCTTCATCGCGGGCCAGGCGCGGGCGTGAAGGGCCGCGCCCGCGTCCGTCAGGTGGATGCGGCGGACGCGGCTGTCCTCCTCGCAGGCCTCGCGGCGGATCAGGCCCGCCCCCTCCATGCTGTCCAGCGTGCGTGACAGCGTGGATTGCTTGATGACCGTCAGCACCGACAACTCGTTGACTGTGCGCGGACCGTTTCCGGCCAGGACCGCCAGCACGCGCATCTGCGGCACGCTGACGCCCTCGGCCGCTAGGGTCTCGGCCACCCCGGCATTGTAGCGCGCCATGATCCGGTTCAGCATGTAGGGGGCGAACCCCTCCAGATCGCGCGCCATGATCGTCAGGCCGGAACGAGGGCCAAGGCGCGGATCGGGCTGCCGGTGCCGTTCTCGATCTTCAAGGGCGCGGCGATCAGGATCGCGCCCTTGGCGGGCAGTTCCGACAGGTTCACCAGCGATGCCAGGCCATAGCGGTTGTTGGCGTGCAGCAGGTTGTGCGCCGGATAGGGCGGGGTCATGCCGCCTGCAATGCCCGCGTCGGTGCCCACGCATTCGGTGCCCCAGCCAAGCACCTTCCTTTCCATCAGGTACTGGATGCAGTCGGCGGACGGCCCCGGCGTATGCGGGCCGGTCTCATCGGCGTTCAGGTAGGCATCCGCATCCCCGTTGCGCTTGCACCAGTCGGTGCGCATCAGCACCCATTCGCCTTCCTTGATCGGGCCATGCTCGGCCTCCCAGGCCTTCACGCCCTCGGCGGTCAACAGGAAGTCGGGGTCGGCTGCCGCTTGGGCGGAACAGTCGATGACATTGGCGGGGGCCACGAAGTTCCGCGCGGCGATGGTGTCGGTCGAGCCGTCGGGATAGTCCTTGCCGGTGATCCAGTGGTGCGGCGCGTCGAAGTGCGTGCCGGAATGTTCGCCGACCTTCAGCCAGTTCCAAGCCCAATACGGTCCCCGGTCGCCGTATTTGCTGATCGGGTGGATCTCGATGGGCGGCGTGTCGTCGGCGATCTCCGGCGGCAGCTTCAGCAGCGGCGTCTTCGGCCCCAGCGTGGCGGTGCAATCGACGACGCGGACGGCGCCGGTCAGAAGGGCCTCGCCCAGTTCGGAAAGGCTGGCGTTGGCTGTCATCATGTTCTCCCGTTGGTGATTATTTTTATATGCAGATGCATATATCTGCTTGGCCGAGATGTCTCACGCCCTGATCAAACAATCAAGGAATTTGTGCGAGGCACCGATGCCGGTGCCTGCGGATTGATCACGCCTCGACGTGGATCGGCTTGCGCACCACGCCATAGCTGGCGCCCCAGGCGTCCGTCATGTCGCAGCGGATGTCCCACAGTTCCGGGAAGAAGCGGTGCCGGGCGCCCGATTCCAAGATCTGCACCGGGCGGCCCTTCAGCGACTTCGATCCCATCCCGATGGAGCGATGAATCAGGTAGACGTGCATGGCCCGGAACTTCTGGAACAGCTCGTCATATTCGATCAGCGCCTCGGCCACGACATAGCTGTCGCCATGATCGTACTTGGCGTCATAGATGTCGCCCACGGTCAGGCCGCGCCCGTCCAGATAGACCGCCTTGAACGAGTCCCACAGGTCGTTCGGCATCCGCAGCAAGGCCTGGAAGCCCGGCGATTCCTGGCCCGAGCCGTTGCCAAGCTGCTTGCGCACCTCCTGGTATTCGCGCGGCGACATGGTTTCCAGCAATTCCAGTTGCTGCGTCATCAGCCGCATCAGGCGATGGACGCGCCCCATCAGCGTGACGACGCGATGCGTGTTGCCCGCGTCGATGAAGTCGCGCACGTCCACCAGCGTATAGGCGATCAGCTTCATCCACAGCTCCTCGACTTGGTGGACGATCTGGAACTGCAATTCGTCGCCGTTGCACAACTCGGCCAGCGGCTTCTGGCAGTGCAGCAGCGGTTCGACGTTCAGATAGACGCCGTAGTCCAGCAGTTTCGGCGTCTCGATCAGCTTGTGCCATTCGTCGCGGGTCATGGTTCCTGTTCCTTGCGTTCGCGGGGTATCCGCCATGATGTTTCAGGATCAGGGAAACATTGTTCCCCTATTCGCCTTTCTTGGCTTAAAGTGGAAAACGACTGTGCGCCGTTGGCTGTCTTCAGGAGAACAGATGGATCAGATCGACTTGGACATCCTCGCCTCGCTCGAAACCGATGCGCGTCTTTCCTTTGCCGAACTGGCCGAGCGGCACGCCATGTCCAAGACTCCGGTTTGGAAGCGCGTGAAGGCGATGGAGGAGGCCGGCGCCATCCTGGGCTATTCCGCCCTTCTGGACGCTGCCGCCTTGGGCTTCGGGGTCGAGGCCTTTGTCCACGTCACCCTCGCGCCCGAAGCCGCGGACCGGTTCGAGGCGGCCGTTGTCGCCCATCCCGGCATCCGCCGGTGTCACGCGACGACGGGGGCGGGCGACTATCTGCTGCACATCATCTGCAGGGACATCGCCATGATGGACCGGATGCTGCGGCGCGAGATCGCCCATATGCCGGGCGTGGTGCGGACCGACACGATCGTGTCGACCCGCACCGTCAAGAGCCGCCACTCCCTGGCCGGTGCGGCAAAGGCCGCGAATCGCCAGACCCCGGCCTGAAGGGCCGCCCTGCCCATTCGGCAGTCCGGGCGGCCTGCGGTAAATGCCCGCATATCAGGCATTTGTCTGTTTATCGGCAAGACCGTCGAAAAACTGTTGCATATATCAGCCCGGCAGCGAAAGATGTATTTGATCAAACCATCATTTACATCGAAGTGCGGACCAACCGCACCGCCTCCGTCAACAGAGAGAAAATCCCCATGTTCCTCCGACCGCTGATGCTTGCCGCCGCACTGGCCTGTTCCACGGCGGGCCTTGCCCATGCGCAGGCCGCCGACAACACGCTGCGCTTTGCCTACAACCAGACGCTGGAAAGCCCGAACCCGTATTTCACGACCCTGCGCCTGGGCGTCATCGTCGGACGGAACGCATGGGATACGCTGATCGCGCGCGACAACGACAGCGGAGAGTTCTCGCCCCTGCTGGCGACCGAATGGATCTGGGCCGACGACACCACGCTGGACCTGACCCTGCGCGAAGGCGTCACGTTCCACGACGGCAGCGACTTCGATGCCGATGACGTGGTGGCGACGCTGACCTATGCCGCCGATCCCGCGAACGGCATCGTGTCCCAGCAGATCGCAAGCTGGATCGCCTCGGTCGAGAAGACCGGCCCGCTGTCGGTCCGCATCAAGGCCAAGGCGCCGACTCCCGCCGCGATGGAATACCTGTCCACGCAGCTTGCGATCTTCCCGGCGGGCTATTTCACCGGGCCGCAGGGCGCCACGTCGGCCCCGCTGCCGGTCGGCACGGGCCCCTACAAGTTCGACAGCTACGCGCCCGGCGGCGAGCTGTTGCTGAGCCGCTTCGAAGGCTATTTCGCCGACAGCCCCAAGACCGGCGCCAAGATCGACAAGGTGTCGATCCGCATCGTTCCCGACATCCAGACGCAGCTTGCCGACCTGATGTCGGGCGGGGTGGACCTGATCATGGGCCTGCCGCGCGACCAGGCCGACCAGCTTTCGCAGATGCCCGGCGTCCAGGTGGTCAGCGGCGAGACGATGCGCATCGTGTTCCTGCAGATGAACACCACCGACACCGGACAAGAGGCGCTGAAGGACAAGCGCGTCCGCCAAGCGATCAACCATGCGATCGACCGCAAGTCGATTTCGGAAAACCTGGTGGGCCAGGGCAGCACCGTCATCAACGCGATCTGTTTCCAGGACCAGTTCGGCTGTACCCAAGACGTGACCAGCTACGACTACGACCCGGAAAAGGCCAAGGCACTGCTGGCCGAGGCGGGTGTCAGCGGTCTGACCGTCTCGCTTGCCGCCTATCGCGAGCGCCACATCTCGGAAGCCATCATCAACTATCTGGCCGAGGCGGGCATCACCGCGCAGCTTCAGTTCATGCAGCCCGCCGCGATGCGCGACGCCATGCGCGCGCATCAGGTGGACATGATGCAGAACGCCTGGGGCGCCTATTCGATGTTCGACGCCTCGGCCACGGCGCCGGTCTATTTCGGAGCTCAGCCCGACGACAACAACCTCGACCCCGAGCTGAAGACGATCTTCGATCAGGCGGGCGCCACCATGGACGCCGAACAGCGCAAGGCGCTTTATGCCCAGGGGTTCGAGAAGATCGCGGCCGAGGCCTATGCCGTCCCGATGTTCACCCTGCCCGTGCAATATGCCGGGGCCGAAGGGCTGAGCTTCCAGACCTATCCCGACGAGATCCTGCGCTTCTGGGAAATGTCCTGGCAGTGATCCGCACCCCGGCGGCCCGGCAAGTGACCGGGCCGCCCAGGCAACCGGAAGGCTAAAAGAATGCTGATCTACATCCTGAAAAGGCTGGGGCTTGCGCTGATCGTGGCGCTGACGGTCTCGGTCATCGCCTTTGCGCTGCTGCGCGCCTCGGGCGACATCGCTACCGCCCTTGCGGGCGAAGGCGCCACCCCCGAAAGCATCGCCGTGATCCGCCAGACCTACGGGCTGGACCGCCCCGTGGTGGTGCAATACTTTGCCTGGCTTTGGGATGTCGCGCGCGGCGACTTCGGGCAATCGTTCTTTTTCCGCACCGATGTCGCCGGCCTCATCTTCGGCAAGATCGGCAACACGCTGATCCTGGGCGGGGCTTCGCTGGCCATCGCGCTGGCGCTGTCGATCCCCCTGGGCGTTCTGGCGGCGATCTATTCGGGATCGATGATCGACCGGGCGGTGACGATGTTCTCGCTGCTGGGGCAGGCGCTGCCGTCGTTCTTCCTGGGCCTGGCGCTGATCATGATCTTTGCGATCCGGCTGCGCTGGTTTCCCGCGTCCGGCACGGACGGATGGCGCAACTTCGTGCTGCCGGCCGTCACCCTTGGATACTACATCACGCCGCCCTTCATGCGGCTGGTGCGCGCGGGCATGATCGACGCGCTGAACACCGACTATGTCCGTACCGCCCGCGCCAAGGGCCTGCCCGCCCGCCGCGTGGTCTTCAAGCACGCGCTGAGGAACGCCCTGGTCCCCGTGGTGGGCCTGGTCGCGGTCCAGCTTGGGCTGCTGATGGGCGGGTCGGTCGTGGTGGAAAGCATCTTCGCCTTGGACGGGCTGGGCTACCTGGCCTACCAGAGCATCAGCTATCGCGACTTTCCGGTGCTGCAGGCGGTCGTGCTGCTGCTGTCGCTGGCCTACGTCGTGCTGACGCTATTGTCCGACATCATCAATGCGTGGCTCGACCCGCGGCTGAGGGCTGCCTGACATGACCGCAATCACAACCAATCCCCCGTCGCGCGCGGGCCGCGCCTTTCGCAGGCTGGCGCATCACCCGTCCCTGCTGATCGGATCGGGGATCGTCCTGCTGATGGTCCTGATCGCCATCTTCGCACCGCTCATCGCGCCGCATGATCCTTACGTTCAGGACATCTCGCGCCGCGCCGTGCCGCCGGTCTGGTATGAAAAGGGCACGTGGGAAAACATCCTGGGCACCGACCAGCTTGGCCGGGACTACCTGTCGCGGCTGATCTACGGCACGCGGGTGTCGCTGCTGATCGGCTTCTCGGTGGTGGCGATCTCGGGGCTGATCGGCACCACGCTGGGCCTGCTGGCGGGCTATTTCGGCGGAAAGGTCGATACTTTCGTGACCTTCATCGTCACCGTCCGACTGGCCATGCCGGTGATCCTGGTGGCGCTTGCGGTGGTGGCGCTGTTCGGCGGGTCGATGTGGGTGGTCATCACCGTGCTGGGCCTGCTGAAATGGGACCGCTTCGCCGTGGTCGTGCGATCGACCACCCAGCAGATCCGGGCGCTGGACTACATCGCCTCGGCCCGGACCGCGGGGGCGTCCACCGCCTGGATTCTGCTGCGTGAGGTGCTGCCCAACATCGCGCCCCAGTTGATCGTCATCGCCACCATCGAGGTTGCCTCCGCGATCCTGATGGAGGCCGCGCTGTCCTTCCTGGGCCTAGGCGTCCAGCCGCCGCTGCCAAGCTGGGGGCTGATGATATCCGAGGCGAAAAGCTACATGTTCTTTTCCTTCTGGCTGATCGCCATTCCCGGCACCGCGCTGGCAACCCTGGTCTTTGCCATCAACCTTGCGGGCGACGGCCTGCGCGACATGATCACCCCGGAGAGAAGCTGATGTTGAAGCCCCTGCTGTCCGTCCGCGATCTGCGCGTGGACCTGAACACCCGATCGGGCGTCCTGCATGCCGTGCGCGGGATTTCCTTTGACGTCGCGCCGGGGGAAACCCTGTGCATCGTCGGCGAATCCGGCTGCGGCAAGTCGATGACCTCCTTGGCGCTGATGGACCTGCTGCCCCGCGTGGCACGGCGCAGCGCCGACGAAATCACCTTCGACGGCCAGGATCTGACCCGCCGCCGCATCGCGGGCAAGCTGCGCGGGCGGCGGATGGCGATGATCTTCCAGGAACCGATGACGGCGCTGAACCCCGCCTTCACCATCGGCGACCAGATGGTCGAAGCCTATCTGTATCACGTCGGCGGCACGCGGGCGCAGGCGGTGGACCGCGCCGCGCAGATGCTGGAAAAGGTTGGCATCGGGTCGGCCCGGTCGCGCCTGGGGCAGTATCCGCACCAGTTGTCGGGCGGGTTGCGCCAGCGGGTGATGATCGCCATGGCGCTGATGACCGACCCCGAACTGCTGATCGCGGACGAACCCACCACCGCGCTGGACGTGACCATCCAGGCGCAGATCCTGCGGCTGCTGAAGGACTTGCAGCAGGAACTGGGCCTCGCGATCATCCTGATCACCCATGACTTGGGCCTGGTATCGCGCATCGCGGACCGGATCGTCGTCATGTATGCGGGCGCGATTGTCGAGGAGGGCACGGCGGCCGAGATCTTCGACCGCCCCGCCCATCCCTATACCCGCGCGCTGATCGACTGCATTCCGCAGCCCGGCAAGACCGAACGCGGCGCGCCCCTGGGCACCATCCCCGGCGTGGTGCCTTTGCTGATCGGACGGCAGGACGGCTGCGCCTTCCGCGACCGCTGTTCGCTGGCGCAACCGCGCTGCGCCGATGACATTCCCACGCAAGATGCAGGCAGCCATCATTGGGTCTGCATCCACGGAGGACAGGCATGAGCTATCTTCTGGAAACTGTCGGCCTGACCCGCCGCTTCCAGGTGGGCCAGGGCATGTTCAAGCCCAAGGCCACCCTGCACGCGCTGAACGGCGTGGACCTGCGCCTGAAGAAAGGCCAGGTGCTGGGCATCGTCGGTGAATCCGGCTGCGGCAAGTCGACCCTTGCCAAGATCCTGCTGGGCCTGCTGGCCCCGTCCGAGGGCAGCGTGCTGCTGGACGGCAAGGACATCGGCACCATTGGCCGGATGGACTTCACGCGCCGCGTCCAGCCGGTGTTCCAGGATCCGTTTTCCTCGCTGAACCCGCGCAAGACCATCGCCGACATCGTGACCATGCCTCTGCGCGTCCACGGCATCGGCACGGACGCGGAACGCCGCAAGCGCGCGGCCGGCATCATGGACATGGTGGGTCTGCCCGCCCGCTTTGCCGAACGCTATCCGAAGGAACTGTCCGGCGGGCAGCGCCAGCGCGTGGCCATCGCCCGCGCGCTGGTAATGAACCCCGACCTGATCATCTGCGACGAGCCGACCTCGGCCCTTGACGCATCCGTGCAAAGCCAGATCCTGAACCTGCTGATGGATCTGAAGCGCGAACTGGGGCTGACCTATGTGTTCATCTCGCACAACCTGTCGGTGGTCGAACACCTGGTCGATCAGGTGGCGGTGATGTACCTGGGCCGGGTCGTCGAACTGGGCAGCACCGCGCAGGTCTTCGACGCGCCGCAGCACCCCTATACCCGCGCGCTGCTGGATTCGGCGCTGACCGTCGCGCCAAGCCTTGGCGTGCCCGACATCGGCTTGGGCACCGCCTTCCCGAACCCGCTGGCGATCCCGCCCGGCTGCCCGTTCCAGCCCCGCTGCCCGCGCGCCTTCGACCTGTGCTCGCGCGTCCGTCCCCACCCCGTCGACGTCGCCCTTGGCGGCGCCGCCTGCCATCTGGCCGAAGAACCGCTGAGAGGTGCTGCATGAGCCTTGACCTTGCCCCCACCCGCGACGGCGCCATTGCCGCCGCGCTGGACATCCTCGACTCGGGCCGCTTCAAGGCCGATCTGGCGCGGCGTGTCGCCCTGCCCACGGTGTCGCGGGAAGACGCGCACAAGCCCGACCTGCAGCGCTATATCGACGACGAACTGGTCCCGGTCTTCGACCGCCTGGGCTTTGCCATGCAGACCTTCCGCCGCGATGCCGCGCCGGGGGCGTTCCTGCTGGCAACCCGGATCGAGGACCCGGCGCTGCCCACCGTGCTGATGTACGGCCACGGCGACGTCGTGACCGGCATCCCCGAGAAATGGTCCCCCGGCCTGTCGCCCTTCCAGATGACGGAACGCGACGGCCGCTGGTACGGACGCGGCACCGCCGACAACAAGGGCCAGCATTCGGTGAACCTTGCCGCCATCGAGGCGGTCCTTGCCGTCAACGGCCGCCTTGGCTTCAACCTGAAGGTCCTGATGGAGATGGGCGAGGAATACGGATCGCCCGCCCTGGCCGACCTGATCGCGGACGAGGCCGCGGCCTTCGCCGCAGACATGCTGATCGCCTCGGACGGGCCGCGCATCGGGCTGAACCAGCCCACGATCTTCCTGGGCGCGCGCGGCGGCATCAACATCCACCTGGAGGTCGTGGCCCGCGAAGGCTTCCACCATTCCGGCAACTGGGGTGGGCTTCTGGCGAACCCCGGCGTGGAACTGGCCCATGCCATCGCGGCCCTGATCGGCCCGACCGGCGAATGCCTGGTTCCCGAACTGACCCCCGGAACCATCCCCCCCGACGTGCGCGAGGCGCTGTCGCGCTGCACCATCGAGACCGCGCCGGGCGACCCGGATCTGGACGAATGGTGGGGCGCCCCCGGCCTGACACAGGCGGAACGCGTCTATGGCTGGTCCACGCTGGAGGTGATGGAGATCGAGGTCGGCAACATCGCCAAGCCCCTTTACGCCATCCCGCCCTGGGCGCGGGCCCGCCTGCAACTGCGCCATCCGGTTGGCGTCGATGTCGATGCCGTCCTGCCCGCCGTGCGGCGCAGGCTGGACGAGGCCGGATTGCAGCGCGTCAGGATCGTGCCGTCGCCCGACGCCTCGTTCCCGGCCAGCCGGTCGGATCTGAAGAACGAATGGGTGCGCTTCGTCACGGACTCGATCGACAGAACGATGGGCAAGCCCCCGGTGATCCTGCCGAACCTGGGCGGCTCGCTGCCCAACGCGATCTTCACCGACACGCTGGGCCTGCCGACGATCTGGGTGCCGCATTCCTATCCGGGCTGCGGCCAGCATGGCGCCGACGAACACCTGCCCATCAGCATCGTGCGCGAGGGGCTGGCGATCATGGCGGGCATCTTCTGGGATCTGGGACATCGCTGATGGGTTACTTCCTTTACCACTCCATCGGAACCTTTCCGGGCAAGGAAGCCGCGGTGAACGCCGCCCTGGCGGATTTCACCGCCCGCTGGTGCGCCGAAGACGACGGGCAATGGCCCGACGCCCTGGCGCGGCGTGCGGATTTCATCGCCGCATGGACGCGCCTGATCGCCGCCCCGCAGGGCACCCTGACGCTGGCGGAAAGCGTCACCGGCGCGCTTTATTCGCTGATGCGCGGCCTGCCCGAGGCGCGGCTGGCAGGCGGCACCGTCCTGGTCGCGCAGGACTGCTTTCCCAGCCTGCATTTCCTGCTGGCCGAACTGTCCCGCCGCATCGGCTTCACGCTGCGGACCGTGGCTCCGACCGGCGGGCGGGCCTATGTCACCGATGATGACATGATCGCCGCCTGGGGCGACGACGTGCGGCTGGCGCTGCTGACCTGGGTCACGTCCACCGCATCGCACCGCTGCGACCTGGACCGGATGATCGCGCATGGCCGCCGCAAGGGCAGCCTGGTCGGCGTGGACGTGACGCAGGGCGCGGGCATCCGGCCCTATGGCGCGCAGGCGGATTTCACCGTCGGATCGTCGCTGAAATGGCTGTGCGGGGTTTCGGGCGCGGGCATCCTGCAGGTGATGCCGGACCTGCTGGCCCAATGCAGCCCCGAGTTTCGCGGCTGGTTCAGCCAGGCCAACCCGTTCTCGTGGGATCTGGATGCCTTTGCCCTGGCCCCGGATGCCCGCCGCTTCGACAACGGAACGCCCAATGTCCTGCCCGCGGTCGCCAGCCAGCCGGGCATCGACTATGTCCTGAAAACGGGCGTGGAGTCCCTGGCCGATCACAACAGCCGCCTTTGCGCGCTGCTGCTGGAGGGCGCCCGGGAACTGGGGCTGCGGATCGTGTCGCCCGAGGACGCGGCCATGCGCGGCGGCAGCATCATGGTGGAACTGCCCCGCCCCGGCCTGGTCGATCTTCTGCGCGAGCGCGGCCTTTTCGCCGATCAGCGGGGCGCCGTGCTGCGCCTGTCGCCCGGCGCGGTCACCAGCGCCGACGACTGCAATGCGCTGATCGCGGCCTTGGCCAGGCAGACGGAACGCGCCGCATGATGGCGGATCTCAAGCCCATCGTCTCGCGCCGCACCATGGCGGGCGAGGTTTACGGCCAGCTTCGCGCCGCCCTGATGGAAGGCGTGTTCGAGACGGGGCAAAGCTTCGCGATCTCGGACCTGGCGCAACGCTTCGGCACCTCGAACACCCCCGTGCGCGAGGCGCTGCGCCGCCTGACGGACGAGGGCGCCCTGGTCGAGGGGAAGTGGAATTCGGCCACGCTGCCGCCGCTCAGCACCGCTAGCCACGAGCAGCTTTGCACCGCCCGCGCCGTGATCGAGGGCGGCGCGGCGGAACTGGCCGCCGCCCGCATTGCCGAGACGGACCTGGACAGCCTGCGCGAGATTTCCGCTCGCCACCAGGCGGCACTGCTGAACGGCCGGATGGAGGACATGCTGGCCGGCAACAAGGACTTCCACTTCACCATCTATCGCGCGGTGCAAAACCCGATCCTGCTGGACCAGATCGAGAACCTGTGGCTGCGGTCCGGCCCCTATACCCGTTTCCTGGCCGAACAGATGCGCGATCTTCTGCAGGCCGACGCCACGCTCAGCTATGCGCGCCATCACGAGGACGTGCTGGCGGCCCTGGCCGCCCGCGACGGCGCTGCGGCACGCGCCGCGATGATGTCCGACATCGGCGCCGTGCGCGACTGGATGGCCCGCTGCCTGCCCGGCACCTGAGGCCTCAGCGGCGATAAGCCCGCTGGAACCGCGTTTCCAGCCAGCCCGTCAGGCGCACCAGCGGCCACAGGATCGCGACATAGATGATCGCCGCGCCGATCAGCGGGCTGGGATTGGCAAACAGCGCCTGCGCATCCGTCGCCTGCTTCAGCAGGTCCGTCATCGCCACGACAGAGGCCAGCGATGTGTCCTTGATGATCGACACGCAGTTCGAGGCATGGGGCGGGATCACGATCCGCATCGCCTGCGGCAGGATCACCTTCTGCATCATCCGCCAGAACCCGAGGCCAAGCGCGCTCGACGCCTCGAACTGGCCCTTGGGCACGGCCTGGATGCCCGCGCGCATGACCTCGGCCGTGTAGGCACCCAGGACAAGCGACAGGGCGATCGCCGCCGCCGTGAAGGATGACAGCGTGATCCCAGCAAAGGGCAGCGCGTAATAGATCAGGATCAGCACCACCAGGACCGGCATGGCCCGCATGATGTCGATATAGGCGACAGCCAGCAGGCGCAGCGGCCGGGCGGCGAACAGGCGCATCATCGCCAGGCCCAGCCCCAGGATGGTGCCCGCGACAATGGCGGTCGCACCCAGCGCAAGCGTCATGCCAAGCCCCTGCAGCAGGATCGGAAAGGCCCGCCGCAGCACGTCGATGTTGAAGAAGATGTCGAGAGCGTTCATCGTCTGCTGTTCAGGAAGGGCACCGGGCGGCGCCCGTCATCCATGCCTATTCGCCGGCCGCGGGGACCGGCATCGGCGTCACGGCAAAGCTGTCCGCCGCGGGCGCCACGCCCAGCCATTTCTCGTGCAGGGCCGCCATTGTCCCGTCGGTCTTCATGTCCGAGATGATCTGGTTGACCTGATCCAGATGCTCGGACCCCTTGGGCAGCATCATGGCGAACTTCTCGCCCGTGGTCACCTCGGCCCCGACCTTCAGGCCCTGCATCTGGGTAAAGGCATGGCGCATGCCGACGATGTCGTTCACCGCCGCATCGATCCGCCCGTTCTGCAGGTCCGTCAGCATGTTGGCGGTGCTGTCATAGCTCTTGGTGCCCGCCTGGCCCAGGGTGCCGGCGTTTTCCTTGAGCCAGGCCTCGCCGAAGGATGTTGCAACGGAACCGACGGTCTTGCCCGCCAGCCCCTCGACCCCGGCCAGATCCGAATCCTCGCGCACGCCGATCCCCAGGGCACCCTGGAAATAGGGTTGCGTGAAGGACTGGTTCGCCAGACGCTCGTCGGTGATGGTCAGCGACGAGATCACCATGTCGGCGCGGCGCGAGGCCGAAGCCACGAACAGCGCCTTGAAGTCCATCCCCTGGAACTCGGCCGTGGTGCCCATGCGGCGGGCGATCTCGTTGACGATGTCGACCTCGAACCCTTCGAAGGCGCCGCTTTCGGTCTTGTTCTCCCAAGGCGGGTTGGCCGGATAGGCGCCGACCCTCAGCGGCTCCTGCGCCAGGACGGGAACGCTCAGCGACAGGAGGATGGCGGCCATGCCGGCCAGGATGCGGGTCGGTTTCATCTGTGACACTCCTGTTCGCGAATACGGCGGATTCGCCGCTTCACCATGCTGGGCCATCCAAGGACCCTGCTTCAAGAACTATTATTGATCTGCAATAAAATGATCGTATGATCGAGCGGCTTCCAGACGTGTGCCGTCGTACTGCCTGTTGATCCGGCACGGGTCTTTGGCACGTTTGACCAGACATGTTGTCGTATTTGCATCGCCTGTCCTGCATGATCGGCATTCGTCCGTGACGTCTATACCTGCCGCATTATTTCAGGCATGAAGCAGATTAGGTTATTGAAAGCATGAAGATGGCCGACCCCGTTGACCCTGTAATCGCCCCTTCGCTGCCGGATGGCCACCTGTCGCGGCAGCGGCTGCGGTTGTGGCTCCAGATGCTCAAGGCGGTGCGGTTCGTCGAAAGCGACCTGCGCGAAAGGCTGCGGCAGGGCTATGACATGACGCTGCCGCGCTTCGATGTCCTGGCGGCGCTGCATGGCGCGCCGGAGGGCCTGAAGATGACGGAGCTGTCGCAGCAGCTGATGGTGTCGAACGGCAATGTGACGGGTATCGTGGACAGGCTGGTGGCCGACGGCCTTGCGGAACGCGAAACCGTCGAAACCGACCGCCGCGCCTTCCGCGTCCGCATCACCGGCAAGGGTGCCGCGCTGATGGCCGAGATGACGGCCCGCCACCTGTCCTGGATCGACGAACTGTTCGCCGACGTGACCGAGGCGGATGCGGCGCGCGGCATCTCGATCATGCTGGACGTGCGGCACAAGCCGCATCGGTAGCCATGCCCGCCCCTTCGGGGCCGGCGGAGGCCGGGGGCGCTTCGCCCCCCGGACCCCCCGAGGGTATTTCCCCAACGGGGAAGATCAGTAGATGCCGGTTTCCGCCGCCACGCGGCGGTAGCCAGCCCCCGCCGTGAAGCCGCCGTCGATCACGAAATCCTCGCCGCTGATGAAGGCCGATGCGTCCGAGGCCAGGAACAGGACCAGTTGCGCGACCTCGTCGGCCTCGCCCGCGCGCGCCATCGGCGTCATGCCGATCATCGGACCCAGATGGGGCGAGTTGCGGTTCAGGTCGGTCACGATCAGGCCGGGGCAGATCGCGTTCACGCGGACGCCCTTCTGCGCGTATTCCATCGCCGCCGTCCGCGTCAGGCCGCGCAGGGCCCATTTGCTGGCGGTATAGGCCGGGTCGTAATGGCCCGAAAAGGCACTGTTGGACGAGATGTTGACGATGCTGGCGCCCTGCCCCATCGCGGGCGCGGCGGCGCGGATGCCCAGAAAGGCGCCGGTCAGGTTGACGTCGATGACGCGGCGCCATTCCTCGGGCGTCATGTCCGCAATGATCTTGCGGTTGATGATGCCCGCGTTGTTCACCAGTACGTCCAGCCGGCCGGTCCAGTCGAGCGCGGCCTTGACCGCGCCGTCCCAGGCCGCCGCATCCGTCACGTCCAGGTGCAGAAAGCGCGCCTTGTCGCCCAGGCGTTCCGCAAGGGCCGCGCCTTCGGCATCCAGCACGTCGCAGATCAGGACATGGGCTCCGGCGGCGGCCAGCAGTTCGGCCTCGACTGCGCCCTGGCCGCGACCGCCGCCGGTGACGATGGCGGTCTTGCCGGACAGGTCGGACATGGCCCGAAGCTTGTCTTGCGCGTTCATGCCTGCACCATCCGCTGACGCTGTTCGCCCAGGCCCGCGATGCCCAGGGCAACCACCTGGCCCTCGCGCAGGAAGGTCGGCGGCTTCATGCCCAGGCCCACGCCCGGCGGCGTGCCGGTGGCGATGATGTCGCCGGGCTCCAGCGTCATGAACTGGCTGATGTAGCTGACCAGATGCGCCACGCCGAAGATCATCGTCGCGGTGCTGCCGGTCTGGCGACGTTCGCCATCCACGTCCAGCCACAGGTCGAGCGCCTGGGGATCGGCGATCTCGTCCGCCGTGACCAGCCAGGGGCCGATGGGGCCGAAGGTGTCGTGGCTCTTGCCCTTGGTCCACTGGCCGCCGCGTTCGGACTGGAAACGGCGTTCGCTGACGTCGTTGACCAGCAGGTAGCCCGCCACATGGTCCAGCGCCTGCCCCTCGTCTACGTATTTCGCGCGGGTGCCGATGACGATGCCCAACTCGACTTCCCAGTCGGTGCGGTCCGATCCACGCGGGATCTGCACGTCGTCGTTCGGGCCGCAGATGGCGGACGTGGCCTTGGCGAACAGGATCGGCTCGGCCGGCGGCTCCTTGCCCGTTTCTTGCGCGTGGTCGGAATAGTTCAGGCCCACGCAAAGGAACTTGCCCACGCCAGCGACAGGGGGACCCAAGCGGTCGGGCTGCACGACCGGCAGGTCGGCGGGGTTCAGCGCGGCAAGGCGGGCCAGGCCGCCGGGCGACAGGATGTCGCCCGTGATGTCGGCCACATGGTCCGACAGGTCGCGGACATGGCCGTCGGCGTCCAGCAGGCCGGGCTTTTCGGCGCCGGGGGCGCCATGACGAAGCAGTTTCATGATCGGTCCTTATGCGCGGCGATAGCCTTGCAGTTGCTCGTCCGGCACGTCGTCGAAGTTCGTGACCAGGTTGTCGGGCGTGCGGCAGGTCAGCCAGACCAGCTCGTCCGTGGTGCTCATGTTCACCTCGACATGCTTCATGAAGGGCGGCACGAAGACAAAGTCGCCCTGGTACAGGTCCACGAAATCCTGGTAGTCGTCGCCGAAATAGATGCGGCCGTGGCCCTTGAGGACATAGCCGCCGGTCTCGCAATGCTCGTGATGGTGCGGGGGCGAGCGGTGGCCCGGTTCATTCGAGACCTGGCCGAACCAGATCTTGGTCGCGGGCGTGTTCTGCGGGCTGACGCCCGAGCGGCGCACGCAATCGCCGGACTGGGCGGTCGCCTCGCCAAGGGCATTGCCGCGGGTGACGACGGGGACGACTTTTTCCATGGTTCTCCTCCTGTGGGTTCGTTCAAAGGGGACGCGAGGCGCCCGTTTCGTCAACGGCCACCATGGCGAAGCGCGCGGTGGCGATGGGGATGCGCTGTCCGTCGGGATCGGCGATCCCGGCAAGCTCCAGCGTGAAGGAGGTGCGGCCGCGGCCGACCTCCCGGGCATGGACCGCGAAGTCCGACCCGGTCCGCAGGGGTGCGTGGAAGACCATCTCCTGCACGGCGCGGATGACGCAGGGGCCGGCCAGGGCCTTGCCAGCGCGGCCGGCCGCAAGGTCGAACTGCCCCATGATCCAGCCGCCGAAGACGGTGCTGCCGCTGGCCGCGACACCCGGCAGGGCGACGGTCAGGATCGCCGGGCGATCATCGGCTGCGGGCCAGTCATTCATGGGGGATCACCGCCGTCGCCTCGATCTCGACCTTGGCCGCGTCCTCCATCAGGGCCACGACCTGGACGACGGCCATGGCCGGGAAATGACGCCCCAGGACGCGGCGATAGGCGGCGCCGATCTCCTTGAGGCTCGACAGGTATTCGGCCTTGCCGGTGATGTACCAGGTCAGGCGCACCAGATGCTCGGGCCGCGCGCCCGCCGTTTCCAGCACGGCGACGATGTTTCGCAGGGTCTGCTCGAACTGGCCGACCAGGTCTTCGTGTTCGAACTGCTGCTGCGCGTTCCAGCCGACCAGGCCGCCGGTATAGACCACCTTGCCCTCGGCCAGCATCCCGTTCGCATAGCCCTTGGCGGGCACCCAGCCCTCGGGGTTCAGGAAGGAATGCGGAGAGAAGGGGGTGATCTGGTTCTGTAGGGTCATGATGTTTCTCCGCCGGAAATGGAAATCGCCTGGCCGGTCACCATCGCCGACCCGGGCCCGCACAGCCACAAGACCGTCTCGGCCACGTCGGCGGGCGGCACGAGCCGCCCCATCGGGTTGGTTGCGGCCAACTGTGCACGGGCGTCGTCGCGCGAACGGCCGGTCTTGGCGACGATGGTGTCGATGGACCGCTGCGTCATGGCGGTATCCAGGAAGCCGGGGCAGACCGCGTTGACGGTGATGCCCTTCTTCGCGACCTCCAGTGCGGCGGACCGCACCAGGCCCAGCACGCCGTGCTTGGCCGCAGCATAGGGCGCCACATAGGCGTAACCCTTCAGGCTCGCGGTCGAGGCGATGGCGATGACGCGGCCCCAGTCCCGGCCCTCCATTCCGCGCAGGGCTTCCCGGATGGTCAGGAAGCTGCCGGTCAGGTTCACGTCGATCATGGCGCGGAACTGGTCCAGCGTCGTGCGGGTCAGGGGCGCGCTGTCCGACACGCCGGCATTCGCGACGACGATGTCGAAGGCCCCGTCCGCGAACAGCCCCGCCACCGCGGCCTCATCGGTGATGTTGCACACCCGCGCGGCAATCCCCGGCGCGCTTTCGGCCACGCGATCCAGCGCGGCGGCGTTGCGGCCGCAGATCGTGACGACGGCGCCCGCGGCGGCCAGGGCACGCGCGCAG
>NZ_JAFNAW010000046.1 GCF_017356265.1 Paracoccus fontiphilus | reverse complement strand
CTGTCCGCCCGCCCTGCCCTGGCCGCCGGGGCCGCCGCCGTCATGCGCCGCGCCGCCCGGTCCGTCGCCCGCAGGCCCCTGGGCCACGGCCATGCCGCCAAAGACGACCCCCAGGCCGCAAAGCGCGGCCGCGACAAGCGTTCTGGTGCGTAGGGCTGCCGATGCGGTCAGCATTCCGTGTCCGATAGCTGCTAGAATTGCCTTCCTGCATAGCGTCCGGCATGGGCCGGGAACAAATCAACGCTTTGTTAGACGGCCCGCGTGACCATCCGTCCCGTTGCTCTTGAGCAACGGCATCCCATATGGTATACGACTGCATACAATTTGCCGCGTGTCGCCCTTGCGCTGCCACGCGGCATCGGGCAAAGCAAGGCCACGCACGCCCGACCCATCCAATTCGCAGACAGGGAGGCCCCCATGCCCATCCAGATCGGAACCGACACCGCCAAGACGCGCCGCACATTGACGGCGGGCGGCAGGGATTACGCCTATTATTCCATCGCCGCCGCGACCGAAGCCGGACTCGGCGACTTTTCGAAACTGCCCGCCGCGCTGAAGGTCGTGCTGGAAAACCTGCTCCGCTTCGAGGATGGCGGCTTCTCGGTGTCGGTGGACGACATCAAGGCCTTCGGCGAATGGGCGTCGCTGGGCGGCAAGAACCCGCGCGAGATCAACTATCGCCCTGCCCGCGTGCTGATGCAGGACTTCACCGGCGTTCCGGCAGTCGTGGACTTGGCCGCGATGCGCGACGGGATCATCGGCCTGGGCGGCAACGCGCAGAAGATCAACCCGCTGAACCCGGTGGATCTGGTCATCGACCATTCGGTGATGATCGACGAATTCGGCAACCCCCGCGCCTTCCAGAAGAACGTGGATCTGGAATACGAACGCAACATCGAGCGTTACCAGTTCCTGAAATGGGGCCAGAACGCGTTCCAGAACTTCCGCGTGGTGCCGCCGGGAACCGGCATCTGCCACCAGGTGAACCTGGAATACCTGGCTCAGACCGTCTGGACCGACACCGACCAGAACGGCGCCCTTGTCGCCTATCCCGATACCCTGGTGGGCACCGACTCGCATACCACCATGGTCAACGGCCTGGCCGTCCTGGGCTGGGGCGTCGGCGGGATCGAGGCCGAGGCCGCGATGCTGGGCCAGCCCGTGTCCATGCTGATCCCCGAGGTCGTGGGCTTCAAGCTGACCGGCCGCATGGTCGAGGGCACGACGGCCACCGACCTCGTGCTGAAGGTCGTGCAGATGCTGCGCAAGCACGGCGTCGTCGGCAAGTTCGTCGAATTCTACGGCGAGGGGCTGGACAACCTGCCGCTGGCCGACCGCGCGACCATCGCCAACATGGCCCCCGAATACGGCGCCACCTGCGGCTTCTTCCCAATCGACGATGAAACCCTGCGCTATCTGCGCAACACCGGCCGCGACGAGGATCGCATCGCCCTGGTCGAAGCCTATGCGAAGGAAAACGGCTTCTGGCGCGGCGCGGATTATGCGCCGATCTATTCTTCGACGCTGGAACTGGACATGGGCACCATCGTGCCCGCGATCTCGGGCCCCAAGCGCCCGCAGGATTACCTGCCGCTGACCGATTCCGCCTCCACCTTCGGCAAGCTGGTCGCGGATTATCGCGGCGGCGCGCAGGACGGTGAGGTGATGGTTCGTGACGCCGTGCGCACCGTTCCGGTCGAAGGCACGGACTATTCCATCCGCGACGGCTCGGTAGTGATCGCGGCGATCACGTCCTGCACCAACACCTCGAACCCCTACGTCATGATCGGAGCCGGTCTGGTGGCGCGGAAGGCCCGCGCGCTTGGCCTGAACCGCAAGCCTTGGGTCAAGACCTCGCTGGCGCCCGGTTCGCAGGTCGTGGGCGAATACCTGGAAGCCGCCGGCCTGCAGGAAGATCTGGACGCCCTGGGCTTCAACCTTGTGGGTTACGGCTGCACCACCTGCATCGGCAACTCGGGGCCGCTGGGCGATCCGGCGATCAGCAAGGCGATCCACGACAACGACCTGGTCGCGACTGCCGTGCTGTCGGGCAACCGCAACTTCGAAGGGCGCATCAGCCCCGACGTGCGCGCGAACTTCCTGGCCTCGCCGCCGCTGGTCGTGGCCTATGCCATCGCGGGCGATCTGAACGTGGATCTGACCAAGGACCCGATCGGGCAGACCCCGGAAGGCAAGGATGTCTATCTGAAGGACATCTGGCCCACCAACCAGGAAATCGCCGATCTGGTTCATGCGACGGTGACGCGAGAGGCGTTCCAGTCGAAATACGCCGACGTTTTCAAGGGCGACGAACGCTGGCAGGCGGTCGAGGTCACCGACAGCGAGACCTATGACTGGCCGCCGACCTCGACCTATATCCAGAACCCGCCCTACTTCCGCGGCATGGCCAAGGAGGCGGGCGTCATCAGCGACATCGACGGCGCGCGCGTCCTGGCGATCCTGGGCGACATGATCACCACAGACCACATCAGCCCGGCCGGTTCGTTCAAGCCGACCACGCCTGCGGGCCAGTACCTGACCGAACGGCAGGTCGCGCCCAAGGACTTCAACAGCTACGGCTCGCGTCGCGGCAACCACGAGATCATGATGCGCGGCACCTTCGCCAACATCCGTATCAGGAACGAGATGCTGGACGGCGTGGAAGGCGGCTTCACCAAGGGTCCGGACGGGCAGCAGACGACGATCTTCGACGCCTCGATGGCCTATCAGGACGCCGGCACGCCGCTGGTGATCTTCGGCGGCATCGAATACGGCGCCGGATCGTCCCGCGACTGGGCGGCCAAGGGCACCAACCTGCTGGGCGTCAAGGCGGTCATCGTCGAGTCCTTCGAGCGCATCCACCGTTCGAACCTGGTAGGCATGGGCGTCGTCCCGTTCGAGTTCCTGCCGGGCGAGAACCGCAAGACGCTGGGCCTGAAGGGCGACGAGGTGGTGTCGATCCACGGCCTTGCGGGCGACTTCAAGCCGCTGTCGCTGGTGCCCTGCACCATCCGCTATGCCGACGGCACCGTGAAGGAGATCCAGCTCAAGGCCCGCGTCGATACCGAGGTCGAGATCGAATACCTCAAGAACGGCGGCGTGCTGCATTACGTGCTGCGCAACCTGGCCCGCGCCTGATCCGGTCCGATAGCCACGCGAAACCCCCGCTGTCCCGCAGCGGGGGTTTTTCATTGACCCCGACCCCCTTCCCCGCCATATCCCCCCTGCGCGGAGGGCTGGATGACCGCGGCGGCAACGTCGAGGAAAGTCCGGACTCCATGAGGCGACGGTGCCGGGTAACGCCCGGCGGGGGCAACCCCAGGGAAAGCGCCACAGAGAACAGACCGCCGCTGTCCGCAGCGGCAAGGGTGAAACGGTGGGGTAAGAGCCCACCGGGGGCCTGGCAACAGGCCCCGCATGGCAAGCCCCACCGGGAGCAATGCCGAATAGGGACCGCGCGCGGGGGCAACCCCGCAGGGCCGCCTTGCCCCAGCAGGTCCGGGTAGGCAGCTTGATCCGGCGGGCAACCGCCGGGCCAGAGGAATGGTCATCCAGCCGCGAAAGCGGTGGACAGAATCCGGCTTACAGGCCCTCCGCGCAATCTGACCCCTTTCGCCGTGATTTCCCCGGCGATTCGGGTTGACTTCGGCCTGCCGGTGGGTAAAAGGCGGGCTCCAAACGAATTCCACGGGGTCTGCGCCGCGCGATTGCCCCGAAGCAGGAGCGATACCATGGCGAAGCCGACCACCATCAAGATCCGGCTGAACTCGACCGCCGGCACGGGCCACTTCTACGTGACCAAGAAGAACGCCCGCACCATGACCGAGAAGATGACCGTCCGCAAATACGACCCGGTTGTCCGTCAGCACGTCGAATACAAGGAAGGCAAGATCAAGTAAGGATCTTGCCGGACGGGACCGGACCGATGGTTCGGCCTACGGAACAAGGGCGCCCGCGGGCGCCCTTTTCTGTTGCGGGGCGGCGCGGCTCCGTCGGCGTCGAAGACCCCCGCGCCTGATTCCACCCGTGCAACCTTGCCCCGCATCTGCTAGACTGCCCCCCGAGGACGGTTCGGCCCGGCATGATCGCGGGCGGGTGCCGGGTTCTCCGGCTGACGCCTCGCCCGGGTGCGGGCCCTCCAGCAAGGGAGGATGCAGCCATGCCTGACAAGACGATCGGAAACCCCGTCAGTTGGAGCGCGCAACGGCTGGCCGGCATGGGCCGCGGCCTCGGCTCGGCGGTCGAGGGGATCGGCAGCCACGAGATGATCCGGCCCGAGGTCAGAAACATCGACGGGGGCGACATCCGCGCGGCGCTGCGCAAGGGGTCCGAGGACTTCACCGCCCTGCGCTCGGACGTGATCATCGCGGTGGCGCTTTATCCCGTGATCGGCTTCGTCCTTGCCGTCTGGGCCTTCAACACGGGACAGGTGCACCTGCTGTTCCCGCTGGTCGCGGGATTTCCGCTGGTGGGGCCGGTCGCGGCGGTCGGCCTTTACGAGATGAGCCGGCGGACTGGGGCGCGGCGCTGGGCACGCTGACGGGCCGGGTGATGGGACCGGTGCTGATGCTGGGCCTTCTTCTTGCCGTGGTCTTCGTCGTCTGGCTCTTTGCCGCGCACGGGATCTGGGCAGCCACCCTCGGGCCCGATCCCCAGGGCAGCCTTTCGGCCTTTCTCCACGAGGCTTTCACCACGAACGAAGGCTGGAGAATGATCCTTGCCGGGCTCGCCACCGGCTTTGTCTTCGCGGCCGTGGTGCTCTGCATCAGCCTGGTGTCCTTTCCGATGCTGATCGACCGGCCGGTGGGCGTGCCCGTGGCGCTGGCGACCTCGATCGCCGTCGCGCGCCGCAACCCCGGCCCGACCGCCCTGTGGGGGCTGATCGTCGCGCTGTCGCTGCTGCTGGGGATGATCCCGTTTTTCGCCGGGCTGATCGTCGTGCTGCCCATTCTCGGCCATGCGACGTGGCACTTGTATCGACGGGCCGTGGCCTGGCCGGACCAGGAAACCCGACCCGGACGCTAGGGCGGTCGCCGGGTCGCCGGGACAGCGCCTTAGGGCAGCACGAACTCCACCCCCGGCAGCACGGCGATTTCCGCCACGTCGGCGCGATAGGTCTCGGTCACCCGGTCCACCAGGTCCTGGCTCCAGCCCGGCAGGTCGATCACCTGATCCAGGACGGCAGGCAGGGCATGGCTTTCGATCACCTGCGAGGACATCTCGCGGCGCTGCGCGATGCTGAGCCGGTCCTGGGCGGACAAGGCCTCCTTGAGACGGGTCAGCCCGGCGTCGTCCAGAATCTCCTCAAGATACATCATCCCGCCCTTCAGGGGGACATCCGGGGCCACGTTGCCGACCAGGCGGGCGATCTCGGGCCAGATGAGGGGGACGTCCTCGTGGCACCAGATCACCACGCGATGCCCCGGAACGGCGCGCAACAGCCCCTGGATGGCATCGCGCCAGCGCAAGTCCAGCGGATGACGGCCCTGCATCAGCACATGATAGCCGCCGCCGGTGAAGATCGGCAGCACCTCGGCGATCAGGGTGGCCGGATTGCGGATGGCCAGGAAGAACTCGACCTCGTGATCGGGGAACAGATTGGCCAGCGCGGCCGCCCGGGCGCCCATCTGGGGATAAAGCCCGGTCTGCCCGACCACCCGGCCCGGCGCGCCCATGAAGGTGGGCGTGGAAAAGACCGCGCGGCTGGGGGTCTCGCTGTGCAGCACCGCGTCCAGCATGATCTGCTGCATCTCGGCGGTGGCGGGCCCGCCCTTCAGCGACATCAGCGCCTCTTCGAACAACCCGCGATGGCGGTTCGGGGTGATGACATCGGTGCCGTTCTGCATCAGCCCGTCGCGGTTGTTCAGCAGCGTCTTCAGCAGCCTGTCGCCATCCGTGCCGTGCACCCCCAGATGAAACACCATCTGCATATCGAAATCGTCCCTTTTCTTCGTCTCAACCTGCGCGGGTGATGCCGCACAGTAGCGAGGCAGGTTGCGCAGTCAAACCGCATTCGCCGCGCAAGCGGCTTGGGCCGACCCCGGCAAGGCTGGGAAGTGAGTTCACCCAGGGGCACGCTGGCCAAGGCCGCCCAGGCCTGTGGCGCAGCGGGGCGATGCCCTTTTCGCCCGACACCGCCATGAAGGCCCAGGAAGGTCTTTCCTGCAGGAGACGTCGGCAGGACAACCGACCGTTCCCCCCCCAAGGCGCGGGAAAGTGCCATGCGCCCGGCCCCTGAGCCGCCATGGCTCGGGCGGAGGGGCCGTGTCCCGATTTCCGCAGGGATCGGCTGATCCACGAACTTCGGCGTCGCGCGCTTGCAATCCCCAAGCGCGGCTTGGTCCGGATGGAGCGATCTGTTCAGCCTGCACCCATGCCGGTGAACGCGGCGCGTGCCCCCTGTCCGATTCGAACGGACGACCTACCGCTTACAAGGCGGTTGCTCTGGCCAGCTGAGCTAAGAGGGCGACGCCATGCCTGTTTAAACGACGAGCGCCGTTCGGGCAAGCAGACAGAGGCTTGTCTGCGGTCAATCATCCGCCTCGGCAGCACCCCTGGCAGAGTTGCGCGCAAGAGGCACCACATCGGCTTGACGCGGCCCCTTTATCAAACCCTGATGGCAAGGCGGCTTTTTCCTCGCGCAAGACGTTCATGGATCATGGATAGACCCGCTGCCCTGTTGGCGTATCACTTCACGCGCGCGGCGCGCGTGCGATGCGCCTCCCTTGCCGTCGCAGGGCGTCATGGCTGAAGCCGCCGCGCCTCCACTGACGCCGGACAAGCGCTACATCGTCGTTCGCGGCAGATTGTGGCGCGCGGCGGCACATTCCATTCTGGAATGCATCACTCGATAGTTTCCTGAAGCTATTCAGGAGGATGTGATGAGGCGCCCTTTCACCAACCTGACGCTGGACGAACGCCGCGTGATTGCGCGTTTGTTGCAGGCCAAGGTGCCGAAGACGAAGATTGCGCAGATGCTCGGCCGCAGTCGCTCGACCATCACCCGCGAAGTCAAGCGCAACTGGTGGCATGACAAGGATGTCCCGCAGGCTGATGGCTACTGGCATGTGACGGCTCAGTCCCAGGCCGACCGCAGGCGTTCCCGCCGGCGCAAGCTCGAGCGTCTTCCGGACTTACGCGCCGAAGTGATCCGCTGTCTGCACGAAGGCTGGTCTCCGGAACAGATTGCAGGCCGGCTCAGGATTGAACGCGGCGCCCCGCACCGGCTCTGTCATGAGACGATCTATCAGTATGTCTATTCGGCCGAAGGCCAGTCCGCGCAACTGGCACGCCTCCTGCCCGAGCGGCGCCGAAAGCGGAAGCCACGCTATGCCCGCTCACCCCGCAACCGGGTTTTCCCCGCGGAAACAAGCATTCACAACCGGCCGCCCGAGATCAACGACCGGAGCCAGTTCGGGAATTGGGAGGGTGATTTGATGATCTTTGAGCGGGCTCAGGGCGATGCCAATGTGGCGACGCTGATCGAACGCAAGACCCGCTACACGGTTCTGCTGCGCAACAACGATCGGAAATCCAAGCCCCTCATGAACCGCCTGATCCACGAGATGTCACCCCTGCCCGCCGAGGCGCGGCGCTCGATCACCTTTGACCGCGGCCTGGAGTTCGTGGCCTGGCGCGAGCTGGAGAGTGGCATGGGCACGAAGGCGTGGTTCTGCGATCCGCAGGCGCCTTGGCAAAAAGGCTCGGTCGAGAACATGAACAGGCGGCTCCGTCGCTACCTGCCCCGAGACACCGCTGTGTTGCAGCTGACGCCTCGTTGGATGAGAATGATGTGTCAGCGCCTGAACGCCACGCCCCGGAAGTGCCTGGGCTACCGGACACCCATCGAAGCGTTTCGAGATGAACTGATAAGACTGGAGGCACCATGACAAACCCTGCCCTGCAGGACTGGTGCATTCAGAATGGAGCCTGCAGGCCAATCCGCATCTGGACGAGGCTGATCGCGTGCGCCTGGTCGGCGAACTCATGGCTGCCCGGCGTGCCGTCCGGACGGCGCGCGTCGCGGGCGACAAGGCGGCCGAGGATGCCGCGCACCGCGCCGTCGACGCAGCCAAGGTCGCGTTGGGAGAGCGGGGCCCGGTCTGGTGGAAGGATGGCGCCCCCGACCTGAACCGCCACATGGTGCGCAACACCCCCTATGCGGCGTGGTTCGACGGTCTTTGCCGGACCTGAGCGGCCTGCCTAAAAATTCATCCGCGCCGGACAAGGGGGGACGGTCTTCGCTGCAATGTGAAGAGACCCCTGTGCATTGCCGGTGAGGAGATATATGCAGCGAAGGTTCCGCCTGCTGGAACGGCCACCATCGGACCATCATGACCCAACGCCCAGACCAGGCAGTTCGCGGTTTTTCCCAGACAATTGATGACGACGAACTCGATATCGCCACCTATCTTCGCGAAGAGGGCGAAGAGCCGCATATCCCGCCGCCGCAAAGCCTGATGGCCCTGGTGATCGGCGCCGTGGGCGTCGTCTATGGCGACATCGGCACCAGCCCCCTTTACGCCTTCCGCGAGGCGCTGCGTCCCGTCGCCGCCGACGGCCTGCACCGGGCCGAGGTGCTGGGACTTCTGTCGCTGCTGATCTGGACACTGATCCTGATCGTGACGGTGAAATACGTCCTGTTCCTGCTGCGCAGCGACAACCGCGGCGAGGGCGGGGTGCTGGCGCTTTACACCCTGGCGCGACTGGCGATCGGCCGTCGCTCGATCCCCGTGCTGCTGCTGGCCCTGGCGGGCGCCGCGCTGTTCTTCGGCGACGCGATCATCACGCCCGCGATCTCGGTCCTGTCGGCTGTCGAAGGCGTTTCGCTGGTCGTTCCCGCCTTTCACGACTGGATCGTGCCCGCGACGGTGGCGATCCTGATCGGCCTTTTCCTGGTGCAGAAGGCGGGGACGGCCCATGTCTCGCGGTTTTTCGGGCCGATCACCGTGATCTGGTTCCTGACCATGGGGGGCATGGGCCTGTGGCACATCGTGGACGATCCGGCGGTGCTGGCGGCCTTCAATCCCGTCTGGCTGGTGCGGTTCCTGCTGGAACACCAGGGCGTGGCCTTCGTGGTCATGGGATCGGTCTTCCTGGCCGTCACGGGGGCCGAGGCGCTTTATGCAGACCTGGGCCATTTCGGGCGCAGGCCCATCGTGCTGGCCTGGTTCTCCCTGATCTTTCCCGCGCTTGTCCTGAACTACCTGGGCCAGGGCGCCCTGGTCCTGCGCGATCACTCGGCCATCGAGGCGCCCTTCTACGCGATGGTGCCGCCCTGGCTGCTGCCCGCGCTTGTGGTGCTTGCGACGGCGGCAACGGTGATCGCGGCGCAGGCGGTCATCTCGGGCGCGTTTTCCATGACGCGGTCCGCGATCCAGCTGGGCCTGCTGCCCCGGATGCGCATCCGCCATACCTCGGCCCAGCTCAGCGGGCAGATCTACATCCCGGCGATCAACTGGGGGCTGCTGATCGGGGTGTTGTGGCTGGTCAATTCGTTCCGCACCTCCGAGGCGCTGGCATCGGCCTACGGGATCGCGGTCACGGGGACGATGCTGGTGACGACGGCGCTTGCGCTGATCTATCTGCGCGCCTCGCGCCGGATGCCGCTGTGGATCGCGCTGGCGATGCTGATCCCCATCGGCGTGATCGAGCTGTCGTTCCTGTCGGCCAACATGGTCAAGGTCTGGGACGGCGGCTATGTGCCGCTGCTGCTGGCCTTCGCGCTGGGCATCGTCATGTGGGCCTGGTGGAGCGGGACGCAAACCGTCGCCCAGAAGACCCACCGCGCGGCCGTGGACTTTGCCAGCTTCTGCCGCAGCATGGCCGACAGTTCGGTCCATGTGGTGCCGGGAACGGCCCTGTTCCTGACCTCTGACCCGACGGTCGTGCCTTCGGCGCTGCTGCACAACCTCAAGCATAACCGCGTCCTGCACCAGCAGAACGTGCTGCTGACGGTGGAAACGCTGCGCGTGCCCGTCGCCACCCCCGAGGAGCGCGCCACGTTCGAACCCGTGGACGACCGCTTCGGGCGGCTGACGCTGCGCTTTGGCTACATGGAGACGCCGAACGTGTCGCGCGCGATGCTGGCCGCGCGCAAGGCCGGGCTGAAGTTCGACGTGATGAACACGAGCTTCTTCCTGGGCAGGCGCAGGCCGATCTTCTCAAGCGCCTTCGGGGTCGCGCGGCTTCTGGCGTCGCTTTATGCGCTGCTCTACCGCTTCTCGGCCGATCCTTCGGATTACTTCCGACTGCCGCGCAACCGCGTGGTGGAACTGGGGGAACGCTTCGCGGCCTGACGGCGTGGCCGGGGGGAGACTCAGGACAGATCCTCGATGATGTGGTCCTCCCAGTCCTCCTCGGTCACCTCGACCTCGCTGACGGTCCAGCCACGGACGCTGGCGCCGGCGCAGTGGACGGTCTCGCGGTCGCCCGAGATGAGGTGGTGCCACTTGTTAAGGGGCCGCCCCTCGTGGCGCAGGCGATAGGCGCAGGTGGCGGGCAGCCACCAGGCGATCTCGGCCAGCTTCTTCGGGGTCAGGACCACGCAGTCAGGCACGAAGTCGTGGCGGTTGGCATAGCTGCTGCACTGGCATTTCTCGCCGTCCAGCAGCTTGCAGGCGACACGGGTGAAGGCCAGTTCGCCCGTGTCCTCGTATTCGATCTTGTTCAGGCAGCACTTGCCGCAGCCGTCGCACAGCGCCTCCCATTCGTCGGGTTGCAGCTGCCGCAGGGGCAGTTCCCAGAAACGGTCGCGCATCAGGCGCCTGCCAGTACCGCGCGGGCTTGCTCTGCGTCGGCGGCGATTTGATCGATCAATGTTTGCACGCTGTCGAATTTGGCCTCGTCGCGCAGGAATTCAACCAGGCCGACCGAAAGATGCTGCCCGTAAAGGTCTCCCTCGAAGTCGAACAGGTGCACTTCCAGATTCGGCGCGTTGCGGCCGAACATCGGGCGCACGCCCAGGCTGGCGACACCCTGGCAGGACAGCTTGTCCGGCCCGGTCAGCACATCCACGACCACGGCATAGACACCCAGGCGCGGCAGGTGCAGGTCGTCCATGCGCATGTTGGCGGTGGGCCAGCCGAATTCGCGGCCCCGCTTGTCGCCGTGGACGACCTCGCCCTCGATCCGGTGCAGGTGGCCCAGCATCCGTTCGGCGTCGCGCGGCCGTCCGTCCGCCAGTGCCTGCCGGATCGCGGTGGAACTGTAGTCCTGCCCGTCGGTCCCCAGCAGCGGCACGGCGGTCACGCCAAACCCCATGTCCCGGCCAAGCTGCTGCAGCACGGCGATGTTCCCGGCGCGATCCTTGCCGAAGACGAAATCCTCGCCCACGGTGACATGGCCGACGCCAAGACCCGAAACCAGCACCTCATGGGCAAAGGCCTCGGGCGACAGCCCTGCCAGCACGGGGCCGAAAGGCAGTTCGTACAGGTGATCGACGCCCAGCCGGGCCAGCCGATTCGCCCGCGATTCTGAATTCATCAGCCGGAACGGCGGGGCGTCGGGGGCGAAGAACTGGCGGGGATGCGGCTCGAACGTGACGATGCCAAGCGGGGCTTGGGCTGCCCGGCGCGCCGCCTCGATCACGGTGCGGTGTCCCAGATGCACGCCGTCGAAATTGCCGATGGCGACGGAAGCGCCGCGGGCGCTTGCCGGAAGTCCTGTCCAATCGCGATGGATCTGCAAAGGCTGCCCTCATTGGGGCGGCCGGGCGCCCCGTCAGTCGAACTTGCGGCTTGGCGCCAGAACGACCGCCTCACCTTTCAGGACGACCGTATCACCCACGAGGCAGCGGGTTGCAAGCGTGACCCGCCGTTTCGCATGGTCGATGCCCTCGACTGTCACTTCCGCGCGCACGGTGTCGCCGGGACGCACCGGGGCCATGAACTTCAGCGTCTGGCCCAGATAAACCGTGCCGTGCCCCGGCAGCTGTTCCCCGATCACCGCCGAGATCAGGCCGGCCGTCAGCATCCCGTGCGCGATCCGCCCCTCGAAGATCGTGTCGCGGGCATAGTCGTCGTCCAGATGCACGGGGTTGCGGTCTGTCGAGACCTCGGCAAACAGCTCGATGTCGCGGTCCGTCACCTGCTTTTGCAGATGCCGGGTCAGGCCGATCTCCAGATCCTCGATGACGATGGTGCCGCGGGGAAGATTGTCCAGCATGGTGCAATCCCTTCAGGGACGTGTCTCCTGACACTGCATAGCAGCCGGACGCCGTTCCAGCAACAAAACACATCGAAATCCGCACCAAAGTATAATATTGTTTCCTGCCGACTTCAGGTGGGTGCCATGAACATTGCCAACCAAGGCCAGTTCGACTTCTGGACCTCCCCCGCCGGGCTTGCCTGGGTCGATCATCAGGACAGCCTGGACACCGCCATGTCGGGCATCCTCGATGTTCTTCTGGAAGCCGCCACTCTCAGCCCCGATCACCGGGTCCTCGACGTGGGCTGCGGGACGGGCGCCAGCACCCTTGCGGCGGCGCGGCTGGTTCCCCGGGGAATGGCACTGGGTCTCGACATCGCGCCGCAGATGCTGGAACGCGCGCGCCGGCGTGCCGCCGAAGAGAGGGCGGGCAACGCGTCGTTCCGCCTGTGCGACGCCCAGGTCGAGCCGCTTGCCGGCGCGGACTGCGATGTCCTGATCTCTCGCTTCGGGATGAGCTTCTTCGGCGACACGGTGGCCGCCCTGAGCAACCTTGCGACGGCCCTGAAGGACAAAGGCCGGATGGTCTTCGTGTCCTGGGCCGGACTTGACGAGAACCCGTGGTTCCTCATCCCGCAGGAACTTGCCCGAAGCCGGCTTGGCGCCCCGCCGGAACCGCCCTCCGATGCGCCCGGTCCGCTTGCCTTTGCCGATCCGGCCCATGTCCTGGACCTGATGCGGCGAGCCGGGCTGGAGGAGGGGCAGGCAGATACCCGTCGGATCGACCTGACGCCGCCCGGTGGGGTTTCCGGCGCGGCGCGGCTGGCGACCCATGTCGGACCGGCCGCGCGGCTGCTTCGGCTTTGCAGCGCCACAACGGAAGATCGCGCGGCCATCGCCGGGGACATCGAAGCCGCCTTTGCCGCGTTCGGCAGGGGTCCGGACATCCGCATTCCGGCCACCGTGCATGTCTTTGTCTGCCGCGCACGGCGGCAGGCATAAGGGTCAGCGCAAGCGGCCGATGCTGTATTGCGGGGTCATGCCGTGGCCGCCCAGCCAATCCAGCAGCAGGGCATTGTCGGGGTTCTCGACATCCGGGCCCAGCGCGTCGGCGGCAAGCCCGCCGGTCACGAACAGCACGTCGACGCCCTGGTCGAGGCCGCCCTTCACATCCGTGAAGATGCCGTCGCCGACAGCCAGGACGCGCGCGTCCGGCGAAAGGTCCAGCAACCGCCGCGCGCGGTCATAGATAGGCGCATGGGGTTTGCCGAAATACAGCGACGTGCCCCCCAGGCCTTCATAGTATTCCGCCAGCGCGCCCGCGCAGTAGATGCGCGTCTCGCCCATGTCCACGACGATGTCGGGATTGGCGCACAGCAGCGGCAGGCCGCGGTCGCGCGCCTCCATCAGCCGGTCGTGATAATCCCGGGGCTTTTCGGTCAGTTCCTCGAACGGGCCGGTCGCGACGATCCCCTCGGCCTCGGCCAGGGGCACCCGCTGGATCGCCGGGGCATCGCGCCACTCGGCGGGAATGTCGTCGAAAAAGCCGTCGTCCTTGGTCGTGCCGATATGCCAGACCTTGTGGCCCACGGCACCGGAAAACATCGCCTCCTGCGCGGCATCGCCGGAACTGACGACAAGATCCCAGGCATCCCGAGGCACCCCCATGCGGTCAAGCTGGGCGATCACATACTGGTTCGGGCGCGGCGCGTTGGTCATCAGGACCACCTTGCCGCCCTTGGCGCGAAAGCCCTGCAAGGCGGCCACGGCGGCGGGATAGGCCTGCTTGCCGTTGTGCAGGCAGCCCCACAGGTCGCAGAAAAGCACGTCGTAATCGGGGCTGACCTGCGACAGCGACTGGATGATCCGGCTCATCAGACGGCAAGAACCGGGATGATCTGCTTCTTGCGGCTCATCACGCCGGGCAGCACCACGCTGTCGCCGGTGACGCTGACGTTGAAGCTGCGTTCCGCGATGCGGCGGACATGGTCGTTCGGGACCAGCAAGGTCGCTTCCTTGTTCAGGATGTCGACGATGAAGCACAGGACCTCGTCCGCGCCATCGGCGGCGGCGACGCCCGGCATGGCGGCCAGCAGCGCGTCCTTGCGCGCCAGCAGCATCTGCGGCGAGGTCGTTTCCAGGACCGTGATGCGCAGCTGCTTGCCGTTCAGTTCGTATTCCTTGCTGTCGAGGCGCAGCAGGGCTTCGTCGCTGAAGGCGCTGACATCGGACTTGGCCGCGAACATCTCGGTCGCGTAGTCGGTGATGTTGATGCCAAGATCCGCGGCCAGCTTCTCGGCCACGGCGCGGTCGTGGGCGGTGGTGGTCGGGCTGCGGAATTCCAGCGTGTCGGACAGGATGCAGGTCAGCATCGCGCCGCGGATGCCCTCGGGCGCGCGGGCCATGTCGGCGCCGATCAGGTCGTGCATGATGGTGGCGGTGCAGGCCAGCGGGCGCACGGTGATGTTGATCGGCACCAGCGTCTTGATGCCGCCGGCCAGCAGGTGGTGGTCGATGATCTCGATCACCTCGGCCTTGTCCAGGCTGGCGGGCAATTCGGCGGGGTTGTTGGTGTCCACGATCACGCACTGGTCGCCCGGTGCGACATCCACGATGATCTCGGGCTTGTCCAGGTTCCAGCGCTTAAGCATCCACAGCGCCTCGGTGTTCGGCTCGCCCTGCAGGACGGCCTGGGCGGGGGTCTTGCGGACCTCGTTCAGGTACCAGGCCCAGATGATGGGAGAGCCGGTCGAATCCGTGTCGGGGGCGATATGGCCGAAGACCTTGATCATGATGCACCTTTGGCGGTCTGGGTTTCGCGCGCGTTATAGGCCGCGGGTCCGGCGATGTCCAACAGGACAGCGATGCGCCGGTCGCAGGCCACATCGCGCGCGCCCAAGGAACGCAAACCGTGCGGGCAAGATGCCGGGGAGGAACAAAAAGCCACCTCGTTCTCACCCCGGTTCTTGCAGCATGACCCGGGGCTCCGCAGTCGCCGCGCCAGTCCCGTTCCCGTTCTGACGGCCGGCCGAGACCTAGCGCAGGGCAGCCTGCTTGCGCAGGCGCGCATTCCTGGCCCACATGTTCAGCCCCTCGACAACGGCCGAGAAGGCCATCGCGGCGTAGACATAGCCCTTGGGCACATGGACGCCGAAGCCTTCGGCGATCAGTGTGGTGCCGATCAGCAGAAGGAAGGACAGCGCCAGCATCACGATGGTGGGATTCTTGCCGATGAAGGCCGCCAGGGGGTTCGCGGCCAGCAGCATGACGGTGACGGCGGTCACGACGGCCACCACCATGATCTCCACATGCGGGGTCATGCCGACTGCGGTGATGATGCTGTCGATGGAAAACACCAGGTCCAGGATCAGGATCTGCACGATGGCGCTGCCGAAGGTCACGCCCGCGACGCCGACCATCGTGTCCTCGTGATCGGTCGGATCGACGTGGTGGTGGATTTCCTTTGTGGCCTTCCAGACCAGGAACAGGCCCCCGGCGATCAGGATGATGTCCTTCCAGGACAGCTCGTTGCCCATGATCGTCACGACCGGCTGCGTCAGCTGGACGATCCAGGCGATGGTGGCCAGCAGCCCCAGGCGCATGATCAGCGCCAGGCCGATGCCCACCTTGCGCGCCTTTTCGCGCTGATGCTCGGGCAGCTTGTTCGACAGGATCGAGATGAACAGCAGGTTGTCGATGCCCAGCACGACCTCCATCACGACAAGGGTGCCAAGGGCGACCCAGGCCTCGGGCTGCTGCATAAGGGCGATGATGTCCTGCATCTGCGAAATCCTCTGAAGGGGGCAACGCTCGGGAAAGTCGCAGGCGGCTCAACCGGTTCCCTTCTTTCTGCCATGCGGCGTTGCGATTGCCGCATTGCAGCGTTACCTTGTTCCCGGGAGGAGATTGGAACCGCGCAGGATCGTCCTGTGCACCAACAACAGGATTGAAAGATGAAAGCCGGCGACAAGCTTCCCAACGTCACCTTCCGCACCCGCGTCCGCGACGAATCGATCGGCGGGCCCAACCCCTTCCGCTGGCAGGACATGACCACGGCCGACTATTTCGCCGGAAAGCGCGTGGTGCTGTTCTCGTTGCCGGGGGCCTTCACGCCGACCTGCTCGACCTACCAGCTTCCCGGCTTCGAGAAGGCGTTCCCCCAGATGCGGGATCTGGGCATCGACGCGATCTATTGCATGTCGGTGAACGACAGCTTCGTGATGAACCAGTGGGCCAAGGCGCAGGACCTGAAGAACGTGAAGGTCATTCCCGACGGCTCGGGCGAGTTTACGGACAAGGTCGGGATGCTGGTGCGCAAGGACAACCTTGGCTTCGGTGCCCGCAGCTGGCGCTATGCCGCGATCATCAACGACGGCGTGGTCGAGGCGTGGTTCGAGGAACCGGGCCGCTGCGACGACTGCGGCGAGGACCCTTATGGCGCCACCGCACCCGAATCGGTGCTGGAGTGGTTGCAGACCGCCCGCGTCTCGGAAACCGCCTGATCCCCGCAAGGCCGTTCCATCCGGGGCGGCCTTCTTCGTTCACCCGGCCATGACCCGTTCTCCGGCCTGCACCAGCGTTGCGGCCAGGTCGTCCAGCCAGCCGCCTGTCGGGGTCGATGCGCGGCGAAGCAGCAGGATCTCTCGGGACGGCTGCGGGTCGGGAAAGGCCACGACCGACAGGCCGCTTGCGGCCGCACGTTCCTGCCGCAGGGCAAGCTGCGGCAGGAAGGTCAGCCCCATGCCCTGCGCGGCCAGCCGGCAAAGGGTGGACAGCGACGCCGCGCCCAGATCCAGCCGCGCCCCGCGCCGACCCAGGCCGCAAACCTCCAGCGCCTGATCGCCCAGGCAATGCCCCTCGTCCAGAAGCAGCAACTGGCCGGGATCGAGGTCGCGCGGCTCGGGGCGCTGGGTGCCAAGCCGGGCAATCTGGTCCTTGCTGCCCGCCAGCAGGAAGCGGTCGGTGAACAAGGGCGTCGCCACCAGGTCGTCGGTGTCGGGCGCGGTCGCGACAACCGCGACGTCCAGCCGCCCCTGCACCAGCTCATCGACCAGCCGGTCGGTCTGCGCCTCTCTCAGGTGCAGGTCGCGGCCGATGTCCTGGGCGCGCAGGACCGGCAGGGCCTCGGGCAGCAGGTAGGGGGCGACGGTTGGGATCATGCCCAGCATCAGCCGCCCGCCCTGCCCCGGCTGCCGCATTCCCTGTTCCAGCCCGGCCATCGCGCTCATCACCTGTCGCGCATGGCCCTGCAGCGCGCGCCCCTGCGGGGTCAGCAGGACACCCGCCGCCGTGCGTTCGACCAGGGGCGCGCCAAGCTCCTCCTCCAGCGCGCGGATCTGCATGGACAGGGCGGGCTGTGTGACGTTCATCATCTCGGCCGCGCGGGTGAAATGCCCCTGCTGGGACAGCGCCAGGAAATAGCGCAACTGGCGAAGGGTGATGTTCATCAGCGCACCTTATCGAAGCCATCTGATTATACGATTTCCAATTATTCCGGCCCCTTGGCAAGAACAACCCGACATTTAAGGAGCCCAAGGATGACCCAGGACAGCCATCGCCCCCGGATGACCACGACGGCAGGCGCGCCCATCGCATCGAACCAGCACAGCGAAACCGCGGGCGACCGCGGCCCGGTGCTGATGCAGGACTATCAACTGCTGGAAAAGCTGGCCCACCAGAACCGTGAACGCATCCCGGAACGCGTGGTCCATGCCAAGGGCTGGGGCGCCTTCGGCACCTTCACCGTGACGCATGACATCACGCGATACAGCTGCGCCTCGATCTTTGGGCAGGTGGGCAAGACCACCCCGATGCTGGCGCGGTTCTCGACTGTTGCCGGAGAGATGGGCGCGGCGGACCACGAACGCGACGTGCGCGGCTTTACGCTGAAGTTCTATACCGACGAGGGCAACTGGGATCTGGTGGGCAACAATACGCCCGTGTTCTTCATCCGCGATCCGCTGAAGTTCCCCGACTTCATCCACACGCAGAAGCGTCACCCGCGCACCAACCTGCGCAGCGCGACCGCCATGTGGGACTTCTGGGGCCAGGTGCCCGAATCGCTGCACCAGGTGACGATCCTGATGTCGGATCGCGGCTTGCCGCAGGACCCCACCTTCATGGACGGCTTCGGCAGCCACACCTATTCCTTCTGGAATGGGAACGGCGAGCGCTTCTGGGTCAAGTTCCATTTCAAGACCCGGCAGGGCCACCGCTTCTACACCAATGGCGAGGCCGCCGGGATCATCGGCCACACCCGCGAGGGCTATCAGGAAGCCCTGTTCGGCAAGATCGAGCGTGGCGAGTTCCCGCGCTGGACCATGTTCGTGCAGATCATGCCCGAGCTGGACGCGGACAAGACGCCCTACGATCCCTTCGACCTGACCAAGGTTTGGCCGCACGGGGACTATCCGCTGATCGAGGTGGGCGAGTTCGAACTGAACCGCAACGCCGACAACTACTTCGCGCAGATCGAGCAGGCGGCCTTCAGCCCGTCGAACAAGGTGCGCGGCATCGGCTACAGCCCCGACAAGATGCTGCAGGCCCGCGTCTTCAGCTATGCCGACGCGCATCGCTATCGTCTGGGCACGCATTACGAACACCTGCCGGTCAACGCGCCGAAATGCCCGGTCCATCACTACCACAAGGACGGGCAGATGAACTTCTTCGGCCAGGCGACGGGCAGCACGGACGCCTATTACGAGCCGAACAGCCGGGGCGGCGCCGTCGAGGACCCCTCATTCGCCGAGCCGCCGCTGCGCCTGTCCGGGGTCGCCGCGCGCCAGCCGCATCGTCAGGTGATCGACGACTACGAACAGCCTCGCGCGCTGCATGACCGCGTGCTGACCGATGCGGAACGCGCGCGGCTTTACGGCAACATCGCGGCTGCGATGGAGGGCGCGGACGAGGATGTGGTGGAACGCGCGCTGGTCCACTTCGACCGGATCAGCCCGGCCTATGGCGCCGGCATTCGTGCGGCGCGTGCCCAAAAGGCGGAGACAGCCGTCGCCGCCGAATAACCCGCTGCCGAGGATCTGTCCCTGACCAGTTCCCAGTACGGTATGTGGTAGCGAGTTTCCGTTTACGCGAAGGGGCGCCGGATCGGCGCCCCTTTTGCCATTCTACCCGATCAGGCGGGAACCGCTGCCATAGGTTTCCTGGTAGTGCCGCTCCAGCCGCATCAGCGCCAGCCGCAGCACGATCTTGCCGGACCGCGCGGACCAGCCCAGGCGGCGCTCGGTCAACTCGATCCCTTCAAGAAAGCAGCAGACCCGCAGAACGATGTCGCCCATGCCGGGGCCGAGGTCGCGCAAGGCCATGGCCACGCGGTCGCGGGCCGATTCAGAGCCGCCGCGATACCCGCCGCCGCCGCGGCTGACGTCGATGCCCGAGGTCATGAAGCCCGCCCAGTTCTGCGTGACGCGCGGTCCCATCTGCGCCAGTTCGAAATCCTCGCGCAGACGCTCGCCCGCGGCCACCATGCCGGACGACAGGAAGGGCTTTCCCGCGCCGTCGCGGCGGCGGGCCAGCAACAGCAGGGGGCTTTCCGCGATGTTGACGCGGGTGCGGCGGCGGCGCCGATCCTCGGGGTCCTCGATGACGCGCTGTTCCCAGACCCGGTGCCGGTCGGCGTGATCGAAGCCGGCGGCGGCCTCGGCCATGCCGGGGGCGCTGTCGTCCGTGACGGGACGCGCATCGCAGAAGTCCGCCGGGCCGGGCACGGCCTTGCGCTGGCGCGGCGACCGCAACATGCCGCGCAGCGCGTCGCGACCGGCGGGCGCAATGGCATAGCGTTGCACGCGCCCCGGCAGGGCGGAAGGCGCGACCCACCCCTTCAGCGCCATCAGCTCGGCGATCCAGCGTTCCAGGACGGCGGTCCTGATGTCGTCGCGGCTGATGATGGCCTTGTCCATGCCCTCGGCCGTGACCAGAACGGCGCCCGGTTCCGCCAGCCGCCGCAGCAGGCGCATCGCCTGCCGGTCGTCCAGGCGGCGCGGCCGGTCCACGCCTTCGGTCAGGGCGCCATCGACCAGCGGATCGTCGCGGCGCGCCTCGAACCGGCGGATGCGGCGCAGGATGGTCGAGGCATGGCACCCCTCGGACCGTGCCAGCGCACGGATGGATTGTCCTTCCTCGACATGGCGAAGATACAGGCGCGCATCGTCGGGCATGTCGTCGGCGGCAGTGCTGACAACCCCGGTCGGCGAACGGTGCTCCGCGGCAAGGCTGTCGATGGCGAAATCACCGGTCAAAAGCGTCATGTCTGGTCCCTTGTCATCCTTGGCAGCCGGGGAACTGAACTACCTGAGGTTGCGTTAAACGTGGTTAATGAAACGGCTGATAATCAGCAGATAGCCGCAACATTCCCTAACAAATCCTAAAGATATGTTGCCTCAGCGCGCGCTGCGACAAACCTGCAAGCAACACCCGTTAAGGTTGTGTGAAGCTGGTCCCGCCAATCAATGGGACAGTTCAAAATGAGCTACATGCCTAACGTGATCGCCTTTCGTCCCCGCCCCCAGTCCGAGCCTCTGCGCCGTCCCGGCACCCTGATCCGCGCCGCCCGCGAGGGGCAGGCCGGATGGCGGCGCGAGCGCGACCTGAAGCGCCTGCTGCGAACCGATGACTGCCCCGCCGCCGGAGCCGCCCTGCCCCGCCTGCGGGCCGAGGAAGCGGTGCTGAACAATGCCCGCCTGCAGCGTGCGGCGGACTACGACATGCACCGCCATGTGCTGCTGATGATCGCCATCCTGGCAGAGATGCGCGCCGCCGTCGCCGAGGCCCCGGTTCCGGTCAGGACGGCCGCGCGGATCGGCGCGGCGATGCTGGCGCAGGTCGGCGCGGCGTTCAGCGGCCCCGAAACAGCGAGCCCAGCACACCCCTGACGATGGCCTGGCCGGATTTGGTGCCAAGCTGCCGCGCAAGGCTTTTGCCGAAAGTTTCAACGATTGAATCGCTGCGCGATGACGGGACGCGCGCCGAGCGCGCCTCGTCCCGCGGCCGATACCGCCGGGCGTTGCGGTATTCGTCGCGATCCATGTCGAACAGGGCGTCGTCCTCCTTGGCCCGCGCCGCCTCCTCGGTCCGGCGGGCCAGGCGTTCATGAGCAGAGTCGCGATCAATTGCCACGGCATATCTGGCAGCCATGGCCGAGGCGTTCATCACCTCGGCCCGCTCGGCATCGGTCAGGGGTCCCATGCGGCTGAACGGCGGGCGGATCAGGGTGCGCTGCACCATGCCGGGCACGCCCTTCTCCTCCAGAAGCGAGGTCACGGCCTCGCCGGTGCCGACATTCTGGATCGCCTCGGCGGTGTTGAAATCGGGGTTGGCGCGGTAATTGTCGGCGGCCATGCGCAGGGCCTTCCGGTCCTTGGCGGTGAAGGCGCGCAGGGCGTGCTGGATGCGGTTTCCAAGCTGGCCCAACACGCCCTCGGGAATGTCGGTCGGGTTCTGGCTGACGAACCAGACACTGACGCCCTTGGACCGGATCAGCCGGGCGACCTGCTCGACCTTCTCGACCAGGGCCTTGGGCGCATCGTCGAACAGCAGGTGCGCCTCGTCGAAGAAGAAGGCGACGCGCGGGCGGTCGGGATCGCCCACCTCGGGCAGTTGCTCGAACAGTTCGGACAAGAGCCACAGCAGGAAGGTCGCGTAAAGCCGGGGCGAGTGCATCAGCCGGTCGGCGGCCAGGATGTTGACCACCCCCTTGCCCGCTGCGTCCTGCCGGATGATGTCCTCCAGGGCCAACGCCGGTTCCCCGAACAGGCGGTCGCCGCCCTGGTTCTCCAGCACCAGAAGCGCCCGCTGGATCGCGCCCACGCTGGCGGTGCCGACATTGCCGTAACTCAGCGACAGTTCGGCCGCGTTCTGGCCCACCCAGACCAGCATCGCCTGCAAGTCCTTCAGATCCAGCAGCGCCAGCCCCTGTTCGTCCGCGACACGGAAGGCGATGTTCATCACCCCCTCTTGCGCGTCGGTCAGATCCAGCAGGCGCGACAGCAGCAGCGGCCCCATCTCGGCGGGCGTGGTCCGCACGGGATGGCCCTTCTCGCCCCAGATGTCCCAGAAGGTCACGGGAAAGGGCTGGTAATCCAGCGCCACGCCGATCTGCGCGGCGCGGTCGGCGAAGGGCTGGTGCGACTTCGCCTCGGCGCTTCCCGCGCGCGCCATGCCGGCCAGATCGCCCTTCACATCGGCCAGGAAGACCGGCACCCCGGCCAGCGACAGGCTTTCGGCCAAGGTCTGCAGCGTCACCGTCTTGCCGGTGCCGGTGGCGCCGGCGATCAGCCCGTGGCGGTTCGCGTATTTCAGCAGCAGGTTCTGCGGCGTCGCATGATCCGGCCCGCCGCCCCCCACGAACACCGTGTTCGCCCGCGAGTCCACCACAGCCACCATCCACGCCCCCTTTTTTCCGTTGCGCCGCCAGCCGGTGCAGCGTCCGGCGGGACAATACAATGTTAATGCAACCAGGGCATCATGCGAATCGTTCGGCATCAAGGTCGTCGATGACGAACCTTCCTCCCTGTTGGACTGCCGCGCCTTCGGGCGCGGTTTTTTTTGTGATCGGCCCCTTGTCACGGAACGGTTGACGGATCACGGCGGCGCGACTAGCGTGCGGATCAATGATGACCGGCCAGTCCGGCAGGGGGAAGATCGCGCCCATGGCGCCAAGGGTCGTGGTTCATCCCACGACCCTTTTTGAATCGCTGGACGCGGTGGCTGCCGACCTGACGGCTACATGCCATGCGTTGATGTCGGGCTGATGACAGGCAAATGATTGCCGGGCCGAAGGCGGTCAAGGCTTGGTGACCGTCGCCCCTCCGATGCAGCCTGACAAAGCGGAACGGACATGCTAGGTCCGCCCGACGCATTGAGCAAAGGGACGAAACAACCATGCCAATCAAACCTTCGCAGGCTCTTCTGGCGGCGCTTGCCCTGGTCGCGGCGCCCGCCTTCGCGCAGGACAACAACGCGGCCCCGGCTCCGACGCCAGCCCCGGCCGAAGCACCGGAAGCGCCTGCGGCCACTGCTCCGTCGACGGATGCCCCTGCCGCCGCGCCGGCCGCGCCAGCAGCCGATGCCGCCGCTGCCCCGGCAGAAGGTGCGCCTGCCGCCGAGGCAGCCAACGCTGAACCGCAGGCCGGGCAGTACTACGTGAAGGCCACGAACAACGATTGGACGACGCGCTGCCTGAAGGCCGAACAGGGCAAGGACCCGTGCGAGCTGTACCAGCTGCTGAAGGATGGCGAGGGCAACTCGGTCGCCGAGATGACCCTGATTCCGCTGAAGAACAGCAAGGACGTGGCGGCGGGTGCGACGCTGGTGGCGCCGCTGGAAACCGACCTGATCCAAGGCCTGGGCTTTGCGGTCGGGACGGGCGAGGCGCGCGGCTATCCGTTCAGCTTCTGCGCCCCGGTCGGCTGCGTGTCGCGCCTGGGCTTCACCCAGGCCGAGCTTGACACGCTGAAGCGCGGAAACGAGGCGACGCTGACCCTGCTGCCCTTCGGCGGTGATCGAGAGAACCCCGTCCAGCTGAAGCTGTCGCTGGCGGGCTTCACTGCGGCCTTCGACGCGCTGTCGACCTATGCCGACGAACCCGCGCCCGCGACTGACGCCGCCCCGGCGGCCGAGGCGCCTGCGGCGGAAGCCCCCGCCAACTGATCGGATCGACGATCGACGGACCGCGCCCCTTCGGGCGCGGTTCTTGCCTAGACCCGGCGCAGCGCGATCACGGCGTTCAGGCCGCCGAAGGCGAAGGCGTTCGACAGGACCGTTTCGACGCGGGCATCCCGCGCCTCGTTCGGGACCACGTCCAGGGCGCATTCGGGATCGGGTTCCTGATAGCCGATTGTCGGCGCGATCACGCCCTCGCGCAGGGCCATGATGCAGGCCAGCAGTTCCACCGCCCCGGTGCCGCCGATGACATGCCCGTGCATCGCCTTGGTCGATGACATCATCAGCCGGTCGGCGTGATGGCCGAAGGCATGGGCCACAGCCGCGCATTCAGTCTTGTCATTGGCCGCCGTGCCGGTGCCGTGGGCGTTGATGTAGCCCACGTCCTCGGGGTTCAGGCCCGCGTCCTGCAACGCGCCGGTGATCGCCCGCTCCGCACCCTGGGCCGAAGGCATGACGATGTCCTGCGCGTCGGACGACATGGCGAAGCCCACCACCTCGGCCAGGATGTCGGCGCCGCGGGCGCGGGCGTTCTCGTAATCCTCGAAGACGAAGACGCCGGCGCCCTCGCCCTGGACCATGCCGTTGCGGTTGGCGGAAAACGGGCGGCAGGCGTCCTTGGACATGACGCGCAGCCCTTCCCAGGCCTTGACGCCGCCAAAGCACAGCATCGCCTCGGACCCGCCGGTCAGCATGACCTGGGCCGCGCCCGACCGGATCATCTGGAAGGCCAGCCCCATGGCGTGGTTGGAACTGGCGCAGGCGGTGGCGACCGTGAAGGCCGGGCCGCGCAGCCCGAACTCCATGCTGACATGGCTGGCGGCGGCGTTGTTCATCAGCTTGGGGACCACAAAGGGATGGACGCGGTTCTTCCCTTCCTCATAGACCGTGCGGTAATTCTCGTCCCAGGTGTTCAGCCCGCCGCCGGCGGTGCCCAGCACCACGCCCGACCGCAGGCCCAGCGCCCCCTGGAAGTCCAGCCCGGATTGCGCGACGGCCTGCTTGGCGGCCAGCAGCGCGAACTGGGTGAACTTGTCGTAAAGCAGGATCTGCTGGCGGTTGAAGTAGTCCTCGGCCCGCCAGTCATGGACCTGGGCGCCGATCTGGATCGACAGGCGGTCCACGTCGCGGAAATCAAGCTGGCTGATGCCGCAGCGTCCCTCGCGGAAGGCCGCCAGCGTCGTCGGCACGTCATGGCCCAGCGCGTTGATCGTGCCCGCGCCGGTGATCACCACGCGGCGCAGGCCGTCCGTCCCGCGCAGGGGCGTTGTCTCGGGGGCGGGCGTCTCACCCGCCTTCTTGCCGGTCTTCTTCGGGCTCATGCGGCCTTCTGCGCCACCAGCCGTTCCACGGCTGCGATGATGGTGCCCATGGTCGAGATGTCGAAATCCGACTTCTCGGGCTCATTGGCGTTGAAGGGGATCGAGATGTCGAACTCCTCCTCGAGCGCGAAGATCGATTCGACCAGTCCCAGGCTGTCGATGCCCAGATCCTGCGGGGTCGAATCATCGCTGATCTGGTCGGGTTCAAGCATGGCCTGTTCGGCGATGATGGCCGTGATGCGGTCTCTGATCTGGTCGGTCATGAAGCCTCCTGCTCAGCCCTTTTCCAACATTCGTGTAACAGTTTCCTGAAGTTTCGCCAGTTGCTGCGCAAATCTCGGCAGCCGGCGCATGGCCTTCTGGATTTCCATCTGGGTTTCCATTTTCACGGCGGGATTGCCCAGGATCACCCTGCCCGCCGGGACGCGGGTGAAGATCTTGCTGGCGCCGCCCGCGATCACGTCGTCGCCGACCTCGATGTTGTCGCTGACGCCGACCTTGCCCGCCAGCACCACGCGGTTGCCGATCTTCGACGAACCGGCGATGCCCACCTGCGAGCACAGCAGGCAATCGTCGCCCACGACCACGTTGTGGCCCAGCATCACCAGGTTGTCGATCTTGGTGCCGTTGCCGATGCGGGTCGCGCGGATGGTGCCCCGGTCGATGGTCGCGTTGGCGCCGATTTCCACATCGTCGCCGATCTCGACCCCGCCCAGCGAATGGATGCGGGTCCAGTGCTGCTTCTTGATCCCCTCGCGCGTGCCCAGGGTGCGCCGGATTTCCTCGATCCCCGATTCCTCGGGCGTGACGAAGGAAAAGCCGTCGCCGCCGATCACCGCGCCCGACTGCACGATCAGCCGGTCGCCCGCCGTGACCCCATGGGCGATGCGGGCGCCCGCATTCAGCAGCACGTCGCAGCCCAGCCGCGATCCGCGCCCGATCGACACATGCGGCCCGATCCGTGCGCCGGACCCGATCTGCACGCCCGGCCCGATCACGACAAAGGGGCCGATCGCCGCGCCCTGCCCGATCCGGGCCGAAGGGTCGATGACCGCCGTGGGATGGATGCCGGGGGCGATGTCAGGGCCCGGATCGAAGGCGCGCGTCAGCCCGGCCATCAGCAATCGCGGGCGCGGGGCAAAGATCGCGGCCTTCAGGCCAAAGGCCTCGGGGTCCATGCCCTCGGCCAGGATGGCGATGCTGCCGGGCTTCAGCGTCTCGGCATACTTGGGCGACATCGCCAGGGCGATGATCCCGCCCTCGGGCCCGACCGGACCCGTGGCCCCCGGCTCGGCCGCGCCGGTCACGGGCAGGTCCAGGTCGCCCCAGCCCTGCGCATCCAGTGCCTGCGCCAGTTCGCGGATGGTGATTGCCATGGTCGCCCCCTTGTCGGATGCGACTTAGACCCTTCGGCCCTATGAATCCAGCCCGGCCTTCTGGATCGCGTCATACAGCGCCGCGTCCCGGCCATACACGTCCTCGAACCGGCGGATGGTGCCGTCGGCATCGGGGAAGGTGGTGAAATAGACCAGGTGCACCGGAACCGCGGGCGTCAGCTTCAGCCAGGCTTCCTTGCCGCGATCCAGGGCGCGGTGGAACATGGCCTTCGGGTCCGATGCCTGCACCGACAGCAGGTTGTAGGCCAGGTCGAAGGGATCGCCGATGCGGATGCAGCCGTGCGAATGGGCGCGCATGGCGTTCTGGAACAGGTGCTTGGTCGGCGTGTCGTGCAGGTATATGTTCCAGGGGTTCGGGAAGATGAACTTCACCAGTCCCAAAGCATTGTCGTCGCTGGCCTTCTGCCGCATCCGATAGGGAAAGTTCGCCGCCGTATAGCGCCCGAAGTCGATCCGGTCCCGAGAGATCACGTTGCCGTTGCCGTCCACCACGTCGATATGGGACACCGCATGGCGGTTCGCCTGCAGGCGCGGCAGGTATTCCTTGACAGTGATGGAACGGGGCACGTTCCAGCGCGGATTGGCCACGACATATTCGATCTCGTCCGAGAACTCGGGCGTCTGCCGGTCATGGTCCGTGCTGCCGACAACGACGCGGGTGCGGAACACCTCGGCGCCGCCTTCCATGATTCGGGCGGTGTATTCGGGAATGTTCACCCAGACGTGGCGGGCCGACAGATCCTCTCCGGCCATCCAGCGCATCCGTTCAAGCGCGACGACGATGCCGCGGCTGCGGCTGTCGTCGGGGATGTCGCCGTTCAGGTGGCGGATCGTCTTGGGCCCCGCCACCCCGTCCGAGGGCAGCCCCACCGCCGCCTGATAGCGGGCGACGGCATCGGACAGCGCGGCGTCATAGACTTGCGGATCGCCCGCCGGGGCCCCGAAGCCGATGCTGTCCAGCCGGGCGCGCAAGGCGGTGACGCCCTCGTCCCGCATCCCCACGCGCCAAAGCCCCTCGGGCACGCGGGGCAGTCCTGCCGGGACGGTCAGCGCCTCGCCCCCCGACAGGGCGCGCTGCAGGGCCTGGTAGGCCGGGTGATCCGGCTGCCGGTCCAGCAGGAACCGGCCGGGATCGGGGGACTGCGTGAAGTCGCGGATCAGCGCGTGGATGGGCGGTCTCTTGACCTCGCGCTTGATCAGGGTGTCGAGGCTGGTCGGACGGACCACCCCCCCGGTCATGTCGCGCAGGTAGCGCGCAAGGACCTCGGCCTGGGCTATCTCCGTCTCGACGCCCACGGCATCGGCCGCCAGCGCCTGCGACGCATAGCGGCCGGCGGGAATGCCGTGGCTGGGCGCCGTGCCGGTAGCGCGAAGCAACGCCTCACGGCGGCGTGTCGCCTCGGGACCCATGAAGATCGGCCGCAGGCCGTGGGTGCCGTAATAGGCTGCAAGGTCGGGAAGTCCCGCCGCGGCCTGCGCCAGGGCCATCTCTTGCGGCGTGAAATGAAGTCGTGGCGTCGCCGCAACACCGATGGCGGGCGCGGCAACCGTCTGCGGCTGCGCAACCGCCGATTGTGCGCCGATAAACAACGCCATAGCCGTCAGCAACCCGAAGCGATGCATCCAATGTCCCTTTTGCCTATGCCGTCAAATCTGACATCCGGGACGGTTTTTCACCAGCAACCGCAGGCCTGAGCGACACCAAGATCGGGGTGGGTTGCAACGATGCAACAGCGCCGTGCGGTCGTGCAACAAGGCGAGTGTCTCGGCGGGATTTCGCCTAAGATGGTGAAATCGCGATTGCAAGGCACAGGAATCTGTTTCTGGCCGCACGGTCTTTTGACATATTGTTAAGTGGCCGGGGATAACCTCGGCTGCGCTGCAAGGATGCGGCGGAAAAAAGACGAAATGGGACAGGCGATCTGACATGACATTCGACCTTATTTCGCGTCGCGGCATCCTTGGTGTGTTTGCGACCACAACCGTTGCGGCAGCGCCGGTCATGGCCAACGCATTCGGTTTCCTGCGTGGTGCCGGCGACATGCGCCGCATCCGCATGTATTCGGGCAGGACCGGCGAAAGCCTCGACACCGTCTACTGGGTGGACGGCAAGTACATCCGGGAAGCCCTGAACGAGATCAACATCTTCATGCGCGACTGGCGCACGGGCGAAGCGATCGGCATCGACCCGCGCACCGTCGATGTGGCCGCCGCCTCGCACCGGCTGCTGCAAACCAACGAACCCTACATGATGCTGTCGGGCTATCGCTCGCCGCGCACCAACGCCATGCTGCGCCGCAGCTCGGGCGGGGTCGCGCGCAACTCGCTGCACATGGTCGGCAAGGCCGCCGACCTGCGGTTGAAGTCGCGTTCGGTCGGGCAGATGTACAATGCCGCGATCTCCTGCCGCGCCGGCGGCGTGGGCAAGTACTCGCGGTCGAATTTCGTCCACATGGATTGCGGTCCGGTTCGCAACTGGGGCGCCTGAACGGCCCCAGACCCGGTTCGCTTGACCCTGCGCCGCTCGCCCTCTTGCGCGCGGCGCCTTTTCCATGTCTGACGGTCGGCGTGGGGATTGCGGGATGCGACTTGACGAGGCTGGGCCATTGCTGAAACCTTCCGCATAATCACGAGTATACAGAAGGCTGCAGAATGCCGCATACGACGCGCCGCTATCGAACCGCCAAGAAGATCCAGGCAACGGCGATCCAGTTGGCGGTGCGCGACGGGCTGGCAAACGTCACGACCGAGGCGATCGCACGCGAGGCGGGGATCAGCACGCGGACGTTCTTCAACTATTACCCCTACAAGGAAGCGGCCATGATGGGGCCGCCACCCGACTATCCCGCCGAGGCGTCCGAGCAGTTCGTGACCGGAGGCGACACGCTGATCGCGGATCTGGACCGCCTGATCACCGCGCACCTGTCGCGTTTCCTGGACGAACGCGAGATCATGATCCACATCCTGGCCCTGTCGGACACCGATCCCAAGCTGGACGCGCTGCGCAATGCCTCGATGCTGTCGCGCCGCGCCCAGATGAGGGACCTGCTGCGCCGCCGCTGCCCCGAAGCCAAGCCCGCGCAGATCGAGATCCTGGCGGCGGCCATCGTCGCCGCGACGAACGCCGCCACGAAGGCCTGGGCCAGCGGCGAGGTCGACGACTTCATCGGCGCCGCGCGCGACAACCTGTCGCTGATCCTGCCCGCGGCCGAAATGCTGCAGAAGCGCCCCTGCTAGAGCCTGTTGCACTCAATCGACCTCATAACCTGCGGCTTTGAAGTAGTTGTAGCATTCCTCGTCGGAGAACAGATCGCAGACC
>NZ_JAFNAW010000045.1 GCF_017356265.1 Paracoccus fontiphilus | reverse complement strand
GTTCCGGGGCGTGCGCGGCGGGCGGCTGTCGACCGGGTCCGTGGACGCGACGATGCGCGCCGCCCGCGCGGCGCTGGGCCTGCCGCCGACGGCCACCCCCCATGCGCTGCGCCATTCCTTCGCCACGCATCTGCTGGCGGCGGGGGGCGACCTGCGCACCATCCAGGAACTGCTGGGCCATGCCAGCCTGTCCACGACCCAGGTCTATACCGGCGTGGACGACGCGCATCTCATGGCGGTCTACCAGGCCGCCCATCCGCGCGGCTAGTGGTCGAACCGCCCGGCGCCCTGCCGCGTTTGCCCCTGCCTGACCAGAAGGATGTTTCCATGACCACACATGCGATCTTCAACCGGCCGATGGACGAGCCCGTCCCCCAGGGCTTCGACCAGGCGATCTTCGGCATGGGCTGCTACTGGGGGGTCGAGCGGCTGTTCTGGAAACAGAACGGCGTCTGGCTGACGCAGGTGGGCTTTGCCGGCGGCACCGTGGAAAACCCGACCTACGACCAGGTCAAGGCCGGCACCACCGGCCATGCCGAGGTCGTGCGGGTCGTCTTTGACAGTTCCAAGATCAGCTACGACCATCTGCTGCAACTGTTCTGGGAAAACCACGACCCCACCCAGGGCGACCGGCAGGGGGGCGACACGGGCAGCCAGTACCGCAGCCTGATCATGGCCTTCACCGACAGCCAGCGCACCGCGGCCGAGGCCTCGAAGATCGATTACGACAACCGCCTGGCCGTGGCAGGCTTCGGCAAGATCACCACGCAGATCATCGGCCCCGCGCCCTTCTGGCCTGCCCACGAGGCGCACCAGCAATACCTGGAAAAGAACCCCGATGGTTATTGCGGCCTCAAGGGCACGGGGATAGAGGCATCCATGCCCAACCCGGACCCGATCTGATGACCACCTACTCCGCGCTGACCCATGTCCAAGGCCACGACGCCGCCGAAGCCCTTGCCGACGCCTGCGAGGATCTGGACCCCGAGCCCGTCGGCACCGGCACCTTCGAGATCGAGGACGGGTCCGGCCGCTGGGAAGTCGGCGTCTACTTCACCGAGGCGCCCGACGAGATCGCGCTTGCCCTGCTGGCCGCCGCATATGGCGCCAACCCCTTCGCCATCTCCGAGGTGCCCGACGTCGATTGGGTCGCCCATGTGAAGCGGGAACTGACCCCGGTGCGGGCGGGCCGCTTCTACGTCCACGGCAGCCACGACGCCGACACGGTTCCCGAGGGCGTCGAGGCCCTGTGCATCGAGGCCGCGATGGCCTTCGGCACCGGGCACCACAACACCACCAAGGGTTGCCTTGAAGCCTTGGACCGGCTGGCCACCCAGGGCTTCCAGCCGCATCGCATCGTCGACATCGGCTGCGGCACCGCCGTTCTGGCGATGGCGGCGGCGCGGCTGTGGCCTGTTACGGTGCTGGCCAGCGACATCGACGCGGTGGCGGTCGACACGGCGGCGGCGAACGTGATCGCCAACGGCCTGGACGGCCGGGTGATCTGCCTGGAGGCCGCGGGCTTCGATCATCCGATGCTGGAAGACAACGCGCCCTACGATCTGGTGCTGGCGAATATCCTCAAGCAGCCGCTGATCGACCTGGCGCCCGAGATGGCGCAGGTGGTGGCGCCGGGGGGCCGCGTCGTCCTGTCGGGCATCCTGACCACGCAGGCCCAGGAGGTGACGCAGGTCTATGGGGACGCGGGCTTCACCCTGGAACGCCGCGACGATCTGGCAGAGTGGTCGGCCCTGGTGATGGAGCGTCGCGTCTGATCGGCACGCGGTCCTTGTGAAAAAGCCGCGTCCTTGCTATATGGGTCGGGCAAGCGTCTTCTTTACGACCTTCTGTCTCCTTTCGGCTTCAGATGTTTCTGCGACGACACTGGGCCAGGCCATCGCATGTCGCGGATGGCATACATGACAGGAGTTATCACGATGGCCAACGGCACCGTGAAATGGTTCAACGCCACCAAGGGCTTCGGCTTCATCCAGCCCGAGCATGGCTCGAAGGACGTGTTCCTTCACATCTCCGCGCTGGAGCGCGCCGGCATCCGCGACATCCGCGACGGCCAGGCGATCACCTTCGACGTCGAGAAAGGCCGTGACGGCCGCGAATCGGCAACCAACGTCGCCCTGGCCTGATCGGCCCGGCTGCGCATTCCGGGCGGCGGCAGTCCTGCCGCCCGGTTCGATCCCCGGAATGCCACGGCACGGGATCGAGAATTTCATGAAAGAACAGTTTTGATCGAAGTTAGCTGGGGATACCCCCTGTCGTTCGTCCTGCGGGACGGCGACGTGAAGACCTTCACCACCATCGAGACGGCCGCCTACTGGCTGGAACGCAAATGGCCGGTGGATGACGCGCCCCGCGCCCATGCCGCCCGGATGCTGGATGCCGCTGCCCATTGCATGATCCCGGTCGGGACAGCCCGCGCGGCTTTCAGGGACGCGGCGCAATCCGCCGGTTTCAGGTCCGTCCAGGCGCATTGAGCCCGCGACAAGAACAGGAAAAAACCCCCTCTGCATCCGCATTGGGGGTTCGTTCGTCTTGAAGGGATGGCTATGGCTTAGAAGCCGCGCGCGATCCGCTCGATGTCGCCGCGGCACAGACCGATATCATCCAGCTCGCGATCCGACAGGCGGCTCAGTTCCCGACGGGTCACGCGGGCATCGTTCCACGCAGACAGCATCGAGAAGAAGTTCGCAACGACATTGCCAACGCCACCAGCAGCATGACTGCGGTTCAGTTCCATCGTCGACATTTTCATCACCTGTTTCAGAAGTGCCCGACCATCGGGCATTTGCTTCATGCAGCAGGATATAGATTGGGCAGGGTGGAAAGAGTAGCCGCGAGACGGTCAATGCCGCTATGCAGCACGTGCAGATTTAGAATGGGTTAAGACGCGGACAAGGTCGCTTTTCGCCCTTGGAATGCCGCATTGCAGCATCAGTTCATTGCCAATCCCCAAGCGCGGCCTGCCACAGCGCAAGTGCCGCGACGGCAGCCGTGTCGGCGCGCAGGATTCGTGGTCCCAGGCTGATGCGACTCACGAAGGGCAGCGCCGACAGGCGGGCGCGCTCGGCGTCCGAAAAGCCGCCCTCGGGGCCGATCAGGATCGCCCAGGGACCGCGCGGCAGGCCCGCCAGCGTTTCCGCAGGCCCTGCCATCGCCTCGTCCGCCCAGAGGATGCGGCGCGTGCCGCCCCAGCCATCCAGCAGGCGGGACAGCGGCACCAGATCGGCGACGGCGGGGACAAAGGTGCCGCCGCATTGTTCCGCCGCCTCGACGGCATGGGCCTGCAGGCGATCCTGGCGGATGCGTTCGGAATTGGTGAAATCGGTCTGCACCGGCAGGATGCGCGCGGCCCCCATCTCGGCCGCCTTTTCGACGATGAAGTCGGTGCGCGCCTTCTTGATGGGCGCGAAGCACAGCCACAGGTCGGGCGGGTCACGCTGGGGCGCGACCTGGTCCAGCACGTCCAGCGACCCGCCGCGCTTGGCTGCCTGCGCGATGCGCGCGGACCAGGCGCCGTCGCGGCCGTTGAAGACCTCGACCACGGCGCCGGGGGACAGGCGCATCACGCCCCCCAGGTAATGCGCCTGCGCGGCGTCCAGCGGGACGGGTTGTCCCGCGGCCAGCGGGTGATCTATGAACAGCCTGATCCTTGCCATGATGGGCCAGACGCTATGCAAAGCCGGACGGAAAGACCAGACGCCGTCGTCGACGCGCCGAAGGGAAACTGGGTGGACACCGCCGCCCCCCCGGCCTGGAGGCCCTGGTTGCGGCTGTCGCGTGCCGACCGGCCGATCGGGACATGGCTGCTGCTGCTGCCCTGCTGGTGGGGCATCGGGCTTGCCATGATGGCCGACGGTCCCCGCTGGGTGGACCTGTGGATCGCCATCGCCTGCGGCATCGGCGCCCTGGTGATGCGCGGGGCGGGCTGCACCTGGAACGACATCACCGACCGCGACATCGACGACAAGGTGGCGCGCACCCGGTCACGGCCCCTGCCCTCGGGTCAGGTCACGCTGCGCGGGGCCTACCTGTGGCTGGTGGCGCAATGCCTTGTGGGCTTCGTGATCCTGCTGACGCTGGACCGGGCGGCGGTCTGGATGGGCGTGGCCTCGCTGGCGCTGGTTGCGGTCTATCCCTTTGCCAAGCGGTTCACCTGGTGGCCGCAGGTGTTTTTGGGCCTTGCGTTCAACTGGGGCGTCATGCTGGCCTATGCCGCGCATATGGGGCGGCTGGACGCGGCGCCGGTGGTGGCGTGGCTGGCGGGCATCGCCTGGACGATCTTCTACGACACCATCTATGCCCACCAGGACGTCGAGGACGACGCCCTGATCGGCGTGAAATCCACCGCCCGCCTGTTCGGGCGGAACAGTCCGCGCATCCTTGCGGGGTTCGCGGTGCTGACCGTCCTGCTGCTGGCGATCGCCATCTTCCTGACGGGTCGCAATCTGTTGATGGGTTACGCAGGCCTTGCCGGGTTTGCGGCGCACCTGGCCTGGCAGTTGCGGAATTTCCAGCCGGAACAAGGCGCTGTCTGCCTGCGGCTGTTCCGGTCGAACCGCGATGCGGGTTTGATCCTTGCGCTGTTTCTTGCCCTTGCGGGACTCGTCTGATTGCGCGGACCCCGGCCCGCCGCTAGATCGGGGGTCCAAGGAAACAGCCCAAGGTCATGGCTCATGCCCCGCAGGCGGCTTGCCTCGTCCATCGCCACGCTTCTTGTCCTGTCCGCCGCGGGCGGGCTGTGCTGGCTGGGTGCCGACACCGCCGCCAGCTATATCGAGCAGCGGTCGCGCCAGGACGTGCAGCAGGCGTTGCAGGCCTCGGGGCAGGACTGGGTCCGGGTGGCGACGGACGGGTTGCAGGTGCGCCTGACCGGCACCGCGCCGACCGAGGTGGACCGTTTCCGCGCCACGACCCAGGCGGGCACCGCCGTCGATCCGTCGCGGGTGGTGGACCGGATGACGGTCGCCTCGGCCGAGGCGATGACGCCGCCCGACTTCAAGACGGAACTGCTGCGCAATGACCAGGGGATCTCGCTGATCGGGCTGGTTCCCGCCTCGACCGACCGGGCGGGTCTGGTGCGTACGCTGCGGGCCGAAACCGCCGCGCCCCAGGTGACCGACCTTCTGGAAACCGCCGACTATGCCGTCCCCGAGGGCTGGGACGCGGCCATCCGCTATGGGCTGCAAGCCGCGCAGATGGCGACCCAGGCCAAGATCTCGGTCCAGCCGGGGCGGGTCACGATCTCGGCCATCACCGACAGCCCCGACGAGAAAGGGCGGCTGGAATCCGCGCTGCGCGAGGGCCTGCCCGCAGGGGTCGAGCTTGTCACCGACATCTCGGCGCCGCGCCCGGTCATCGCGCCCTTCACGCTGCGATTCGTCATCGACGAAGGCGGCGCCCGCTTCGAATCCTGCGCCGCCGATACCGAGGAAGGCCGCGACCGCATCGTCGATGCCGCGGTCAAGGCGGGGGCCGGGGGCGTCCCGGCCTGCACGCTGGGGCTTGGCGCGCCTTCGCCCGACTGGGCCGATGCCGCCGCCGCCGCGATCGGGGCAGTGGCCGACCTGGGCCGGGGCGCGGTGACGCTGTCGGATGCCGACGTGGCCCTGGTGGCGCCGCCCGGCGTGGCCAAGGCGGCCTTCGACAGGGTCGTGGCCGGATTGCGGGACGCGCTGCCACCGGTCTTTTCGCTGCAGTCAGAACTGGAAGCAGCCCCCGACAAGGCCCTGCAGGGCCCGGCCGAGTTCACGGCCACCCTGTCCGAGACCCAGGCCTTGGCCATGCAGGGGCGCATCAGCGACGACCGGATGCGGGAAACCGTGGACAGCGTGGCCCGCGCCCGCTTTCTGACGGTGCAGGCCGACCTGGCGAACGACCCCTCGGTCCCCGGCGGCTGGACGGTGCGGGTCATCGCCGCGCTCGAGGCGCTGGATACCCTGCAATCGGGCAGCCTGCGGGTCACGCCCGACCTGATCCGGATCGCCGGCACCTCGGGCGATCCCGCCGCCCCCGAAACCGCGGCGGCACGGCTGGCCGAACGCCTGGGGCCGGGCGTCGCCTATGAACTGGCGATCCGCTATGACCGGCGCTTGGACGGGACGCTGAACCTGCCCGACGGCCCGGAATGCGTGCGCCAGCTGAACATCGTGATGTCGGAATCCGAAATCGGCTTCGAGCCGTCCAAGGCCGCCATCGCGGGCGATCCCGCCCCCACGCTGGAGCGGCTGGCCGCCATCATGGCCGAATGCGCCGACTTCCGGATCGAGGCGGGCGGGCATACCGATTCCCAGGGCTCTGACGGGTTCAATGCCGACCTGTCGCGCGGCCGCGCGCAGGCGCTGGTTGCCGCCATGACCGATGCGGGCATCGACACCTCCAGCATGACGGCGCGCGGCTATGGCGAAAGCCAGCCCATCGCCTCCAACGAGTCCGAGGAAGGGCGCGAGGAAAACCGCCGGATCGAGTTCCGCCTGCTGTCGGATTACCCGGTGCGCAGCGCGCCCCTGCCCGCGCCCGTGACGCTGTCGGGCGTGACGGCCAAGCCCGCGCCGCCGGACACGCCCGCCCGGGATCTGATCGGCCCCGTCCAGCCGGACACCGCCGCGCCGCAGCCGCAGATGTTCGGTCCCGCCATGCCCCAGGCCAGCATCGGGCCGATGGCCCCGGCGACGGTCGGTGCCAGCGAGGTCTTCCAGACGCTGGACGAGCGCGAGGAAAACCTTAGGCTTCCCGTCCAGACGCCGACGCCGGACACGCCGCGCCCCTCGCCCCGGCCGGACGAACCCGCCCCCTGATTGCAAGCTGGACCCGCATGAATCGCACCGAATTCATCACCGCCACCGCCCTTGTCCTGTTCGGGGCCTTTGTCCTGGGCTGGTTCGCCTGCTGGCTGATCGGGCGGCTGACCCGCCCCACCCATGCCGATCTGGGCGATCTGGAACGCAAGCTGCACGGTACGGAACGCGAACGCGACAAGGCCATCACCCTGATCAAGGAACGCGACAGCCGCCTTGCGGCAACGCAGGCGGAACTGGAAACCGCCATGGCGGGCCTGCGTGAAAGCCGCGCCGAGATCGAGGAACTGCGCGACTACATCGAACGCAAGCTGGCGCGGCGGTAAGGAACCCCGGCCCAAGCCACGGCCGCGCGACAGGCCCTCGGCGTCAGTCGTTCCTTGCCCCGCCCGAGAGCGTCTCGGCCAGAACGGCCGTCACCGCGCCCTGGACCGCATGGGCGCCCCAGCGCTCGGCGGCCTTGCGCGGGCCGGCCTCGACCTCTCCCTCGGTGATGCCCAGGATCGGTGCCACCATGCCGATATTGACCGCATAAAGCGCGGTGCCATACAGCACCCCGCGCGACAGCGGGTCCATCCGGGGCGTGGCCTGCCGCAACCCCTCGTAGGCCGCGCCGAAGGCCGCCGAGGCGGCAAGGTGATTGACGAACTCGACAACGCTGGTGCCCGTGTCGCCGATGACCGCGCGCGACCCGGTGGTCCGGTCGATCCAGTCCACCGCGTCGCGATCCAGCGTCTTGCCCAGGATGCCGGACCGCCGCCCCGCCTGCATCAGCGCCGTCGTCACCACGCCCGCCGCAAGTCCCCCGATGATCGCGGCCATTGTCCGGTCCATCTCTGCCTCCGTCCCAAAGAAAGGCAACGCCGGGCCGGAGTCGCCCGTTCCTTCGGCTAGGCCACCTCGGCGAAGACCTTTTCCAGCGCCCGTTCCAGCTTGTCGAAGATCTCGTCCATCTGCGCCTCGGTCAGGATGAAGGGCGGGCAGAGGACGATGGACTGGCCCAGAGGGCGGCAGATCAGGCCCAGGTCGGTGCAGGCATTGGCTATGCGCTCGCTGACCGACAGGTGGCTGTCGAAGGGCGTCTTCGTCGCCTTGTCGCGCACGGCCTCCAGCGCCCACATGAAGCCCACGCCGCGCAATTCGCCGATATGGTCGCTACGGTCCATGATGGCGCGCAGCCCCGCCTCCAGCCGCGGCGCAAGGCGGCGCACGTTTTCGGCCAGGCCCTCGTTCATCACCACGTCGATGGCCTTCAGCGCGATGGCGCAGCCGACCGGGTGGCCGGAGGCGGTGAAGCCGTGCGGGAATTCCTCGATCCGGTCGATGGCGGCTTGCAGGCGGTCGGTCAGGTCCGGCCCCAGGATCACCGCGCCCATGGGAAACAGCCCGGCGGTCAGGTTCTTGGAACTGATGATCGCGTCGGGGGTGAAGCCGTAGGTCTGGCAGCCCCAGGTGTTGCCGGTGCGCCCGAAACCCGTGATCACCTCGTCCGCGATCATGGGAATGTCGTATTTCTTCAGGATCGGCAGCACCGCCTGGAAATACCCCTCGGACGGCGGGATCACGCCCCCGGCGCCTTGCACGGGTTCTGCGAAGAAGCCCGCGATGGTGTCGGCGCCTTCGCGAAGGATCGTGTCCTCCAGCTCCCGCGCAAGGCGCTGGGTGAACTGCTCCTCGGTCTCGCCCTCGGCGCCATAGCGCCAGAAATGCGGGCAGGTCAGGTGGATGAAGCCTGGCAGCGGCAGGCCGAAGACCTCGTTGTAGGGTTTTCCGGTCATGCTGGCCGACACCACCGTGACGCCATGATAGGCGTTCCAGCGGGTCAGGATCTTGCGGCGCTGCGGCTTGCCCTCGCTGGCGTGCAGGAACCACAGCATCTTGACCATGGTGTCGTTCGCCTCGGACCCCGAGTTGGTGTAGAAGACCTTGCCGCGCGCGAAGGGCGAGACCTCGACCAGCTTTTCGGAGAGCATCACCGTCTGGTCGGACAGGCGTCCGAAGAAGGCGTGGTATCCCGGAAAGCGGTCGTATTGGGCCTTCGCGGCCTCGGCCAGGCCCTTGTGGTCGAAGCCCGCGACCATGTTCCACAGCCCGGAATTGGCATCCAGGTAGCGGCGGCCGTTCACGTCGACGACATAAGGCCCCTCGCCATGGGTCAGCACGACCGCGCCCCGGCTGGCGACGCTGGGCAGGTCCGTGAAGCCGTAAAGCGAGTATGCGTCGGCGCGGGCTTCCCAGCTTTGCGGTTTGTTCATCGGTGCCTCCATCGGTTTGAACCGCAGGCTATCCGGGCCGGTGGAGGCGTTCAATGGGGGCGACTGGGGGGCAGATCAGGCCGCCGCCGCGTCCTCCAGCGGGGCGATTTCGATCCTGGACATGGTGAAGAACACCGGCCAGACCTTGCCCGCCTGCGGTCCCGCCAGCAGTTCCGCCGCCCGTTCGGGCACGACCTGCCAGGACATGCCCCAACGGTCCTTCAGCCAGCCGCATTGCGAGGGCAAGCCGCCATTCGCAAGAAGCGCGTCCCACAGGCGGTCGGTTTCCGCCTGGTCGCGCGTGGCGATGCTGATCGACGCCGCCTCGGTCAGGGTGAACGCTGGCCCGCCATTGATGGCCTGCATGGGCGTGCCCGCCAGGGTAAAGTCGATGGCCAGCACCGTGCCCGCGGGCGCCATGCCCTGTTCGGCGACATAATGGCTGACGGCGTCGATACGGCTGTCGGGCAGCAGCGAGACATAGAAGTCCACCGCCTCCATCGCTTGGTTGTCGAACCAGAAGCAGGTCTTGACTGTGGCGTTCATGGCTGCTGCCCCTTCGATCCGGTGAAGGACAGCATCCAGGGCGTGCCGAAGCGGTCGCGGAACATGGCGAAGCGTTCGGCCCAGAAGGTTTCGGCAGGCGGCATGGTGATCGCCTCGGCCCCGTCGGACAGGGCGGCGAAGACCCGGTCGAACTCTGCCCCCGAGGGTGTGTCGATCGTGACATAGAACCCCTGCGGGCGGTCGTACATCTCGTCCGGGTTGTCCGAGGCCATCACAAGGGTGCCGTCCAGATCGACGGCCATGTTCATCACCATGTCGTCGCCGCCGGGCATCCGGCTGTCGGCCGGGGCATCCGCGTTGCGAAAGACGCCCGTGACCCTGCCGCCCAGCGTCTGGGCGTAATGCGTCATCGCCTCCAGGCAATTGCCCTTGAAGAACAGATAGATCGTCGGTTTCATCGTCTCTCTCCTCACAAGGATTTCGCAAGCTGCTCCAACTGGTCGGCCGCCGCGTTCCAGCCGGAATGAAAGCCCATGGCCTCGTGTTCGGCGCGGGCTTCCGGGGTCCAGTGCAGCGCGCGGGCGACATAGCGGGTGCGGCTCGCGCCCGCGTCCTCGAAGCTCACATGGGCTGTCATGAAGGGCTTGCCGGACGGGCTCCAGCCGGGGGCGAAGGCGTCGGTGAAGACCAGCCTTTCGCCGAGCACGACCTCCAGGAAGACGCCAGTGTTGGGAAACTCCTCTCCGTCGGGGCCGTGCATGGTGGTGGAAAAGGCGCCGCCCGGCCGCAGGTCAAGGACCGCATGGGTGACATACCAGGGCTTGGGGCAGAACCACCGCTCCAGCAGCGCGGGTTCGGTCCAGCAGCGCCACAGCGCGGCGCGCGGCGCGTCCAGGACGCGGTCCAGGACCAGTTCGTTCGGCAGATCCTTCATGTCGTCTCCTCCTCGGGTTGGAACAGCAGCAGCAGATAGCGCTTCAGGTGATCGACGCTGTCGATGGCCGGTTGCGGGTCGTCGGCCGCCTTGGCGAGGATGAAGGCGCCTTGCAGGACGGCTTGGGTATGGGCAGCCAGGCTGGCGGGGGTCATCCCGGTGATGCCACGCGCGGCCATGGCAGCGGCAATGTCGTCCTCCAGCGTGGCCGCATGGCCGAAGATGCTGGCGGCGCAAGCCTGCCGGAGGGCCGGATGGGCGTGGTAAACCTCGGACGTCATGGTGCCGACCAGGCAGGTGAACTCCTCGATCCCGCCCGCGATGATCTGCCGGCGGAAATCGACATAGGCCAGCACCCGGTCCAGCGGATCGGGGTGGTCGTGATAGGGGGCCGCCGCGAACAGCGCGCCGGTCATGTCCGACCAATGCTGGGCGGCGGCCACGCCCAGGGCCTCCTTGCTGGGGAAGTGGTGGAAGAAGGCGCCCTTCGTCACCCCCGCCGCGCGGCAAAGCTGATCGACGCTGGTGGCGGCAAAGCCCTGCCGGCGCACGATGTCGCGGGCGGCATCCAGCAGCCTGGTCCGCGCGTCGCCCTTGTCGGGATCGGTGTTGGTCCTGCGTGTCATAGCTTGAACATACCAACCGGTCGGTATGTATGGCAACAAAATTTTTCAGGGCCGCCGCAGGCCGATCAGATCCAGCTCGGCCTCGATCCCGGCCAGCGGCACGCCCCGCGCCTCGGCCACCAGCGAATCGAACCGCTGGCGCAGGGCCGCCTTTTCCTCGCCCCGGCAGTCGTTCCAGGGCCGTCCCTGCAAGGCCATCGCCAGGACGTAGTAGCCGATGAAATGCGGCCGCTCGCCCGCGACCAGCAGCGCGCGATAGGCCTCGTGCGCGCCGATCCGGCGCAGGGCGGCGGCGTCCGGCACCCCGGCGGCGATCAGCGCCCTGGCGGTCGCCGGGCCGATGTTGGTGATCGTCGTCAGGTCGCTAGTCATGCGCGGCTTTCCAAATCCCTGCCTTTGCTGTATCAGCGCCGGAACTCCAAGGACAGCACGGCAATGAACGACCAGGCCAATCCCCCGGCAGTCAAGAAGCTTTTCATCAAGACCTATGGCTGCCAGATGAACGTCTACGACAGCCAGCGCATGGCCGAGGCCATGGGCGCGGAAGGCTATGTCCTGACCGAGGATCAGGCCGACGCCGACATGGTGCTGCTGAACACCTGCCATATCCGCGAGAAGGCGGCCGAGAAGCTGTATTCCGACCTGGGGCGCCTGAAGCCCCTGAAGGCGGAAAAGCCCGACCTGAAGATCGGCGTCGCGGGCTGCGTGGCCCAGGCCGAGGGCGAGGAGATCGTGCGCCGGATGCCGCTGGTCGATCTGGTGGTCGGCCCGCAGACCTATCACCGCCTGCCCGCCATGGTGCGCGGCGAAGCGCCTGCGATCAACACCGACTTCCCCGAGGAAGACAAGTTCGACCACCTGCCCGCCCGCCGCGCCACCCGCCGCGCACCCGCCGCCTTTCTGACCGTGCAGGAAGGCTGCGACAAGTTCTGCGCCTTCTGCGTCGTCCCCTACACGCGCGGGGCCGAGGTCAGCCGCCCGGTGGACCGCATCCTGCGCGAGGCGCGCGACCTGGTGGAGCGCGGCGTGCGCGAGATCACCCTACTGGGCCAGAACGTGAACGGCTGGCACGGCGCGGGATCGGACGGGGACTGGGGCTTCGGCCGCCTGATCCGCGCGCTTGCGGACATCGAGGGGCTGGACCGCATCCGCTACACCACCAGCCATCCGAACGACATGGCGGACGACCTGATCGCGGCGCATCGCGACATTCCGCAACTGATGCCCTATCTGCACCTGCCGGTGCAGTCGGGCAGCGACCGGATTCTCAAGGCGATGAACCGCAAGCACACGGCGGCGGAATACCTGCGCCTGATCGACCGCATCCGCGAGGCGCGGCCCGACATCCTGCTGACCAGCGACTTCATCGTGGGCTTTCCGGGCGAAACGGATGCGGACCACCAGGACACCCTGCGCCTGGTGGCCGCCGTGGGGTTCGGTACCGCCTTCAGCTTCAAGTATTCCCCCCGCCCCGGCACCCCCGCCTATGACCGCCCCGAGGTGGACGGCACCGTCGCCGACGAACGCCTGCAGGAATTGCAGGCGCTGCTGACGAAACAGCAGAAGGCCGCGCAGGAAGGCATGGTCGGGCGCACGGTCGGGGTGCTGTTCGAAAAGCCGGGTCGTCAGGCGGGCCAGATGATCGGCAAGTCGGACTACCTCCATTCCGTCTTCGTGGACGCCCCGCAGGCGCAGGTCGGCGACCTGGTCACCGTCCGCATCGTCGAAAGCGCGGCCAATTCGCTGCGGGGCGAACTGGCGGGCTGAATCCGCCAGCCCGCTTGGAACTGCGCCCCTGCCCTGCGGTTAAAGCCTGACGCAGCACGCGAGGAGGTCAGGATGGACGACGACCGGGTCTGGAACTTCGAGGAAAGCCTGTGGCACGCCTCGGAAGGACGCTATCACGAGCGGGTCGATCCCGACTGCATCATGGCACTGAGCCATGCGCCCCATATCTTCGCGGGACAGGCCGCCGTCGAGGCGGTCAGCGGCACCCCCGCCTGGGACGAGGTGTCCTTCGACGACAAGAGCGTGTCGCGCCCCGAGGAAGGGATGATCGTCGTCGGCTACAAGGTCACGGCGTCCAAGGGGGATACGCGGTTCAAGGCCGCCTGCACGTCTGTCTATCGGCGGCGGGGGCATGACGACTGGACCGTGGTCCAACATGCCCAGGTTGTGCCGGCGGGCGACGAAGGCAGCTAGGGCATGAGGGGCGGCCGACCCCCAGGAACGCGCGAACATGCGGGGGTCGGCCTCTTTCGCACCGATGGACTGATGCGAAAGTTCGTGACGCCTGGGCCTCGCTCTGCGCGATGTCCGGCGTTATGATGATGACCGGCCCCCAGGAACGCGCGAACAGGACGGGGGCCGGTCTCCTTCGCCGTCGGTGGTGGCCGGGGCGAAAGCTCGGGCGGTCGGGGCGGACTACTCTCCGCCGCCCAGACCGTGGACATAGGTGGCGACGGCCCGGATCTCGGCCTCGGACAGGCGGCTGCTCCACGAGGGCATGACGCCGAAGGGGCCTTCGCTGACGATACGGGTCAGCGTCGCGTGGTCGTCGCCATACAGCCAGACGGCATCGGCCAGGTTGGGCGCGCCCTGGCTGCGGTCGCCCGTGCCGTCTTCCATGTGGCAGGCCGAACAGTTGTCGGCATAGACCTGGGCGCCCGCCGCTGCCTTGTCCGCGTCATGCGGCTGGTCGGACAGGGCCAGGACGTGGTTCACCACCTGGTCGATCTGCGTGCGGTCCAAGATGCCGTCGCTGCCGAAATGCGGCATTTCCGAATAGCGGGTGTCGCCGTCCTGCGGATCGCGGATGCCGTGCTGCAGCGTCAGGTGGATGTCCTCCAGCGTGCCGCCCCACAGCCAGTCGTTGTCCAGCAGGTTCGGATAGCCCCGCGCGCCCGCCGCGCCCGATCCGTGGCACTGCGCGCACCAGGTGCGGAAGATCGCGCCGCCCGCGTTGGTGGCATAGTTCACCAGTTCGGGGTCGTTCGGGATCTCGGCCAGGTCCACCTCGGCCAGGCGGGCCTGGATGGCGGCATTCGCCTGGTCGAAGCGGTCGATCTCGGCCGCGACCTCCTGGCGGTAGTCGGTGCCCAGCAGGCCGTCGGTCGCACGGTCGACCAGCGGAATCGCCGGATAGGCGATCACATAGCCCACCGCCCAGATGATCGTGGCGTAGAAGGTCCACAGCCACCAGCGCGGCATCGGGTTGTCGTATTCCGTGATCCCGTCCCATTCGTGCCCGGTCGAGCCGACCTCTTGCACCAGGCCCTTGCGGGTCGGCTTGCGCATCCGGGGCGCGACAGGCTGGTCGGGATGGGGACGTTCGGGGATCGCGCCCAGAACCTTGGCCGCATGTTCGCTGTCAGCCGCGTGCCGCCGGACCGAGACCCGGTTGTCGGGATTGGCGGGGTCGACATGCGGATCGACCGGCTTGTCCTTGTCGTTGTCGGCCATTACCGGCCCTCCTTCTCATCCGCCTCGGCAGGGCGGTCCTCATGGCGGAAGATGCTTTCGGCGGCGTCGCGCTGCGGCTTTCTGGACCCGGGGCGGAACACGAACAGGATCACGCCCACGAAGAACAGCGTCAGCAGCAGCAGCGCCCAACTGTCGGCCAGTCCGCGCAGGAAGCTGTAGGTTTCCATGACCCGCCCCCTATCGCGACGGATCGGGCTGGAAGGTCGAGAAATCGACCATCGTGCCAAGCACCTGGAGATAGGCGATCAGCGCGTCCATTTCCGTCAGCTGCGGCTGGCGGTCGAAGTTGCGCTGCTGCGCGCCCGGATAGCGCTCCTGCAGGCCCGAGGCATCGGCGTCCGGGTTGGCCTGGGCGCGGAAATCCTCGACCGCGGCGGCGATCATCTCCTCGGAATAGGGCACGCCGACCAGGGCATCGGTTTCCACGCGGTCCTGGACGTAGTCCGGGCCGAGGGGGCGGTCCATCAGGTGGCCATATTTCGGCATGATGGATTCCGGCACCACCGACTGCGGGTCGCGCAGGTGATCCAGGTGCCATTCGTCCGAATAGCGCCCGCCCACGCGCGCCAGATCCGGCCCGGTGCGCTTGGACCCCCACTGGAACGGGTGGTCGTACATCGATTCCGCCGCAAGGCTGTAGTGGCCGTAGCGTTCCACCTCGTCGCGCATGGGGCGGATCATCTGGCTGTGGCAGACATAGCAGCCCTCGCGGACATAGACGTCGCGGCCCGCCAGTTCGAGGGGGGTGTAGGGGCGGACCCCTTCCACCTTCTCGATGGTGTTTTCCAGATAGAACAGCGGGGTGATCTGCACCAGGCCACCGATGGTCACGACGATGAACGAGAAGATCAGAAGAAGCGTCGCGTTCTTTTCGAGGATCTTGTGCTTTTCAAGGATTTGCATGGCTCGCGTTCCCTTATTCGGCCGGCACGGCGATGGCCGTCGAATGGGCTTTGGGCTGGCGGGCCACGGTGGCCCAGAGGTTGTAGGCCATGATGATCCCGCCGGCGAGGTAGAGAACCCCGCCCAAGGCACGCACCACGTTCATCGCGAACTTGGCCTGGACCGCGTCGGCGAAGGCGTTGACCAGGAAGCCCTGGCTGTCCACTTCGCGCCACATCAGGCCTTCCATGATGCCCGACACCCACATGGACGCCGCGTAAAGCACCAGGCCGATGGTGGCGAGCCAGAAGTGCCAGGAGACCAGCGACAGGCTGTACAGGCGTTCCCGGCCCCACAGGCGCGGCGTCAGGTAGTAAAGCGCGCCGAAGGTGATCATGCCGTTCCAGCCCAGGGCGCCGGAATGGACGTGGCCGATGGTCCAGTCGGTATAGTGCGACAGGCTGTTCACGGCCTTGATCGACATCATCGGGCCTTCGAAGGTCGCCATCCCGTAGAAGCCGACGGCCACCACCATCATGCGCAGGATCGGGTCGGTGCGCAGCTTGTCCCAGGCCCCCGACAGCGTCATCAGGCCGTTGATCATGCCACCCCACGAAGGCATCCACAGCATGATCGAGAACACCATGCCAAGCGTCGAGGCCCAGTCGGGCAGCGCGGTATAGTGCAGGTGGTGCGGACCGGCCCAGATGTACAGGAAGATCAGCGCCCAGAAGTGGATGATCGAGAGTTTATAGGAATAGACCGGACGCTCGGCCTGCTTCGGGATGAAGTAGTACATCATCCCCAGGAAACCGGCGGTCAGGAAGAAGCCCACGGCGTTGTGGCCGTACCACCACTGCACCATCGCGTCCTGCACGCCCGAGAACACCTGGACCGACTTCGATCCGAAGATGCTGACCGGCACCGACAGGTTGTTGACGATGTGCAGCATCGCGATGGTCACGATGAAGGCCAGGTAGAACCAGTTGGCGACGTAGATATGGGGTTCCTTGCGCTTGATCACGGTGCCCAGGAACACGGCCAGATAGGCTACCCAGACGACCGTCAGCCACAGGTCCACATACCATTCCGGCTCGGCATATTCCTTGGACTGGGTGGCGCCCGCGATGTATCCGGTCGCGGCCAGCACGATGAACAGGTTGTAGCCCCAGAACACGAACCACGCGAGATTGCCGCCCCACAGCCGCGAGGCGCTGGTGCGCTGCACCACATAGAACGAGGTCGCGATCAGCGCGTTGCCCCCGAAGGCGAAGATCACCGCCGAGGTGTGCAGCGGTCGCAGCTTGCCGAAGTTGGTATAGCCTTGCGTCAGGTCCGACAGGTTCAGCGCCGGAAAGGCCAGCTGGAAGGCGATGACCACGCCCACAAGGAAGCCCACCACGCCCCAGAAAGCCGTGGCGACGACCCCGAACCGGACCACCTCGTCCATGTATTTCGAGGTATCGACGACGCGCGCCGGCTCGTCCGCCCGGCGCAGCGACCAGACGAACATGCCTGCCGCCACCAGCATGATGACCAGGGCATTGACCATATAGGCGGGATCGCGCGCAAGGTTTGCGCCGATTGCGGCGCCAAGCGCCACCGCGCCCAGCAAGATCAGCTTTACATAATTCCACATGGCTCTTCGCGTTCCTTCGTCGGAAAGGGCCGGTCGGCTCGAATCGCCGCCGGGACAAGCCCCCTCGTTCCCGACGGAGATAGGCCGGCGGTCGCCCTGGAACCTTGATCTGCGTCAAATCCGCGGGTTTGATTCCGATCAAGGCCGCAGGCGGGAAAAGCCGCCATCCTGTCCCTGACCTGATCTGACCAGAGGAGTCCGCCATGGGTTACAAGAGTATCCTCACCATCCTGTCCGACAAGCGGCAGCTGCCCCAGCTTGACGCCGCGGCGGCCCTGACGGCGCGCGTGGACGGCCACCTGTCGGTGCTGAGCCTGGGCCTGGATCACACGCAGGTGGGCTATTACTTCTCGGGCGGCACGCCCTACGTGTTCCAGGACGCCATCGACATGGCGATGGAGCAGGCCGAATCGCTGGACCAGACCGTGCGCCAGCATCTGGCCCGCTATGCCGACCTGCGGTGGTCGTCCGAGGCCATGGTGGCGCAGATCGGCGGCATCTCGAACCTGGTGGGAATGCGCGCGCGCTTTTCAGACCTGACCGTGCTGGCCCGCCCCTATGGCGAGAATGCCCCCGGCGAGGCCGAGGCCGTGGTCGAGGCCGCGCTGTTCGAGGGCGGCTGCCCGATCCTCGTCCTGCCCGGCACCGACCTTCCCGCCGACCCGCCGCGCAAGGTGCTGGTGGCCTGGAACCAGTCGCTGGAAGCCTTGGCCGCCGTCCGGCGCGCCCTGCCGCTGCTGCAGGCCGCGCAGTCGGTCGAGATCACCATCATCGACCCGCGCCACGGCACCGAAGGGTCCGAGCCCGGCGCCGCCCTGACGCAGATGCTGACGCGCCACGGCGTCCATGCCGAGATCGCCGTCCTCGCCCGCACCGCCGGCACCGTCAGCGAAGAGATCAACCGCCGCGCCACCGAGATCGCCGCCGACCTGGTGGTGATGGGCGCCTATGGCCATTCGCGCTTCCGCGAGGCGATCCTGGGCGGGGCCACGCGCAACATGCTGGAAAAGGCGCGCGTGCCGGTCTTCATGGCGCGGTAACGCCGGCGCGGCCGGTTCAGGCGACCAGCCGCGCCCCGTCATGGCCTGCGATGCGCAGGTCCATCAGCGCGCCTTCCGGCTGATCGGTGGCGAAGGCCACCTCGGTGAACTGCTCAGTCCGGCCCAGGCGCGGGCCTTCGGTCAGGACGCGGTGCGTCCGGCCCACCTGTGCGTCCAGGTGACGGCGCAGCGCGGCCTCGCCCGCCTCGCGCAGGCGGGCGGCGCGGTCGCGGATCACCGGCCCCCTGACCGCAGGCATCCGCGCGGCGGGCGTTCCCTTGCGGGGCGAGAACGGGAAGACATGCAGGAAGGTCAGCCCGCAGTCCTCGACCAGCTTCACGCTGTTGTCGAACATCGCGTCGGTCTCGGTGGGAAAACCCGCGATGATGTCGGCCCCGAAGACGATGTCGGGGCGCAGGCGGCGGGCCTCCTCGCAGAAGCGGATCGCGTCATCCCGAAGGTGGCGGCGCTTCATCCGCTTCAGGATCATGTCGTCGCCCGCCTGAAGCGACAGGTGCAGATGCGGCATCAGGCGCGGTTCCGTGGCGATGGCCAGCATCAGGTTCTCGTCCGCCTCGATGCTGTCGATGCTGCTGATCCGCAGGCGCGGCAGGTCGGGGACCAGTCGCAGGATGCGCATGACCAGATCACCCAGCCGCGGGCCGCCCGGCAGGTCGGCGCCCCAGCTTGTCAGGTCCACGCCGGTCAGCACGACCTCGTTGAAGCCACGCCCCACCAGACGCTTGATCTGTTCCACGACGACCCCCGCCGGGACCGAGCGTGAATTGCCACGACCGTAAGGAATGATGCAGAAGGTGCAGCGGTGGTCGCAGCCGTTCTGCACCTGGACATAGGCCCGGTGCCGCCCGAAGCCGTCGATCAGGTGGCCCGCCGTTTCCCTGACCGACATGATGTCGTCCACGCGGATCTTTTCCGTCTCGCCGATCAGGTCCGGGGCGCGCAGGCCGGCCCAAGTCTCGGGCTGCATCTTCTCGTGGTTGCCGATGACTCGCGTGACCTCGGGCATGGCCGCGAAGGTCTCGGGTTCGGTCTGGGCGGCGCAGCCGGTCACGATCACCGGCGCGCCCGGGTTCTCACGCGACAGGCGGCGGATTTCCTGGCGGGCCTTGCGCACGGCCTCGGCGGTGACGGCGCAGGTGTTGACCACCACGGCGCCGGACAGGCCCGCAGCCTCGGCCATTTCCTTCATCGCCTCGGTCTCGTAGGCGTTGAGGCGGCAGCCCAGCGTGGAAAAGACGGGCGCGGTCATGATGCCAGCCATTCCGGGGTCAGCACGCCGGTAAAGACATGCGCCGTCGGCCCCTCCATCCAGACGCCGTCGTCGCGCCAGTCGATCATCAGCGCGCCGCCCGGCACGTTGACCTTCACCCGCCGCCCTGTCAGCCCGCGCCGCGCTGCGGCCACGGCGGCGGCACAGGAACAGGACCCGGATGCCAGCGTCGGCCCCGTCCCGCGTTCCCAGATGCGCAGGACGATCTCGCCCGGCGAGACGACCTGCACCACCTCGACATTGGTGCGCTGCGGATACAGCGGATGATGCTCCATTGCCGGGCCGAAGGTCGCTAGATCGACGGCCGCAGCGTCGTCCACGAAGAAGGTGACATGCGGGTTGCCCATGCCGGTCGCCACCGGGTCGCCCTCGATGGGCAGGTGGTCGATGTCCACATCGCGGGCCAGAGGGATCGCCCGCCAGTCCAGCACGGGCGGGCCCATGTTGACGCGCGTCAGGCCACCGCCCGCATCCTCGGCCAGCAGGACGGCGTGGTCGGTGCGCAGGCTCAGCCGGTCTCGGCCGGTCTGGTCCATCACGAAGCGCGCGATGCAGCGCGTGGCGTTGCCGCAGGCGGAACTGACCGAGCCGTCCGCGTTCCAGAACCGCAGCCGCACATCGGCGCGGTCGTCCGCCTCAAGGGTCGCCAGCTGGTCGAAGCCCACGCCGCGATTGCGGTCGGCGATGCGCGCGATCACGCCTGCCACCGGGGGCTCTCCCCCCGCGCGCAGGTCCAGGACGACGAAATCGTTGCCAAGCCCATGCATCTTCATGAAGGGCAGGCCGGGGGCGGAAATGCTGTTCATGCGGGGCATATAAGGCCTGCCGGAAATTTCCGCCAGTGCCGACGACTTTTCCGCTTGACGCTTCCGGCCACCCCCCCTAAGTAGCCCCAGTGTTGGGCCCATAGCTCAGTTGGTAGAGCAACTGACTTTTAATCAGTGGGTCACAGGTTCGAATCCTGTTGGGCTCACCATCATAAAATCAAGGGCCTGGGCCGAAAAGCCCGGGCCCTGATCTTTTTTACCCCCTTCTTTCTTTCTTCGTCGTCGGTCCTGTCCGAAATGCAAAAGGGCGCGCATTGCTGCGCGCCCCGTCGTGGCATCAAGGCTCCGGCCTATTCGGCCGGGACGGCTGCCGGTTCCTCGACATCCATGATCGGATGCGGCAGGTGAATCAGCATCTCTTTGGGGCAGACCTGCAGGAAGTTGGCCTTCTCGACCTGCCAGTCCGCCAGGATCTCTCCCGCGCGGCGCGAGCCGGTTTCCTTGAAGTGCCGTTCCACCAGGGCCTTGAGCTGGCTCTCCCAATGCTCCTTGGTCACGGCGCACATCACCAGCGTTTCCGGATTGATGTAGTCGCGCGCCACGCCTTGCGGATCATACAGGTAGGCCATCCCGCCGGTCATGCCCGCGCCGAAGTTGGCGCCGATGCGTCCCAGGATCACCGCGACGCCGCCGGTCATGTATTCGCAACCGTTCGAGCCGCAGCCCTCGATCACCACCTTGGCGCCCGAGTTCCGCACGGCGAAGCGTTCCCCTGCCCGCCCGGCGGCGAACAGGTAGCCGTCGGTCGCGCCGTACAGGACGGTGTTGCCGATGATCGTGTTCTCGGCCGCGACCAGAGGGCTGGCCATCGGCGGGCGCACCACGATGGTGCCGCCCGACAGGCCCTTGCCCACATAGTCGTTGGCGTCACCCGACACCTCGATCTTCAGGCCCGGCGCGGCAAAGGCGCCCAGCGACTGCCCGGCGGACCCGGTCAGGCGGATCGTCAGGTGGTCGGGCTGCAGGTTGTTGCGCATCCCGAACTTCTGCACGATCAGCGACGAGGTGCGCGTGCCGATGGTGCGCAGCGTGTTCCTGACCGCATAGGACAGCTGCATCTTCTCGCCATCCTCGAAGAAGCGGGCGGCGTCCTTGACGATCTCGGCGTCCAGCGTCTCCAGCACGGCGTTGCGCGGCTTGGAGCGGTCATAGACGATCTTTTCCGCGCCATCGACGGTGATCAGCAGCGGGTTCAGGTCCAGATCGTCCAGATGCGCGGCGCCCCGGCTGACCTGGGTCAGCAGGTCGGCACGGCCGATCACCTCGTCCAGGGACCGCGCGCCGATGGCGGCTAGGATCTCGCGGACCTCCTGGGCATAGAAGGTGATCAGGTTGACCACCTTGTCGGCGCTGCCGGTGAACATGGCGCGCAGGCGCTCGTCCTGGGTGCAGACGCCCACCGGGCAGGTGTTCGACTGGCACTGGCGGACCATGATGCAGCCCATGGCGATCAGGGCGGCGGTGCCGATGCCGTATTCCTCGGCCCCCATCATCGCGGCCATGACGATGTCGCGGCCCGTGCGCAGGCCCCCGTCGGTGCGCAGCGTCACGCGTTCGCGCAGCCGGTTCATCGCCAGGACCTGATGCGCCTCGGTCAGGCCCATCTCCCACGGCAGGCCCGCGAACTTGATGGACGTGGCGGGCGAGGCACCCGTGCCGCCGTTGTGGCCCGAGATCAGGATCACGTCGGCCTTGGCCTTGGCCACGCCCGCCGCGATGGTGCCGACGCCGCTGGACGCCACCAGCTTCACGGTGATCTTGGCGCGCGGGTTGATCTGCTTCAGGTCATAGATGAGCTGCGCAAGATCCTCGATCGAGTAGATGTCGTGGTGCGGCGGAGGCGAGATCAGCGTGACGCCCTTGGTCGAATGGCGCAGCCGGGCGATCAGGTCCGTGACCTTCATGCCGGGCAACTGCCCGCCCTCGCCGGGCTTGGCGCCCTGGGCCACCTTGATCTCCAGCTCCTCGCAGGCATTCAGATATTCCGCCGTCACGCCGAAGCGGCCCGAGGCCACCTGCTTGATCTTGGCGCAGGGGTTGTCGCCGTTGGGCAGGGGATGGCTGTGCGCCGGGTCCTCGCCGCCCTCGCCCGAATCGGACTTGGCGCCGATCCGGTTCATGGCGATGTTCAGCGTCATGTGCGCCTCGGGCGACAAGGCCCCCAGCGACATGCCGGGCGTCACGAACCGCTTGCGGATGCTGGTGATGCTTTCCACCTCCTCGATGGGCACCGGCTTGCCCAGCGGCTTGATGTCCAGCAGGTCGCGGATGTGGATCGGCGGGTTGGCCCGCATGGTGGCGCTGTACTGCTTCCAGACGTCATAGGACGCCTTGTCGCAGGCCACCTGCAGCAGCTTCATGGTGCTGGCTTCCCAGGCGTGCTTCTCGCCCGAGCGGCGCATCTTGTAGAAGCCGCCGACCGGCAGCAGGTCCACGCTGCCGTGGAAGGCCTTCTGGTGCAGATCCTCGACCTTGGCCTGAAGCCCGTGCAGACCGATGCCCGAGATGCGCGAGTGCATTCCGGGGAAGTATTCGGCGACCATCGCGCGGGACAGGCCCACCGCCTCGAAGTTCAACCCGCCGCGATAGGAGGAGATCACGGAAATCCCCATCTTCGCCATGATCTTCAGAAGGCCCGCGTCCACCGCGTCGCGGTAACGGCGCATGTTCTCGATCAGGGTGCCGGTCAGCAGCCCGCGCTCGATCCGGTCCTGGATCGAATCCTGGGCCAGATAGGGGTTCACCGTGGTCGCGCCGCAGCCGATCAGCACGGCGAAGTAATGCGGGTCGATGCATTCGGCGGAGCGCACGTTCAGCGAACAGAAGGTCCGCAGGCCCTTGCGGGTCAGCCAGCTATGCACCGCCGACGTTGCCAGGATCATCGGCATGGCGACCCGGTCGGGCCCCTGCCCCTCGTCGGTCAGCACCAGATGGCCCGCGCCGGACCGCACGGCATCCTCGGCCTCGGCCCGGATGCGGGCCAGGCCTTCGCCCAGGGCCTCGGTGCCCGCGCCGTCGGAGAAGGTGCAGTCGATCCGCGTCACCGTTTCCCCGAACATCCGCGACATTTCCGCGAATTCGCCATTGGCGACGAAGGGGCTTTCCAGGATCAGGATCTCGGTCTGCGAGCTGCTTTCATCCAGCACGTTCTTGAGGTTGCCGAACCGCGTCTTCAGCGACATCACCCGCGTTTCGCGCAGGCTGTCGATGGGCGGGTTCGTCACCTGCGAAAAGTTCTGCCGGAAGAAGTGGCTCATCGGGCGGTACTGGTTCGACAGCACCGCCGGCGGCGTGTCGTCGCCCATGGATGCGATGGATTCCTTGCCGTCCTCGGCCATGGGCGACAGGACGTGCTCCAGTTCCTCGAGCGTGTAGCCGGCGGCGGTCTGGCGGCGGCGCAACTCGTCGCCGCTGAAATGCGCCTGTTCGGGCAGTTCGCGCATGATGTCGTTCAGGTCCACGACCTTCTCGATCCATTCGCCGAAGGGCTGGCTGGAGGCGAGGCGGTCCTTGATCTGCGCGTCGTGATACAGCTTGCCGTCCCACATATCGACGGCGATCATCTGGCCCGGGCCAAGCGCGCCCTTTTCGCGCACGCTCATCTCATCGACCGGGACCATGCCGACCTCGGATCCGGCGATCAGCAGGTTCTCGGTCGTCACGACATAGCGCATGGGGCGCAGGCCGTTGCGGTCCAGCCCGCCGCAGACCCAGCGGCCATCGGTCATCGCCAGGGCGGCGGGGCCGTCCCAGGGCTCCATCACGGCATTGCAATAGGCATACATGTCGGCCCAGGCCTTGGGCATGTCGGTGGTGGCCTTGGACCAGCTTTCCGGGACCAGCATGGTCTTGGTCATCGGCGCGCTGCGCCCCGACCGCACCATCACCTCGAAGACGGCATCCAGTGCGGCCGAATCCGACGACCCGGCGGGCACGATCGGCTTGATATCCTCGGCCGCCTCGCCGAAGGCGGATGACGCCATGCGGATCTCGTGGCTGCGCAGCCAGTTGAGGTTGCCCTTCAGCGTGTTGATCTCGCCGTTATGGGCCAGCATGCGGAAGGGCTGCGCCAGCCACCATTGCGGGAAGGTGTTGGTGGAATAGCGCTGGTGATAGATGGCGAAGGCGCTCTCGAAGCGTTCGTCCTTGAGGTCGGGATAGAACTCGGCCACCTGCTCGGCCAGCATCATGCCCTTGTAGATGATCGACCGGCAGGACAGCGAACAGAAATACAGGCCCGCCACCTGGGCGGCCACGGCGGCCTTCTCGATCCGGCGTCGGATGATGTAGAGTTCGCGCTCGAACCGGACCTGGTCGATGTCCTTTTCGCAGCGGATCAGGATCTGCTCGATCTCGGGGCGGGTGGCATTGGCCTTCTCGCCCAGGACCGCCGTGTTCACCGGGACGTGGCGCCAGCCATAAATATAGTGGCCCATGCGCAGGACTTCGGATTCCACGATGGTCCGGCAGGCCTCTTGCGCGGCGAAGTTGGTGCGCGGCAGGAAGACCTGACCCACGGCGATCAGCTTCGACTGGTCAGGCTCGTGCCCCGTGCGGCGCACCTGGTCATAGAAGAACGGGACCGGGATCTGGACATGGATGCCCGCGCCGTCGCCGGTCTTGCCGTCGGCATCGACCGCGCCGCGGTGCCAGATGGCCTTCAGCGCGTCGATGCCCGACTGCACGACCTTGCGCGACGGCTTGCCGCCGATATTGACCACCAGGCCCACGCCGCAGGAGGAATGCTCGTCATCCTCGCGGTACAGGCTGTTCTTGCCCATCCAGTCGCGAAGGGCCTGTTGTTCCTGTTGCCAATCCTTGCTCATCGCTAGGCCCTTTCGTGCAGAAGCTGCGTCAGCAACTGATCGCAGTCGAATTGCGGTTCGGTGTCCCCGAAGCCTTCCTCGCCCGGAAAGGCGAAGGTGACGGGGCTGTCGTTGGTTTCCTGGCGCTGCCCGGTCCAGTCGGACTGGGTTTCCACCCCGCCGTAGAAGCGGGCGGTCTTGCGGCTGATGAACTGCTGGCCGCTGCGTTCGATCAGCACCGCGCCAGTCGCGTCATAGGTTTTCAGCTGGAAGCGCGTGACCTCCAGCGTCTCGCCGTCGATCTCGACCTTCTCGCCCGTCAGGACGTCCTGGCCGACATGGCGCAGGCGTTCGCCCGTGTTGGATTCGGTCCAGAAGTCGAAATCGTCCCGGCCGGTTTCCAGCAGGGTCGTGAAGCTGGCGTGATCCTTGGACCGCTCGACCAGGAAGTCGGCAAGGCCCGTGTTCGGATCGCTGCTTTCCAGCCAGCGGGTTTCCGCGTCGATGCGCGACAGGTGACGCAAGCCGTCCTTGCCGAAGATCGCGCTGCGCTGATCGCCCGCGGGATCGGCCTTGCAACTGTAATACTGCACGACCGAGCAGCCCCGGTTCTGCACCGTCGACTGCAACTGGCAGCCCTGCGGCGGCGTGAAGGTCGCGGCAAGGCCGGGCGCCGCCAGTATCAGGGCCAGGCCGGACAGTGCGGTGATCCGTCCCATCATGCGCCCATCCCTATTCCGCGGCCACGCGCGCCTCGCCGGTCAGGTAACCGGCGATGGATTCGGCGGCCTCGCGCCCGTCGCGGATCGCCCAGACGACCAGGGACGCGCCGCGCACGATGTCGCCCACGGCGAAGACGCCCGGCAGGCTGGTCTGGTGGGTCTGGAAATTGGCCTTGATGGTGCCCCAGCGCGTGACCTCCAGCCCGTCGACGCCCCAGAGCTTCGGCAGATCCTCGGGCTCGAAGCCCAGGGCCTTGACGACCAGGTCGGCGGGCTCGTCGTAATCGGCGCCCTCGATCAGTTCGGGCGACTGGCGGCCAGACACGTCCGGCGCGCCCAGGCGCATCTTCTGGACCCCGACGGATGCGATCTGCATCACGGTCCGTACCGGACCGTCCACGTCGGCTTCCTGGTTGGCGGCGAAATCGCCGGTGACATGGCCGATGAACTTGCCGGGCGCCGACATCCAGACGAATTCCACGCCTTCCTCCTCGGCGTTCTGCACCTCGCGCTGCGAACCCGGCATGTTGGCGCGGTCGCGGCGATACAGGCATTTCACCGACAGCGCGCCCTGGCGGATCGCGGTGCGCACGCAATCCATGGCGGTGTCGCCGCCGCCGATGACGACCACGCGCTTGCCCCTGGCGTCCAGCTCGCCATCGGTGAAATCGGGCACGTCGTCGCCGAAATCGACCTTGTTGGACGCCGTCAGGTAGTCGATGGCCCGCACAACGCCGCCCGCGTCCGTGTTGTCGATGTCCAGGTCGCGGGTCTTGTAGACGCCCGTGGCGATCAGCACCGCGTCGTGCTTGCCCCGGATCGCGTCGAAGCTGATGTCCTGGCCCACGTTGCAGTTCAGCACGAATTCCACGCCGCCGTCCTCCAGCAGCTTGTTGCGGCGCAGGACCACGTCCTTTTCCAGCTTGAAGCCGGGGATGCCATAGGTCATCAGCCCGCCCGCGCGGTCGTAACGGTCATAAACCGTGACCTGGAACCCCTGCCTGCGCAGCATGTCGGCCGCCGCCAGCCCGCCCGGACCCGCGCCGATGATGCCCACGCTTTCCGACCGTTCCATCACCGGGACGGGGGGCTTGACCCAGCCCATGTCCCAGGCGGTGTCGGTGATGTATTTCTCGATCGAGCCGATGGTGACGGTGCCATGGCCCGACTGCTCGATCACGCAGTTGCCTTCGCACAGACGGTCCTGCGGGCAGATGCGGCCGCAGATTTCCGGGAAGGTGTTGGTGGACTGGCTGACGCGATAGGCTTCCTCGAGCCGGCCCTCGGCGGTCAGGCGCAGCCAGTCGGGGATGTTGTTGTGCAGCGGGCAATGCGACTGGCAGTACGGCACCCCGCACTGGCTGCAACGGCTGGCCTGTTCGGCCGCCTTGGCATCGGCGAACTCGCGGTAGATCTCGTGGAAGTCCTCGCTCCGCTCCGCGGCCGAGCGTTTCTCGGGCATCTCGCGCGGGGTCGAGACGAACTTGAGCATCTTCTGCGTGGCCATCGCTGCGCACCTTCCAACAACAGGAACTTCCGCAGACCGCATAAACCAAGTGATATTCGATTAAAAGTCATCAGTACTGACCTAAATGGGATATTTTAGCGACGAGGCGCCAACTTTCCGCATCAACCCCGTCGCATTTAGGTCAGTAAGATTTACTTACTTGCAAGAAGCGCCGCCAGAACGATCGACCCGACAATAATGCGCCACCAGCCGAACAGGGCGTAGCCGTGCTTCGACACATAGCCCAGAAGCCAGCGCACCACGATCAGGGCGCTGACAAAGGCGGCCACGAAGCCCACCGCGATGTTGCCGATGGCCCCGGCATCCAGGATGTCGCGATTCTTGAACAGGTCGTAGGCGAAGGCCCCCATCATCGTGGGCATGGCCAGGAAGAACGAGAATTCGGCCGCCGAGCGCTTGTCCGCCCCCAGAAGCAGCCCGCCGACGATGGTGGCGCCCGACCGCGACACGCCGGGGATCATCGCAAGGCACTGGATCAGGCCGATCTTGAAGGCCATCGACAGCGGGAAATCCTCGGCCCGGGTATAGACCGGATGCCGGGCCAGCCGGTCCACCCACAGCAGCACCATGCCGCCCAGGATCAGCATGACGGCGATCAGCATCGGCGTTTCGAACAGCACCGTCTTGATGACGTCATGCGCCAGCACGCCCACGATCACCGCGGGCGCAAAGGCCAGCAGCACCCCCGCCACGAAGCGCCGCGCCGACGGGTCATGGGGGGCGGCCGCCAGGATCTGCAGGATTCGCGTCGCATAGACGCCCAGGACCGCCAGCAGGGCGCCCAGCTGGATCAGCACCTCGAAGCTGCGGCCAGGCGAATCGAAGCCCAGGAAATGCCCGGCCAGCAGGATATGCCCGGTGGACGACACCGGGATATATTCGGTCAGCCCCTCGAGAACCCCGAGGATGGCCGCCACGATGGTGTTGGGCTCCATCAGTGGGCGCGCAGGTTCTTGGCCGACTGCTTGATCGCGTCATATTGCCCCGAGGGGCGGAAGCGCCACAGATACTGGTCGATCACCGCATCCGCCGCGATCGGCTGGATGCCCAGGTCCGCAAAGCCGCGGGCGCCGGGCGAGACCACGTTGTCGCGCTTCAGCAGCGCCAGCTGGTCGCGGGTCAGGACCGAGTTGGTGAACAGCCCGCCCGTCACGAACTGCACAAGGCCCAGCACGCGGGCGCCGAGGCCCGCCAGCCAGAACGGCATTGTCACCAGGCCGCGGCGGCGCATGGTCGCCTTCAGCACCTGGCCCATGATGTCCTTCATCGTCAGCACGTCCGGCCCGCCAAGCTCATAGATACCGGGCGCGGCCTCGCCCGTGGCGGCCTTGACGGCGGCCATGGCCACGTCGTCGACGAAGACCGGCTGCATGCGGACCTTCGCGCCCACGACCGGCAGGACCGGGCCCAGGCGCGTCATGGCCGCGAAGCGGTTGTAGAAGCGGTCGCCCGGTCCGAACATGACGGACGGACGCAGGATCACCGCGTCTGGCCGGTGCTTCAGCACGGCGGCCTCTCCGCGGGCCTTGCCGGCGACATAGGCGCTGTCCGAATCGGCATCGACCCCGATCCCCGAGACATGCACCATCCGCGCCACGCCCATTTCGGCCGAAAGGCGGGCGATGTTCTCGGCGCCGGCCTCGAAGACGGAGCTGAAGGTGCTCTTGCCCTTGGGCGACAGGATGTTGACGCAATTGACCACCGCGTCGGCCTCGGCCATGGCGGCGCGCACCGACAGGTCGTCGCGGATATTGCACATGACGGGCTGGATCTGGCCCACCGCGCCATAGGTGCGGGTGAACAGCGCCTCGTCCGGGCGGCGGACGGCGATCCGGACGCGCCAGCCCTGCTTGGCCATCAGGCGGGCGACCTGCCGGCCCAGAAAGCCCGATCCGCCAAAAATCGTGACCAGTTTCGCCATGGGCGTCTCGCTCCTTCATGCCGATGCTGTTCGCTCCATACCCAAGCGCGTGCGGCGCGACAAGGCGGACGGTCAGGGATTGCAGGGCCGGATGCTTGTCCCGAAAGATTTTCGCAAGATTTCTGCCGAACCCCCATTGACGCCCCCCGCAACTGCATTTAGGACCCGCCTCACACCAGTTGGCCCAGATGGCGGAATTGGTAGACGCGCACGGTTCAGGTCCGTGTGCCGCAAGGCGTGGAGGTTCGAGTCCTCTTCTGGGCACCAATATCAAAAACCCTCGGAAACTTAGGTTTCCGAGGGTTTTTGCTTTCCAACGGCTCTGTTGCCCAAATCCCGTGAAGGGATTCATGTGATGAATGCAGCATGGTAGCTGGTCTGCATGAGCAGACCGACGCCCCCGACCTGCAAGACCAGGAACTGGTCATCCTGCAACGAAGCGCTCAAGCGCCGTGGCTGGGTACTGCAACTTGAGGTCTGGAAATTTGCTTGTTGGGGCGGGGCATGAGCCTCTGTGAACCGCCCCGGCTTTACCGGAGAGTAAAACACTCAAAGGATGAGCCCTATGTCAAAGGCGAGAATCACCCCCGCCTGTCCGGCCGAGCTTCGCGAACGCGGTGTTCGGCTTTTCCGAGAGAACCGCGGCGACTACGCGAGCGACACGGCCGCCTACAGGGCGATTGCGCGTGAGGCTTGGCTGTTCGCCCGACAGCCTGCGTGTCTGATGCCAGCAGGCCGAACGTGATGCCGGTCAGCGTGGCGGTCTGACGAGCGCGGAGAAGGACCGGATCAAGGAACTGGAGCGCGAGGTCCGTGAACTGCGCCAGGGTGAGGAGGGTCAGAAAACAGTCCGCTGGACTGTTTTCCCGACGAACGAGATCCTGAAGAAGGCCAGCGCGTATTTCGCAGCGGCGGAGCTCGACCGCCCCTTCCGCAAATGATCGCGTTCATCGACGATCACCGTTGTGTTCAT
>NZ_JAFNAW010000044.1 GCF_017356265.1 Paracoccus fontiphilus | reverse complement strand
CAGACCCCCCATACCTGCCTCAGCAGAAGGGAAGCACATCATAGGCTAGCTGGGAATCCTGAATCTCGATGCCCGCGACATGCTCTAAGGGCGCGCAGGCGCTTTGCCTTTCCCACGGACGCGGCGGCATCCTGGCCAAGGCTGAAGATGTGTCGTTCCGACGTCAGGCGATTTGGATGGAGCGGCAAGGGCAAGGAAAGGTCGGCAAGGCTGCCCACGGATGGCCTGCAGAAGTGCCTGCTTGGGTCGCGGCTGGTCCGCTGCGCATCAGGCCAACTGCTTGCAAAGAGAGCGTGGTAGGGGTGGTCGGACTCGAACCGACACTTCTTGCGAAAACGGATTTTGAATCCGTCGCGTCTACCATTCCGCCACACCCCCGTGACGCTCTCTCGTGAGGCCAGTCTGGCCTTCATGGGACCCGGCCGCGCAGGCCTGGGAATCGCCGCGCCTTCCCGGACAGGCACGAGGATCAGCGATCCTCTGCGTCCGCCAGTCCGCCACACGGGCCTTCCGTGTCCCGCCTAATGGGGCACGCGCGCTTTTGCAAGAGGGGTCAGGCGCGGCCCAGCTTTTGCAGGCGGGCCTGACGCAAGCGGGCGAAATCGTCCCCCGCATGATAGGACGACCGGGTCAGGGGCGTGGCCGAAACCATCAGGAAGCCCTTGCCATAGGCGGCCTTCTCGTAGCCCGCAAACTCCTCGGGGGTGACGAAGCGGTCCACGCGGTGGTGCTTGGGCGTCGGCTGCAGGTATTGGCCGATGGTCATGAAGTCGATGTCGGCGGCGCGCATGTCGTCCATCACCTGCAGCACGCTGCCCCGATCCTCGCCCAGGCCGACCATGATGCCCGACTTGGTGAACATCGCGGGATCAAGTTCCTTGACCTTCTGCAGCAGGCGCAGCGAGTGGAAATAGCGCGCGCCGGGCCGGACGGTCGGATACAGCGCGGGCACGGTTTCCAGGTTGTGGTTGAACACGTCGGGTCGCGCCTCGACCACGATCTCCAGCGCACCGGGCCTGGATTTCAGGAAGTCCGGGGTCAGCACCTCGATGGTCGAATCGGGGCTGCGGTGGCGGATCGCGCGGATGGTCTGGGCGAAGTGATCCGCCCCGCCATCGTCCAGGTCGTCCCGGTCGACCGAGGTGATGACCACATGCTTGAGGCCCAGCTTGTGCACGGCATGGGCGACGCGGCCCGGTTCGAACACGTCGAGCGCGCCGGGCTTGCCGGTCGCGACGTTGCAGAAGGTGCAGCCGCGCGTGCAGATCTCGCCCATGATCATCATGGTGGCGTGGCCCTGGGACCAGCACTCGCCGACATTGGGGCAGCCCGCTTCCTCGCACACGGTGGACAGGCGGTTGTCCTTCATGATGTCGCGGGTGCGCTTGTAGCCGTCCGAGGTCGGAGCCTTTACGCGAATCCAGTCGGGCTTCTTTGGCTGCGCCTGGTCGGGCCGGTGGGCCTTTTCCGGGTGTCGCTGGTCTGGCATCCGAAGGTCGCGCAAGGTCATGTCCTTTCCGTCGCGTGTCCGTCAGAAATAACCCTTTGTCCAGCCAAGCGCAACGGATGGGGCCATGCGCCCGGCGCAGATCTTCCCCGCGTCCGCGGGCAAGGCCGGGCAGGCGAAAGGCGGCCGGGGCGCCGCCCGCACCTCCGGTCGCCGCACGCCTGATCGCCGGCGTGCGGAGGCAGCGGGGAAGGGGGCCAAATCGTTTCTGCAGGTGCACGGTTCCGACTGCGGAGAGGGCCGGCGCGCCGGTCCGCAGTCACACTCCCGTCGTCTTCGCGCGCTAGGATATGACGGCTGCTCGCTTCGATGGTTTGTCGACCTGCCTTCCGCTTAGGCAAAGAGATCAAAAGGAAAAGCATTCGAGATGGGCAATCCGACAGCGGCCGATTTTCCCGGGAAACAGGTTGACACGGTGTTGCATCGCTCGGCCACTTGGAAGATACCGGCTCATGCTGCAGGCGCATTGCAGCAAGTTGATCATATTGATTGCTGTCCGTTTTTATATTCAACCTGTTTTAATCGGGTAAGAAATACCATGAAGCATGTGCTTGTCGTGGGTGGCTGCGGCTTTATCGGTTCGCATGTCGTGACAGCCTGATTGCGCAGGGCCATCGCGTCCGCGTCCTGGACATGAAGCCCGAGGCGTTTCGCGCGCCCGTTCCGGGCGTGGAGTATGTGACCGGCAGCTTCATGTCCGAGCCGGTCCTGCAGGCGGCCCTGCGGGACATCGACGTGGTGGTGCACGGCGTCAGCACCACGGTTCCCTCGACGGCGAACGCCGACCCCCTGGCGGATATCCAGGGCAACCTGATGTCCACCGTCCGTATGCTGCAGATCATGCGCCAGCAGCGTGTCGGAAAGCTGGTCTTCCTGTCGTCCGGCGGCACGGTCTATGGCGTTCCCTCGGTCGAGGTGGTCCCGGAAACCCATCCGCTTGCACCGATCACATCCCATGGGATCGTCAAGGTAGCAATCGAGCAGTACCTGCACATGGAACATCGCCTCCACGGGCTGGATTACGTCGCGCTTCGCGTGTCGAACCCCTATGGGCCGCGGCAGGGCTGTAACGGCATCCAGGGGATCATCGGCAACTATCTGTGGAAGATCGCCCATGGAGAGCAGATCGAGGTCTGGGGGGACGGAAGCATCGTGCGCGATTTCGTCCATGTCCACGATCTTGCAGAGCTTTGCGCGACCGTGGTCGAGGCGCCCATCGTCGGCTGCTTCAACGCGGGCTCCGGCACGGGCGCGTCGGTGAACGAGATCGTCCAGGCGGCTTCGGCGGTCACGAATCGCCGGATCAGGCCGATCTACAAGCCGGGGCGCAGCTTCGACGTTCCCCGCATCATCCTGGATATCAGGCGGATCAGGTCGGCAACGGGCTGGGTCCCGAAGACCCCGCTGATCCAGGGAATGCGCCACAGCTGGAACTGGATTCAGGGCCACAGGTCCATCGACGCCATCGCCTGAGGCGGCCGCGCCGGGCTGGCGCCTCCCGGGTCGCCAGCCGTTTCCCTCCGCCGGTCATGCCGGAGTCGTGTTCTTTTGAACGGAACAAGACCCCGTCGAGCGGGTTTGACTGTCAATCGAACCTTCACAACACCGACGGAGAAAGATCATGCCTATCAAGACGTTTACTGCTCCGATTGCTCTGGCTGCCGTTCTGGGCTTCGGTTCTGCCGCCTTCGCGCAGAACATGGTCGGCACGCAGCAGGTGAACGAAGCCGACATGGCCGCCGTGGCCGAACATTGCCGCACCCTGGCCATGGGGTCGGATGACAAGGCCATGGGCGCCACCGTCTCGGGCGGCGACGCTGGCAACTCGGGCAATGCCGACAACGATGCCGTCTCCGGCACCGGGCCTGATACGGATGCGGGCACAATGGACGGCGCGCAGCCCACGACGGGCAACGAAGGCAACCAGGACGACGACGCCCCCAATCCGGCCACGGCCGCTGCTGGCGCCGATACCTCGGCGACCGCCACGACCGGTCTGGAAGGCAACCAGGATGCCGACCAGTTCTCGGGCTCCATCAACATGGAGGTCATCACCCTGGCCGACTGCCAAGCCGCAGGGATGTGACGGACGGGTATCGAAAGACCGCATGGGGCAGCCTTGGCTGCCCCTTCTGCTATCTAACACGGGGTATATCCATGCGTATCCTTGCCGCAACGATGGTCCTCGCATCCGCCGCTGCCGCGGGTGCGCAAAATGTCGCACCCGATATCGCGATCGCGGCGGCGAAAAACCAGCAGGGCCTTCTGGAATTCTGCGCGGCCCAGGGCCATATCCCGCCCGAAGCAGCACAAACCCAAGCCAGGGTAATCGCGTCCTTTCCGCCCGCGCAGGATGCGGCCCTGGTCGAGGATGCCTACCGCAAGGGCCGGGCCGGAACCGTCAGCGCCATGCAGATCGAGGAGCCTCTGGCCGAGGCCGCGACCGGGCAGGGCACGACGGCCGCCGCGATGTGCGCCGAACTGGCAGAGGCTGCCGAGCAGGCCGCCCTGCAACTGCCGCAGCAATAAGCTGGCGGATGCGATTAAATGGGGCGCCCGTGTGACATAGGCGCCCGTTGACCCCGCTGGCCCGCGGGTCTAAACGGGCGCCTAGCTAACCCGTCGCGGGCAGCCACAGCTTTTCCGCGGCCGACAAGGGGAACTTGCCCGTGGAAACTCTACTGCAGGACTATCTGCCGATCCTCGTGTTTGCGGGAATGGCATCTGCATTGGCGCTGGTCCTGATCCTCGCCGCCGTGGTGGTTGCCGTACACAACCCGGACCCGGAAAAAGTCAGCGCCTATGAATGCGGCTTCAATGCCTTCGACGACGCGCGGATGAAATTTGACGTGCGATTCTACCTGGTGTCGATCCTGTTCATCATCTTCGACCTGGAAGTTGCCTTCCTGTTCCCCTGGGCGGTCAGCTTCGCGGGGCTGTCGGACGCGGCCTTCTGGTCGATGATGGTGTTCCTGGGGGTGCTGACCGTGGGGTTTGCCTACGAATGGAAGAAAGGTGCTCTTGAATGGGCGTGATGACCGGAGCCCACACGGCGGGTCCCGACCGCGAGGTCGCGACGGCCGCCCTGAACCGCGAGTTGCAGGACAAGGGCTTCCTGCTGACCACGACCGAGGACGTCATCAACTGGGCGCGCAACGGCAGCCTTCACTGGATGACCTTCGGCTTGGCCTGCTGCGCGGTCGAAATGATGCACACCTCGATGCCGCGCTATGACGTGGAACGCTTCGGCACCGCGCCGCGCGCCTCGCCGCGCCAGTCCGACCTGATGATCGTGGCGGGAACGCTGACCAACAAGATGGCCCCGGCGTTGCGCAAGGTCTATGACCAGATGCCGGAACCGCGCTATGTGCTTTCCATGGGAAGCTGCGCCAACGGCGGCGGCTACTACCACTACAGCTATTCGGTGGTGCGCGGCTGCGACCGGATCGTGCCCGTGGACATCTATGTCCCCGGCTGCCCCCCCACGGCCGAGGCGCTGCTCTACGGCATCCTGCAACTCCAGCGCCGCATCCGGCGCACCGGCACGCTGGTGAGGTAAGCCATGGCTGTCTATCCCGACATCGACGCGCTGGACCAGCTGGCCGAACACCTGAAGCTGCGCTGCGGGGACCAGGTCCTTGACGCGGGCGTCGCCTTTGGCGAGCTGACAGTGACCTCGACCCTGTCCGGCATCGTGGACCTGATCGAGTTCCTGCGCAGCGACAGTTCCTGCCGCTTCTCGACCCTGGTGGACATCACCGCCGTCGACCATCCCGAACGCCCGCATCGCTTCGACGTGGTCTGGCACCTGCTGTCGATGTACCAGAACCATCGAATCCGCGTAAAGGTCGCCATCCGCGAGGACGAGATCGTTCCGTCGCTGACAGGCATCTATCCCTGCGCCAACTGGTTCGAGCGGGAAATCTTCGACATGTTCGGGATTCTGTTCTCGGGGCATCCGGACCTGCGGCGCATCCTGACGGACTACGGCTTCAGCGGCTATCCCCTGCGCAAGGACTTCCCGACCACCGGCTATGTCGAGGTTCGCTATGACGAATCCGAAAAGCGCGTGGTGTATGAACCCGTGCGCCTGACGCAGGAATACCGCCAGTTCGACTTCCTCTCTCCATGGGAAGGCGCGAAATACGTGCTGCCCGGCGACGAAAAGACCAAGGGGTAAGGCCATGGACGGCGATATCCGCACCAACCAGTACGACGACGGATCGGCTGACACCCTTGTGGGCGAACAGAAGATCCGCAACTTCAACATCAACTTCGGTCCCCAGCACCCGGCGGCGCACGGCGTGCTGCGCATGGTGCTGGAACTGGACGGCGAGGTGGTGGAGCGCGCCGACCCGCATATCGGCCTGCTGCATCGCGGCACCGAAAAGCTGATGGAAAGCCGCACCTACCTGCAGAACCTGCCCTATTTCGACCGGCTGGACTATGTCTCGCCCATGAACCAGGAACATGCCTGGTGCCTGGCGATCGAGCGTCTGACCGGCACAGTCGTGCCGCGCCGGGCCAGTCTGATCCGGGTGCTGTATTGCGAGATCGGGCGCATCCTGAACCACCTGCTGGGCCTGACCACGGGGGCGATGGACGTGGGCGCGCTGACGCCGCCCTTGTGGGGGTTCGAGGCGCGCGAGGATCTGATGATCTTCTATGAACGCGCCAGCGGCGCGCGTCTGCACGCGGCCTATTTCCGGCCGGGCGGCGTTCATCAGGACCTGCCCCCCGACCTGCTGGACGACATCGACGCGTGGTGCGACCGCTTCCTCAAGGTCGTCGACGACTTGGACACCCTGCTGACCGAGAACCGCATCTTCAAGCAGCGCCTTGTGGGCATCGGCGTGGTGTCCGAGCAGGATTGCCTCGACTGGGGCTATTCGGGCGTGATGGCGCGCGGGTCGGGCCTGGCCTGGGACCTGCGCCGCTCGCAGCCCTACGAATGCTATGACGAGTTCGACTTCAAGATCCCGGTCGGCCGCAATGGCGACAGCTATGACCGCTTCCTGATCCGGATGCAGGAAATGCGGGAATCGACCGGCATCATGAAGCAGGCCATCCGCAAGCTGCGCGAACCTGCCGGGCAGGGCGACGTGCTGGCACGCGGCAAGCTGACTCCGCCCCGGCGCGGCGACATGAAGCGCGACATGGAAAGCCTGATCCATCACTTCAAGCTCTACACCGAGGGCTTCAAGGTTCCCGCGGGCGAAGTCTATGCCGCCGTCGAGGCGCCCAAGGGCGAGTTCGGCGTCTATCTGGTCAGCGACGGGACGAACAAGCCCTATCGCGCCAAGCTGCGCGCGCCCGGCTTCCTGCATCTTCAGTCGATGGACTGGATCGCCAAGGGCCACCTGCTGGCCGACGTGCCCGCCCTGATCGCCACGCTCGACATCGTGTTCGGAGAGGTTGACCGCTGATGCTCCGCCGTCTTTCGCCCGTCCAGCCGGACAGCTTCGAATTCACGCCCGCGAACCTGGATTGGGCCCATGCCCAGATGACCAAGTACCCGGAAGGCCGCCAGCAATCGGCGATCATTCCGGTGCTGTGGCGCGCGCAGGAACAGGAAGGCTGGCTGTCCCGGCCCGCCATCGAATACTGCGCGGAACTGCTGGGAATGCCCTATATCCGCGCGCTGGAAGTGGCGACATTCTACTTCATGTTCCAGCTTCAACCCGTTGGTTCGATTGCCAACATCCAGATCTGCGGCACCACCACCTGCATGATCTGCGGGGCCGAGGACCTGATCGCCGTCTGCAAGCGCAAGATCGCGCCGACGCCGCACACGCTGTCGGCCGACGGCAAGTTCAGCTGGGAAGAGGTCGAGTGCCTGGGCGCCTGCACCAACGCGCCCATGGCCCAGATCGGCAAGGATTATTACGAGGATCTGACGCCCGCCAAGCTTGAAGAACTGATCGACGCCTTTTCCGCCGGCCAGGTGCCGCTGCCGGGTCCGCAGAACGGGCGCTTCTCGTCCGAGCCGCTGGGCGGGCCGACCGCGCTTGCCGACCTCAAGGGGCAGGGCGACAAGCTGAACGCCAGCGCCGCGCTGGCGCGCGACATCGGCGAGACGGTCAAGCGGATCGACGGGACCGAGGTGCCGATCCTGACCAAGTGGCTTCGCAACCCCGAGGCTGCCGTGGACGACCGGACCGGCACCGACACCGCGCCCGAGCACGAGCCGCGTCCGGCGGCGGGCGAGCCTGCCGACGCGACCGGCATCACCGAGCAGGAAGCGCAGGCCGCCTCGGCCGCGCGTCCGCAGTCGGACCGCAATCCGGCGGGCATCCGGGCCATCGAGGAAGCGGAACAGAAGGACGACACGACCAGCCGTTAAGGCGAACCAGCAGCAGGAGCATGTGATGCCAGCCACGATCCTGACCGTCAGCGACCGGACCGCCCCATGGCGGCATGGTGCCCGGTGATGGCTGGCCGGGCGTCCGACCGCGACGCGGGCCAGATGCGGCTGGCTGCGGCGGTGATCGCCGTGGCGATGTGCCTCTGGCTGTTGGTCCAGGCGCTTGGCGCCTATTACGGCTGGTCCGGGAAGTGGGCCTATCTGGCGGATCTGGCCGCCATCGGAGCTTTTGTCTGGTCGCTGATCGTGACCTGGCGTATCTGGCGGCGCAGGAATGCGTGACGCCCGGATGAGAGGATTGAGAGCAGGATGCTGAAAGATCAGGATCGCATTTTCACCAACATCTACGGCATGGGCGACCGCAGCCTGGCCGGGGCGAGGAAGCGCGGCCATTGGGACGGCACCGCCGAGATCATCGCCCGCGGCCGCGACAAGATCGTGGAGCAGGTGAAGGCATCGGGCTTGCGCGGACGCGGGGGCGCGGGCTTTCCGACCGGCCTCAAGTGGTCCTTCATGCCCAAGGAAAGCGACGGCCGCCCGTCCTACCTGGTGATCAACGCCGACGAATCCGAACCCGCGACCTGCAAGGACCGCGAGATCATGCGCCACGATCCGCACACGCTGATCGAGGGCGCGCTGATCGCCTCCTTTGCGATGGGCGCGCACGCGGCCTATATCTATATCCGCGGCGAGTTCATCCGCGAGAAGGAATCGCTGCAGGCCGCCATCGACGAATGCTATGATGCGGGCCTTCTGGGCGCGAACGCGGCGGGGTCCGGCTGGGACTTCGACCTGTACCTGCACCACGGCGCCGGCGCCTATATCTGCGGCGAGGAAACGGCGCTGCTGGAAAGCCTGGAAGGCAAGAAGGGGATGCCCCGGATGAAGCCGCCCTTCCCGGCGGGCGCGGGGCTCTACGGCTGCCCGACCACGGTGAACAACGTCGAATCCATCGCCGTGACGCCCACCATCCTGCGGCGCGGCCCGGAATGGTTCGCGGGCTTCGGCCGCCCCAACAACGCGGGCGTCAAGCTGTTCGGCCTGACCGGCCACCTCAACACGCCCTGCGTGGTCGAGGAAGCCATGTCGATCCCCATGCGCGAGCTGATCGAGAAGCATGGCGGCGGCGTGCGCGGCGGGTGGAAGAACCTCAAGGCCGTGATCCCCGGCGGCGCGTCCTGTCCGGTCTTGACGGCGGAACAGTGCGAAAACGCCATCATGGACTATGACGGGATGCGCGAGTTGCGGTCGTCCTTCGGCACGGCCTGCATGATCGTGATGGACCAGCAGACCGACGTCATCAAGGCGATCTGGCGGCTGTCCAAGTTCTTCAAGCATGAAAGCTGCGGGCAATGCACGCCTTGCCGCGAGGGCACCGGCTGGATGATGCGCGTCATGGAACGCCTGGTGCGCGGCGACGCCGAGGTCGAGGAAATCGACATGCTGTTCGACGTGACCAAGCAGGTCGAGGGTCACACCATCTGCGCCCTTGGCGACGCCGCCGCCTGGCCGATCCAGGGCCTGATCCGCAACTTCCGCGAGGAGATCGAGGATCGCATCAAGGCCAAGCGCACCGGCCGTATGGGGGCGATGGCTGCGGAATGACGCGTCTGGGGGCATATCGGGTCAGGGCAGGGGCGGCGCTTGTGGCGCTGTCCTGCGCGGCTGCGCTTGCCGTGCCCGCCGCCGCCCTTCAGCCCTTGTCGCAGGAACGCCACATCAACGACAGCTTGGTCCAGGCGCGCGTCGCCGACATGCTGCGCCGGGGCTGTCCGACGCTGGACGCGCGTCTGGTCCGCGCCTTTTCCGAAGCGCGCAAGCTGAAACGCTATGCCTTGGACCAGGGCTATAGCGAAGCGCAGATCGACGCCTTCCTGGACAGCAGGGATGAGCGTCGCCGCATCTATGCCGAGGCCGACCGCTACATGGTCGCCAATGGGGTGGTGAATGGCCAGCCCGAGACATTCTGCCGTCTGGGGCAGCAAGAGATAGAACGGAAGACGATCGCCGGATCGCTTCTGGTTGCCAGGTAAGGAAGAAAGCCGATGGCCGATTTGCGCACGATCAAGATCGACGGAACCGAGATCGCGGTCGATCCCAACCTGACCCTGATCCAGGCCTGCGAGCAGGCGGGCATCGAAATCCCGCGCTTCTGCTATCACGAACGGCTGTCCATCGCGGGCAACTGCCGGATGTGCCTGGTCGAGGTCGTGGGCGGTCCCCCCAAGCCCGCGGCAAGCTGCGCCATGCAGGTCAAGGACCTGCGCCCCGGCCCGGACGGCGCGCCGTCGGAAATCCGCACCAACAGCCCCATGGTCAAGAAGGCCCGCGAGGGCGTGATGGAGTTCCTGCTGATCAACCATCCGCTGGACTGCCCGATCTGCGACCAGGGCGGCGAATGCGACCTGCAGGACCAGGCCATGGCCTATGGCGTGGACTTCAGCCGCTACCGAGAGCCGAAGCGCGCCGCCGAGGAACTGAACCTCGGCCCGCTGGTCGAAACGCACATGACCCGTTGCATCAGCTGCACCCGCTGCGTGCGCTTCACCACCGAGGTCGCGGGCATCAGCCAGATGGGCCAGACCGGACGCGGCGAGGACAGCGAGATCACCAGCTACCTGAACGAGACGCTGGCATCCAACCTGCAGGGCAACATCATCGACCTGTGCCCGGTGGGCGCGCTTGTCAGCAAGCCCTATGCCTTCAAGGCCCGTCCGTGGGAACTGCGCAAGACCGAGACCATCGACGTGATGGACGCGCTGGGCAGCAACATCCGCGTGGACGTGAAGGGCCGCGAGGTGATGCGCATCCTGCCGCGCAACCATGACGACGTGAACGAGGAGTGGATCAGCGACAAGACCCGCTTCGTCTGGGACGGGCTGCGCCGCCAGCGGCTGGACAAGCCCTATATCCGCGAAAACGGCAAGCTGCGCCCGGCAGGCTGGGGTGAGGCCCTGGCTGCCGCCGCCTCCGCCATGAAGGGCCGCAAGGTCGCCGGTCTGGTGGGCGATCTGGCTCCGGTCGAGGCGGCCTTCAGCCTGAAGCAGTTGATCGAGAACTTGGGCGGCAGCGTCGAATGCCGCACTGAGGGCGCGCGGCTGCCTGCGGGCAATCGGGGTGCCTATGTCGGCAACGCGACCATCGCCGACATCGACAGCGCCAAGCGCATCCTGCTGATCGGCACCAACCCGCGCGAGGAAGCGCCGGTGCTGAACGCGCGCATCCGCAAGGCCTGGGCGCATGGCGCGCAGGTGGCTCTGATCGGGGATGCGGTCGATCTGACCTATGACTATCACCACCACGGCAACGACCGCGCTGCGCTGACCCATCTGGTCAAGGACGACCTGAAGTCCACCGCGGGCACGCCCGGCATCGTGATCGTGGGCCAGGGCGCCCTGCGCGAGGCGGACGGCGAGGCCGTGCTGGCCAATGCCATGCGCATCTGCGAGTTGGACGACTGCAAGCTGCTGGTCCTGCACAGCGCCGCATCCCGCGTGGGGGCGATGGACGTGGGCGCCGTGACCGAAGGCGGGCTCGATGCCGCAATCGACGGGGTCGAGGTGATCTACAACCTGGGCGCCGACGAGGTGGACGTGGCAACCGGTGCCTTCGTGATCTACCAGGGCAGTCATGGCGACCGGGGTGCGCACCGGGCCGACATCATCCTGCCCGGCGCCTGCTACACCGAGGAAAACGGGCTGTTCGTCAACACCGAGGGCCGTCCGCAGCTTGCCATGCGCGCCAACTTCGCGCCGGGCGAGGCCAAGGAGAACTGGGCAATCCTGCGCGCGCTGTCGGCTGAACTGGGGGCCACGCTGCCTTGGGACACGTTCACGCAACTGCGCCGCGCCTTGGTCGAGGCTGTGCCGCATCTGGCGATGATCGACCAGGTTCCCGAAAACGAATGGCGTCCGCTGGACCGGATGGACCTGGGACGCGCGACCTTCCGCTATGCCGTCAAGGACTTCTACCTGACGAACCCGATCGCGCGCTGTTCGCCGCTGATGGGGGAACTGTCGCGGATGGCGGCGGCGCGCAACGCGCCCGCCCTGGCGGCCGAGTGATCCTATGCCAGTGTTCCGCCAGTCTCGCCTTGCCATCGCGGCCCTTGCGGGTGCTGCGATGCTGGCCGGCTGCGCGGACGACGCCGGCGAGGGGCGCCCCAAGCCGAAGCCCGCGACGATGACCGCCAAGGTCGTGACCCCCGGCGGGGCCGAGGGCAAGGCGCCGCTGACGCTTGCCCGCATCTCGACCAAGTCGGGCGAGATCCTGATTCTGGAACCTGACGGCAGCGTCACCACCATGGCGCTGGACAGCCCCGAGGGGCAGGATGCCTTTGCCGTGACCGAGGCCGACTTGATGGCCTTGAACGAGAATCTGGACCTTGACCTGGGCGCGGGTGTCGCGGCGGACCTGCCGCCCCGCCAGACGGCGCAGGAAAAGGCGCTGGAGGAATTCGCCGCGCGCACCCAGCCTGCGCTGCCCGTCTGGGACAACGGCACCAAGATCGACCCCGAGGATTTCCAGGGCGCCCGCGTGGTGCCGCTGGGGCCGGACGGGTCGTCGGGACTGGTCGAAGTGACCGCTAACTTGCGCGAGGGGGTGGACGCCGATATCGCCTTCTCGTATGCCACCTGCGCGCTGGCTGGTTGGGCCAAGCAGAATGGCGAGACATACGGCCGCCACGTGCGCACGCTACAGGATACGCGCGACGGCAAGCTGATGATCGGTGCCGCATTCACGCTGTCGGATCAGAAGCCGATGGGTCTGCGGGTGATGGAAACGAACGAGACCTTGCGCGAGTGCAAGGCGCGCGGCATTCCCGCGGCGTAAGGAGATAGGGACGGGCATGGCTGAATTCTGGGCATCCTCTCTGGGCATGACGATCCTGATGCTGGCGCAGGGTCTGGCGGTGATCGCCTTTGTCATGCTGTCGCTGATCTTCATGGTCTATGGCGACCGCAAGATCTGGGCCGCCGTGCAGTTGCGGCGCGGCCCCAACGTGGTCGGTCCCTGGGGCCTGCTGCAGACCTTCGCCGACGCGCTGAAATACGTGCTGAAGGAGATCGTCATCCCCGCCGGGGCGGACAAGTTCGTCTTCTTCCTGGCGCCGTTCCTGTCGATGACCCTGGCCCTGCTGGCCTTTGTCGCGATCCCCTTCGCGCCCGGCTGGGTCATGGCCGACATCAACGTGGGCATCCTGTTCATCTTCGCCGTTTCCTCGCTGGAGGTATACGGCGTCATCATGGGCGGCTGGGCCTCGAACTCGAAATACCCGTTCCTGTCGTCGCTGCGGGCGGCGGCGCAGATGATCTCCTACGAGGTCAGCCTGGGCCTCATCATCATCGGCGTCATCATCTCGACCGGGTCGATGAACATCAGCGCCATCGTCGAGGCGCAGTCGGGCGCGGGCCTGCTGTCCTGGTACTGGCTGCCGCACCTGCCGATGCTGGTCCTGTTCTTCGTGTCCGCCCTGGCCGAGACGAACCGCCCGCCCTTCGACCTGGCCGAGGCCGAATCGGAACTGGTCGCGGGCTTCATGGTCGAATATTCCTCCACGCCCTACCTGCTGTTCATGGCCGGCGAATACATCGCCATCTGGCTGATGTGCGCGCTGATCAGCCTGCTGTTCTTCGGCGGCTGGCTGTCGCCCATCCCCGGGCTGCCCGACGGCGCGCTGTGGATGTTCCTGAAGATGGTCTTCTGGTTCTGGATGTTCGCCATGGTGAAGGCCATCGTGCCGCGGTATCGCTATGACCAGCTGATGCGGATCGGCTGGAAGGTGTTCCTGCCGCTGTCTCTGGGCTGGGTCGTGCTGGTGGCCTTCCTTGCCCGCTTCGAAGTCTTCGGGTCGTTCTGGGCCCGCTGGGCGGGGGCATAAGCCATGGCCTATTCCAACAAGATCGCCGAAATGCTGGCAAGGGCGTCGGAAACCGACAAGGTCGAGTTCGCGCACTTCCTGGCAAACAATCTGGATACCGCTGAGCAGTCCCGTGACAGCGCCAGGGTCCGCGAATACGTGGCGGCCTTCGACCGCTTCGCCGCGCCCAAGCAAGGGGAAGAGTTCTGATGCCGTTCGACATCGCCCGCGCCACCAAATATTTCCTGATGGTCGATTTCCTCAAGGGCTTCGGCCTCGGGGTGAAATACTTCTTCGCCCCCAAGGCGACGCTGAACTATCCGCACGAGAAGGGCCCCCTGTCGCCGCGCTTCCGGGGCGAACACGCCCTGCGCCGCTATCCCAACGGCGAGGAACGCTGCATCGCCTGCAAGCTGTGCGAGGCGATCTGCCCCGCTCAGGCGATCACCATCGACGCCGAGCCGCGCGAGGACGGCTCGCGCCGCACCACGCGCTATGACATCGACATGACCAAGTGCATCTATTGCGGCTTCTGCCAGGAAGCCTGCCCGGTCGATGCCATCGTGGAAGGCCCGAACTTCGAGTTCGCGACCGAAACGCGCGAGGAGCTGTTCTACGACAAGCAGAGATTGCTGGACAACGGCGCCCGCTGGGAAGCCGAGATCGCCCGCAACCTGTCCATCGACGCGCCCTACCGATGAGCGACGCGTTTACCAAGCTGTTCCAGCAGATGATGCAGTCGGGCCAGGAAATGGCCCGCGCGTTCAATCCTGCGCTGGAAACCTTCGATCCCCGCGCGTTCGAGAAGATGATCCCGACCATGCCGGCGGACATGCTGGAAATGTGGTTCGGCCGTACCTTCAACCGCGACGGCCTGGACGCCAAGACCCGCCTGCTGGTGACGCTTGCCGCGCTGACGGTGCAGGGCGCCCATGCCGAGCCTCAGCTTCGCCTGACCATCCGCCACGCCATCGAGGCGGGCGCGACCGCGCGCGAGGTGGCCGAGGTCATCTACCAGATGGGGATGTTCGGCGGCATTCCGGCCATGCAGAAGGCCCTGGAGATCGCGCAGGGCGTATTCACGGAACACGAAGGAAAACAGGAATGATCACCTTCGCCTTCTACCTGTTCGCCATCTCGGTCTGCCTGGCGGGCTTCATGGTGGTGCTGTCGCGCAATCCGGTCCATTCGGTGCTGTGGCTGATCCTGGCCTTCATCTCGGCCGCGGGGCTGTTCGTCCTGCAGGGGGCCGAGTTCGTGGCGATGCTGCTGGTGATCGTCTATGTCGGCGCCGTGGCGGTTCTGTTCCTGTTCGTCGTGATGATGCTGGACGTGGACTTCGCGCAGCTTCGCGGCGAACTGGCGGGCTATCTGCCGCTGGCCGGGCTGATCGCCATCGTCCTGCTGGCGCAGCTTGCCATCGCCTTCGGCGGCTGGGAAAGCAGCGTCGGGGCCGAGGGGCTGCGCACCGTGCCGATCCTGGCCGAGACCCAGAACACCAACCTGATCGGCACGGTTCTGTATGACCGCTACCTGCTGCCGTTCCAGATTGCAGGCCTGATCCTGCTGGTCGCCATGATCGGCGCGATCACCTTGACCATGCGCCACCGCCGCGACATCAAGCGCCAGGACGTGCTGGAGCAGATGTACCGTGACCCGGCCAAGGCGATGGAACTGCGCGACGTGAAGCCGGGGCAGGGGCTTTAAGGCCTTCTGCACCGCAGACTGATATTGACCGGGTAACGACCCGAAGGGACGAAAGACGATGATAGGCTTGACACATTACCTCGTCGTGGGGGCGATCTTGTTCGTCGCCGGTATCTTCGGCATCTTTGTGAACCGCAAGAACGTCATCGTCATCCTGATGTCGATCGAACTGATCCTCTTGTCGGTCAACATCAACTTCGTGGCCTTCTCGGCCCACCTGGACGATCTGGCGGGGCAGGTCTTCACCATGTTCATCCTGACCGTCGCGGCGGCCGAGGCCGCGATTGGCCTGGCGATCCTGGTGGTCTTCTTCCGCAACCGCGGCTCGATCGCGGTGGACGATGTCAACGTGATGAAGGGGTAAGCGGTCATGGTGCAATTCATCCTGTTCGCGCCCCTGGTCGCGGCGCTGATCGCGGGCTTCGGCTGGCGCGTCATCGGCGAAAAGGGCGCGCAACTGCTGACGACGGGCGTGCTGTTCGTCGCCGCGCTGTTTTCCTGGATCGTGTTCAGCACCTTCGGGGGCGAGACGCAGCACATCCCCGTCATGGACTGGGTCGTGTCGGGCGATTTCAGCAGCGAATGGGCGATCCGCCTGGACCGGCTGACGGCGATCATGCTGATTGTCGTGACCACGGTCTCGGCGCTCGTCCACCTCTATTCGATGGGCTACATGGCCCATGACGACAACTGGACGCATCACGAGCACTACAAGGCGCGCTTCTTCGCCTATCTGTCGTTCTTCACCTTCGCCATGCTGATGCTGGTGACGGCGGACAACCTCTTGCAGATGTTCTTCGGCTGGGAGGGGGTGGGCGTCGCCTCCTACCTGCTGATCGGCTTCTATTACCGCAAGCCGTCGGCCAACGCCGCCGCCATGAAGGCCTTCATCGTCAACCGGGTCGGCGACTTCGGCTTCCTTATGGGCATCTTCGGGCTGTGGTGGATGACCGGGTCGATCCAGTTCGACGCGATCTTCGCGCAGGTGGATGAACTGGCGCAGGCGCAGGTCCATTTCCTGTGGGCCGACTGGAACGCCGCGAACCTGCTGGCCGTCCTGCTGTTCGTGGGCGCCATGGGCAAGTCGGCGCAGCTGTTCCTGCACACCTGGCTGCCGGACGCGATGGAAGGCCCGACCCCGGTCTCCGCGCTGATCCACGCCGCGACCATGGTGACGGCGGGCGTGTTCCTCGTCTGCCGCATGTCGCCCTTGTTCGAGTTCGCACCCGAGGCCAAGATGTTCGTGACGATCATCGGCGCCTCGACCGCGTTCTTCGCGGCGACCGTGGGCCTGGTGCAGAACGACATCAAGCGCGTGATCGCCTACTCGACCTGCTCGCAGCTTGGCTACATGTTCGTGGCGGCGGGGGTCGGCGTCTATTCGGTCGCCATGTTCCACCTGTTCACGCACGCCTTCTTCAAGGCCATGCTGTTCCTGGGCGCGGGTTCCGTGATCCACGCGATGCACCACGAACAGGACATGCGGAACTATGGCGGGCTGCGCAAGAAGGTGCCCTATACCTTCGCCGCCATGCTGATCGGCACGCTGGCCATCACCGGCGTCGGCATTCCGCTGACCCATATCGGCTTTGCGGGCTTCCTGTCCAAGGACGCGGTGATCGAAAGCGCCTACGCGTCCGGCGTGGGCTATGCCTTCTGGCTGCTGGTGATCGCGGCGCTGATGACCAGCTTCTATTCCTGGCGGCTGATGTTCCTGACCTTCTGGGGCGCGCCGCGTCCGCAAAAGGTCTGGGATGCCGAGATCAAGTCCGAGGAGGAGGTCCAGCCTGTCCCCGGCCATGGCCACGGGCATGACGACCACGGCCATCACGATCCCCTGCACGCCCACCACCATGCCCATGAAAGCCCGCCGGTCATGACCGTGCCGCTGGCCGTCCTGGCCCTTGGCGCGATCTTCGCCGGGATGATCTGGTACGGCAGCTTCTTTGGCGACAACGTGCAGCGGTTCTTCGGCCTGCCCGAAGTGGCCCATGAACAGGCCGAGAGCGGCCATGGCGAGGCGCTGGACGGTGCCGTGGCCGAGGCCCCGCATGGCGAGCCTGAAGGGGCGGCGACCCATGCCGCCGCGGGTGCCGCCAGCGACCCGGCCGAGGAAGCCGCGGCCGACGGCCACGAGGCCATGGCCGGCTTCGAGCAGGGCGCCATCTTCATGCGCGGGGACAACCATGTCATGCACGACGCCCATTCGGTCCCGACCTGGGTGAAGCTGTCGCCTTTCGTGGCGATGCTGATCGGGCTTGGCCTGTCCTGGCTGATGTATATCCGCTATCCGAACGCGCCTGCCAAGCTGGCGGCGCAGCAGCCGGCGCTGTATCGGTTCCTGCTGAACAAGTGGTATTTCGACGAGATCTATCACTTCGCCTTCGTGCGTCCGGCGCTTTGGATCGGCCGCAAGCTGTGGACGGGCGGCGACACAGCGGTTATCGACGGCGCCATCAACGGGGTGGCCATGGGAATCATCCCGCGCCTGACGCGCTTCGCCGGTCGGGTGCAGTCGGGCTATCTGTTCCATTACGCCTTTGCGATGGTTGTCGGCATCGTGGGCTTGCTGATCTGGGTGATGATGCGGGGCGCGCACTGACATGACGAACCTTCTTTCGATCATCACCTTCCTGCCCATCGTCGCGGCGGGCATCCTGGCCGTGTTCCTGCGCGGCGAGGACGAGGCCGCGCAGCGCAACGCCAAGTGGCTGGCGCTGATCGCCACCACGGCGACCTTCCTGATCTCGCTGTTCGTCCTGGCGGGCTTCGATCCGGCGGACACCGGCTTCCAGTTCGTCGAGGATCACCCCTGGATCATGGGCCTGCGCTACCGGATGGGCGTGGACGGCATCTCGGTCCTGTTCGTGCTGCTGACGACCTTCCTGATGCCGCTGACGATCCTGTCCACCTGGGACGTCAAGACCCGCGTCAAGGAATACATGATCGCCTTCCTGGTGCTGGAGGGGCTGATGATCGGCGTCTTCACGGCGCTGGACCTGATCCTGTTCTACCTGTTCTTCGAGGCGGGCCTGATCCCGATGTTCCTGATCATCGGCATCTGGGGCGGGGCGAACCGCATCTACGCGACGTTCAAGTTCTTCCTGTATACCTTCCTCGGATCCGTCCTGATGCTGGTGGCGATGATCGCCATGGCGCGGACGGCGGGGACGACCGACATCGCGCAACTGCTGGCCTTCGACTTCCCGTCGGAAACCATGCGCGTTCTGGGCTTCACCGTGGTCGGCGGGATGCAGACGCTGCTGTTCCTGGCCTTCTTCGCCAGCTTCGCGGTCAAGATGCCGATGTGGCCGGTCCATACCTGGCTGCCCGACGCGCACGTGCAGGCGCCGACCGCGGGATCGGTCGTGCTGGCGGCGGTGCTTCTGAAGATGGGCGGCTACGGCTTCCTGCGCTTCAGCCTGCCGATGTTCCCCGTGGCCTCGGACATGCTGCAGCCGCTGGTGTTCTGGATGTCGGCCATCGCCATCGTCTACACTTCGCTGGTGGCGCTTGCGCAGACCGACATGAAGAAGCTGATCGCCTATTCCTCGGTCGCGCACATGGGCTACGTGACGATGGGCGTCTTCGCGGCCAACCAGCAGGGCCTGGACGGTGCGATCTTCCAGATGCTTTCGCACGGCTTCATCTCGGGCGCGCTGTTCCTCTGCGTCGGCGTGATCTACGACCGGATGCACACGCGCGAGATCGACGCCTATGGCGGCTTGGTCAACCGCATGCCCGTCTATGCGCTGGTGTTCATGTTCTTCACCATGGCGAACGTGGGCCTGCCCGGCACCTCGGGTTTCGTGGGCGAGTTCCTGACCCTGATGGGCACCTTCAAGGCCAACACCTGGGTGGCCTTCGTCGCCGCGACCGGCGTGATCCTGTCGGCGGGCTATGCGCTGTGGCTGTATCGCCGCGTGACGCTGGGGGCGCTGATCAAGGAAACCCTGCGGACCATCACCGACATGACCCCGCGCGAGAAGTGGATCTTCGTGCCGCTGGTGGCCATGACGCTGTATCTGGGCGTCTATCCGCGCGCCGTCACCGACATCACCGGCCCCGCCGTCCAGGCGTTGCTGGTCAACTATCACGACGCCCTGCCGCATGACGGACGCGACGGGCTTGCAGTCACCGCCCAGGCGGAAACGACTGATGCCAGCCATTGAGGTAAGCACGATGACCGCGCTCGATTTCTCGACCATCCTGCCGGAACTTGTGCTGGCGCTTTATGCGCTTGGCGCGCTGATGGCCGGGGCCTACCTGGGCAAGGACGCGATCGCGCGCCCGATCCTGTGGGCGACCGTGGCCGCGCTGCTGGTGATCGGGCTTTACGTCGGCTATGCCGACCGCCCGGCGCAGGTGGCGTTCTTCGGCATGTTCACCGACGACGCCTTCGCCCGCTTTGCCAAGGTCACGATCCTGATCTCTGCCGCCGCCGTCCTGGCGATGAGCGCGGATTACATGGACCGCTACAAGCTGCTGCGCTTCGAATATCCGATCCTCGTGACCCTTGCCGTGATCGGCATGATGCTGATGGTCTCGGCCAGCGACCTGCTGTCGCTCTACATGGGGCTGGAGCTGCAATCGCTGGCGCTCTACGTGGCCGCCGCCATGCGCCGCGACAGCGTGAAATCGTCCGAGGCGGGGCTGAAGTACTTCGTCCTCGGCTCGCTGTCCTCGGGGATGCTGCTGTACGGGGCGTCGCTGGTTTACGGCTTCTCGGGCACGACCAGCTTCAGCGGCATCGTGCAGACGGTCGTGGGCGGGCAACTGTCCGTGGGCCTGCTGTTCGGGCTGGTGTTCCTGCTGGTGGGCCTTGCCTTCAAGGTCTCGGCGGTGCCGTTCCACATGTGGACGCCCGACGTCTACGAGGGCGCGCCGACGCCGGTCACGGCCTTCTTCGCCACCGCGCCCAAGGTCGCGGCCATGGCGCTGATCGCGCGGCTGATGTTCGACGCCTTCGGCAACGTGCCGGGCGACTGGGGCCAGATCATCGCGGCGCTTGCGGTCATGTCGATGTTCCTGGGCTCGATCGCCGGGATCGGGCAGCGCAACATCAAGCGGCTGATGGCCTATTCGTCCATCGCGCACATGGGGTTCGCCCTGGTGGGCCTTGCGGCGGGCACGGCGTTCGGCGTTCAGTCGATGCTGCTGTATATGGCGATCTATGCGGTGATGAACGTCGGCTCCTTCGCTTTCATCCTGTCGATGGAACGCGACGGGCGCCCGATCACCGACCTGGAAAGCCTGAACCGCTTCGCCCAGGCCGAACCCGTCAAGGGCTTTGCCGTGCTGTTCCTGATGTTCAGCCTGGCCGGCGTTCCGCCCTTCCTGGGCTTCTTCGCCAAGTACGGCGTGCTGACGGCGGCGGTGCAGGCCGGCATGTCCTGGCTGGCGATCCTGGGCGTGATCGCATCCGTCATCGGCGCTTTCTATTACCTGCGCATCGTCTACTACATGTGGTTCGGGGCCGAGAACGAGGGCGTCGAAAGCCGCATGGGCGCGGTGCAGTACCTGGCGCTGGTGATCCCGGCGGCCCTGCTGCTGATCGGCGCCGTGTCGATGTGGGGCGTGGATTCCGCTGCCGCCACCGCGGCGGAATCGCTGGTGGGCAGCGCGGTTGTCCCGGCTGATGCGGCGCTTTTGCCTGACACTTCGGCCGAGACCCCTGCCGTTGAGTAACGGCACCCTGCTGGCATCCTGGCCCGAGGGCGTGGCACGCCATGTCCTCGACCGCGTTGACAGCACCAATGCCGAGGCGATGCGCCTGGCGCCCAGCCTGTCCGGCCCGACCTGGATCATGGCCCGCCAGCAGACGGCGGGGCGCGGGCGGCGGGGCAGGGCCTGGAGCGATCCGCCCGGCAACTTCGCCGCAACGCTGGTCCTGCGGCCCGAAGGTGGTCCCGCCGATGCGGCGCGGCTGTCCTTTGTCGCCGCCCTTGCCGTGCATGACGCGCTGCGCCAGTTGTGCGGGCCGCAGTTGAATGTCGCGCTGAAATGGCCGAACGACGTGCTGCTGAACGGCGGCAAGCTGTCGGGCATCCTGCTGGAAAGCATCGGCGCGGGAGCGTCCATCCAGGCGCTTGCCATCGGGATCGGCGTGAACCTGGCGGCGGCGCCCGATGCCGCTGCCGTCGAGCCGGGCGCGCTGCGGCCGGTCAGCCTGTTGGGCGAGACTGGGCTGGTTGTCTCGACCGACGATCTTCTGGCCGCGCTTGCCCCGGCCTTCGACGACTGGCACCGGCAGATGCGCAGCTTCGGCTTCGCGCCCATCCGCGCGGCCTGGCTGGCCCGCGCCGCCAGGCTGGGCGAGACGATCACCGCCCGCACCGGCACGGTTGAGACCACCGGCCGCTTTGACGGCATCGACGAGACCGGCGCCCTGATCCTGACCGGGCCGCGCGGCAGGCAGGCGATCCCCGCCGCCGACATCTATTTCACCGGAGCCTGAGCCATGCTTCTGTGCATCGACACCGGCAACACGAACACCGTCTTTTCCATCTGGAACGGCGAGCGCTTCCTGGCGCATTGGCGCATCGCCACCGACCACCGGCGCACGGCGGACGAATATTTCGTCTGGCTGTCCACGCTGATCGACGGGCAGAAGTTCGCGCTGGACATCGACGCCTGCATCATCAGCTCGACCGCGCCGCGCGTGGTCTTCAACCTGCGCGTGCTCTGCAACCGCTACTTTGACACCCGCCCGCTGGTCGTGGGCAAGCCCGACTGCCTGCTGCCCGTGAACCCGCGCGTGGACATGGGCACGGTGGTCGGCCCGGACCGGCTGGTCAACACCGTGGGCGCCTTCGACCGGCACGGCCCCGACCTGATCGTGGTGGATTTCGGCACGGCCACCACCTTTGACGTGGTGGACGTGGACGGCGCCTATATCGGCGGCGTGATCGCGCCGGGCGTGAACCTGTCGCTGGAAGCCCTGCACATGGGCGCGGCCAGCCTGCCGCATGTCGACGTGACCATGCCGGCCAAGGTCATCGGCACCAACACGGTGGCCTGCATCCAGTCGGGGATCTTCTGGGGCTATATCGGCCTCGTGGACGGCGTCGTCCGGCAAATCCGGGCTGAACGCGCGCGCCCGATGAAGGTGATCGCCACCGGGGGACTTGCGCCGCTGTTCGATCAGGGGTTTGACCTGTTCGACGCAATCGAAGACGATCTGACGATGCACGGGCTGCGGCTCATTCACGATTACAACAAGGAGATGGGCAATGGCTGAGCGCCTGATCTATCTGCCGCTGGGCGGCGCGGGCGAAATCGGCATGAATGCCTATGTCTATGGCTATGGCCAGCCCGGACGCGAAAGGCTGATCCTGGTGGATCTGGGCGTCAGTTTCGGCGACATGGACAGCAGCCCCGGCATCGACCTGATCATGCCCGACCTGACCTGGCTGCAACAGAACCGCGACCGGCTGGACGCGATCTTCATCACCCACGGGCACGAGGATCACCTGGGCGCCGTGGGACATCTTTACGGCCGGCTCAAGGCGCCGATCTATGCCCGCCAGTTCACCGGCGCGCTTGTCCGCCTGAAGCTGGAGGAGCAGGGCTATTCGCCCTCGGCCGTGAACATCACCGGGCCACGCCCCGAGGTGACGCAGGTCGGCCCCTTCACCGTGCAGTTCGTGCCGGTCAGCCACTCGATCCCCGAAAGCGCGGCGCTGATCATCGACACGCCTGCGGGCCGTGTCGTGCATACCGGCGACTTCAAGCTGGACGGCACCCCGGTCGTGGGCGATCCCTTCGACCCGATCGCCTGGCACCACATCGCCGAGGAAGGCAAGGGCATCAAGGTGCTGGCCTGTGACAGCACCAACATCTTTTCCCCCAACCCCGGCCGGTCCGAGGCGATGCTGGCCAATCCCATCCTGGACTGGGTGATGGCGCAGAAGAACATGGTCGTCGCCACCACCTTCGCCAGCAACATCGCGCGCCTCAAGACCCTGTCCGAGGCCGCCATCGCCGGTGGCCGCAAGGTCTGCCTGCTGGGCCGCGCCATGCGCAAGATGGTGGCCGTGGGCCTGGAGACCGGCGTGCTGACCGATTTCCCCGACACCATCGGCCCCGAGGAAGCCGCCAGCCTGCCGCGCCACCAGGTGATGCTGCTGGCGACCGGATCGCAGGGTGAACGCCGCGCCGCCAGCGCGCAACTGTCGCGCGGGCGCTATCTGGGCCTGCAACTGAAGGAAGGCGACAGCTTCCTGTTCAGCTCCAAGACCATTCCGGGCAACGAACGCTCGGTCGGGCGGATCATGAACGCCCTGAGCGAGATGGGGGTCGAGGTCTATGACGCGGATGACGGGCTTTACCACGTCTCGGGCCATGCCAACCGCCCCGACATCGAGGCCCTGCACGAACTGCTGAAGCCCGAGATCGTGATCCCCATGCATGGCGAGCACCTCCACCTGCGAGAGCATGTGTTGATGGCCCGCGCCAAGGGCATCGCGGCCGAGATCGCCACCAACGGCACCATGCTGGACCTGACGGGCGACGTGCCGCGCATCGTGGACCAGGTGGAAACCGGGCGGCTGTACCTGGACGGCACGGTGCTGATCGGCGCCATGGACGGCGTGGTGCGCGACCGCATCCGCATGGCGCTGAACGGCCACGCCCTTGTCAGCGTGATCGTGGACGAGGACGACAACGTCCTGCCCGACGCATGGGTGGAACTGATGGGCCTGCCCGGCCGCACCCGCAGCGGCGAGGATCTGGGCGCGCATATCGAGGGCGAGCTGTCCGAGTTCCTGGAAGGTGCCAATCCCCGCGTGGTCCGCGACGATGCCAAGATGGACGAGGCGATCCGCCGCATCACCCGCCAGGTCGCCATGGAGGAGATCGGCAAGAAGCCCGAGGTGACGGTCATCATCAGCCGCCTGATGGGGGAATAGCTGCGGGGGCAGGGGGGCTTGACCCGGCCCCCTTGCCGGTGCAATCCCCGGCCCATGTCCGACACGCCCAAATCCGCCTTCGACCCGAATCCGCCGCGCCGCAACTTCTATGGCCGGCGGCATGGCAAGACCCTGCGCCAAAGCCAGAAGGGCTACCTGTCCGAGGACTTGGGCGAGCTGCGCCCGCGCGGCATCACCGTGCAGGACAACCCGGACCGCCGTCCCATCGACCCGGCGGCGATCTTCGGCGACGACCGGCCGATCTGGCTGGAGGTCGGCTTCGGCGGGGGCGAGCACATGGTCCACATGGCCGCCCGCTATCCCGGCATCGGCATCATCGGCTGCGAGCCCTTCATCAACGGCGTCGCCATGCTGCTGGGCAAGATCCGCAACGCGGGCGTGTCCAATGTCAGCGTCCATCCGGGCGACGCACGCGACCTGATGGACGTGCTGCCTGACGCCTCGATCAGCCGGGCGTTCCTGAACTATCCCGACCCCTGGCCCAAGGCGCGCCACCACCGCCGCCGCTTCGTCACGCCCGAGCATCTGGTGCCGCTGGCCCGCGTCATGAAGCCGGGCGCCGAGTTCCGGGTGGCGACCGACATCCCCGACTACATGCGCCAGACGCTCGAGGAGGTGCCCCTGGCGGGCTTCGACCTGGTGGAGGATACGCCGGCCGCCTGGGACGACTGGCTCAGCACGCGCTATGAACAGAAGGCGCTGCGCGAAGGCCGCGTGCCACACTATGCGACCTTCCGCCGCAGGGGCTGAGCCGCGTTCCGCATTGTCCGCCTGAAGCTCTGGCCAAGGGACAAGGCCCCTTGGCGGCCGTGCCAACACGCAAGCCGCAGCGGAGTGCCTGCGGCGCAAACGGGTCCGGGAAAGGGATTGGAGCGGGTGAAGGGAATCGAACCCTCGTATTCAGCTTGGGAAGCTGCTGCTCTACCATTGAGCTACACCCGCACAGGGTCTCTGAATATCGTCACGCTGCGGCGGCTGCAAGAGCGAAACCGCGCGCTTGACGCCTGACCCGGACGAGACTGCTGCCCTGACATCGGGCCGCACCCGCCTGCTGCCGTCGCCACCTGTTGGTGGCGGCATCACGCGTCAGACAAGGCCCATTTCGGCAAGGGCGGCGGCCATTTGCGGCGGCAGGGCGGCATCGCCCTCGCGGCCGCGCGGCATGTCGGACGGGGCATCGCCGGCGTTCAGATAGCGCCAGCCCTGGAAGGGGCGGCGGGGCACGGCGGTGACGGGAACGAGGTCGCGGTCCAGGATCAGGGCGCAGCGGCGGATGCCGTTGTCGTGAAAATGCTCGTCCAGCCGCACGATCCGCTGGCGGGCCAGCATGACGCCCTTGAAGACCCAGAAGATCGACCCGCCCGACAGCAGCTCGGCTTCCCGCTTGGGCCACATGCGGGTGACGTGGACGGCATGGCCGTCGCCGAACCTTCGCTGCCATTGCGCCAGGTCGTCAGGCCCTTCGGCGCCGACGCAAAGCTTCATGAGGTGGAGTTGTGCTGACATGGCCGCAAGATAAGGGGTGCCCAATGGCGTCACAAGACCGCCACGAAAGGAAAAGGCCGCGCAAAATGGCGCGGCCTTTCGAAAGCGTGGAACGGGACGATCAGAGTTCGTCCAGGGCCTCGACCGCCTTTTCCAGTTCTTCCTTGGTCACGGTCTTTTCCTCGACCTTCGCCTGCTCGGCGATGTGATCGACGACCTTGTCCTCGAAGATCGGGGCGCGCAGTTGCTGCTGCACGGCCTGGTTCTGCTGCACGAACTCGAAGAAGGCGCGTTCCTGGCCCGGATACTGGCGGGCGGCGCGCAGCACGGCTTGGGTCATCTCCTGGTCGGTGACGGTCACTTCGGCCTTCTGGCCGATCTCGGCCAGCAGAAGGCCCAGGCGGACGCGGCGCTCGGCCAGCTTCTTGTGCTCGTCGGTCGGCTCGATGCTGCCGTGGTTATGGTCGTGAACCTCGGGGTTCTCCTCGTGCCACAGCTGGTGGGCGATCTGGTGCGCCTCGGCCTCGACCAGCGACTCGGGCAGGTCGAACTTCACCTTCTCGTCCAACTGGTCCAGCAGCGACCGCTTCAGGATCGCGCGGGCCGCGCCGGCATATTCCTGTTCCAGGCGGCCGGCGATCTGCTTCTTCAGGCCGTCCAGATCCTCGGCGCCGAACTTCTTGGCCAGCTCGTCGTCGATCTCGGCTTCCTTCGGGGCCTTCACGGCCTTCACGGTGCATTCGAAGGTGGCTTCCTTGCCGGCCAGGTGCGCGGCGCCGTATTCGGTCGGGAAGGTGACGGTGACGGTCACGTCTTCACCTTCCTTGGCGCCGACAAGCTGGTCCTCGAAGCCGGGGATGAAGCTGTTCGAGCCCAGCACCAGCGGGTAATCCTCACCCGCGCCGCCCTCGAACGCTTCGCCGTCGACGAAGCCCTTGAAGTCGATCACGACCTGGTCGCCGCTTTTCGCCTTGCTGCCCTTCTTGCGGTCCTCGAAGGACTGAGCCGATTTCGCCAGGTTTTCCAGAGCCTCGTTGATCGCGGCCTCCTCGGCGGGCACGGTCAGCTTTTCCAGGGTCAGGCCGGTCAGGTCCACCTCGGGGATCGGGGGCAGCGCCTCGTAGGAGACGTTGACGACCACGTCGTCGCCTTCCTTCCAGGTCTCGCCGTTCTGCATCTCGACCTTGGGCTGGGTCGCGGGACGGTCGCCGGATTCGTCCAGATGCTTCTTCAGCGCGCCGTCGATGGCTTCCTGCATGGCGTCGCCCAGGATGCGCGGGCCGAACTGCTTCTTCAGCATGGCCATCGGGACCTTGCCCTTGCGGAAGCCCTTCATCTCGACCTCGGGCTGCGCTTCCTTCAGCTTCGCATCGACCGTCGCGGCCAGATCAGCTGCCGGCAGGGTGAACTGGTAGCCCCGCTTGAGACCTTCGTTCTGGGTTTCCTTGACCTGCATCTTCGTCCTCGTGTGCCATAAGGGCCGCCAAAGCCGCGGCGGCTGAAAAATTCCCGCCCTTCTAGTCGCGGGGACGCTCGGCTGCAAGCGGAACTGCGGCGGCACGGCGGACGTTTCCACCCGGTCCTTCCTCACCACGCCACGAGGCCTTGCCATGATCCGCTTCAGCGCCGTCCTTGCCACCAGTCTTCTTGCGCTTGGCGCCGGTTGGGCGCAAACGGCGCCTGTGACGTCTTCGGTCGCCACGCCGGGCGCCGTCACCGAGGCCCTCGCCAGCCAGACCGAGGAACAGGGCCAGTCCGGAGAGGGGAACTGCCCCGCCCGCGACACGGTCGCCGAAAACGCGACCCCGCCCCAGCCGGGCGCCAATGCCACCGACGCCAACAATGCCGGCAGCAGCGGTTGGAGCGGTGGTCTGGGCGGTTCGCACCTGGGGACCAATACCCAGGGCGCGGTGGAACAGTCGCCCACCTGGCAGCCGCCGACCGCGCGCGGGCTGGATCTGGCGGGCAGGGCGGAACCCGTCGCGGCGCAGCCGACAGCCTGCTGATCAGTTCAGGATCGGAACCGAGGGTTCGGCATCGTCCAGCCGCAGGCGCAGGCCGTCGCGGTTGAAGAACTCGCTGTCGCGGATCAGGGTGCGGTCGCCGTTCATGGCGCGGACCAGCTGGTCCAGCCGCGTGCGCGCCACATCGTCGGCAACCAGCCCTTCGCGCCCCGCGCGGAACAGCGCGACCGCGTCCCAGGCGACGCCCGACCCGTCCAGATAGGCGGCCATGTCCGGCCAGCGGATGTCGTCCCCGATCACATGGAGATGCGCTGATTTCAGCAGATCGACCCTGCCGCCGGCGGTGCCGATCAGCACGATCAGGACCGTGAAGCCATCCGTTTCCGCGAAGGTCGCCTGAAGCCAGTCGTCGAAATCGGTCATGTCCGGTCCTGAGGGTCTGGCGGAAGGGAATGGGAGTCGAACCCACCCGGGACAGGCTCGCTGCCCCAACCGGTTTTGAAGACCGGCCGCCCCACCGGGGACGATTCCCTTCCATCGGTGCCGAACAGGTCGGCGCGATGCGGGTTGATGCGACGTAAATCGCCCCGGCGCAAGGTCAGGCCGTGGCGGTCGAAGAAGTCGAGGATCTCGATGGCGACCTTGCGGCCGTTCTGCACGCGGTCGCGAAAGGCGGGGGCGGTGAACCAGCCATCCGGCGTGTGTGCCGCGACATCAAGGATGATCGCCACCATTTCCGCCGTCACCGCGCGCGCGAAGAAGTGGTCGTGCGCGATCTGGTCGGTGCGGCCCAGCTTTTGCGTCAGTTTCAGGACGCGGCGGATGTCGCGTTCGTCGATGCCGAACTCGGTCGCGAAATCGCGCACGCGGGGGGGACGGAAGCGGGTGTCGCCTTGCAGACCGGGGGCGATGCGCTGCCACAGGGCCTCGTCCTCGGGCGTCAGGCGGACCTCGTGGCCGGGCAGGCGGACAAAGGCGCCATCCAGGGTGGCGCGGCCTTGGTCGGCCTCGGTCCGCAGGAAGGCAAGGAACGCGTCCTTGGGCAAGCGCGGATGCAGCGTCAGGCGCAGGCGTTCGCGGCCAAGGCCCGGCAGATCGGGGTTGTCGTCGTGGAACTGCGTCAGGGTGGCGGTCAACTGCCGCTGCAGGCTGTCCAGACCCTCGGCGCTGACGGCCAGGTCGCCGACCGTGGCAGCCCCGGCAGCGCGGATCACGGCAGGCAGCGCGGCTTGCGACAGGCTGCGGTCGCGGGCAAAGGCGGGCAGATCGACCGGCGCTGCGGTCAGCATCGCCGCCAGCGCGCGGGCAGGGTCCTCGTGGCGCGCGGCGGCGATCAGGGCCAGCCGGTCCGGCGTGCGGCGCTTGCGGGCCGGGGCGCGCAGGTCCATGAAGCGCCCGCCGCCGATGGTGCGGCTGGCCGAGACGTCGCGCAGGATGAAGCGGTCGTGGATGGCGGCGGCGATGGGCCTGTCCAGCACGACCTGCACGGGGCCGCTGCCGCCGGGGGGGATCGGATCGCCCAGGGGCACGATGCGGGCGCCGGCCTCGACCGCGTGGCTGTGCAAGCGGGCGGGGAACCAGGTGCCGATGAGCTTGGGCTCGGATGCCAGCACCGTCAGCCAGGCGTCGATGCGGTCGGTGGGCGCGTGCAGCGCGGGCGACAGAACCACGTCGCCGCGATGGATGGCGTCCTTGCTGATCGCCTCGCCCGCAAGGTTCAGGGCGCATCGCTGACCCGCCAGGCCCTCGGCCGCGGGACGGTTCTGCGCGTGGATGGCGCGCACCCGGGCGGGCAGGCCGCGCGGGCCGACGATGACGGGATCGCCCACGGCCACGCGGCCCGTCAGCACCGTGCCGGTGACGACGGTGCCCGCGCCGGACAGGGTGAAGCTGCGGTCCACGGCCAGCCGAAGCGGACCATCGGAATGGCGGGCGGCGGTTTCGGTTTCGGCGGCGATCAGCGCTGTGCGCAGGGCGTCTATGCCCTCGCCGGTCAGGGACGATACCGGCATGATCGGCGCGTCGGCCAAGGCGGTGCCTTCCAGGACAGCGCGGATTTCGCCGGCAACCGCTGCGCGCCGCGTTGCGTCCGCCAGATCGGCCTTGGTCAGCGCCACGATGCCGCGCGCGATGCCCAGCAGATCCAGAATCGCCACATGCTCGCGCGTTTGCGGCATCACCCCGTCGTCGGCCGCCACCACCAGAAGCGCCAGGTCGATGCCGCCCGCGCCCGCCAGCATGGTGTGGATCAGGCGTTCATGCCCCGGCACATCGACAAAGCCGGTGATGGCCCCGCCGCCCAGGTCGGCATAGGCGAAGCCCAGGTCGATGGTGATGCCACGGGCCTTTTCCTCGGCCAGACGGTCGGCGTCGGTGCCGGTCAGCGCCTTGACCAGCGCGGTCTTGCCGTGGTCGATATGCCCCGCCGTGCCGACGATCATGCCGACAGCGCCTCCAGCAGATCCTCGTCGCGGTCAAGCGTCCGCAGATCCAGGACCAACGCGCCGTCGTGGATTCGCCCGACGACAGGGCGGGGCAGGCCGCGCAGGCGTGCCGCCAGCCGGTCCGGCGCATCGCCGCCCGCGCCCGTGATCCGCAGGCCCGCCGAGGGTATCGTATCGGTCGGGAGCGAACCGGACCCGATCTGGCTTGCGCAATCCGTAGCGGCCACGGCGTAATCCGGCAGCAACGCCGCCACCTGCGGGGCCAGCCGTTCGGCCTGAGCGGCGATGTCGGCCTGCGGGCGCGACAGGTGGCGCAGTACGGGCAGGCGCTCGGCCAGCCGGTCGGGATCGCGATACAGGCGCAAGGTCGCCTCCAGCGCCGCGATGCGGATCTTGTCCAGGCGGAGGGCGCGCTTGAGCGGGTTCTTGTTGATCTGCGCGATCAGGTCGCGGCGGCCGACGATGAAGCCCGCCTGCGGACCGCCCAGCAGCTTGTCGCCCGAGAACGTCACCAGATCCGCGCCCTCGGCCACCGCCTCGGCCACGGTGGGTTCGCGGCGCAGGCCCCAGCGGCCCAGATCGACCAGCGACCCCGAGCCGAGGTCGTTCAGCAGCACCACGCCCGCCTTCCGCGCGATCTGCGACAGGGCGGGGGCGGCGACTTCGGCGGTGAACCCCTCGATGCGATAGTTCGAGGTGTGGACCTTGAGGATCAGCCCCGTGTCGGGCGTGATCGCGTCCTGGTAATCGCGCGGGTGGGTGCGGTTGGTGGTGCCCACCTCGACCAGATGCGCGCCGGCGCGGGCCATGATGTCGGGCATCCGGAAAGCGCCGCCGATCTCGATCAGCTCGCCGCGCGAGACGATGGCCTGCCGCCCCTGGCCGAAGGTGTTCAGCGCGATCAGCACGGCGGCGGCGTTGTTGTTGACGATCGTGGCGTCCTCGGCCCCGGTCAGTTCGCACAGCAGTCCGCGCAGATGGTCGTCGCGCTGCCCGCGCCCACCGGTCTCCAGGTCGAACTCCAGCGCCAGCGGAGCGGCCATGGCGGCGCTGGCGGCGGCAATGGCGTCATCAGCCAGGATCGCGCGACCCAGGTTGGTGTGCAGGACCGTGCCGGTCAGGTTCAGCATCGGCCGCAGCCGGGACTGGGCGCTCGCGGCCAGGTCGGCGGCCAGCAGACCGGCCAGGCGCGCGGCCTCGACCGCGCCGTCCGCGCCGCCCTTGATCGC
>NZ_JAFNAW010000043.1 GCF_017356265.1 Paracoccus fontiphilus | reverse complement strand
GGTCGGAGGTGTGGGTCTGCGCATACATCACAGCTACCAAGCTGGACTCGCAAGATGAATTCCTCACGAAATTTGTGCAACAGAGCCGATGGGTGAGGCACGCAATTGGAAATAAGAAAAGAAATTCAACAAAATCCTGTTGCGGGAGAGGTTCCGGCAATTATCGCTGTTGTTCGTCCCATACTTGCGGCGCTGCTTTATTCTTTAAAGACTGAAATTGTTGCAGATTATGGGGGCCATAATCAAGTTCTTCTTCGGCAACTAGCTAGAAACAGAGCTGAGCATGATGGAGAATCAGGAGTTTTCTTTGAATATGCAGTTCATGATGCAATAATCAACCGAGATCCTATGGTAATGGATAGGATAGAGACTGGGTTAAGCAAGTTCTGCAAAATAAGCGGTGGTGAAATAAATTCTCTACTTTTCGGAGTAGAAAAGACTGGTAAAATAAACCTTATTGAAAGCGTTCGGGATAACCTTACTGAAGACTCTACGCTTCTTTCTGGAAGTCGTGGTCGACCTATAAAGTTGAAAAACCGGGTTGAGCAACTCGCCGCAGCATTTCGGAAGACTTCAGAAAGAAATAAATTGCCATATTCAATATCTGGATTGTGGAAAGCCGATCTTTTTGTGGGCAGGCCCGACCCGGATCAGTGGGTTGGAACGACAGTCAAGATTAATCAACGTCATCTAGAATCAGCAAGGGGTTTGCGGCTCGCAATTGTTCCGGCCGATCAGGGAAAATCTAACCTAGTGAGATTGGAAGAACAAAAGAACTTGATAGTAGTGCCAGTTCCGTATGACGGAGCCTTCATGGAAGTTTTTTGGTGCGCGTGGGAAACGGTTTTGCAGGTGATGTCGTCCGGCTGTAGGGTTCCGAAAGAAGCAAATCTTCCAAGGCCACCGCAGCGTCAAGTTGCGAGATTATTAGCAGATCGTCGTGAGTTTCCAGTTGTTGATGTTATCGAGGCGCTTGATCCATTAAGCCGACCTTATCTTTTGCAGACGCGTCCTGAACAATTGGAACTAAACTTGTTTCGTCTTGGCGTTGACACTGAAGTGCATTCACTTGTTTCTCCATACGCCCGCTCAATTTAATCGTAATGCAAAGGCGAGGTTTCATCCCACCATGTCTCTAAACCAATACCGCTTAGGGGTGGAATGAAGCAAGCATAGGTCCGGGTTCCTCCCTACTATCCTCAGCGCCGCCACTGCCGAACGGTCGGGTAAAACCCCACCCTACGCCTCTACGCCCTCCGATCCGCAACCGACGCCCTTGGCCCGTCGCCGGGCCATGGTGAGGTGAAACCCCACCCTACGGGGCGCCGATGCGGTTTCCCCAATCCACCCGGCCTGCCGCCATGTCGTGGTGAAACGACGAATACGGCCAATCCTCGGGCCGCTCGGCCAACCCATGCTTCACCGGATTGAACCAACAATACTGCATATGTGCCGCGAAATCCGCCTCATCCCGAATGTGATGCTCCCAAAACCGCCGCTGCCAAACGCCGGCATCCCCCTTCGCCACCTTGGATGCCGACCGTAGGGTGGGGTTCCACCCCACCGTCCCCCTCACCGCCCGCGAGAACCGCGCCTTGATCGCGCCCCACCGCACCGAATAATCGCAATCGCCCACTGGCAGGCGAGAGATGCAAGGCAGGCGGTCCGGCAGCACCACCTGCACTTCGCTGGTTCGTCGCTGAAAACGGTCGGTCCGAGCGCTTTCCCGACGCTCCTCGCCGTCGGTTCCGAACGGCCGTTCCGCCCGCCGCACGGCTTCGCGCAGGGCGTCGGCCTGATCGACCCGCATCCGCCCGCCGGGCTGAGCCAAGGCACGCTGGACAGACGAGAGCAAAGATAGCGCGGCATACCCCTTTGTCGCGCAAAGGCGTCAGCGGGGGGTGCTGACCGCCGTCACTTGCGCAGGCCGATGCCCCACATCCGCAGCCATGCCCGCTGCCATTCCCTCATCATGGCGTCCTGGGTCTTGCGCATCTCGGCGATCATCTGGCCTCGGGCGGGGGCAGAGATCTGGTTGGCGGCGGACAGCCACAGGCTCATCCAGGGGTTCTTCATGATGGTTCCTCCTGCAGCAACGGGATGCCGGGCGCCAGGACGCGCGGCGACGGGAGGGCAGGCGATCTGATCGGGATCAAGGCGCGACGCCCGCCGATGGTGCAAGATTGGCGCATCGAGCGACAGAGATCAACGATGACGCGCCTGTTCATGCTGCTGCTGTCCATCATCATGACCTCGCTTGCCGGGATCGGCATCGTGGGTGTCCTGACGATGGGATTGTACGACTGGAGATCCATTCTGCTGGCCGCCGCCCTTGGCGCGGTGATCGCGCTGCCGGTCGCCTGGCTGGTGGCGCGCCGGTTGCAGGAGGCCTGAGCCGAAGCTAGTGGTTCCAGAACGGCCATTCGCTGCGGCAGAAGCTGCCCACTGCCATACCGAGGGGGATCGACCCGTCGCGAGGACCGCTGCCGAATTGCGACAGGCCCGCGCCGGGGGCGGCCTTGGCGGGGTCCAGCGTGAAGACAATGCCGTGGCCCGCCCGCCGGGGCTTGGGCGAGGCGCGCCAGAGCGGCGTCCTGCCGGGCAGTCCCATCGCCCGCTGCGCGAAATCGCCCGCCGCGCACCAATAGGCGGTGTCGCCGCGCCGGACCTCGTGGATGACCGTGATCTCGGACGGGCCGGTCTGCACCGCCGTCATGCCGTTCTGCGCCGTGAAGGCTGCCGCCGGCAGGGGCAGCAGCAGCGCGGCAAGAAACATCAGTCGCATCGCATCCTCCTTCTCTGGAACCGCCGTCAGCGCCCGTTCGTTTCACCGGAACCTATCCCTCGGAGCATGATCATGCATCTTCGAATGTTCCTGATCCATATCTGGGTTGCCTGCATCGCCGGTGCGGTCGTCATTGCCGGGTTGGCGATGGGCTATGTCACGCTGTGGACCTTCATCTGGGGCGCGGCCATCGGCCTGGCGCTGGGCATCCCCGCCGCGCTGCTGAACTGGGTCTATCTGCGGCCCAACCGTTCGCGCCAGATCGGCTGGACATGGCCGATCGCCAACAAGATCCGGGCGGCGTCGAAACAGCATCCCTCGACCCGGTAGCCTGTTGGACAAGGGCGGCCCCGAAAGGCCGCCCTTGTTTCCGTTCACATCGCCTCGGCGCTTTCCTGCTGGATCACCTGACCCGCGGTCGAGACGTCGCGGCCAAGTCCCTGGGCGGTCTGGCAGCCCGCCAGCGTCATCATCGCAAGAATGGCGCCAAGGCCGATAAGGGTCTTCTGCATTCGTCAACTCCTTTGGCATGATCTGCGATCCGAACGCCGTCCCCTGCCGCGGGTTCCAAGCGCTCAGAAGGCCACGCCCGACCACAGGGCGACATTGGCGTAGGGCGTGAATTCCCCGGTGCGGACGATGGCACGGGCCTCGCGGCTCAGGGTCTTGAAGGCGTCATGCGCGACCACCGAGGGCGTGCCCAGGTCGCGCCCCTCCAGGGCGCCTTGCAGATCCGCGCCGGCCTCGGCCGCCCATGCGGATCGTTCCACCACCATCTCGGCCAGGACGGCATCGAGGACGTTGAGGAAACGGGGCACGCCGCGCGTCACGGCCAGGTCGATGCAGCGCACGCCGGGCGGGACCGGCAGGCCCGCGTCGCCGATGACCAGCAGGTCGCCGTGGCCCATCGCGGCGATCAGCCCGGACAGTTCGGAATGCAGAAGGGTGGTGCGTTTCATGGATCAGGCCTCGGGCAGGGTTTCGGACAGGTATCGGATCATGTTGCCGCCCATGACCTTGGCGATCTGTGGTTCGGACAGGCCCTCGTCCAGCAGCGCCTGCGTCAGCGCCGCCAGATGCGCCGCATCGAAGGGCACCCCGACCGAGCCGTCATAGTCCGAGCCCAGCGAGACATGATCCTCGCCCACCAGCCGGATGGCGGCGACGATGGCTTCGGCGATATGGGCGGGGGTGCCGCCGCAGACCACGTCGGACCAGAAGCCGATGCTGATCACGCCGCCCTTGGCCGCGATCTGGCGCACCAGGTCGTCGTCAAGGTTGCGCGCGCTGCCGCAATGGCCGTGAATGCCGGTATGGGACAGGATCGGCCGCGCCTCGGGGATGGCCAGCACGTCCTGCACCATCAGCGGCGCGGCATGGGCCAGGTCGATCACCATGCCGCGTCGGATCATGCCGTCCACGACCTGGCGGCCGAAGGGGGACAGGCCCGCGCCGGTGCCGCCCTCGCCATGCAGGCTGCCACCCAGTTCGTTGTCGAAGAAATGCGTGAGGCCGATCAGCCGGAAGCCCGCGTCATGCATCACGTCGAGATTGGCAATGTCGCCTTCCAGCGGGTGCCCGCCCTCGGACCCCAGCACCGCGCCCAGGATGCGCTTCCCGCCCGCCCGCGCGTCAAGAACCGCCTGCAGGTCGGCCTGCGTGCGGATCAGCCGCAGCCGGTCGGGCGCATCCTCGGCCGCCTGGGCCAGCGCCTCGGCCTGCACCAGAGCGCGCTCGCGCAGCGAGAACCAGGACCGCGGCGGGCGCAACTGGCCCATGAACAGGGGCGTGATGTTGTCGGGCGCGTCGGCGCTGTTCCCGTCATAGTTCTGGCCGCGCGGGCTTTTGGTCACGGTGGTGAAGACCTGCACAGCCACGTTGCCGTCGATCAGGCGCGGCACGTCCGTGTGGCCCCGGTCCGCGCGGTCCAGGATGTCGCGGTCCCACAGCAGCGCGTCAGAGTGCCAGTCGCCGATCACCAGCTGGTCATGCAGCGCCTGCGCCTGCGCGCTGACGGGCCAGCCCTCCGGGGGCATCCGCAAGGGGTTCAGCCCGCGTTCGACATAGCCCGGCGCGAAGGCGAAGAACGCCGCCGCCCCCAGCACGACCAAGGCCGCGACACCTGCAAGGATTCGCTTCAGCATCCCCCCGCCTCAGGCGTCCAGGGCTTCAAGCTCGTCGATGAATCCCTCGATCATGGACAGGCCCTTGTCCCAGAACCGGGGGTCCGAGGCATCCAGCCCGAAGGGCGCCAGCAGTTCCTTGTGGTGCTTGGAACCGCCCGCCGCCAGCAGGTCGAAATACTTGGCCTGGAAGTCCGGCAGCCCGCCTTCGTAGGCGGCATACAGCGCGTTCACCAGCCCGTCCCCGAAGGCATAGGCATAGACGTAGAAGGGCGAATGCACGAAATGGGGCACATAGGTCCAGAAGGTCTCGTATCCCGGCATGAACTCGAACACCGGGCCGAGGCTTTCGTGCTGGACCGACATCCACAGCGCGTTGATGTCGTCGGGGGTCAACTCGCCCTCGGACCGCGCGGCGTGCAGCTTGCATTCGAAGTCGTAGAAGGCGATCTGGCGGACGACCGTGTTGATCATGTCCTCGACCTTGCCGGCCAGAAGAGCCTTCTTCTGCGCGCGGTCGGTGGTCTTGGCCAGCAGGGCGCGGAAAGTCAGCATCTCGCCGAAGACCGAGGCCGTCTCGGCCAGCGTCAGCGGCGTAGAGGCCAGCAGCTCGCCCTGGTCTGCGGCCAGCCGCTGGTGGACGCCGTGGCCCAGTTCATGCGCCAGGGTCATCACGTCGCGCGGCTTGCCCAGGTAGTTCAGCAGCACATAGGGATGCACGGTGGTCACGGTCGGATGGGCGAATGCGCCGGGCGCCTTGCCGCGGGTCACGGCGGCGTCGATCCAGCCACGTTCGAAGAAGGGCTGCGCCAGTTCCGCCAACCGGGGCGAAAAGCCCGCATAGGCGTCCAGAACCGTCGATCGCGCCTCGTCCCAGCCGATGGTCCTGGCCGAGGCGGTCGGCAGCGGCGCGTTGCGGTCCCAGACCTGCAGCTTGTCCAGGCCCAGCCATTTCGCCTTCAGCGCATAATAGCGATGCGACAGGCGCGGATAGGCGGCGGTGACGGCGTTGCGCAGCGCCTCGACCACCTCGGGCTCCACATGGTTCGACAGATGGCGGCCGTATTGCGGCGTGGGCATCTTGCGCCACTTGTCCTCGATGGCCTTTTCCTTGGCGAGCGTGTTGTGGACGCGGGCGAACAGCTTGACGTTCTTCGTGAACACGGCGGCCAGGGCATGGGCGGCGGCCTCGCGCCGGGCGCGGTCGTGGTCGGTCAGCAGGTTCAGCGTGGCTTCCAAGCCCAGCGTCTCGCCCTTGACCTGGAACTCCAGCGCGGCGGTGGTTTCGTCGAACAGGCGGTTCCAGGCGGCGGCGCCGACGACCGAATTGTCGTGCAGGAACTGTTCCAGTTCGTCGGACAACTGGTGCGGGCGCATAGCGCGCATCCGGTCGAAGACGGGCTTGTAGCGCGCGGGACCATCGGCGGCAGCGAACACCGCCTCGTAGGTTTCGTCGGGGATGCGGTTGAATTCGAGGCTGAAGAAGACCAGCGGCGTGGTGATGTCGGTGATCCGCGCCTGCAGGTCGCCCATCAGCTTGGCGCGCCCGGCATCCACCGTGTTCTGGTAATAGCGCAGGCCGGCATAGGACATAACCCTCCCGGCGGTGATATCGATGCGCTGATAGGCCTCGATGCAGGCCAGCATCTCGGCCGGGGACAGGTCGGCCAGCTTGCCCTGGTAGCGCGCGGCGAAATCGGCGGCCTCGGTTTCCAGCATGGCGATGTCGGCCGTCAACTCCGCCGCGTCCGGCGACGGGTACAGGTCGGTCAGGTCCCACGCGGGAAGCTTGCCCAGTCCGCTGCCCGAAGCGGCATCTGCGGCGTCGAAGGTCGGTTGTCCTGCCATGGGATATCCTTTCGTGCTCGGCCCCAGATGTAACCCACCGTGGCCGATCCGCAAGGTTCCGCAGCGTCTCAAGGGGCGGCAAAAGCCGGGGCGTAACCGATCCGGCTGCCTTTCGGCAGATCGCCGATCATCTGCAGCGGCAGTCCCGCATAGGGCGAGGCAAGATCCGCAGGCCGGAAACCAAGGGGGCCGTAATAGTCGGGATCACCCAGCACGACGACCGAGGCCGCGTCGGCCCAGACCACGGCCTCTCGCGTCAGCGCGGCGCCGATGCCCAGGCGTTGCGCCTTGGGCGCGACGGCAAGCGGGGCAAGCGCATGGGCGGGGCGGTCGGCCGACAAGGGGGACAGCGCGACATGGCCCAGGATCGTGCCTGCCGCATCGGCGACAAGCGACAAGGACAAGTCGCCGTCCGCGCGCAGCTTGCGCACCAACCGCGCCTCGCCCTCGCCCTTGAACGCGTCGCGCAGAAGGGCGTCGATGGCGTCCAGGTCCTGGCGGGTTTCGCGCCGGATGACCGGGATCACGTCATGGCGGTGAAGATCGAAGGTGAAGCCTTCGCTTTCCCGGCCCCATGCGCTGTCCCTGGTCCGGGCGCCGTGGGCCGCGAACGCGTCGGCATCGGTGAACAGTTCGGACAGGTGCCAGACCAGCGGGTTTTCATCCTGCCAGAGGTCGAAGTGCAGGCAGCCCGGCTCGTCGCGGCTGAGGGCAATATGGTCCGGCAGCAGCGACAACGCGGTCATCATCTGGCCCGCGTCCGCGCAGACCAGCCGCCCCGTCAGCCCGAACATCGGCGTCTTCAGCGCGACGGGCGTGCCCTTGGCATTGTGATGGTGGCGGGGGGAATGGTGGTGGCCGCAGGCGCAGGTCATGGTCGTCCTTTCATACGGCCGGACGGACCGGCACGCATCCGGTTTAGTCGCCGGCGGGCCGCGATCCAAGCCTAGACTGCTTCCCCTTCAGACATGCGCCGCAGGAAGTCGGCCGCGTCCGTGCGGATGGCTTTGCGGGTCTCGGGATCCATCCGGTCCCAGGCGTCGTAGATGGCGGCGATGCGCGTGTTGCCGTCGAACCGCTCTCGGTGGCGGATCATGAAGTCCCAGTACAGCAGGTTGAACGGGCAGGCGTCCCTGCCGCTCCGTGCCTTGACCGAATAGGCGCAGGACCGGCAATAATCCGACATCCGGTCGATATAGGCGCCCGACGAGACGTAGGGCTTGCTGCCGATCAGCCCGCCGTCGGCGAACTGGCTCATGCCGATGGTGTTGGGCGCCTCGACCCATTCGAAGGCGTCGAGATAGACGGACAGGTACCATTCGTGGACCTGCGCCGGGTCGATCCCCGCCAGCAGGGCGAAATTGCCTGTGACCATCAGCCGCTGGATGTGATGGGCATAGGCCAGCCGCCTTGTCTGCCCGACAGCGGCCGCCATGCAGGCCATGCGCGTCTTGCCGCCCCAGTAGAGCCAGGGCAGGTCGCGGGTGTGATCCAGGGCGTTGCGGCTTGCGTAGGCCGGGCCTTCCAGGAAATAGATGCCGCGGATGTATTCGCGCCAGCCGAGGATCTGGCGGATGAACCCTTCCGCCGAGTTGAGCCGGACCTTGCCGGCGGCGTAGGCCCTGGCCGCTGCCTCGCAGACCTCGCGCGGGGACAGCAGGCCGATGTTGATGTAGGCGGACAGGGCCGAGTGGTTCAGGAACGGATCGTCGGTCAGCATCGCGTCCTGGTAGGGGCCGAACTCATCCAGCGAATGGGCGATGAAATGGTCCAGGGCCTTCAGCGCGCCTGCCCGGTCGGTGGCATAGCCGAAGGGCCGCAACTCGCCGAAGTTGTCGGGAAAGCGCGCCGCGACCAGATCCAGGACTTCGGCGGTGATCGGGTCGGGCGGGAAGGCGGGCGGCGGCTGGCGCAGCAGGTCGGGCCTGGCAGGCTTGCGGTTCTGCTTGTCGAAGTTCCACTTGCCGCCCACGGGCCGGTCACCCTGCATCAGCAGCCCCGTCCTGCGGCGCATGTCGCGATAAAACCACTCCATCCGCAATTCGCCGCGCCCCTTGGCCCAGGCGGCGAAGTCGCGGTGGCTGGCGAAGAAGCGGTCATCAGACAGTTGGCGGACGGGGACCGGCAGGTGCGACAGGGCATTGATCAGCCGCCATTCGCCCGGTTCGGTCGCGATGATGTCGCGGGCGCCGAACTGCGCGGCGCGGCGCATGAGTTCGCCGGGGATCGATTGCGTGTTGTCGGAATCGTCCAGCCGGGCATAGGCGACGTGGAAGCCGTCGCGCTGCAGTTCCGCCGCGAACTTGCGCATGGCCGCGAAGATGAAGGCGATCTTCTTGGGATGGTGGCGGACATAGCTGGCCTCGTCCATCACCTCGGCCATGACGACAACATCGCCGGGCCGCGCCTCGCGCAGCGCGGCGATGTCGCGCGACAACTGGTCGCCCAGGACAAGGATCAGACGGAACATGGCGACCTCCGGTTCGAAGGCTAATGTTCCCTATCTGTTCCCGTTTGTCACTCCCATTCGATGGTGCCCGGCGGCTTCGAGGTGATGTCGTAGGTGCAGCGGTTGATGCCCTTGACCTCGTTGATGATCCGCGTCGCCGTCTCGCCCAGGAAGTCGTGGGTGAAGGGATAGTAATCCGCCGTCATCCCGTCCACCGACGTGACCGCCCGCAGCGCGCAGGCATAGTCGTAGGTCCGCCCGTCGCCCATCACGCCCACGGTGCGCACCGGCAGGATCGCCACGAAGGCCTGCCAGATGTCGTCGTAAAGCCCGTGGCGACGGATCTGGTCGATGAAGACCGCGTCCGCCTTGCGCAGGATGTCCAGCTTTTCGCGTGTGATCTCTCCGGGGCAGCGGATCGCAAGGCCGGGGCCGGGGAAGGGGTGGCGGCCGATGAACTTGTCGGGCAGGCCAAGCTCGCGGCCAAGGGCGCGGACCTCGTCCTTGAACAGTTCGCGCAGCGGTTCCACCAGCTTGAGGCCCATCTTCTCGGGCAGGCCGCCGACATTGTGGTGGGACTTGATCGTGACGGACGGCCCGCCGCTGAAGCTGACGCTTTCGATCACGTCGGGATAAAGCGTGCCCTGGGCCAGGAACTCGGCGCCCTCGATGCCGCTGGCATAGCGCTGGAACACGTCGATGAACAGCCGGCCGATGGTCTTGCGCTTGACCTCGGGGTCGCTGACGCCTTCCAGCGCGCCCAGGAACAGCTCGGATTCGTCGGCATGGATCAGGGGGATGTTGTAGTTGTCGCGGAACATGGTCACGACTTCCTCGGCCTCGTTCAGCCGCAGAAGCCCGTGGTCCACGAAGACGCAGGTCAACTGGTCGCCGATGGCCTCGTGGATCAGCACGGCGGCGACGGAACTGTCCACGCCGCCGGACAGGCCGCAGATCACCTTCTTGTCGCCGACCTGCTCGCGGATCTTGCGGATCGCCTCGTCGCGGTATCCGGCCATGGTCCAGTCGCCGGAAAAGCCCGCCAGCCGGACGAAATTCTCCAGCATGGTGCGGCCACGCGGGGTGTGATGCACCTCGGGGTGGAACTGCACGGCGTAGAAGCGGCGGGATTCATCCGCGATCATCGCGAAGGGCGCGTTGGGGGACGTGCCGATGACCTCGAAGCCCGGCGCCAGGCGGGTCACGCGGTCGCCGTGGCTCATCCACACTTCCTCGCGTCCCGTATCGAACAGGCCCGCGAAGATGCCGTCGCCCTTGTGCCCTTCGGCGGGCGCGATGAAGGCGCGGCCGTATTCGGCGTGGTGGCCCGCCTCGACCGCGCCGCCAAGCTGTTCCATCATCACCTGCTGGCCATAGCAGATGCCGAACAGCGGCACGCCCAGGTCAAAGACGGCCTGCGGGGCGCGGGGGCTTCCCTCGCGCGTCACGCTGTCCGGGCCGCCCGACAGGATCACCGCCTGCGGGTCCAGCCCGCGCAGGATGTCGTCGGTCAGCAGGTTGTAGGGATGGATTTCGCAATAGATGTTCAGCTCGCGCAGGCGGCGCGCGATCAGCTGGGTCACCTGAGAGCCGAAATCGATAATCAGAAGGCGCTGATGCTGTGTCATGGATGCGCTTTAAGCGCGCCCATGCCGCCGCGCAAGGGATTTGGGGGCCGGAACTGGCTTTGCAAGGCAGGCGTTTCCTGCGTCCATAGCCGAGGTTTCCATGTCCACCTTCCGTACCTTCGCCGCAGCCGTCAGCCTGGCCGCCCTTGCCGCGTGCCAGGGCGGCATCAGGACAGCCATGCCCTGGGAAACGGCCACCGTTCCCCCCGCCGAGGAATCGCTTGCCGCCCAATGCGCGGGCGATGCGGCGATCGCCGCGCAGATGGACGCCGCGGTCAACGCCGCGCGGGCAAGCAGCGGCAAGACCCCCCTGGCCAGCGCGCCGCTTCTGGCGCAGATCGCCCAAAGCCATGCCTGCGACATGGCGCTGAACGGGCGCGTCGATGTCGAGGGATCGAACGGGTCCAGCGTCGTGGACCGGGCGCGGGCGGTCGGCTATCCGGTCTGCGGGGTGGTCCAGCTTGTCGGGCGGGGCGGCAGCGCCCCGGACACCGTCGCGCGCTGGCTTGCGGCCGAGGCGCAGCGCACCGAACTGCTGGGCCAGGCCAGCCGCCAGGTCGGCAGCGGCTACACGACCGGCGCCGATGGCCAGCCGTATTGGAGCGTCGTCCTGGGCGACAACTGCGGATGAAAAAGGGGCCTTGCGGCCCCTTTCCCTTACTTCTCTGGCACAAGGCCCCGTGGGGCGAAGCGCAGGACCAGCAGCAGGACGGCACCCATGGCGATGAAGCGCATGTGCGGCGCGCTTCCCAGCAGGTGCGCCTTGACGTCGCCATCGGGCAAGGGGCCGACCAGAAGGCCGATCAGGTTCGGACCCCAGACCTCGGCCTTGATCCACAGGAACCAGATCAGCACCGCGCCCAGGATCGCGCCCCAGTTGTTGCCGGACCCGCCCACGATCACCATCACCCAGATCAGGAAGGTATAGCGCAGCGGGTTGTAGCTGGTCGGCGCCATCAGCCCGTCCAGCGTGATCATCATGGCGCCCGCGACGCCGATCACGGCCGAGCCCAGGATGAACACCTGCAGGTGCCGCGCGGTCACGTCCTTGCCCATCGCCTCGGCCGCGGTCTCGTTGTCGCGAATGGCGCGCATCATCCGACCCCAGGGCGACTTCAGCGCCAATTCGGCCAGAAGGACGATCGTCAGCAGCACGACCAGGAACAGCGACATGTAGCAAAGCTTGACCCAGATGCCCGACGCCTCGGCCGCCGAAAAGCCCCAGCGCGTCGCGAAGTCCACAAAGGCCGGGTTCTGCTGCAGGTCGATCTCGTAGGGGACCGGGCGCGGGATCGAGGTGATGTTCTTCACCCCGCGCGCCAGCCAGTCCTCGTTGCGCAGTACGGCCACGATGATTTCCGCGATGCCCAGCGTAGCGATGGCCAAATAGTCGGACCGCAGCCCAAGCGCGACCTTGCCGATGGCCCAGGCGGCGGCGGCGGCAAAGGCCCCGCCCACCGCCCAGGACAGCAGGACCGGCAGGCCGAGACCGCCGATGTTGCCGGCGCTTGCCGCATTGTTCGCCTCGATGGCGCTGACCGCCGGATCGAACAGCCAGCGATAGGCGACGAAGCCCGCGATCAGCACAAGGGCCACCAGCAGGCCCCGACGCGTGCGGGCATAGACGATCCGCGCCAGCGCCAGCGTGCCAAGGCCCACCAGCAGCGACAGGATCAGGCGCGGCCCGCCTGCGGACCACGCGCCCTGCACGGGCGGCAGCGACACCAGCACGGGCGCAAGCCCGCCCAAGGCCAGAAAGCCCACGACGCCCACGTTGAAAAGGCCCGCATAGCCCCACTGCATGTTCACGCCAAGCGCGGTGATGGCCGATATCAGGCCCATGTTCAGGATCGCGAGCGAGGTGTTCCACGAGCCCGAGAACATGCCGTTCCTGACCGTGCCCTCCAGCACGAACAGGGCGGCGAGGATCGCGAAGACGATGGGCGCGCGCCAGGGGCTTGCGGAAGCGGATTGACGGTTCGATGACATGGAAAGGCCCTCTTACACCGACTTGCCGCGGAACAGCCCGGTCGGGCGGAACAGCAGGACCACGATCAGGATCACGAAGCTGACGGCGAACTTGTATTCGGTCCCCAGCAGTTGCAGCAGCCCGCCGGGTTCCCAGCCGGGTGCCAGGTAACCCGCGATCTTGACCCACGGGTAGGTCACCGCGACCTCGGAAAAGGCGACAAGGAAGCCACCCGCGATGGCGCCGATGGGATTGCCCAGGCCCCCCACGATGGCGGCGGCGAAGATCGGCAGCAGGATCTGGAAATAGTTGAAGGGACGGAACGACTTGTCCAGGCCATACAGCACGCCCGCGATGGTCATCAGCGCGGCGGCGATGATCCAGGTCATGCGCACGACCTTTTCCGGGTCGATCCCCGACAACAGGGCCAGATCCTCGTTGTCGGAATAGGCGCGCATGGCCTTGCCGCCCTTGGTGCGGTTCAGGAACCAGAACAAGGCCGCGCAGACGATCACCGTGACGATCACGGTCAGGGCCTGGGTCGACCGCAGGGCCAGCCCCTCGGCCAGGCCGGTCCATTCGCGAAAGTCGCGGACGGCGATCAGGAAGCGCGCGCCGTCGTCGAAGCGCTGTTCATCCACGCCGATCAGCAGGCGCGTCAGACCGTTCATGACGAACATCACGCCCACCGAGGCCATGACGAAGATGATCGGCGCGGCCTTCTGCACCCGGTAGAAGCGATAAACGACGCGGTCGGTCGCCAGCACCAGAAGGGCGGTGCCCGCGATCCCGATGGGCAGCGCCAGCAGCGCCGTGGGCAGCGGCCCCAGCGACACGCCCAGCGACTGCAGCCCCCAGGTCGCGATGATGGTGATGGCGGTGCCGAAGGCCATGGTGTCGCCATGGGCGAAGTTCGAGAACCGCAGGATGCCGTAGATCAGCGTCACGCCAAGCGCGCCAAGCGCAAGCTGCGCGCCGTAAGCGGCGGCGGGAATGAACACGAAGTTCAGAAAGGCCACAAGGGCGTTGAGGATATCCAAGGCTCAGCCCCCCAGGAAGGTGCGGCGCACCTCGTCGTTCTGCATCAATTCGTGGCCGGTGCCGGTATGGGCGTTCGCGCCCTGCACCAGCACATAGGCCTTGTCGGCGATCATCATCGCCTGCTTGGCGTTCTGTTCGACCATCAGGACCGGCAGCCCGCCGCGTGCGATGGCGATGATGCGGTCGAACAGCTCGTCCATGACGATGGGGCTGACGCCCGCCGTCGGCTCGTCCAGCATCAGGACCGAAGGCTGGGTCATCAGCGCCCGGCCCACGGCAACCTGCTGGCGCTGCCCGCCCGACAGTTCGCCCGCGGCCTGGCGCCGCTTGGCGGCGACGGCGGGGAACAGGTCATAAACCTGCTCCATCGTCCGGCGGATGTCGTCGTTGCGGATATAGGCGCCCATCTCCAGGTTCTCCTCGACCGTCATGGACGGGAAGATGTTGTTGACCTGCGGCACGAAGCCCATCCCCGCCTTCACGCGGTCCTGCGGGTTCAGGGCGGTGATGTCGCGCCCGTCCAGCCGGACGCTGCCCTGGCGCAGGTTCAGCATCCCGAAGATCGCCTTCATGGCGGTGGACTTGCCCGCGCCGTTCGGGCCGACGATCACGGCGATCTGCCCCTTCTCGACGGCGATGGTGCAGTTGTTCAGGATGTCGGGGCCCTTGCCATAGCCGCCCGTCATCCCCTCTCCGATCAGGAAGGGGTCGCCCGCGCGGCCCTGTCCCACCGGTCCCGACGGCCGGGTGCCGTCGATCGTGCCCTTGCCCTGGCTGTTCACAACCGAGGCGTCGCGGTTGCCGCGATGGCCAAAGACTGCGTCCTGATCGCTCATGCGCCCACCATGTCCTTGTTCTTGAGGCCGGTGCCCAGATAGGCCTCGATCACCGCCTCGTTCTGCATGATGTCCGCGGCGCTGCCCTTGGCCAGCACCTTGCCCTCGGCCATGACGATGACCGGGTCGCACAGCTTGCCGATGAAGTCCATGTCGTGTTCGATCACACAGAAGGTATAGCCGCGTTCCTTGTTCAGCCGGATGATCGCGTCGGCGATAGTCATCAGCAGCGTGCGGTTCACGCCTGCGCCGACCTCGTCCAGGAAGACGACCTTGGCGTCGACCATCATCGTGCGGCCCAGTTCCAGCAGCTTCTTCTGGCCGCCCGACAGGTTGCCGGCCTTTTCATGGGTCAGGTGGCGGATGGTCAGGAAGTCCAGAACCTCGTCGGCCTTCCTGCGCAGCGCGGCTTCCTCGCGCTCGATGCGGCCGCGCTGGAACCAGGTCTTCCAGATCGTCTCGCCCGACTGGGCGCCGGGCACCATCATCAGGTTCTCGCGCACGGTCATCGACGAAAACTCGTGCGCCAGCTGGAAGGTGCGCAGCAGGCCCTTGTGGAACAGCTCGTGCGGGGGCAGGCCGGTGATGTCCTCGCCATCCATGAAGACGCGGCCGGATGTCGGCGGCAGCACGCCCGCGATCACGTTGAACAGCGTGGACTTGCCCGCGCCGTTCGGCCCGATCAGCCCGGTGATCGAGCCGGTCTCGATCGTGAGGCTGGCGCCATCGACGGCGCGAAAGCCCCCGAAGTGGCGGTGGAGGTCTTCGACCCTTATCATCTTCTTACCCCGTTCTTCACGCCATTGGTGAAGTGTGACCGCATTCAGCGGCTTTTATCATGAAAAATGGCCCGGCAACCCCGAAAGGTTGCCGGGCCGGAGCATTCCTGCCGCGTCAGCGATAGCCGACGACGGTCATCTCGCCGTTGTCGAACGACACCTCGCGGTAGACGCCGGCGGTTTCGCCCACATCGGTCATCTCGACCGCGGCCGCGCCCACATAGTCCACGTCGCCGCCGTTGTTGAGGATTTCCAGCGCCTTGCCCAGCTCGCCCGGCAGGATCTTCTCGCCCGGCTCGTTGGCAACGTCCATGATGCTGTTCTTGTAGACGTTGGGATCGCTTGACTTGGCGGCGGCCATGCCCAGCAGGATCAGGGCCGCGGCGTCATAAGCCTCGGCCGAATAGGCGCTGGTGCCGTCGAAGCCGGCGGTCTTGGCCATCTCCAGGAACTTCTCGCGGCCCTCGCCCTCGGCTGCCGGGTTCTGGCCGAAGCTGCCGTTGATCTCCTCGCCGAAGTTGTCCACCAGGGCCTGGCCGACCATGCCGTCGGGGAAGACGAAGGTGTCGAAGGCGCCGGTGTCCAGCGCGGCGCGGACCACGCCCGAACCGCCCTGGTCCACATAGCCCGCCACCACGAGGGCGTCGCCCCCGGCGGCGGCCAGGGCCGCGACCTCGGCCGAATAGTCGGCCTTGCCGTCGTCATGGGCGGCGTTGACGGTCACCTTGCCGCCCTGCGCCTCGAACGCGGCGACGAAGCTGTCGGCCAGGCCCTTGCCGTAGTCGTTGTTGGTATAGGTGACGGCGGCGCTCTCGATGCCCTTTTCGCGCATGATCGTGGCCATCACCTCGCCCTGGCGGGCGTCGGAGGGCGCGGTGCGGAAGAACAGGCCGTTGTCCTCGATCGTGGTCAGCGCGGGCGAGGTCGCGGACGGCGAGACCATCACGACGCCGTTCGCCAGCGCCACGTTCTGCAGCGAGGCGATGGTTTCGCCCGAGCATTGCCCGCCCATGATGCCCTTGACGCCTTCGGCCGTGATCAGGCGCGTGACGGTGGCGGTCGCGGCGGCGGCGTCGATGCAGGTGCTGTCGCCGGTCACGGCGGTCACGGTCGAGCCGTCCAGCAGCAGCTTGCTGTCGTTGACTTCCTTGATGGCCAGTTGCGCCCCGGCCTCCATGCCAGGAGCCATGGACTCCAGCGGGCCCGTATAGCCCAGCGAGATGCCCAGCTTGATCTCCTCGGCGGCAGCGGCACCGGCCAGCAGCGCCCCGGCGGCGGTCGCAAGAAGAAGTTTCTTCATCTGATTGTCTCCCAGTTGGAACAATGTCCTGCGCCGCAGGTTAGAAGCGCCCTTTGCAAAAGAAAAGCGGGATATCGGCAGGAAACCCTGACTTTTCGGGCTGGTGACGCATGGTCAACGCCAGCCCAGGCGGTCGCGCTCGGGCCGGAAGAACAGGCCGGGCAGGGCGGTCAGAAGCCAGCCCAGGACTAGGCCGATGCCCGCCGCCCACAGCCCCGCGACCGTCACCGGCACGGCAGGGCGGAAGTCGCCCCAGGTGGCCGCCAGCGTTTCCGCGTCGCGCAGGCGGTGGGGCAGCAGCATCCGTTCCAGCGGTCCGGCGATGCGCAGCATCTGCAGGTCGGTGCGCGCCCGGTCCAGCCGGGCGAAGACCTGGGCCATGTTCGCCTGATGGGCGTCCCGGAAGGTGCTGCCGGACAGGTCCGCCAAGGCCTGGTCCCGCGTCAGGCCCGCCGCCTGCGCGCTGGCGTCGAACTCGGCCGCGACGCGCGCCAAGGCGTCGACCTGCCCGCCCAGGCGCTGCACATACTGGTCCGAAAAGGCCGGGAACTGCGACAAGGCGACGGCGAAGCAGACCGCCACCGCCAGCCGCAGGAACCCGATCACTTGTCCTGCACCTTCAGGCCCAGCACGGGGGCATAGACCTGCTCCAGCCGGGCGATGGCGTCCTTGGGCGACATCTCCTCGGTCGTGCCCGTGCGGCGGTTGGTCAGTTCGACCTTGTTCGCCGCCAGCCCGCGCGGGCCGACGGTGATGCGCCAGGGCAGGCCGATCAGGTCCATGGTGGCGAACTTGGCCCCCGCCCGGTCGTCGCGGTCGTCGTAAAGCGGGTCGAGGCCGCGCGCCTGCAGTTCCGCATAGATCGCGTCGCAGGCGCTGTCGGTGGAATTGTCGCCCTGCTTGAGGTTGACGATGCCTACATGGAAGGGGGTCACGCCCTCGGGCCAGATGATGCCCTTGTCGTCGTGGTTGGCCTCGATGATGGCGCCCAGCAGGCGGGACACGCCGATGCCGTGGCTGCCCATCTCGACCGGGACGCGTGCGCCGTCGGGGCCGACGACCGTTGCGCCCATGGCCTCGGAATACTTGGTGCCGAAGTAGAAGATCTGGCCCACCTCGATCCCGCGCGCGGTGCGGCGGCGTTCCTCGGGGACTTGCGCGAAGACCGTCTCGTCATGCGTCTCGTCGGTGCGGGCGTAGCGGCTGGTGAACTCCTCCAGCACGGCCTGGCACTGTTCCACGCTGTCATAGTCGATCTGCCGGTCGCCGAAGGTCAGGTCGGTGATCTGGCTGTCATAGAAGACCTCGGATTCGCCCGTCTCGGCCAGGACCAGGAATTCGTGGGTGTAGTCCCCGCCGATCGGCCCGCCGTCGGCGCGCATCGGGATGGCCTGCAGGCCCATCCGTTCATAGCTGCGCAGATAGCTGACCAGGTGCCGGTTATAGGCGTGCAGCGCATCCTCGCGCGTCAGGTCGAAGTTGTAGCCGTCCTTCATCAGGAACTCGCGCCCGCGCATCACGCCGAAGCGGGGGCGGATCTCGTCGCGGAACTTCCACTGGATGTGGTACAGCGTCAGGGGCAGGTCCTTGTAGCTGTTCACGTGGCTGCGGAAGATGTCGGTGATCATCTCCTCGTTCGTGGGGCCGTACAGCAGGTCGCGCTTGTGGCGGTCCTTGATGCGCAGCATCTCCTCGCCGTAATCGTCATAGCGCCCCGACTCTCGCCACAGGTCCGCCGGTTGCAGGGTGGGCATCAGCAGCGGGATGTGCCCCGCGCGCTGCTGTTCCTCGTGCACGATCTGCTCGATGCGACGCAGCACCTTGAAACCCAGCGGCAGCCAGGAATAGATGCCCGCGGCCTGCTGCTTGATCATGCCCGCGCGCAGCATCAGCCGGTGGCTGACGATCTGCGCCTCTTTCGGGTCTTCCTTGAGGACGGGCAGGAAATAGCGCGACAGACGCATGCGGGATACCTTCCTTCGTTTGCCGCTTCCTGTATGGCAAAGCGGGCGGGCGGGGCAAGATGGCTGATGGAGGAGGCCGCGCCGGTTCTTGAAATTCGCGCAGGAGGAAGCGCCCGATGTCCGACCCCGTCTTCTCGCCCGGCTGGTCACCGCGGCACGATCGCGCCGTCATCATCGCCTGCGACGGCAACTACCTGCCCTATGCGGCGGTGCTGGCGCTGCAACTGGCCCGGACGGCCCCGGCCTGCGACCTGCTGATCGGATCGCCCGAGCCGCTGGACCTGCCCCCCGTCCTGCGCGCCGCCGGCATCGGCCATGTCGCCGCCCGCCTGCCGCTGGTCGAGGATGCGCTGCCGCTGGACGACCGGCGCAGCCTTGCGACCTATATGGACGTGTTCCTCGCCTCGGCCCTTGCCGGGGTTTACCGGCGCATCCTGGTGCTGGATGCCGACATCCTGCATGAACGCGGCGATCCGGCGCGGCTGCTGGCCGCCGACATGCGCGGGCGGGCGGTTGCCGCCGTGCGCGACAACCGCCAATGGCGCAACCCGGCCAAGCGGGTGCCCGACTTTCGCCGCCTGGGCTGGCCCGCCGCGCCCTACTTCAACGCGGGCGTGGTGATGATCGACACCGCGGCCTGGGCCGCGCAGGACCTGCCCGCACGATGCGCGGCCTTTGCCCGCCGGCACCTGAAGGGCCTGGGGCGCGACCAGGCCCTGCTGAACGGCACGCTGCGCGGCGACTGGGCCGAGATCAGCCCCCTGTGGAACTGGCAGTTCACCTGGGCCTCCAGCCACCTGTCCGGCATGGCGGACCCCTGTTTGATCCATTTCATCGGCCCGGCGAAGCCCTGGCAGGACCGTTCGGCAGGGGTCGTGCCGATGCGGTGGCGCTTGCCCTATGGCGCCTTCCTGGCCGAACACTTCCCCGATGCGCCGCGCCCGGCCGATCCTGACCGGCGCCATTGGCCGGCGCGCCGGGACCTGGGCCGCAGCCTTCTGCGCCAATGGCGGGCGGCGGGGCCGATGCTGGATTACCTTGCCCGCTTTTCCGACGAATACACGCTGGTCGATCCGCGTTGATCCCCTTGCGGGTCAAGCGGTTCTTGCAAGTCTGTCCGCGACGGGCCACAGAGAAGGCAAACCCCCCGGAGGCAGGATGCGCATACCGATACACAAGCAGCTGATGTGGTGGGGCGTGGCGGCGGTGACGCTGCTGCTGGCGATGTGGCTGCTGGGCCAGGCGATCCTGCCCTTCATCCTGGGCGCGGGCGTCGCCTATCTGCTGGACCCGGTGGCCGACCGGCTGGAACGCGCGGGCCTGTCGCGCGTGATGTCCGTGGTGGTGATCACCGTCGCGGCGGTGCTGGCCTTCGCGGCCGTGGTGCTGCTGGTCGTCCCGGTGATGCTGCGCCAGGCGACCTCGCTGATCGAGACCGCGCCCGAGATGCTGGAACAGGGCCGCATGTTCCTGTCCAACCGCTTTCCCGAACTTCTGCCCGCCGATGGCAGCATCGGCACGGCCCTGACCGACCTGGGCGCCGCCATGGGCGAGCAGATGGGCACGCTGGCGTCACGGCTGCTCAGTTCCGTGGGCGGCATCATCAGCGCCATCGCCATCCTGGTGATCGTGCCGGTCGTGGCCTTCTACCTGCTGCTGGACTGGGACCACCTGGTGGACCGCGTGGACACGCTGCTGCCGCGCGAGCACGCGCCCACCCTGCGCCGCCTGTCGCGAGAGATCGACGAGGCGCTGTCGGGCTTCGTGCGCGGGCAGGGGCTGGTGATGCTGATCCTGGGCACCTGGTATGCCATCGGGCTGATGGTCGTGGGCCTGCCCTTCGGCTTCTTCATCGGCATCATGGCCGCGCTTCTGTCCTTCATCCCCTATGTGGGGGTGCTGATCGGCGGCGCCACTGCCATCGGGGTCGCCCTGTTCAGCTTCTGGGGCGATCCGCTGTGGATCGGGCTTGTGATCGCGATCTTCGCCATCGGCCAGATCGTCGAGGGCAACTACCTCCAGCCCAAGATCGTCGGCCACCACGTGGGCCTGCATCCCGTGTGGCTGCTGCTGGCCTTGTCGGTCTTCGGTGCGCTGTTCGGTTTCGTCGGCATGGTGATGGCCGTGCCGCTGGCCGCAGCACTTGGTGTCGTCGGGCGCTTCCTGACGCAGCGCTACCAGGAAAGCGCGCTGTTCACCGGGCAGGCGCTGCCGCCCGATCCGGGCCAGCCGGTGCTGGTGGAACTGGTTCCCGAAGGCACCGTCGCCAATTCCATCCGCGATGCGCGCATCCGCGCCGACCAGAACCGCGCCAAGGGCCAGATCGAGATCATGCGCGAGGAAGTCGCCCGCAGGCAGCACGACGTCGAATAGATGGCCGCGACCTCTCGCCAGCTGACCCTGGACCTGACGACGCCGCCCGCCCATTCCCGCGCCGACTTCCTGCCCGCGCCGGCGAACCGGGCGGCGCTTGCCGCGCTGAATGCGCCGCAGGACTGGCCGCAGGGCCGGATGTTGCTGATCGGGCCGGAAGGCGCGGGCAAGTCGCATCTGACGGCCTTCTGGGCGGCCGAGAACGGCGCCCGGCGCATGAAGGCGGCCGCCCTTCGCCCCGACGCCGCCGACCACCTTGCCACCGAGGGCGGCGCGCTGGTGATCGAGGATGCCGACCGCGCGGGCCGGGCGGCGGGGGCCGAACAGGCGCTGTTCCACCTGTGGAACCTGTGCGCGCCGCGCGATTGCCTGCTGCTGCTGACCGCGCGGACGCCGCCGCGCGACTGGGGGCTGGTGCTGCCCGACCTGCGAAGCCGCATGGACGCCATGCCGCAGGTCCGGCTGATGCCGCCCGACGAATCCCTGCTGGCCGCCGTGCTGGTCAAGCTGTTCGCGGACCGTCAGCAGAACGTCTCGGCGGACCTGATCGACTGGCTGGTCCTGCACATGCCGCGCGACCTGGGCCTGGCCCGCCGGCTGGTCGCCGCGATGGACCGCACCGCCATGGCCGACAAGCGCCCGATCACGCGCCGCATTGCAGCCGAGTTGCTGAACGGTCTATCCGAGGGGGAACCATGAATCGTCGAAGCCCCCCGAGGTCAGCACCATGACACAAGCAGATTTCCTTCGGAGCCCCTTTCCCGAACCGCAGGATTTGCCCGAGGGGGTGCCGCAAAACGGCTCGCGGTTCTTTAACCGAGAGATCAGCTGGCTGTCCTTCAACTGGCGGGTGCTGGACGAGGCGCGCAATCCGCGCGTACCGCTGCTGGAACGGCTGCGCTTCGTGTCGATCAGCGCGACCAACCTGGACGAGTTCTACACCGTCCGCGTGGCCGGCCTGCGCGAACTGGTGCGCGAAGGGAACGCCACGCCGTCCGACGACGGGCTGACGCCGGCGGAACAGTTGTCGATGATCAACGCCGACGCCCGCCGCCTGATGGGCGCGCAGCAGGGCGTCTGGAACCGCCTGCGCCGCGAGATGGAGGAGGAGGGGATCGTCATCCTGTCCCGGTCCCGCCTGACCCGCGCCGAGGAGGAGTTCCTGCACGATCATTTCGAACGCAAGGTGTTTCCGGTCCTGTCGCCGCTGGCCATCGACCCGGCCCACCCGTTCCCCTTCATCCCGAACACCGGCTTCTCGCTGGCCCTGGAACTGTCGCGCGAAACCGACGGGCGGCAGATGCAGGCGCTGCTGCCGATCCCCGCGCAACTGAACCGCTTCATCGCCCTGCCGGGCGGGGAACGCTTCTTCAAGCTGGAGGACCTGCTGCTGATGCATCTCTCCAGCCTGTTCCCAGGATACCGCGACACGGGCCACTGCGCCTTCCGCGTCCTGCGCGACAGCGACCTGGAGGTCGAGGAGGAAGCCGAGGATCTGGTCCGCGAATTCGAGACCGCCTTGAAGCGCCGTCGCCGGGGCAGCGTGATCCGCCTGAAGATCACGCGCGGCGCGCCCGACCGCCTGCGCCGCCTGATCATGGACGAGCTTGAGGTCAGCCCCGACGAGGTGATCGAGGTCGAGGGGCTGCTGGGCGTGGCCGACCTGTCCGAACTGGTGCTGGATGGGCGCCGCGACCTGCAATGGCCCGCATTCACCCCCCGCGTGCCCGAACGCGTGCAGGACCACGACGGCGACATGTTCGCGGCCATGCGGCAAAAGGACATGCTGCTGCACCACCCCTACGAGACTTTTGACATGGTGGTGCGCTTTCTGGCGCAGGCCGCGCGCGACCCGGACGTGCTGGCGATCAAGCAGACGCTGTACCGCACCAGCCGCGACAGCCCCATCGTCGATGCCCTGTGCGAGGCCGCCGAGGCGGGCAAGTCCGTTACCGCCCTTGTCGAACTGAAGGCCCGCTTTGACGAGGCCGCGAACATCCGCCAGTCCCGCCGCCTGGAACGGGCGGGCGCGCATGTCGTCTATGGCTTCGTGAACTACAAGACCCATGCCAAGATCAGCACGGTCGTCCGGCGCGAGGGCGACAACCTTGTCACCTATACCCATTACGGGACCGGCAACTATCACCCGATCACGGCGCGCATCTATACCGACCTGTCGCTGTTCACCTGCGATCCGGCGCTTGGGCGGGACGCGACAAAGGTGTTCAACTACCTGTCTGGCTATGTCCAGCCCGCGGGGCTGGAGAACCTGTCGATCTCGCCCATCGACCTCAAGGACCGGCTGATCTCGCTGATCGGACGCGAGGCCGAACTGGCCCGGCAGGGACGCCCCGCCGCGATCTGGGCCAAGATGAACTCGCTGATCGAACGGGACGTGATCGACGCGCTTTACGCCGCCAGCGCGGCGGGCGTGAAGATCAGCCTTGTGGTGCGCGGCATCTGCGGCATCCGCCCCGGCATCCGGGGCCTGTCGGAAAACATCCGCGTCAAGTCCATCGTCGGCCGCTATCTGGAGCATTCGCGCATCGTCTGCTTCGGCAACGGCTACGGCCTGCCGTCGAAGCGGGCGCGGGTCTTCATCAGTTCCGCCGACTGGATGGACCGCAACCTCAACCGGCGCGTGGAAACGCTGGTCGAATGCATGAACGACACGGTCAAGGCGCAGATCGTCAGCCAGATCATGGCCGCCAACATGGCGGACGAGGCGCAAAGCTGGCTTTTGCAACCCGATGGCCGGTTCGTGCGCTATCTGCCCGAGGGACGCGACGACCTGTTCAACTGTCACCGCTTCTTCATGGACCACCCCTCGCTGTCCGGGCGGGGCACGGCGGGGGCGGGCGACGTTCCGGCGCTCACCCATTCGAACGATTGACGCCCCTGCGGGGGCGGGTCATTAACGGCGCGAGACGGGCAAGCAGGAGAGGCGCGATGAACGGCGTACGAACCACGACCGGCAAGACGGTCGAGCCTTTCGGAAAGATGTTCGAGAAACTGCCCAAGCGCGCGCTGTCGCGCGTGGGCGTCGTGGACGTCGGATCGAACTCGATCCGGCTGGTGGTCTTCGACGGCGCGGCCCGCTCGCCCGCCTATTTCTACAACGAAAAGGTCATGGCGGGGCTTGGCGCCCAGATGGCCAAGACCGGCCGCCTGAACCCCGAGGGGGTCGAGCGCGGCTTTGCCGCCCTGCAGCGTTTCGCGGCCCTGGCCAAGGGCATGGACATCGACCCCCTGACCTGCGTGGCCACCGCCGCCGTGCGAGAGGCCGCCGACGGCCCCGCCTTCAAGGACCGCGTCGAACGCGAGACCGGCATCAGGATGCACGTGATCGACGGAGAGGAGGAGGCCCGCCTGTCCGCCCAGGGCGTTCTGCTGGGCTGGCCCGACGCGAAGGGTCTGGTCTGCGACATCGGCGGCAACTCGATGGAACTGGCCGAGGTCGCGGACGGCCAGGTCGGCAAGCGGGTGTCCTCGCAACTGGGGCCGTTCCGGCTGCAACAGGTGTCCGGCGGCAAGGACGGCCTGCGCAAGCACATCAAGAAGGTGATGGCCGGTCTGGCGCAGGTGATGGGCACCCATCACGAACGCATCTACCTGGTCGGCGGATCGTGGCGCGCCATTGCCCGCCTGGACATGGAGCGCACCTCGTATCCGATGACGGTGCTGCACGAATACCGCATGACGCCCAAGGCCGTGTCCGACACCGTGGCCTGGATCGCCGCCAACGACCTGAACGGCCTGCGGTCCCAGGTCGAGATTTCGGCCTCTCGCATGGAACTCGTGCCGCTGGCGTCGATGGTCCTGGCGCAACTGGCCGAGACCTTCGCGCCCACGGAACTGGCCGTGTCCAGCTATGGCATCCGCGAAGGCCTGCTGTACGAGCAGATGTCCGACAGCCTGCGCAAGCGCGATCCGCTGATCGAGGCCGCGCGTTTCACCGAACGCCAGATGGCGCGGATGCCGGGATCGGGCAAGAAGCTGTACCAGTTCCTGCAGCCGCTGTTCCAGGAGGCGCCGCCCGAACGCGACCGCCTGATCCGCGCGGCCTGCCTGCTGCACGACACAAGCTGGCGCGCCCATCCCGATTACCGCGCCGATGCCTGCTTCGACAACGTCACCCGCGCCAACATGGCCGCGCTCAGCCACCCCGAGCGTGTGTTCCTGGGATTGGCGCTGCTGCACCGCTACAAGAACAGCCGGGCGGGTTCGCCCATGGCGCCCTTGTTCAAGCTGCTTACCGACGACCAGATCAACGATGCCGAGGTGCTGGGCAAGGCGATGCGCTTTGGCGCCATGTTCGCCCTGGACGATCCCGCCGATGCCGGTCAGATGACCATCGACGGCAAGACGCTGGTCCTGAAGCTGACGCCCACCGGCAGGAAGCTGATGGGCGAGGTTGCCGAAGCGCGCTTCCGGTCGCTTTGCAACGCATTGGGGCTTGACGGCGAAATCAGGTGATTGCGCCCGCCTGATCGCCAGGCGGGCAGCCGGTGGTTACAGCGTCTCGGCGGTGGTCTGCATCCAGGCACGGTGGCGTTGTTCGTCCGCCAGGGCTTTCTGGAAGAAGGCGCGCGACTTCTCGATCGCGTCGGAATGGGCTGACGCGCGCTCGTAGGCGGTGACGGTGTCGTTCTCGTTCGTGGCCATGGCCTTGAGGATGGCAGCGTCGCCGAACAGGTCGGCCAGGGCGATCTTGCCGGTGGTCAGAAGCTGCTTCATATCACCTTCCTGTGGTGCCTCGACGCCGGTCTCGGCGGCGATTTCTCGAAGTACCTCAAGATGTTGCAGGTGATCCCGGCGAAACTCCTCGACCTTTTGGGACAGGGTGGCGTCGGACAGGCGCTTGATGGTCGACTCGTAGGCCGCGATGGCGTCGTGCTCCAGCAGGATCAGGTTGCGGACCAGGTCGCGGATGTTGTCTTCGGTGCCGATGGTGGTAGCCATGCTTGCCTCGTGATGATGACGGTGTCGGCAAGCTGAACCGTTCGGGTTTCCGTTTGTTCCGTTAACAATTGCCATGCCCCGCCCAAGGGGCGCCGCCGATGGACCATGCCATGACCTTTTCGCTTTCCGATCACCTTGGCCGGGCGACGCCGGTGTTCGAATGGACGGTGGTGGTGATCGAGCTGTTCGCCATCGCGATCCTGCTGCTGGGCCTGGTCCAGTTCGCCCGCGCCTTCGCCTCGGGCGAGATCCTGCAGCGCGACGCCCACCAGCGCAGCCACAAGCTGAACCTGGGCCGCCTGACATTGGGCCGCCACATCCTGTCCGGGCTGGAAGTGCTGATCGTCGCGGACCTGATCCGCACCATGCTGGACCTGTCGCTGGACAACATCATGCTTCTGGGCGGGCTGGTGGCGATCCGGTCGCTGATCTCGTTCTTCCTGGAACGGGAGCTGAGCCACCTTCGTCAGGAAGACGAGGTGCAATGAAAAAAGGGCGCCTTCCGGCGCCCTTTCCGTGTCTGCCGAAGGGCAGGGATGCTTACATCATGCCGCCCATGCCGCCCATGTCGGGCATCCCGCCGGCCGCCGCTTTCGGCTCGGGCTTTTCGGCGATCATGGCTTCGGTGGTGATCAGCAGGCCCGCGACCGAGGCCGCGTCCTCCAGCGCCGTGCGCACCACCTTGGCCGGGTCGATCACGCCGAACTTGAACATGTCGCCATATTCTTCGGTCTGCGCGTTGAAGCCGAAGGCCTTGTCGCTCGACTCGCGGACCTTGCCCGCGACCACGGCACCGTCGACGCCGGCGTTCTCGGCGATCTGGCGCATCGGAGCCTCGAGCGCGCGGCGCACGATGGCGATGCCCGCTTCCTGGTCCGAGTTCTCGGCCGTCAGGCCTTCCAGCGCCTTGCCGCCCTGAACCAGCGCCACGCCGCCGCCGACGACAACGCCTTCCTGAACGGCCGCACGGGTCGCGTTCAGCGCGTCGTCCACACGGTCCTTGCGCTCTTTCACTTCGACTTCGGTCATGCCGCCGACGCGGATGACGGCAACGCCGCCCGCCAGCTTGGCCACACGTTCCTGCAGCTTCTCGCGGTCATAGTCCGAGGTGGTTTCCTCGATCTGCTGACGGATTTGCGACACGCGGGCTTCGATCTCGGCCTTCTCACCGGCGCCATCGACGATGGTGGTGTTGTCCTTGTTGATCGAGACCTTCTTCGCGCGGCCCAGCATGTCGATGCCGACGTTTTCCAGCTTCATGCCCAGGTCTTCGCTGATGACCTGGCCGCCGGTCAGGATCGCGATGTCCTGCAGCATGGCCTTACGGCGATCGCCGAAGCCCGGAGCCTTCACGGCAGCGATCTTCAGGCCGCCGCGCAGCTTGTTGACGACCAGCGTGGCCAGGGCCTCGCCTTCGACGTCCTCGGCGACGATCACCAGCGGCTTGCCCGACTGGATGACGGCTTCCAGCAGCGGAACCATCGGCTGCAGCGACGAGAGCTTCTTCTCGTGCAGCAGGATATAGGCGTCTTCCAGATCCGCGATCATCTTGTCGGGGTTGGTGACGAAATAGGGCGAGAGATAGCCGCGGTCGAACTGCATCCCCTCGACCACTTCGACTTCCGTCTCCATGCCCTTGTTTTCCTCGACGGTGATCACACCCTCGTTGCCGACCTTCTGCATGGCGTCGGCGATGAAGCGGCCGATATTGGCCTCGCCGTTGGCCGAGATGGTGCCGACCTGGGCGACTTCGTCGCTGTCGGTGACCGGACGCGAGGCCGCCTTGATCGCCTCGACCACCTTGGAGGTCGCAAGATCGATGCCGCGCTTCAGATCCATCGGGTTCATGCCGGCGGCGACCGCCTTCATGCCTTCCTTGACGATGGCCTGGGCCAGCACGGTGGCGGTGGTGGTGCCGTCACCCGCTTCGTCATTGGTGCGCGAGGCCACTTCGCGCACCATCTGCGCGCCCATGTTCTCGAACTTGTCCGACAGCTCGATCTCTTTCGCGACCGAGACGCCGTCCTTGGTGATGCGCGGGGCGCCGAAGGACTTGTCGATCACCACGTTGCGGCCCTTCGGACCCAGCGTCACCTTGACCGCATCGGCCAGGATGTTGACGCCCCGAAGCATCCGGTCACGAGCATCCGTGTTGAACTTGACTTCTTTCGCAGCCATTTGATTCTCCTGAATTTATAGGTGAAGGTTGCGGATCAGGCGATAACGCCCAGAATGTCGCTTTCCTTCATGATCAGCAGCTCCTCGCCGTCGATCGTGACTTCGGTGCCGGACCATTTGCCGAACAGCACGCGGTCGCCCGCCTTGACCGAGGGTGCGATCAGTTCGCCCGAATCCTTGCGCGCGCCTTCGCCGGTCGAGATGACCTCGCCCTCGGCGGGCTTTTCCTTGGCGCTGTCGGGGATGATCAGGCCGCCCTTGGTCTTTTCGTCCGACTGGACGCGACGGACCAGGACGCGGTCGTGCAGCGGTGTGAATGCCATTGGTGAACACTCCGTGTTTCAGGTTGCAGTGTTGCGCTGTTGGCACTCACGGCAGGCGAGTGCCAATGACCGTGATCTAGGCCACGGACCTTGTCCTGTCAACGACCAGGATCTCTGAAAAATTCGAGTCGAATTGTCCGAAGCCATTTCTTTGAGGACCGGGCCGGGCCGCCTAATCAGGGTGCCATATTCGTGTAAGTCTTTGAGGTTGAATATGGTTAATCGCCCCAGGGTCCTTCTTCTGGCCGAGGCTGCCAACCCGGAATGGGTTTCGGTGCCCTTGATCGGCTGGTCGCTTGCCACGGCCCTTCGCGAGGTGGCCGATGTCCACGTGGTGACTCAGATCCGCAATCGCGACGCCTTTCTCCGTGCCGGAATGGTCGAGGAGCGCGACTTCACGGCCATCGACAGCGAGGCCCTGGCCAAGCCGCTGTTCGCGCTTGCCGGGAAGCTGCGCATGGGAAAAGGGGTGGGCTGGACCACGACGCAGCTGATCTCGTCGCTGGGCTACGGCTATTTCGAAAGGCTGGTCTGGCAGCGTTTCGGCGCCGACATCCGCGCCGGGACATACGATCTTGTCCATCGCATCACGCCGGTGTCCCCGGTCGTCAACAGCCCGATCGCCGCGCGATGCGCCGCCGCCGGCGTCCCGTTCCTGTTCGGACCCATCAACGGCGGGGTGCCTTGGCCCAAGGGCTTTGCGTCGGAACAGCGGCGGGAAAAGGAATGGCTGTCGCGCGTCCGGGGCTTGTACCGCCTTCATCCGGCACGCGCCCGGATGCTTCGATCCGCCTCGGCGATCCTGTGCGGGTCCAGCTTCGCCCTGTCCGAGGTGCCTTCGCGCTTTGCGGGGAAGGCGGTGTATCTGCCGGAAAACGCGGTGGATCTTTCCCGTTTCCACCTGGTCGCGGGGCAGGATGGCAGTCTGCCGGTGAAGGCGTGCTTTGTTGGCCGGCTTGTTCCGCTGAAGGGTGTCGACATGGCCCTGAAGGCATCCGCCCCCCTGATCCGCGAGGGGCGCATGACATTCGACATCGTCGGAGATGGCCCGCAAATGTCGGAACTGCAGGCCCTCGCCCGATCCGAGGGGGTCGCCGGAGGCGTCACCTTCCATGGCTGGAAGGAACATCACGAGGTGCAGGGCCTTCTGGCATCGTGCAACCTCCTTCTGTTTCCATCGATTCGCGAATTCGGCGGCGGCGTCGTGCTCGAGGCGATGGCCCTGGGGGTGCCGCCGGTCGTCGTCGATTATGGCGGGCCTGCGGAACTGGTGGACGACAGCACCGGATGGCGGGTGCCCCTGGGCGATCGCGACCGGATAACCGGCGGCATCCGGCAGGCGCTTGATGCTGTCCTGGCGGATCTTCCGTCCCTGGCGGCAAAGGGCAGGGCCTGCCGCCAGCGCGTGGCCGAGGATTTCACCTGGTCGGCCAAGGCGCGCCAGATCGCGACGGTCTGGGCCGCGGTGCAACAGGGTCTGGAAACCCTGCCGCAGCCCATGCATCGGCCCGATGCCGCCGTGCCCGCCGGGGATGCGCGGCGCGGGGCTGGATGTCGGCCTCCGGGCATGGCAGCTTAGGGATCGCCAACATACCGGAGCCCTCATGCGACGAATGACGACACTGGCGGCAGGATTGTTTTTCGCCATGGCGGCCTGTGCCGGGGCGGAATGCGTCGGCACCGATCTGTTTGACGCCATGACGCCGCAGCAGCGCGCGGAGATCGACGCCGCTGTCGAGACCGTTCCCTATGCCCGGGGCCTGCTGTGGCGCGCCAGCAAGGGCGACCAGTCGATGACACTGGTCGGCACCTATCATTTCGGCGACCCGCGCCACGACGCGATGCTGGCCCGGCTGGAGCCCGTGATCGCCGATGCTGCGGTTGTCTTCGTCGAGGCGGGACCGGCCGAGGAAAAGAGGCTGACCGACGCCCTGTCGGCCGATCCGACGCTGATGGTCGATCAGGCCGGGCCGACCTTGCCGGAACGGCTGGATGACCGCGACTGGAACCAGTTGTCCAGGGCGATGGCGGAACGGGGAACGCCGGCCGTCATCACCTCGAAGCTGCGGCCCTGGTACGTGGCCATGATGCTGGGGATCAGCCCCTGCATGATGGAGCGGATGGCCGACGACAGTGCCCGGGGCCTGGACCACCGCCTTGTGGATCGGGCCGAGGCCCTGGACGTGCCGGTTCGCGCGTTGGAACCCTGGGATACCGTCTTCACCCTGTTCCGCGACCTGACGCCCGAGCAGGAGATCGAGATGGTCCGCGCCGCGCTGCCCGCCGCCGCCCATGCCGACGATTATGCCGTGACGCTGACGGACGCCTATTTCGCAGGCGATGTCTGGGCCATCTGGGAGTTCGGTCGCTTCGATGCCTATCGCAATTCGGGACTGGCGCGAGAGCAGATCGACGCGCAGATGGAACTGGCGCAAGAGCGGCTGATGGACACGCGGAACAAAAGCTGGATCGGCCCGCTGACCCGGGGGGCCCGGGATGCCGCCGCGCAGGGGAAAGGCATCGTCGCGGGGTTCGGGGCGCTGCACCTGCCCGGCGAACAGGGCGTGCTGCGCCTGCTGGAAAGGGACGGCTGGAGGATCGAGCGGCTGGACGGCTGACGTCTAGCGGCCACCCAGCACCGACAGCGCCTGGGCCTGACCGCCCTTGACGAAAGTGATGCGGCTGTCGCCGATGTCGGTGATCGTGCCGCCGTTGATCTTGTCGCCCAGCCGCAGCGTCAGGACGCGGCCGTTCGACAGGCGCACCAGGGCGCGGCTGGCCTTGCCGGCGCCGATGGTGCCGATGATCTGCGTGCGACTGATCTGGATGCCGTCCTTGACGGTCGCGGCGGTGCCGGCCGTGGTCGGCGTGCGGCCGTCGGGAATGTTGGCCGCGACCTCGGGCTCGTCCTCGGCTTCGGGCGGGGCATAGCGCTGCTGGCGGGCGGCTGCGGCGCGGGCCTCTGCCTCGGCTTGCGCACGGGCGCGGGCTTCGGCCTGGGCGCGGGCCTGCGCTTCGGCCTGGGCG
>NZ_JAFNAW010000042.1 GCF_017356265.1 Paracoccus fontiphilus | reverse complement strand
GCTCTTTATGTGCCGACCGCGCTTCTGCAGTGCTACGCCCAATCCGAGCACACACCAGTCCCGGTGCGGAGAGTTTCCACACAGGCTAGGCCCAGAGCAGACGGTCAGGCCGGCTACAAGGCGGCGATGCGGCTTTCCAGTAGCAGACCTTCAGGCGATTCGCGGCGTCGCGGGCACGATGATGAGCATATCTGGCTGACGGCCTCGTGTCGTTCAGACTGGTAATGTCCTGCTACCGGTATGTATGCAGGAAATAAAACCGTTATCATGCCTGCTCGCGAGCCTCAGAATGGCCCGCCGTGCTTCTGAGAAAGGGTGCTTCAATCAAAACTCGATCAAGTCCGAAAACAGATTAATGCAGCAGGCAGTGCATTGATATTAAGAAGTTTCTTATTTCCCCTTAACTGGAGAACATCCCTCAGCGCGGACATGAAGAACCGGACCGGGCGACCCTTGGCGTTGGTGACAGCATGCAACCTGGTGTTCATGCCACCTTGGTGCGCCCGATCTGCCGCCCGCGTCCCCTTTCTTTGCACCCAGGCTGGACGCCGCGCGATACGCTTCCAGGTCGGTCGCATCGATCATGATCGTCTTGCTCTCGGCACTCTCAGCGGCCAGGGCCGTCATGATCCGGGCAAAGCCGCCATTGTCGCTCCAACGCTTCCAGCGGTTGTAGGGGGACTTGGCCGGGCCATACTCCCTGGGTGCGTCGCACCATCTCAGCCCATTGCGATTGACGAAGATCATGCCGCTGGGCACCCGTCGATCATCGACCCTCGGATTGCCATGGCTTTTCGGAAAGAAGGGCTTCAAGCGCTCCATCTGCGCGTCGCTCAGCCAGTAAAGATTGCTTATCCTTCAGGTCTCCTTGCAGAGCCTGAATCATGTAAAAGGCTCAGAAACAATGGGTGGGAAGCCCAGAACGGGAAGGCCTTTCGACCACCGGCAACGGCAGGTAGACCTGTCAGCCGCGCGCGTACAGCCCCAGGGCGCGGGCTTCCTCGCGGATGCGGATGCGCAGGACCAGGGCGTTCAGCAGCGTGAAGACCAGGGCGACCGGCCAAAGGCCCAGGACCATCGGGGCCACCAGGATCTCGGCAATGACCACGAGGTAGTTGGGGTGCGGGACCCAACGATACGGGCCGCGCGCCACCAGCGGTTCGTCCAGGACGATGATGCGGGTCGTCCACCGGGACCCGAGGCTCGCCAGCACCCAGATCCGCAGGACCTGCAGGACCGCGAAGGCGGCCAGCCAGCCCGGGCTGACCGGGTTCGACCAGCCGAGGGCCGCGATCGCCAGAAGCCAGGCCGCGTGCATGGCGACGATCAGCGGATAATGCGCGGCGCCGTGTTCGACCGCCCCCCGGGCCAGAAGCCTGCGGGTGTTGCGCCGGGCAAGGATCAGCTCTGCTCCACGCTGGAGCAGAAGAAACGCGATGAAGGCCAGGGCGGGCAGGTGCTGGCCCATGCTAGGCCACCGTGATCGGAAGGGCCGACAGCGTGAAGCCCGGTCCCAGCGCCAGCGCCATCAGCTTCGGGGGCGGTTCCTTGCGCAGCACCTCGGCCAACACGAACAGGACGGTGGGTGCGGACATGTTGCCGTTTTCCGCCAGCACCCGACGTTCGGCGTCAAGCGTTCCGGGTGCCAGGTCCAGCGTCGCCTCAAGCGCGGTGATGACCTTCGCGCCGCCGGGATGGCAGACGTAGCGGTCCACGGCCCGGACGGGAGCCAGGCTTTCGAGGGCGGTGCGCAGCTCGGCCTCGGCGAACTCGGGGATCGAGCGGTCGAAGATCACGCCCAGGCCGGTTTCCTCGACTGTCCAGCCCATGATGTCCAGAGTATCGGGCCACATGTGCTGAAGCCCCCGCCCGATGCGGGGCCGCCCGTCGTCCCGGGCCGCGCCCGCCCGCAGCACGACGGCGGCGGCGCCATCGCCGAACAGGGCGGTGGCGATGATGTCGGCCTTGGCCAGCCGGTCAAGACGGAACAACAGCGTGCAGGTCTCGACCGCGACCAGCAGCACCACGGCGTCCGGGCGCGCTGCCGCCAGTTCAGCCGCAAGGGACAGGCCCGACACGCCCCCCGCGCAGCCCAGCCCGAAGACGGGCACGCGCATGACGTCGGACCGGAAGCCCATGTCGCGGGCCACGAGCGCCTCGAGCGTGGGCGTGACGATCCCGGTCGAGCAGACGGTGACGACGACGTCAACCTGGTCCGCGCGAAGGTCCGCCTGATCCAGGGCCTTGCGCGCCGCATCCCGGAACAGGCTGCCTGCCCCCGCAGCGAAAGCCGCGGTCCGGTCCACCCAGCCGTGCGGCTGGCGGAACCAGTCCAGCGGCACCACCGAGTGACGCTTGTCGATGCCCGCGTTGCGGAAGGCGGGGGCGAGACGCTCGAACTGCGCGAAGCGCGTCTGCAGAAGGCCGCGGGCCTCATGCAGGATGTCGTCCTGGCTCAGGCCGTGGGGCGGGACAACGGCGGCGATCGACAGGAGGCGAGGACGGGCATCGCGGGTGTCTTGGGTCATGATCGCCTGTTCCTGCTGTGCAAGCTGTTTGGCGGGCCCGACAGGCCCAGAAACGGCCCCGAGCGAGGCCCTTCGGAACGGAACGCGCGAAGGGCCGGAAACGCTGCGTCCGACATTGCCGAGGTGCGCTTCCGGCGGTTTTCCATGCGCATTCCTGGCGTCCACCTGCGACCCGTCTCCGGCGGTGGTGCGGAGATGGCCAAGCCTTGCTCCCGCTTTCCGCAGGTGCGGACCTTGCCCACCCTGGTCTCGGCAGTCTTGGCGCGCGGGGTCTGCACCCGGATCGCGTCGGCGCCGCTGCCGATGGTGTTCAGCGCCTGCGCACCCCGCTTGGCTCGGGCGCGATTAAGGCCCGCAGAGACGGGGGGACGTGAGGCCATGAACCGCCCCGCTGCCCGTCCCTCCGATCCCTGGGCGGCAGGTTGATGCCGGAGGGCCGGCTGCCGGCTTGGGCCTTGCGCCCGTTGCGAACGGCGGGATGACCCCGGCCTGACCGATAGGACAGTAGAGGATGGGTCAAGCGGGCATGAGATCCTTTCTTGCTGCCGCCCCTCTCTTTCACCTCCCTAGCCGGAGCGGCTTCCGCCGCGACCGTCGATGTGGTCCGGATGAAACAGAACGACTGCATCGTCTTCGAGTTCGCTCTTGCGCAGGGGGACGTTCAGGATCACGCCGGGCAGCACCGACGGTTCGTTCTCCTACAGCTACGGGTTCTCGGACACGCTGTGCCCGCAGTCCTGGCCTGTATGCCCAGGACCCGCGCGTCCAACACCGTTCATGCAAATGGCGGCGGGGACCTCGGCTATGGCTGGAACCCTCAGTCGTTCGGCAATGTCGTCACGGAAGCCACCCTCACCGGCGCGAAGAACAGCCTCTACTGTTCTTCCGCGTCACGTCGGGAAGCGCTTCGGTCTCGCAAGTGGCGGCCGACACGCCCGCCCCGGCCCCGGCTCCCACCCCTGCGGCGGGGCTTGGCGCGTTGGGGCTGGCGAAACGGCGCAAGCGCCGATCCTGCCCGGGGTGCCGGCGTCGCGATGGTGTCCCGGGCCGCAATATCCGGGAGGGCATCGCGGCAGAAGCCTGTCGCGGCGGGAGTTCGCCCGGAAGCCCTTGCCCGTGCATGATGCCCGGACAACGATCCAGGCGGACGTCAGTCCAGCAATCCCGATCGTGCATCCCCTGGTCGCGGAATATGTCGGCGGCACGGCTCCCTCTCCTGCCATGCGGCGTGCCCTGCAAGAGGTGCTGCCCGCCCCGCCCCCCATGGGAAACCGGGCCCTGTTCTCGGGATCTGGCGACCTGGTGGACTGGTGATCGAAGCGTCCGATCCCGACCTGCTCGGATGGACCTTCCCACCGTATCGACGCCGGGATTGCTGCTTTACGGTATTGTCTACGGAGCCAGCCGCACGATCGAGGCACAGCGCCGCGATCTGGATCGTCCTCCCGACGAACTTCAAGAGGTCCGCAAGGCACTGGAGCAGGCCATGACGGAGATCCGTGCCGAAGCGGGCAGTCTTCTGCCGCAGATTGCCGGCCTTTCGGCGGCGCAGATCATCCACATGACGGCGGAGGCGCATCAGGAACGAACCGGCCGTCCTGTCGATCTGGTCGTCGAGGGGGACGGCATGGCGCCACCGGCGCCTGCCCTGCAGGTCTGCCTGTTCCGGTTTGCCCAAGGGGGGCTGAACAATGTCCGTCGCCATGCCTCCGGCGCGCATTTGACGGTCATCCTCTCGACCGGCGCGGCTGGCCTGCGGTTGAGCGTTGGGGATCATGGTCCCGGCCTGGCGCCGGACAGCAACCCCCCGCCTTGGCCTCAGCGGGCTGCGTGACCGGGCCGGGGCCTCTGGGTGGGCACGTCGGCCTTGAGCACGAGAATGGCCATGTGGACCTGTGGATGGAGGTGAGGACATGAGCAGGCATCGGGTTCTGGTTGCCGATGACCATCCGCTGTTCCGCAAAGGGGTGGCGAGAACCCTGGCGGAAAGCGGTCGGTTCGAGGTCATGGGAACCGCGGCGTCGGGCGCCGAGGCGGTCGACCAGGCGGCACGGCGGACGCCGGAGATGATCCTTCGGGACCTGTCGATGCCGCAGAGCGGCCTTGGCGCCCTGGACCGGATTGCACGGCACGAACTGCCGCCTGTGATCGTCACGCTGACCGTGTCCGAGGACAGCGACGCTGTCCTTGCGGCGCTGGAGGAAGGGGCCAGGGGCTATCTGCTGAAGGGCATCGGTGGCGCCGAACTGGTCGCCATCCTGGATCGCCCGATGGCAGGCGAAAGCCGTGTCGCCCCAGCCTTGGCCGCGCGGATGCTGACCCGGATGCACCGGTTCCGGGCGACTCCGCCCGATCCTCTCGAAACGGTCGTCCGCCCCCCGGTCGTCACTGCCGCGACCATGGTTCCCGCCCTCACCGCTGCCCCGGGCTTGGGCAAAGGCCGAAGGCAGCACCGGCACCTTGGCGGGCGCAAGGTCAATGGTGGCCGGCGCGGCGATCGCGGCCCCAATCAAGCAGCACCATCAGCCGCGATCTTGCGGGGCGGTGCGGGCCTGATGCTTGCAGAGGGATGGATGTGTCCCTTTCCATGACGGGCCTCGGGGCCGATAAACGCCCCTGCCGTAGAGCATGACGCGTGACCCGGCGGATCCAACCAGGGTCCAGTCCGGACGGCGCATGGGTCCGAGCGGGGACAACGCCAATGGTGCAACGGTCACCCCGATCCCGGTATCGCAGTTCCCCTAGCCGTTGCTGCGGCCGACGCGCGCCAGCAGGATGACGGGCAGGATGCCCACGACGACGATGGCCAGGGCCGCAACGGCGGCTTCCTCATAGGTCCCGCGCGCCGCTTCGCCGTAAAGATGCGTGGCCAGTGTCTCGAAGTTCAGGGGTCGCAGCAGCAGGGTCGCGGACAGTTCCTTCATGCAGTCCACAAAGACCAGCAGCCCGGCCGCCGCGACCGCCGCCCTGGACAGCGGCAGGTGGATGTGGCGCAGCGTGCTGCCGATCCCGTGGCCCAGCGTGCGCGCCGAATGGTCATAGCTGCGCGGGATGCGGGTCAGTCCCGCCTCGACCGAGCCTATCGAGATCGCCAGGAAGCGCGCGAGATAGGCATAGCCGAGCGCCAGTCCCGATCCGATCAGCAACAGGCCCGGATCGACACCCAGCATGTCCCTGGCCACATGGCCGATCCAGCGGTCCAGCCCCCCTGCCGCGATCAGGACGCCAAGCGCCAGGATCGTCCCGGGCATCGCATAGCCCAGCGAAGCGACCCGGTGGACGACCTGCATCCCGCGTTGCGGAAACAGGCGTGCGGCATAGGCGACGACAAGGCCGCACGCCAGCACGGCGGCGGTTGCCAGGGCCGACAGCACAAAGGTGTTCCGCGCCTCGGCCAGAAGTCGGGCGGACAGGCCTGCGAACTGGAACCGCTCCCACGCCTCGGTGGCAAGATGGACAGCCGGCAGGATGAAGCCCAGCACGACGGGAAGCAGGCAGATGCAGAACGCCATCCATCGGGCAGCGCCCTTCAGCGGCTGGCGTGCCATGCTGCGGGCGCGTTGCGCCGTGACGGAATAGCGCTGTTTCCGGCGCGCCCATCGTTCCAGCGAGACCAGAGCCACGACCAGCAGCAGCATCGCCAGGGCGATCTGCGCGGCTCCGGCCAGGTCGGACCGCGTGACCCAGGTCGTGTAGACCGAGATCGTCAGCGACCGCACCCCCAGGAACTCGGATGCGCCGATGTCGTTCAGCGTCTCCATCAGGGCCAGGCTGGTTCCGACGGCAATGGCGGGACGCGCCAGCGGCAGCGCGACACGCCACAGGATCTGGCGCCGGGTGGTGCCGAGAGTATGGGCGACCTCGACCAGGTTTGCGGCCTGGGTCATGAACATCGCCCGCACCGGCAGGTAGACGTAGGGATAAAGCACGAGGCCCAGCAGCAGGATCGCCCCTGTCATCGACCGGATGTCGGGCAGGCGAAACTCGCGCGGGCTTTCAAAGCCCAGAACCGCCCTGACCGCCGACTGGAAGGGCCCAAGCGGATGCAGCATGTCCAGGTAGACATAGGCGATGATATAGGTCGGCACGGCCAAGGGCAGCAGCAGCGCCCATTCCAGCGAACGGCGGCCGGGAAAGTCGTAGGCCGTGACCAGCCAGGCGACCCCGGTGCCGATCGTCGCCGTCAGAAAGCCGACCCCGGCCATCAGAATGACCGTCTGCCCCAGGGCATGGGGCAGGACATGACGGGCAAGGTGGGACCACAAGCCCTCGGAGCCCTGCACCGCCTGCCAGGCCAGGGCCAGGACAGGCACAAGGACCAGCGCCGCGATCAGCAGGCTTGCCATCGCCCAGGAACCGCCGCGCAGGCGCAGGATCGGTGCAGGGGATGGCAAACCGATGGCGGACAGGAGACGGCGGGGGGGCGCCCCGCCGCCCGTCTCAGTTGTCGAAGCCAACACGATCGACCAAGGCGCTGGCCTCCTTCCGGTTCGTCACGATCTGGGTCAGCGGCGTCGGATCGACCTGCAGTTCGCCGAAGGACGCGATGATCGGATCGACCGCGGCACCGGAACTGACCGGATATTCGTAGTTCGCCTCGGCATAGATTTTCTGGGCCTCGTCGGACACCAGGTATTCCAGCAGTTGCACCGCCTGGTCGCGGTTCGGGGCGTGCCTGGCGACGGCCGCGCCGCTGATGTTCACATGCGTGCCGCCATCCTCGAAGGTGGGCAGGATGACCTTGATCGCGTCACCCCAGGCACGCTGCTCGTCGCCGCCGGCGCCCGAGCGCATCAGGCCGACATAATAGGAATTCGCCACCGCGATGTCGCAGATGCCGCCCAGGATGTCCTTGGCCCCGTCGCGGTCGCCGCCGCCGGCCTGCCGCGCCAGATTGGCCTTGAGGCCCGTCAACCATTCTTCCGTCTGCGCCGCGTCGTGATGGGACATGAAGGCCGAGAACAGCGCGGTGTTGTAGGGATGCTGCCCGGACCGGATGCAGATGCGGCCCTTCCATTCCGGATCGGCCAGGCTTTCATAGGTGATCTGGTCGATTTCGAGGTCCTTTGCCGCATAGACCACGCGGGCGCGCATCGACAGGCCGAACCACTGGTTGCCGGGATCGCGCAGGTTTTCCGGAATGGCGGCGGTCAGGACCTGGGATTCGACGGGCTGGGTCAGCCCCTTGTCCACCAGATCGGCCAGGTTGCCCATGTCGACGGCCATCAGCAGGTCGGCGGGCGAGCTTTCCCCCTCGGAGGCCACGCGCTCTGCCAGCCCGTCCTTGAGAAAGACGGTGTTCACCTTGACGCCGGTGGACTTGGTGAAGGCCTCCAGCAGGGGTTCGACAAGGCCCGGCTCGCGGGATGTGTAAAGGTTCACCTCCTGGGCATGGGCGATGCCCGTTGCGGCAAGGATCGCTGCCGATGCCAGGGTGGAGCGAAGAACGAGCTGTGCGGCTTTCATGTGACCTTCCGTGACCTGAACGTTTCCAAAGCGTCATACATCAGGCCGGGCAGGATAATCTATGATTTTCGTCAACTTTGATCCAGGGGATCGTCGGTACCGGGTTCCTCGGGGAAGACATGGACCTGTGCGCCGTTCAGCTGCAGGCTGACCTTGTCGCCGATGCCCATCGGAATGCGCACATGGGAATGCATCCGCAGGGTCTGGGCCAGGGGATGGACCATGATGTCGATCTGTTCGCTTTCCCCGGTAAAGGTCTTGGCCATGACGCGGGCGGAAATGCCTTGGCCGTCGGGACCGATGGACAGCGCCTGGGGGCGGATGCAGGCAAGGGCCAATGCCCCGTCCGGCATGTCCAGATCGGCCCGGAAGGCGCCGATGGGCGTCTCGATCCGTCCCTGGGACCAGAGGCCCGTCAGGCGGTTGCAGGGGCCCATGAACTCGGCCGCGTAGGCCGAGCAGGGCCGGTCATAGATCTCGAACGGCGTGCCGACCTGTTCGATCCGCCCGGCTCGCATCAGCACGATCATGTCGCCGACGGCAAGCGCCTCCTGGGGGTCATGGGTGACCATGATCGCGGTGGTGCCGGTCTCGCGCAGGATGTCGACCGTTTCCCGGCGCACCCGTTCCCGCAGCCCCTGGTCAAGGTTCGAGAAGGGCTCGTCCATCAGCAGGATGGAGGGCCGGGGGGCGAGTGCCCGGGCCAGGGCCACGCGCTGCTGTTCGCCGCCCGACAGGGAATGGGGATAGCGGTCCAGCAGATGGCCAAGGCCGATCCGCTCGACCACTTTGGCGACCCGCTCGCGGCGCTCGGGCCGGGACAGATGGCGCAAGCCGAAGGCAAGGTTGTCGGCGACGCTGAGATGCGGGAACAAGGCATAGTCCTGGAACATGAACCCGATCCGGCGGTCCTCGGGCTCGACAAAGCGGCCGGGGCCGGCAACCTCGGTTCCGCCCACAAGGACGCGGCCGCCCGGATCAGGGCGGTCCACGCCGGAAATGATCCTCAGCAGCGTGGACTTGCCGCAGCCCGACTGCCCGAGAAGGCAGGTGATCTTGCCGGCCGGGATCGAAAGCGAGATGTCCGACAGGACGGCCCGGCCATCGAAATGGCGCGACACATGGTCAAGTTCAAGCGCAGTTGCCGGGTTGGCGAGCATGGATGGCCTTTCAGTTCCACCGCCTTCGAAGCGTCGACTAGGGACCGGGCGATCCGAATGCAACACGGTATGGCCGCTGTCGCCCCGGCGCATGGCAGATACCACCTTGCGTTGCAAGACCGGGCAAGGCAGCAGGCGCGGACGTCAGCCAGCCCCTCGCGCCCGTCTGTCCGGGCGGATTGCGTCGCGATCCCGGGCCGTTGGGCGGGAAGGCCATGCCGGGCCTGAAAACCGACGCTGCGGGCATGAGCCATGACCGTGTCGCTCAAGGTGCTCATTTCATCCTGCGCGCCGTCATCTCAACTTGCTGCGCTACGGCGTATCTTGCCGCGATCTTGCAGAGAACCGCCTGCCTTGATCCGGGCGCCCAGCCACAGGCCTGCCAGCATCGCGGGCAGAAAGACCAGCGTGCCCGGCGCCATCAGGGGCAGGGCGGTGAAGGCCGGGCCGGGGCAGAAGCCGCCGATCCCCCAGCCGATGCCGAACAGCGCCGCCCCGACAAGCAGGGGCCGGTCGATGGTGCGGCTCCGGGGAATGTCGAAGCTCTGGTCCAGGACCGGCGCCTTGCGCCGCCAGACCAGACGGTAACCGATGAAGGCGGTCAGCGTGGCCCCGCCCATCACGAAGGCCAGGCTGGGGTCCCAGGTTCCGGCCAGGTCCAGGAAGTTCAGCACCTTGGCCGGGTCGGCCATGCCCGAGATCACCAGCCCCAACCCGAAGACCAGCCCCGACAGCAAGCCCCACAGCGCCCGCATCACGCACCTCCCAAGATGTGGCGCAGCACGAAGACCGTGGCAAAGCCCGCCGCCATGAAGGTCGCGACCGCCGCCAGCGACCGGCCCGACAGCCGCGCCAGCCCGCAGACCCCGTGCCCCGATGTGCAGCCCGAGCCGAGCGCCGTGCCCGTGCCCACCAGCAGCCCCGCCAGGGCCATGCCGCCGAGGTTGTCCGGCACCGCCTGCGCCACCGCCCCGCCGAGGGCCATCACCGCCAGCGGCGCGACGATCAGCCCGGCCAGGAAGGCCCACCGCCAGTCGCGGTCCTTTGCCGCGCCGGGCAGCGCCATCGCCCCCTGCGCAATGCCGGCGATCCCGGCGATGCGGCCGAACAGCGCCATTACCATCACAGCGCTCAGCCCGATCAGAACGCCGCCCCCCAGCGAGGCCCAGGGCGTGAAGGCGGTCTCGATCCCGGTCTCCATTGGTGTTCTCCTTCGTCTAAGCAGCTTGCCCCAGCCGCCGTTCCAGCCTACATATTAACCATGTCTAAATCAGTCAATTCTAATATAATGGTTTCGGACAGGGCGACCCATGCCCTGCAGGACCGCGCCGATCACGTGGCCGGGCGGCTGGCGCTTGTCGCCAATGCCAAGCGCCTGCTGATCCTGTGCGAACTGACCAAGGGCGAACGCTCGGTCAGCGCGCTGCAGCAGGCGGTGGGCCTCAGCCAGTCGGCGCTGAGCCAGCATCTGGCGAAACTGCGCGAGGCCGGGATGGTGGACACCCGCCGCGAAAGCCAGACCATCTTCTACCGCATCGGCGACCCCGATCTGGAGGTGCTCATGGCTGCGCTCTACGAGGCCTTCTGCAAGGATCTGTAAGGCAGCCGGACACAGGGCGAAGGACTGCTCGTGGTGAAGGCCAGCCAAAGCTGCCGTCGTGCCCGCGTCCGGCTGATCGGAACAACCCTGCCGGCCCGCTGGCCGGATCAAGGAGCCCTTCGACGAGGGGCAGGCCGGCATCGGGCCAACCGGCACAACCGGGTCCAGGTCGCGCCGCCAGGCGCCAGCGGCCCCGCCGCGATGCCCAAGGCCGCGCGCCTGACGGGCGGCTTGACTGGTGGCTTGCCGTTCGGAGCAGGGCGGCCTGGCGGTTTGGAACGGCATCGCAAGGATGTGCTTGCCGGATGCCAGGCCTTGACAGGCGCAGGACCCGAACCTGCGATGCGGGTCGCGGATCCTCACGCGAAGTATTGCGGAAATTCCCGGCGCAGATCTTCCACCTTGGCGACGGTCTGGCTCAGATGGTCGCGGATGGCGGCCATGGCCTGTTGGGGATCGCCGCTGCCGATGCCCGCGACGATGGCCCGATGGCCGGCCAGGATGTTTAGCACCTTGCCCTTTTCCGGCAGATGCAGGCGGCGGATACGTTCCAGATGACCGGACCGTTCGCGGACCAACTGGTGCAGGCCCGTCCGGCCCAGGCCCGCGAACAAAGTCTGGTGGAACAGTTCGTCCAGTTCCTGGAACACGGCGATCTGGCTGGGATCGTCGGCGACCGCCTCCTGCATCCGGATGATCGAGGCGGCGCGGGTCAGCACGCCCTCGTTGCCCTCCGTGGCCAGCCTGCGGCACACCTCGGTTTCCAGGGCGACGCGCAGGAAATGCGCCTCGTAGGTCTGCGGCACGTCGATGCGGGTCACCACGGTCTTCGACTGCGGAAAGACCATGACCAGCCCCTCCTGCCGCAAAAGCTGCAAGGCCTCGCGAATCGGCGTCTGGCTGACGCCGTAATGCTCGGTCAACTCGGTGCGGGTCAGCGTCGTGTCGGGCGGCAGGTCCAGCGTGATGATCCGCTTGCGCAGGCTTTCATACACGCGCTGAACCGTTCCTCCGGCACCCGGTGCAAGCGTTTCCATCAATCCAAGGCTGGCCGCGATCGAGATTGCCATGCCGCTCTCCTTCCATCGTGCAGGTCAGATACGGCCTGCATCCACGATCATAAAGGGATTGATATACCGCGTGAAATGAAATATTAGTATGAACAGTTGGGCGGTGCCCGACACGGAGGAGAGATCATGTCGATCAGGAAAACAGCCGCCGATCTTCGGTCGGCCCGATGGTTCGCACCCGATGACCTGCGCAGCTTCGGGCATCGGTCGCGTATGATGCAGCTTGGCTATGGCGAGGCGGATTTCCACGGCAAGCCGGTCATCGGCATCCTGAACACCTGGTCCGAACTGAACACCTGCCATTCCCATTTCCGCGAACGCGCTAAGGACGTGGCGCGCGGCGTTCTTCAGGGCGGCGGCCTTCCGGTCGAGATGCCGTCGCTGTCGGTCGACGAAAGCTTCACCAAGCCCACCTCGATGCTGTATCGCAACATGCTGGCGATGGAGACCGAGGAGATGATCCGGTCCCACCCGTTGGACGGCGTGGTGCTGATGGGCGGCTGCGACAAGACCACGCCGGGGCTGGTGATGGGCGCGATCAGCGCGGGCATCCCGATGATCTACCTGCCCGCCGGGCCGATGCTGCGCGGCAACTATGCCGGGCGCATCCTGGGGTCGGGGTCGGACGCTTGGAAATACTGGGACGAACGCCGCGCGGGCAACATCACCGACCAGGAATGGATCGGGCTGCAAGGGGGCATCGCGCGGTCTGCCGGGGTCTGCATGACCATGGGCACCGCGTCCACCATGACCGCGATCGCCGACGCCATGGGCATCACGCTGCCGGGCGCGTCGTCCATCCCTGCCGTGGACGCCAACCACCAGCGCATGGGCGCCGATTGCGGCCGCCGCGCGGTCGAGATGGTGTGGGAGGATCTGACCCCCGACAAGATCGTCACCCAAGGCGCGGTCCGGAATGCCGCCATCGTGGCCATGGCCACCGGCTGTTCCACCAACGCGGTCGTCCACCTGATTGCCATGGCGCGGCGCGCGGGCATCGCCCTGTCGCTGGACGACCTGGACGCGCTTGGCCGCACCACGCCGCTGATCGCCAATGTCCGCCCCTCGGGCAAGGACTACCTGATGGAGGATTTCTATTACGCGGGCGGGCTGCGGGCGTTGATGACGCAGATCACCGACCGGCTGGACTGCGACGCGCTGACCGTCACGGGCAAGACCCTAGGCCAGAACCTGGAGGGCGCGGTCGTCTATAACGACGATGTCATCCGCCCGTTGTCGAACCCGGTCTATCACGAAGGATCGCTGGCGGTGCTGAAGGGCAACTTGTGCCCCGACGGCGCGGTGATCAAGCCCGCCGCCTGCGACCCGCGCTTTCATGTCCACGAAGGCCCGGCCCTTGTCTTCGACAGCTACCCCGAGATGAAGGCCGCCGTGGATGACGAAAACCTGGAGGTGACGCCCGATCACGTCATGGTCCTGCGCAACGCGGGTCCGCAGGGCGGGCCGGGCTTTCCCGAATGGGGGATGCTGCCGATCCCCAAGGCGCTGATCAAGCAGGGCCACCGCGACATGCTGCGGATTTCGGACGCGCGCATGTCCGGGACCTCCTACGGCGCCTGCATCCTGCATGTCGCGCCCGAAAGCTATGTCGGCGGGCCGCTGGCGTTGTTGCGGAACGGCGATACCGTGCGACTGGACCTGCCGAACCGGCGGCTGGACATGCTGGTGGACGAGGCCGAGCTGGAGCGCCGCCGCGCCGCCTGGACGCCGCCACGGCCCCGGTTCGAACGCGGCTATGGCTGGATGTTCCTGCAGCACGTGACGCAGGCCGACCAGGGCTGCGACTTCGATTTCCTGCAAACCGACTTCGGCCGCGCGGCGGGCGAGCCCGACATCTTCTGAGGAGCCATCATGACCCTGTCCGACGAAACTCGCGCCAAGCTGAAAAAGGTTTCCACCGCGTCCATTGCCACGGCGCTGTATAAACGCGGCCTGCGCAACCAGTTCATTCAGGGCGTCGTCCCCGTCGCCCCCAAGGACGAGAACATGGTCGGCCCCGCCTTCACGCTGCGCTACATTCCCGCGCGCGAGGATCGCAACCCGATCACCGTCTTCCGCAACGCCGACCATCCGCAGCGCGTGGCGATCGAGACCTGCCCGCCGGGCCATGTCCTGGTCATGGACGGGCGCAAGGACGCCCGCGCCGCGACGGCCGGTTCCATCCTGATCACGCGGCTGGCGCTGCGGGGCGCGGCGGGGGTCGTGACCGATGCGGGCATGCGCGACGCCGAAGGCATCGGCAAGCTGGACATGCCCGCGTACTTCGCCAAGTCCTCGGCGCCCACGAACCTGACGCTGCACGAGGCGCTGGACATCGACGTGCCGATCTCCTGCGGGGATGCGCCGGTGTTTCCCGGCGACATCATGGTGGGCGACAAGGACGGCGTGATGGTGATCCCCGCCCATCTGGCCGACGAGATCGCGGACGAATGCACCGGCATGGAAAGCTTCGAGGATTTCGTACTGGAACAGGTCCAGGGCGGCGCGGCGATCATCGGGCTTTACCCCTGCACCAAGGACGAGAACCAGAAGAAATACGAGGAATGGCGTGCCCGCACCGGCCGCTGACCCTCCCGGTGGGCCGGGGCATCCGGTCCGCGCCACGACGACGAAAGGACTTCCGATGACCTTCACCCCCCACGGCAAGCACCTGATCGCAGGCTTCTGGGTCGGCACCGAGACCCGCTTCCCCAATGAGCCCGCCACTGGCCCGGTCCACGAGTTCAGCATGGGCACGGTCGAACTGGTGAACCGCGCCTGCGAGGCGGCCGAGGAGGCATTCTGGTCCTATGGCCAGGCCTCGCGCGAAACCCGCGCCGCCTTCCTGGACGCCATCGCAGACGAGATCGAGGCCCGCGCCGAGGCGATCACCGCCATCGGCACCGCCGAGACCGGCCTGCCCCCAGCGCGGCTGAACGGCGAGCGCGGCCGCACCACCGGTCAGTTGCGGTTGTTTGCCGAGCATATTCGCAAGGGCGACCATCTGGACCGCCGCCATGACGCGGCGATGCCCGACCGCCAGCCCGCCGCGCGCCCCGAGATCCGCATGGTGCAGCGGCCCATCGGCCCGGTCGCGGTGTTCGGCGCCTCGAACTTCCCGCTGGCCTTCTCGACCGCGGGCGGCGACACCGCCGCCGCCTTGGCCGCTGGCTGCCCGGTGGTGGTCAAGGGGCACAGCGCCCATCCCGGCACCGGCGAGATCGTGGCCGAGGCGGTCCATGCCGCCATTAAAAAGACCGGCGTACATCCCGGCGTGTTCAGCCTGATCCAGGGCGGGCGCCGCGAGGTGGGCACCGCTCTGGTGCAACACCCGCTGATCAAGGCCGTGGGCTTCACCGGGTCGCTGGCCGGGGGGCGCGCGCTGTTCGACCTCTGCGCGCAGCGCCCCGAGCCGATCCCGTTCTTCGGCGAACTGGGCAGCGTCAACCCGATGTTCCTGCTGCCGCACGCCGTGAAGGCGCGGGCCGAAGATCTGGGCAAGGGCTGGGCCGCTAGCCTGGCCATGGGCGCGGGCCAGTTCTGCACCAATCCCGGCATCGCGGTCGTCGTCGACGGCGCCGATGCCGACCGCTTCGTCGCCGCCGCCAAGGCGGGACTGGAGGGCGTGGCCCCGCAGACCATGCTTACCGACGGCATCGCGCGGGCCTATCGCGAAGGCCGCGAACGGTTCGAGACGCGCAACTCCGTCACCCCGGTCCTGTCCACCGACAGCCGCGACCGCCAGGCCAGCCCGAACCTGTATGAAACCACCGCCGAAGCCTACCTCCAGGACCACGCCCTGGGCGAGGAGGTCTTCGGTCCGCTGGGCCTGGTGGTCCGCGTCCGCGATGTGGACGACATGCTGCGGCTGGCCAAGGGGTTTGAGGGCCAGTTGACCGCCACGATCCATATGGACGACGCCGATCTGGCCGACGCGCAAACGCTGCGCCCGGTGCTGGAGCGCAAAGCGGGCCGGGTGCTGGTCAACGGCTTTCCCACGGGCGTCGAGGTGGTGGACAGCATGGTCCATGGCGGGCCTTACCCGGCCTCCACGAACTTCGGCGCGACCTCGGTCGGCACGCTGTCGATCCGCCGCTTCTTGCGCCCCGTCGCCTACCAGAACTTCCCCCAAGCGCTTTTGCCCGAGGATCTGCAATGAAGGACACCGCCATGATCGCCCCCGACCACCTGCGCGAGATCATCCGCACGGGCCTGCTGTCCTTTCCGGTCACGCCGTTCAATGAACAGGACCGCTTCGCCCCGGCCGTTCGTCTCGGGAAGGATCGTGACGGTGCGGAAGACCGAGATGGCGGCGTGCGTCGAGGGATGGAAGTAGAAGATCGTCGTGATCAGGCTGACCGTCAGGATCAGACAGAGCGTGATGCCCCAGCGAAGTTCGTACCAGACCGAGAACAGGTTGATTTCCCTGCCGACGCGCTTGCCCTGGACATAGCGCCGGTAAAGGAAATCCGGCAGGATCGTGATGCTGGAGCACAGAAGAAGTTCAAGCATGTCCGGACCCCCGCTCGGCGGCGACGGGGACGGGGACGGTCGGGGTGGGCGGAGACGGGTCCGCCACGGGTCCGTCCACCCTGTCGGCCATCCGGCCCAGCGAATGCGCCATCGAGGTGATGGGGGTGATGAAGTCCGGGATCGGGATTATTGCCAGAAGCAGGCCGACGATCCAGAAGATGTGGTTGTGCGTGAACAGCGCCAGCAGCCCGAGGACGGCCACAAGTTCGTACTGCAGCTTCTGCCCCCGGTGGGCCATGTGCTCGGGCAAGGCGTGCAGCTTCAGGTAGAAGACGCCGATGCCGATGACCGCGCCGACCAGAAGCAGCATCATCGCGATCAGAAGCCAGTCGGTCTGTCCGGGCGGGGTGATGAAGAAGGGCAGATGCGCCGTGCCGGCGGGGTGCAGGGCACCGGCTTCTTCCACGACTTCCATGAGTCTCTCTCCGAAACGGTCTTCTCCGCCAGCTTAGGCCTGCAAGCCCGACAGTCTAATGCTGGCGGGTAAGTTACTGTTAGTGGCGCTGGGATGCCCCCCGTTGCCGCAGCACCGCCACGCCGTTGCGCGAGGGGTCCAGGGTCAGGACCAGCTTGGCCACGAGGTCGGGATGGATCTGGCGGGCGCTGAGGTCGTCGTGCAGCCTGTCGAGGATGCCGGGCGCGATCGCCTCGGCCCTTGCGAGATGGGCTGACGCTTCCCCGTGCCGTCCAAGCCGGATCAGCGCGGCGGCACAGGCGATGTGAGGATGGGGATGGACGTCGGCGGGGGCGATCGCCGCCATGGCCTCCTGCTGCGCCTGTTCGTAGTCTCCCATCGCGAAACGATACAGAAAAAGCCCGATGTGGTATTGGACGCTTTGCTGCGGATTGCGCTGGAAGGACGAAATCAGAAGCGGGACCCCGACGTCCCATTCCATGCGCATCGCACAGCGGAAACCGAATTCGGCGTTGAGTTCGCTGTCGTTGGGGTTGAGTTCGCAGGCAACCCTGAGGGTTTCAAGGGCCTTGCCCGGCTGGCCCGAGAACCACTCGGCCACGCCGAGGGCATGACGGGCCCGCCCGGACATCGGGGCAAGCTGGACGGCGCGCCGGGCCAGCAGAAGGGCGCGCTCGATCGGCCGGGGATGCTCGGGTCCGCAGTCGAGCCCGTATCGCACCGCATCGCTGTAGAGCAGCGACAGGCAGGCATGTGCCCCCGCAAATCGCGGGTCCTCGGCGATGACCCTTTCCAGATCCTGGCGCAGCGGCTCGAAGCGCCCCAGGTCGACGGTGCGCCAGTAGTCCTGGAACTCGATGAGCTTGTGATAGGCCGCGAACTGCGTGGGCATCTCGCCGGCCATTTCCCTGGCCTGCCCGTCCATGATCCCGTCGCGTTGCGCGATGATCGACGCCACTTCCCCGGCGATTGCGCCGCAGACCGCCACGAGTTCGCTGGGATCGAGCGACTGGCCGATGACCCGTTCGATGCTGTGCGACCAGAAGAAGCGTCCTTCCCGGACATTTTGAAGAAGGAACTCGGCCCGGATCGAGGTTCTGGTGATCGTCAGGTTGCCGGTCAGTTCATAGTCGATCTCGACCCTCGGGGCGCTGTGGGCCTCGGACAGCGCCATGCTGGTCCCGAAGCCATACACGAAAAGCTCGGTGAACCTGGTGAGCGCCGAGATGACCTGCAGCGTCAGGGTCCGCCCCAGGTCGGGCCAGTCCGCGGCCCAGCAGTGCTGTTCGAAGGCGCGAACCATGACATGCGGGGCCTTCATGTGAAGGTCCAGGGGCGCCGACGCCGGCACGGAAGGGGCCGGTTCCGGCGCTTCGAAGGCAGGAATGTAGGTGCCCTTGGGGATGGTGATGCGGATGCCGGTCAGGCTGCCCGCGGCAAGATAGTGGTGTTCCAGCGCGCGGCGAAGCCGGCCTGCCTCGATGCGGACGATGGGGTCCTGGAGCGGGTCGAAGCTGTCGTCGCGCCCGAACACGTCCGTGGCGATGCTGTAGGCCTTGATCCGCTCGCCCCGTCCGGCCAGCGTCTCCTCGACGACGTATGCCAGAAAGCGATGGTTGCGGTCCGTCGCCTGGAAGCTGGGGGCGCGAAGAACGTGGTTGAGTTCGGCACGAACCTGTTCTTCCGAACCGATGGGATGGTCATTCATGATCCCCTCTCCCTGTTCCGTCCGCCTTGGCGGTCCACCGTTTACAACAGGATTAACAGTAACATACTGGCGCCACCAAAGCATTTCTTAACGTATGATACGTGGCATCATAGTTCTTTGCGCGACATTGTGTTTGATGCGGATCAAATGCTTGCCCGCCGTCCCGGGTGATGCGTTGTCTTGGCGGCAAGGGATCGGCGTGTCCCGCACCGGCGCCGCCCGTCCGCCACCAAGGACGACGTCCGCAGCCGGATTGCCGTCGTTCGCGGCATTCCCCTTCCCAAGGCAACCGAGGCAACGGGGCACACGCAGGACACGCTCGGGGCAAGGACCGGTCTTGCGCATCCTGGCCCGCCTGCCGCACCGCCGATCCGACGAACGCGTGCGCAAACAGATCCGTGTGGGTCCTTGGATGCTGCCGGCGCGGGGTCGTTCGGTCGCAACGGCCTTGGAAAAGCGGCTTGGCAGCAGGCACCCCTCGTTTTCCTAATGCGCTGCCCGACAATATTCTCCTTTGCGGGACTTGCCATGCCGGGCGTAGCTGTAGCCGTCACCGCTTGCTGGACAGGAGGCCGCGCCCAATGACCCCCCGGATGGTGCTGGAAGGCATCTATACCCCGCTGATCACGCCATTCCATGCGGACGGGTCATTCGACCTCGACGCGCTTGCCGAGCTGATCGAACGCCTGATCGACGCGGGCGTCCATGGCCTCATCTCGGGCGGCTCCACGGGCGAGAACTATGCCGAGACGGTCGAGGAACGGCTGGAACTCGCGCGCTTCATCACCGAACGCACGAACGGCCGCCTGCCGGTGATCGTCGGCACCGGGGCCATGCGCACGCCCGACAGCATCGCCCTGGCCGAAGGCGCGCGCGACATGGGCGCGGACGCGATCCTGCTGGGCACGCCGCCCTATTCGGTGCCCACCGAACAGGAAAACGCCCTGAACGCGCTGGCCATCGACCGCGCCTGCGGCCTGCCGATCATCCTTTACAACTATCCCGGCCGCATGTCGGTCGAGATGGGCACCACCTTCCTGGATCGCGTCGGCCGGTCCAAGAACGTCATCGGCATCAAGGAAAGCTCGGGCGACATCAACCGGGTGCATCTGCTGGCGCGCGACTATCCGCATATCCAGATGTCCTGCGGCATGGATGACCAGGCGCTGGAGTTCTTTGCCTGGGGCGCGCGAAGCTGGATCTGCGCGGGATCGAACTTGCTGCCGGAAGAACACATCGCCTTGTATCAGGCCTGCGCGGTCGAGGGGAACTTCGACAAGGGCCGCCGGATCATGTCGGCGATGCTGCCCTTGATGCGGGTCCTGGAACAGGGCGGCAAGTTCATCCAGTGCGTCAAGCACGGGGTCGAGGTCACCGGCCTGCGCGCCGGGCCGATGCGCCCGCCGCTGAAGGGGCTGAACAAGGATGAGAAGCGCGCGCTGGAACAGGTGATCCGCACGCTGAAAACCACCGTCAAGGCGATCACGGAAGGCAACTGAGATGAGCGATCTTCTGACCACCGAGGAATACAAGTCCATCGCCGCGTCGCTGGTGCTGCCGCAGAACGCCTTCATCGACGGCGGCTTCCGCCCGGCGATCAGCGGCAAGACCTTCACCACCACGAACCCCGCCACGGGCGAGGCGCTGACCGAGGTCGCCGCCTGCAATGCCGCCGACGTGGATCTGGCCGTCGAGAAGGCCCGCGAAGCCTTCGAGGACGGCCGCTGGTCGCGCCTCCATCCGGCCGAGCGCAAGGACGTGCTGATCAAGCTTGCCAAGCTGATGGAACGGAACGCGCGCGAACTGGCGGTGCTGGAAAGCATCGACGCGGGCAAGACCATCTATGACTGCGAGACCGTGGACGTGCCGGAAACGATCCACGTCATCAAGTGGCACGCCGAACTGATCGACAAGATCTATGACCAGGTGGCGCCCGCGTCCGACAACCACATCGCCATGATCGTGCGGGAACCGGTGGGCGTCGTGGGCCTGGTGCTGCCCTGGAACTTTCCGCTGCTGATGCTGGCCTGGAAGATCGGGCCTGCCCTGGCCGCCGGTTGCTCGGTGGTCGTGAAGCCAGCCGCCGAAACCTCGCTGACGGCGCTGCGCGTCGCGGAACTGGCGGCCGAGGCCGGGCTGCCGCGCGGGGTGCTGAACGTCGTCACCGGATCGGGCGCGGATGTGGGCGAGCCGCTGGGCCGCCACCCGGACGTGGACATGGTCAGCTTCACCGGATCGACCGTCACGGGCCGCCGCTTCCTGCATTATTCCGCCGACAGCAACCTCAAGGAGGTCGTGCTGGAACTGGGCGGCAAGAACCCCTGTATCGTCCTGGACGACGCCGAGGATCTGGATGCCGTCGCCGCCCATGTCGTCAACGGCGCCTTCTGGAACATGGGGCAGAACTGTTCCGCCGGCTCGCGCCTGATCGTGCACCGCGACATCCAGGACAGGCTGATGGAACGGGTCGAGGCGCACGCCCGCGAATGGATCGTGGGCGACCCGCTGGACCCTCAGGTCCGCGTCGGCGCCCTGGTCAGCCCCGCGCATTTCGGCAAGGTCTCCGGCTACCTGGAAGCGGCGCAGAGCGAAAAGATCCTGCTGGGCGGCAACATCGTCAAGGAAGGCTTCATCGAGCCGACCATCGTCCAGACCGCGCGCGATTCCAGGCTGGCGGTCGAGGAGATCTTCGGCCCGATCCTGACCGTCATCCAGGTCGGCAGCTTCGAGGAAGCCATCGCGGTCGCCAACGACACCGAATACGGGCTGGCGGCCTCGATCTTCACCGCCAACGGCAAGCGGGCGCTGCGCGGCGCGCGGATGCTGCGGGCGGGGACGGTGACGGTCAACAGCTTCGGCGAGGGCGACATCACCACCCCCTTCGGCGGCTACAAGCAGTCGGGCTTCGGCGGACGGGACAATTCCATCCACGCCCATGACCAGTACACCCAGCTGAAGACCATCTGGCTGGACCTGACGGACAACTCGGACGCGGGCGTGGACTGATGGCCCGGCACGACGCCAGCCGCACCCCCGTCTTCAACGGCCCCGCCGGGTGGAGCGTGATCCTGCCGCCGGTCGCGCCCCGCGCGCGGCTGGAAGGGCAGGCGGGCTGCGACATCGCCATCATCGGCGGCGGGTTCGCGGGCCTGTCCGCCGCCCGGCGGCTGAAGCAGATCGACCCCGGCCTGGATATCGCCATCCTGGACGCGGCGCGGATCTCGGAAGGCGGCACCGGGCGCAATTCGGGCTTCATGATCGACCTGCCGCACGAACTGACCTCGGGCGACTATGCCGGGGCAGGGGACAGCCACGACCGGCAGTTGACCAATCTGAACCGCAAGGCCATCGACTTCGCCGGACAGGCGGTCGAGGACTATGCCATTCCCGAGGGCTATTTCCAACGGACCGGCAAGATCAACGCCGCCGCATCGAAACCCGGCATCGAGGGCAACATCCACTATGCCGCCCACCTGCGCGAGTTGAACGAGCCGCACGAGATGCTGGACGCGCAGGCGATGCGAGAGATCACGGGCAGCAGCTACTACAAGGGCGGGCTTTACACCCCCGGCACGGCGATGCTGCAACCGGCGGGGTATGTGCAGGGCTTCGCCGCCGGGCTGGAACAGGACGGCGTGCGGATCTACGAGAACTCGCCCGTCACGCGCATCGAAAGCGGCAACGGCTGGAGCCTGACGACCGAGCGGGGCGAGATCCGCGCGCCCAAAGTCATCATGGCCAACAACGGCCATCTGGAAAGCTTCGGCTTCAAGCGCGGGCGGCTGATGCATGTAATGCTGAACGCCTGCATGACCGAGGAGTTGTCCCCGGATGCCCTCCGCGCGCTTGGCGGGCATGAATGCTGGGGCGCGACGCCCGCCGACCCGATGGGCACCACCGTGCGCCGCATCGGCCCGGCGCAGGGCGGCAACCGCATCGTGATCCGGCAGGGCGGATACTACCGGCCCGACATGCAGACCAGCGCGGGCGATCTGGCGCGCACCGTGCGGGCGATGCGGAAAAAGTTCGACGACCGCTTTCCGATGCTCAAGGGCGTGCGTTTCGAATATTCCTGGTCGGGCCACCTGTGCCTGGCGCGCAACAACGTGTCGGTCATGCGGCAACTGGAACCGGGGCTTTACGCCGCCTGCGTCCAGAACGGGCTTGGCACCGCGCGGGGCACGCTGACCGGCATCGGCGCCGCCGAACTGGCGACGGGGCGGCAAAGCGACATCACCGCCTTCTTCACCGCCGAGGCGGAACCCGTGCGCCTGCCGCCCCATCCCTTCGACACCATCGGCGCCAATGCCTATATGCGTTGGAAAGAATGGCAAGCCCGGCTAGAGTGATCCCCCGTCAACAAGGGGATCCCGCCGCCATGCCGCCGATCAAGCGCCGCTACCTGCCCTCGCTCGGGTCCTTCGCGACATTCGAGGTGGCGGCAAAGCATCTCAGCTTCACGCTGGCGGCGCGCGAGTTGAACGTCACGCAGGGCGCGATCAGCCAACAGGTGCGGCTGCTGGAACGCGCGCTGGGGGTGGACCTGTTCCTGCGCAAGCACAACGCGCTGGAACTGACGCCGGAAGGGATCAGCCTTTACGCCGCCGTCAGCGACGGCCTGGACACGATCAGCGCCGCCGTGTCGGTGATCGCCGGAGAGGAAGGGCCGGAAACGATCACCGTCTCGGCCACCGATGCCATGGCAAGCTTCTGGTTGAAGCCGCTGATCGACAGCTTCCGCGACAACCACCCCGAGATCGGCTTCGTGGTGCTGGCATCCGACGCCGACGACACCCTGCGCAACTATTCCGAAGTGGACCTGTCGATCCTCTGCGGCAACGAACGCTGCGAGGTGGGCGAGGAACTGCATTTCCTGTTCCCCGAGGTGGCGCAACCCGTCTGCACCCCGGCTTTCCTGGAAGCTCATGGCCCCTTTGCCGAGCCTGACAGCCTGAATCGCGTGAACCTGCTGCACCTGCACGACCGCCATTGGTCCGCCGAGGCCATCGGCTGGCATCCCCTAGGCTGGAAGGAATGGTTCCAAGCGCAGGGCGCGACATGGACCGGGGCACCCTCCAGCCTGTCCACGAACAAGGTGAACCTGCTGATGGCCGCGACCCTGGCGGGCGAGGGCGTGATGCTGGGCTGGCAGCACATGGTCCGCGCCCCCATCCGCGAGGGCAGGCTGGTCCTGGCGCATCCGGGGCAACTGACCATCGGACGCGGCAATTTCCTGAACTGCCGCCAGAAATCGCTGAAGCGGCCCAGCGTGGCGGGCTTTGTCGATCACATGCTGGCCTCGCTGAAGCTCTAGGGCGTTGCGCTAGAATTTCTAATGCAGCGCCGCAGGATATTCTCGTTTGCCCCAGCGGCGACCCATGACGGATAACCGGTGACAGCCGGGACGGGGAATCCCGGTCGGGGAACCCGAGGACGACCCCGATCACCAGAAACCAGCACACGGGCCGGGCCCCGTCCGCCGCGCGCCTCTCGCGCGGCGCCGGATCGCCGCGGGCCGACGATTGGACAAACAGAGAGGATATCCATGCGCACGATCTTCAACGCGATCATGGCCGGGGCCGTCGCCCTGGGGCTTGCCGCCCCGGCGATGGCGCAGGACGACAAGGTGATCCAGATGGGCACCCTGTCCTGGGAAGACCTGACGCCCATCACCGGCATCACCAAGAAGGTGCTGGAGGACAAGGGCTTCACCGTCGAGGTGACCGAGTTTTCCGAATGGGGCATCGCCTATGCCGCGCTGGCCAAGGGCGACGTGCAGATCCTGGCCTCGCAGACGGACTATGTCGCCCATGATTACTGGCAGCGCAACAAGAACCGGCTGGAGAAGATCTCGCCCGTGTCGCACGGGCTGTACCAGGGCATCGCGGTGCCGAAATACGTGCCCGTCGATTCGCTGGAGCAGCTGAACGAGAACGCCGACAAGTTCGGCGGCAAGATCGTGGGCATCGAACCGGGATCGGGCCTGATGCGCGATGCCGCGAATGCCGTGTCCGAATACGGCCTGGACCTGCAACTGGTCGAAGGCAGCACCGCCGCCATGACCGCCGCGCTGAAGGCCGCGACCGACCGCCAGGAATGGATCGCCGTCACCATCTGGGAACCGTCCTGGATGGCGCAGAAGTTCGACATCAAGTACCTGGCCGATCCCAAGGGCGTCTTCCCGCCCCCGCAGAGCTATTACTGGATCGGTCAGGACGGCTTCTCGGCCGAGAACCCCGAGGCCCGCGAAGCCATCGCCAGCGTCTACGTGCCCTTGGCCGACATCACCGCGATCAACGCGGCCGTGAACGACGGCAAGACCATGGACGAGGCGATCGCCGACTGGATCGCCGCCCACGCCGACTTGGTCGAACGCTGGAGCAACATCAAGTCCTACTGAGCACGACCGGGCGGCCCAGGTGGCCGCCCGCCTTCTGGCCAACAAGAACAACAGGGTGGATATGGAAAGCAACGAGGTTCTGATCGACTGCCAGTCGGTCTGGAAGGTCTTCGGCGAACGCAGCGCCGAGGCGATCCGGTCTATCGCGGAACGCGGCTTGACCAAGCGGGAAATCCTGAAGGAATACAACTGCGTCGTCGGCGTATCTGATGCAACGCTTCAGGTCCTTCGGGGAGAGATCTTCTGCATCATGGGATTGTCGGGGTCCGGCAAGTCCACCCTGATCCGGCTGCTGAACCGGCTGATCGAACCGAGCCTCGGCAAGGTCCTGGTCAAGGGCCGCGACATTGCCACCATGGACGCCGCCACCCTGCGCGAAACCCGCGCCCGCCACATCGGCATGGTGTTCCAGTCCGTCGCCCTTCTGCCGCAGCGCACCGTCCTTGAAAACGCCGCCTTCGGGCTTGAGGTCCAGGGCGTGCCCCGCGACGAGCGCAACCGCGCCGCCGAGGCCGCGCTTGCCAAGGTCGGCCTGTCCGACTGGAAAAGCCGCTTTCCGCGCGAACTGTCCGGCGGGATGCAGCAGCGCGTGGGCCTGGCCCGGGCGCTGACCTCGGACCCCGAGATCATCCTGATGGACGAACCTTTCAGCGCCCTTGACCCGCTGATCCGCCGCCAGTTGCAGGACGAGTTCCGGCAGCTGACCAAGGATCTGGGCAAGTCGGCTGTCTTCATCACCCACGACCTGGACGAGGCGATCCGCATCGGCGACCGCATCGCCATCATGAAGGACGGCGTGATCATCCAGGAAGGCACCGCCGAGCAGATCGTGATGAACCCCGCCGACCAATATGTCGCGGATTTCGTCGCGGGCATTTCCCGCCTGCACCTGGTCAAGGCGCATTCGGTGATGGTGCCGGTCGACCAATGGCGCCGCCAGTCGCCGGGCCTGTCGCTGGACGGCCTGCCCCATTGCTCGCCCGAGGCCGACATCGACATGCTGATCGGCAAGATCACCGGCACCGGCAGCGACGCCATCGCCATCGCCGACGGCGGCGGCATCGTGGGCGTCGTCACCACCCGCAGCCTGCTTCTGGGCGTGCGGGGCGAACCTGAAGTCCGTGCGGCGGCATAGCCCATGGAAAGCTTTGTCACAACCTTCGACACCGTGGTCGATGAGGCGCTGTTCTGGCTGTCGGACCACGCCGCCTTCATCTTCGACGGCATCCGCGTCATCCTGGAGGGGCTTTACGACGGCATCCTGTGGCTGCTGATGCTGCCGCCCTTCTGGGCCATGGCGATCATCGCGGGGCTGATCGGCTGGCGTGCCCTTGGCCTGGGCTTCGGGATCGGCGGCGCGGTGGCCCTTGTCGCCTGCGCCGCCATGGGCCTGTGGCCGGAAACCATGCAGACCCTGGCGCTGGTGATCGCGGCCAGCGTGATCGCGCTTGCGATCAGCTTGCCCCTGGGTGTCCTCGCCGGGCTGATGCCGCGACTGGACCGTGCCCTGACTCCGGCCCTTGACCTGATCCAGACCCTGCCGCCCTACATCTACCTGCTGCCTGCGATCGCGCTGCTGGGCTTTGGTCCCGCGACCGCCCTGGTCGCGACCGTGATCGTCGCCATGCCGCCCGCGATCCGCCTGACCGCGCTTGGCATCCGCCAGACCCCGAACGAGTTCCTGGAACTGGGCCAGGCGGTCGGCGCCAGCCGCGCACAGATGTTCTTCAAGATCCGGCTGCCCTTCGCCGTGCCGTCCATCATGGCCGGCATCAACCAGAGCCTGATGATGGCCTTCGGGATGGTGGTCATCGCCGGCATCGTCGGCTCGGGCGGCCTGGGCGAGACGATCTATGGCGCGATCCGCACGCTGGACATCGCGACCTCGATCAACGCCTCGATCGCCATTGTCGTTCTGACCATGCTTCTGGACCGCCTGACCCAGGCCGCAGCGAGGAAATCGTGATGGAGTTCAATCCCGGCGCCTTCCTTGCCCCCGTGATCGACTGGCTGAACGCCAACTTCCACGGCGTCTTCGCCCTGATCACCCGCGTGATCGAGGCCGTTCTGGGCGGCATCGAAGCCGCCCTGCTGGTGCTGCCTGCCTTCGCCGTCATCGCCATAGTGGTCGCAGCCGCCTTCTTCGCGGCGGGACTGCGCGTGGCGATCCTTGCCGCCTTCTGCCTGGGCTTCTGCTGGCTGGCGGGCCTGTGGGAGGCATCCATGCAGACCATCGCCCTGGTCGTGGTGGCCGTGGCCATCGCTGTCGCCATCGCCTTTCCGCTGGGCATCCTCGCCGCCCGCCGTCGGCGGGTGGAAGCCGCGCTGCGTCCCATCCTGGACGTGATGCAGACGGTGCCGCCCTGGGTCTACCTGATCCCGGCGGTGATGATCTTTTCCCTGGGACGCGTGCCCGCGATCATCGCCACCATCGTCTATGGCATCCCGCCGATGCTGCGCCTGACCACGCTGGCCTTTCGCGGGGTTCCGAACGACCTGAAGGAACTGGGCCAAGCCATTGGCGCGAAACCCTCGACGATCCTGTGGAAGATCGAGCTTCCCGCAGCCAAACCTACGCTTCTGGTTAGCCTGAACCAGTGCATCCTGCTGTCGCTGGCCATGGTCGTGCTGGCAGGCCTGGTCGGCGCGGGCGGTCTGGGGGCCGAGGTGACGCGCGGCCTGACCCGGATGGAGATGGGCCTGGGCCTGCGCGCGGGCCTTGCCATCGTCGCGGTCGCGATCCTGGTGGACCGCCTGACCCGGGGCGCGCTGGAGCGCAAGCCCCGCGCCGTCTGATCCGGTGCGCGCCGCCTTTGCGGCGCCACCTTTTCCGTGACGTGAAGCTTCCGGTCTTGTGACGCATCGCTACCGCCGCTCTTGGGCGGCATGGCGGTAGAACCGATCCGGGCGCCTGGCCCTTGAGGGAGATGAGAATGCTCGACACCAACACCACCGGGCTGACGGACAACGCCGTCGCCGCCGCCATCGGCCGCGAACTGGCCCGCCAGCAGGACCAGATCGAACTGATCGCGTCCGAGAACATCGTCAGCCGCGACGTGCTGATCGCCCAAGGCTCGGTCCTGACGAACAAGTATGCCGAGGGCTATCCCGGCAAGCGCTATTACGGCGGCTGCGAGTTCGTGGACGAAGTCGAGGAGATCGCCCGCGAGCGGCTGAAGCAACTGTTCGGCGCGGCGCATGTGAACGTGCAGCCCCATTCGGGCGCCCAGGCCAACCAGGCGGTGTTCCTGGCGCTGCTGCAGCCCGGCGACACCATCATGGGCCTGTCGCTGGCCCATGGCGGGCACCTGACGCACGGCTCGCCCGTGACCATGTCGGGCAAGTGGTTCAAGGTGGTCTCCTACGAGGTCGAGCCCGACACCCATCTGATCGACATAGCCAAGGTCCGCGAGAAGGCCCTGGCCGAGCGTCCGAAGCTGATCGTGGCGGGTGCCTCGGCCTATCCGCGCAGCCTCGACTTCGCGGCCTTCCGCGCCATCGCCGATGAGGTCGGCGCCTACCTGATGGTGGACATGGCCCACTACGCGGGTCTGATTGCGGCGGGGCAGTACCCGAACCCGGTGCCGCACGCCCATGTGGTGACCTCGACCACGCACAAGACGCTGCGCGGCCCGCGCGGCGGCGTGATCCTGACCAACGACGACGACCTGGCGAAGAAGCTGAACTCGGCCGTGTTCCCGGGCAACCAGGGCGGCCCGCTGATGCACGTGATCGCCGCCAAGGCCGTGGCCTTCGGCGAGGCGCTGGAACCCGCCTTCACCGACTACGCCCGCAACGTCATCGCCAATGCCCGCGCCCTGGCCGACACGCTGGCCCAGGGCGGCGTCGGCATCGTGTCGGGCGGGACCGACTGCCACATGGTGCTGTGCGACCTGCGCGCGCTGGGGGTGACCGGCAAGGCGGCCGAGATCGCGCTGGAGCGGGCTGGCCTGACCTGCAACAAGAACGCCATTCCCTTCGACCCGGAAAAGCCGTTCGTGACCTCGGGCATCCGGCTGGGCAGCTCGGCCGGGACCACGCGCGGCTTCGGCGAGGCCGAGTTCCGCCAGATCGGCGCCATGATCCTGCGGGTGCTGCGCGCCCTGGGCCAGAACCCCGAAGGCGACGCCGCCGTCGAGGCCGCCGTCCGCGCCGAGGTCAGCGCGCTTTGCCACCGCTTCCCCATCTACCAGGGGTGACACCAAGGGAAGGGGTCGTCCCCGATCCCCTCCGCCTTACGGCCCCGTCCTTGCACGGGCAGGGGCCGCAGCAAGGAACGCCATGAGAAAGACCTTCTTCTGCATCGACTCGCACGCCTGCGGGAACCCTGTCCGCGTCGTCGCGGGCGGCGGGCCGCTGCTACCGCACCTGCCCGTGGCAGAGCGCCGTGCCCTCTTCGTGCGCGACCATGACTGGATTCGCACCGCCCTGATGTTCGAGCCGCGCGGCCATGACGTGATGTCGGGGGCGATCTTCTATCCGCCCTGGCGCGACGATTGCGACGTGGCCGTGGTCTTCATCGAGGTCAGCGGCTGCCTGCCTATGTGCGGGGCAGGGACCATCGGCCTGTCCACCGTGCTGATCGAGGAAGGCCTCGTCAGTCCGCGCGTGCCCGGCACCCTGTCGCTGGAAACGCCTGCGGGCCGGGTCGACGTCACCTATCGGATGGACGGCGACAAGGTGGCCGAGGTCCGGCTGTTCAACGTGCCCAGCTATCTGCACGCCGCCGATGTGGCGGTCGACGTGCCGGGCACGGGCAGGCTGGTCGTGGACATCGCCTATGGCGGCAACTTCTATGCCGTGGTCGAGCCGCAGGACAACTGGCCGGGCCTCGACATCGGACCCTCGGCGATCATCGACCTCAGCCAGAAGCTGCGGACGGCCCTGGCGGATGTGATCGACCCCGTCCACCCCGAGGACGACCGTATCCGGGGCGTGCACCACGCGATCTGGTGCGATGCCCCCAGGGGAGAGGCCGATGGACGCGGTGCCGTCTTCTATGGCGAGAAAGCCATTGACCGCTCTCCCGGCGGCACGGGCACATCGGCCCGGATGGCGCAGTTGCATGGCAAGGGACGGCTGGCGGTCGGCGGCCGGTATCGCAACGAAAGCCTGATCGGCACGATCTTCGACGGCCGCGTCGAATCCGAGGTGGCCATCGGCTCCTTCACCGGCATCAGGCCCAGCTTGGGCGCCTGGGCGCGGATCATCGGCCACAACACCATCTTCGTCGACGACCGCGATCCGCTGTTCAAGGGCTTCCAGATCGGCTGAGGCTGGAACGGCCACCACGGGCAGGTGGCCGTTCCTTTGCCCCCACCGGATCAGGAAAAGAAGATCCCGGCATTGGAGGTTTTGGTCCGACCCGGTCGAAGGGCGTGCCCTCAACCCATCAGCCGCCGGTTGCCTGCGCCTGCAGCGCCGCGAAATGCGCGCGCAGCCGGTCAAGCCCCTGCCGGTCCCATCCCTCGGGCTGGGTGACGGCGATCCAGGGCGCGATGTGGTCCCCATAAGCGTAAAGATGGCCGTGCCCCATCGGGACATTCAGCGAAACCGCCATGTCGAAGGCCAGTTGCAGGAAGCTGACGATGGGATACCATCGCAATTCGGGCGACACGTCGGGGCCGCGCGGAGCATTCATCCAGCCGGGCGGGTGCAGCAGCGATCCGGGGCTGAAGAACACGACAGGATCGCTGGCATATTGCAGATAGACGATGCGGATTCCGCCCCAGGCATCCTGGGCGGACAAGCCCTGCTGTCCGTTCGTGAAGCGCACGGCCTGCGCCCGCTCCATTCGCGGCAGCCATTCGGGCGAGGCGGGGTCGCGTTCCCGGGTCACGGTCTGCCACAGCGGGCTGACAAAGGGCGGCCCGACCCACAGCGCGCCCGCGAAAGGCTGGTCGATCATCTCGGACAGGCGCAGGGACTGCTGCGAACTGTAGGCGCCAAGGCTGAGGCCGTACAGGTACAGCTTGGGCCGGGCTGCGGGTGGCAGGGTCAGCCAGTGGCGGCGCACGGCGCTGAACAGCGCCCGCCCGGCCTCGGCCGAGTATTCCGGCTCGACCAGCAGCGAGATCCAGCTTGGCAGATAGGAATACTGCAGCGCCACCGTCGCCACGTCGCCGCGATGAAGGTATTCCAGCGTTTCCATCGCCGCCGGGTCCAGCCAGCCGGTGCCGGTGGGCATGGCCACAACCAGGATCGAGCGGTCGAATCCGCCGATCCGGTCCAGTTCGGCGACGGCCAGGGCGGCGCGATCCTCCGCCGTGTCGGCGGCGTTCAGGCCGACATAGGCGCGCAAGGGTTGCAGGGCGGGGCCCCCGGCGACGGCAGCGATGGCCTGGGGGGTGGGCGTGGTGGCGATGTAGTTGCGCCCCTCGCGGCCCAGATCCTCCCACGCGACCAGGGACGCGGGGCTGCCAGTGCGCAGGGGATCGGCGGGCGGCCGGATGTCGGGCGGGACCACCGCGTCAAGGGCGCGGGCCGATGTGTCGGCGGTGCGGATGAAACCGCTGAACAGCACGCCGTTGGCCAGCGACCACAACAGCACTCCGCCGATGATCAGCCCAAGAAGATGCGCGGCGCGGCGCGGCACCACGCGCTCGATCCGCCCGATCAGGCGGCGCAGGAAAAGCGCGATCAGCTTGCTGAGGGTCAGCAGGACGGTGGCGACCGCCAGGGCGATGGTGCCGATCATCAGCGGCAGTTCGGCGGGGGCAGGCTCCATCCCCATGACGGTACGGATCGAGTTCTGCCAGTCCGTCGCCCGCCACAGGAACGAGGCGACGATCAGCGCCGCGACCGCGGCCGAGACCAGCAGCAGGCGGCGTCTCAGCCTGCCGCGGATCAGCGGCAGATCCAGCGTGACCCATATCCAGCGCAACAGCACCGCCACCCTATATCCCGCCGCGAAGCACACCCCGGCAAGCGCCCCCTGCACGCCTTCGCCTCGGGGAATCAGGCTGGGCGTCAGCGACGCCGCCATGAACAGCGCCCCAAGGACCAGGCCCGCGCCGGATACGGCGTCCGCGAGGCGCCTGATCATGCCCGGTGGGCGGCCGGAGGAGACGGTGACATTCTGCATGGTGCGATCAGGGCCGATGCGGCGGGCCGCGTCAATCGGCAAAAGGCACGTGCGCCGGATCTGGTCGCAAAGGCTGCGCCACGGGTTGCGCGAGGCGGGACAGCCTGTCGTGGCGATGCATCCCGGCAGGTGAAGCGCGGTCCGAAGGCCATGGCTGTTGATTTCCACCTAGAAGTGACCCAGGCAGGCACATAATTTCCATTGAGATTTGACCCATGTGACCCTTCCCCGACGCGGTGA
>NZ_JAFNAW010000041.1 GCF_017356265.1 Paracoccus fontiphilus | reverse complement strand
GCCCAGCGCCGCGCGGGCGGCGCGCATCGTCGCGTCCACGGACCCGGTCGACAGCCGCCCGCCGCGCACGCCCCGGAACAGCGGCCCGTCAGGGGCCAGCCGCCAAGGGCATTGGCGCAGGTATTCGGCCACGGCGTCGCGGGCCACGGGCAGGACGGGAACATGGCGCTGCCGCCCGCCCTTGCCGGTGATGGTCAGGCTGTCGCGGAACGGCCAGTCGGCGCCGTTCAGCCCCAGCGCTTCGGAAATGCGCAGGCCAGACCCCCAGAGCAGCGTCATCACCGCCACGTCGCGCGCCGCCACCCAGGGCGTGTCATGGCCCAGGGCCACCATGTCCAGCGTGTCCCGCGCCTGGTCCGGGGTCAGAGGGCGGGGCAGGGACCGGATGTATTTCGGACTGCGCGTGGACAGGGCGGCGGACAGGTCATAGCCCTCGCGGTCGGACATCCAACGCAGGAAGCTGCGCACCGCCGATTGCCGCCGGGCCAGCGACCGCGCGCCCAGGCCCCGCGCGCGTTCGGCGGCGGCAAAGGCGCGCATGTCGGTCTGACGCAGCTCGGCCAGCGATTTCGGCGTCGCGGCCTGCCCGTGGTGACCGCCCAAAAAGGCCAGGAAAGCCAGCAGGTCGCCGCGATAGGCGGTGACGGTGTGGGGGGACCGATCGCGGGTCGCGGCCTCGACCTCCAGCCAGCGGGCCAGGACATCGGCCATGGCCGGGGCAAGGGCCAGCAGCTCGGGCGCCGCGGGCACGGTCATGGGCGCAGCCGGGACAGCAGCACCAGCCGGAAGACCTGCGCGAAGAAGCGCAGCAGGTCGGTGCCATGGGCGGGCATGAAGCGGGTCTTGTCGGCGCTGCCCATCAGCAGCATGGCGCGCGGGCGCCGGGCGCCCAGGTCGATGGGCAGCAGCGCCTCGGACGCGACGACGCGGCCATGCATGACCTGCGTGATGGGCGAGGCCGGGCGCAGCACGATGTCGTCGCCCCGCGGCGTGCGCCGCCCGGCGGCGACGATCCGGCCGATGGCGCCTTCGGGGACAACGACCGCATCCTCGGGCAGGCCGGGGATGGCGGGGTCGGGTTCGACGACCAGCCGCAGCGTCTCGATTCGCAGCAGGGGGGCGATGTCGGATTGCAGGCTGTCCACCAGTTCCGCCAGATCGGCCGTTTCCAGCAGCCCGATCACGGCGCGGTGGATCACCGCCGTGCCCGACTGGTTGTCGAAGGCGGCGGCGATCACGCTTTCATGCTGGGACTCCAGCCGGTCGAGGCGCGTTTCCAGCGCCTCCATCGCGCGGCCGCGGATGTCGATGACGTTGTCGCCCACCTCGGCCTCGCGGGCCGCGACAAGGGCGCGCATCAGGTCGCGGTCGGCCAGGATGACGCCGGGATCGGCCAGAAGCTTGTCGCGCGTTTCCGCGTCCAGAACCGCCTGCTGTTCCGCCGTCATGCCTGCCCCTTCGCGTTACCCGCCGATCTTCTGACCGGTCTTTGCCCAGTCGGCAGTGAACTGCTCAAGCCCCTTGTCCGTCAAGACATGTTTCGCCATCGACTTGATCACGGAAGGGGGTGCGGTGATCACGTCGGCGCCGATCTTGCCCACCTCGACGATGTGGTTCACCGAGCGGATCGAGGCGGCGAGGATCTGGGTCTCGTACCCATAGTTGTCGTAGATCTCGCGGATGTCGGCGATCAGGTCCACGCCGTCCAGGCCGATGTCGTCCAGCCGGCCCACGAAGGGGCTGATGAAGGTGGCGCCCGCCTTGGCGGCCAGGATGGCCTGGGCGGCGGTGAAGCACAGCGTCACGTTGACCATGTGGCCTTCGTCGGCGAAGGTCCGGCAGGCCTTCAGCCCGTCCCAGGTCAGCGGCACCTTGATGGCGATGTTGGGCGCGATCTGCGCCAGGTGGCGGCCTTCGCGGATCATGTCCTCGGCCTTGTCGGCCACGACCTCGGCGCTGACGGGGCCGCTGACCATCTCGCAGATCTCGCGGGTGACTTCCTCGATGTTGCGGCCGGCCTTCAGGATCAGCGACGGGTTGGTGGTCACGCCATCGACCATGCCCAGATCGTTCAACTCGCGGATGGCATCCACATCGGCGGTATCGACAAAGAATTTCATGGTCCCGGCTCCTTGATCGGTTCGTGCGCGTGATAGCGCAAAACCATGCCCGCCGGAAGGGCGGGCTTGCAACGCGGGCGGCGCAGGGCTTTATCAAGGGCGATGAAAACCCTTCCCGCCTTTTTCCCTCCGCGCGCCCGGATCGCGGTCCTCACGGTCGAGCCGGTGGGCGTGCTGGACTATCTGGCCCCCGAGGGCGGCGTGGCCCAGGGGCAACTGGTGCTGGTGCCGCTGGGACCGCGCCGGGTGCTGGGCCTGGTCTGGGGCGAGGGGGTGGGCGATTTCGACCTGGCCAAGCTGCGCCCGGTGGCGCGCGTGCTGGATGCGGAACCTTTCGACGCGCGGTTCCTCGATTTCCTGACGCGGGCCGCCGACTATACCCTGACGCCCCTGCCGCTGATGCTGCGCATGGCGACGCGCGCGCCCGACCTGGACCAGCCCCCCGCCGCCCGCCGCGTGATCGTGCCGGGCGGCGCCCCGCCCACGCGCATGACCGAGGCGCGCGAACGCGTGATGCAGGTGGTGGCCGACCACGGCGGCGCCAGCTTTGCTGCGTCCGAGCTGGCGCAACTGGCGGGGGTCGGCACGGCGGTGGTCAAGGGCCTGGTCGCGGCGGGCACGCTGGCTGAGGTTCAGGCCCCCCGCGACCTGCCCTATCCGCGCCTCGATGCCTCGCGTCCCGGCAAGCCGCTGGACGCCCAGCAGCAGGCGGCGGCGGATGCGCTCCGCGAGGCGATCCGGGGCGGCGGCTACGGCACCACCCTGCTGCGCGGCGTCACCGGGTCGGGCAAGACCGAGGTGTATCTGGAAGCCGTCGCCGAATGTTTGGCGAAGGGCCGTCAGGCGCTGGTCCTGCTGCCGGAAATCGCGCTCTCGGCCGAGTTCCTGGACCGGGTCGAGGCCCGCTTTGGCGCGCGTCCCGGCGAATGGCACAGCGGCATCACCCGCAGCGAACGCCGCCGCCTGTGGCACATGGCCGGGCGCGGCGAGGTGGGGTTGGTCGTGGGCGCGCGGTCGGCGTTGTTCCTGCCCTTCCGCGACCTGGGCCTGATTGTCGTCGATGAGGAGCACGACAGCAGCTACAAGCAGGAGGACGTGGTCTATTACAGCGCCCGCGACATGGCGGTGCTGCGCGCCTCCATCAACGGGGCGCAGGTGGTGCTGGCCTCGGCCACGCCCTCGGTGGAAAGCTGGGTGAACGCGGCCAGCGGCAAGTACCGGCGCCTGGATCTGCGGTCGCGCTATGGCACGGCGGAACTGCCCGACATGGCCGCCATCGACCTGCGGGCCGAGGAGATGCCGGGGGGCCGCTGGATCTCGCCCACATTGGCGGCCTCGGTCGAATCGCGGCTGGCCAAGGGGGAACAGTCGCTGCTGTTCCTGAACCGGCGCGGCTATGCGCCCGTCATGCTGTGCCGGGCCTGCGGCGAGCAGATCGGCTGCCACCAATGCGACGCGCGGATGGTGGAGCACCGCTTCCAGAACCGTCTGGTCTGCCACCAATGCGGCGAAACGCGCCCCATTCCCACGGCCTGTCCGTCCTGCAAGGTGGAAGGCAAGCTGGCCCCCATCGGCCCCGGCGTGGAACGCATCGCCGAGGAGGTCGCGGCGCGTTTTCCCGACGCCAAGGCCACGGTGCTGTCGTCGGACCTGTTCCATTCGGCCCGCGCGCTGAAGGACACGATTGCGGAAATCGCCAATGGCGACACGCAGATCATCATCGGCACGCAGATCGTCGCCAAGGGCCACAATTTCCCGCGCCTGACGCTGGTGGGCGTGATCGACGCCGACCTGGGCCTGCAGGGCGCCGACCTGCGCGCGGCCGAGCGCAGCTTTCAACTGATGCGGCAGGTCGCGGGCCGGGCCGGGCGGCAAGGGGGCGCGGCGCCGGGGGTGGCGATGCTGCAAACCCACCAGCCCAACCATCCGGTGATCCGCGCGATCCTGTCGGGCGAGGACGAGGCCTTCTGGAACGCCGAGGCCGCCGCGCGCCAGGCCACCGGAATGCCCCCCTTCGGACGGCTGGCGGGGATCATCCTGTCCCATCCCGATCTTGGCATCGTTTCCGACTTCGCCCGCCACCTGGCCGCCCATGCCGCGCCGCTGGTGGAGGCGGGCGCCCAGCTTTGGGGACCGGCCCCCGCGCCCATCGCGCGCATCCGGGGCCGCCACCGGGTGCGGATGCTGATCCATGCGCCCCGGCAGGCGCCGATCCAGGCCGCCATCGCCGACTGGCTGGCCCCGCACAAGCCGCCGAGCAACCTGCGGCTGTCGGTGGACATCGATCCGCAAAGCTTCCTTTAGGATCGTGCGTCGAACGCGGACCGCGCGGCCTCGATCCGATCAAGATGCGCTTCGGCCCATTGCCAGACGCCGCAGAATGCCTCGGCCAGGCCAAGGCCCAGGTCGGTCAGGCGATAGTCCACGCGCGGCGGGATGACCGGATGGACGGTGCGGGTCAGCAGCCCGTCGCGCTCCATCTGCCGCAGGGTCTGGGTCAGCATCTTCTGGCTGATGCCTGGCACCGCTCGGCCGATGGCGGAAAAGCGCATCTCGCCGCCCTCGGTCAAGGCTTCCAGGATCAGCATGGTCCACTTGTCGGCCACGCGGCCGATCAGGTCGTTGACCAGTTGCGTGACGCGCGGGTCGATGGCGGACAAGAGCGGCGCGGACATGGATGCACTCTCCGAACGGTAAGTATAAATCTTTCCAGTGCCTTCTTCCCGGAAGAAAGCGATTTGCCCCATATGACCACAGGCAAACGGGAAAGGAAGACCCATGCAGACCAGCGGAAACACCATCCTTCTGACCGGCGGCACCTCGGGCATCGGGCTTGCCCTGGCGCAGCGGTTCCATGCGGCGGGCAACACCGTCATCGTCACCGGGCGCCGAACGGCGCTGCTGGACCGGATCACGGCGGATCATCCCGGCATGATCGACCATGCGCTGGACGTCACCGATGCCGGGGCGATCCGCGCCTTCGCGGCGCGGGTGGTGGCGGACCATCCCGGCCTGAACGTCGTGATCCACAACGCGGGCATCATGGTGGCCGAGGACGTGACGGGCGATTTCCTGGACACGGCCGAGGCGACGATCGCCACCAACCTGCTGGGCCCGATCCGGCTGACGGCGGCGCTGATGCCGCATCTGCTGGAACAGCCGCGCGCGACGATCATGACGGTATCGTCGGGGCTGGCCTTCATGCCGCTGACGCGGACGCCGACCTATTGCGCCACAAAGGCCGCGATCCATTCCTGGTCGCAGTCGCTGCGCGTCCAGTTGCGCGACACGGCCATCGAGGTGCTGGAGCTTGCGCCCCCCGCCGTCCAGACCGACCTGATGCCGGGACACGCCACCGACCCGACCGCCATGCCGCTGGATGACTTCATCGACGAGGCGATGGGGATTCTGGATCAGAACCCGACGCCGCCGCTGGTCGGCGTCAGGCGGCTGGACTTCCTGTCCAGGGCCGAGGCCGAAGGGCGCTATGACCAGACCTTCGCCCGGCTGAACGGCCTGTAACGGGTCAGTTCCTCAGAACGATGCAGCGCCCGCCCAACTGCCGGAAGCGCGCGCAGAAGCGGTTGGCCTCGGACTTGCTGTCCCAGCCGACCTGGGCGGTATAGACCGCGCGCGGCATTCCCGTGATGCGCTTGCGGACATAGCCCACCTGCTTGTCGCCCAGGATGGGGCGCAGGCTGCGGTTCAGGCTGGCGACCTGGCGGATCGCGCCGGACTGGTTGGGATGGCTGGCCACGATCACGCCCCAGGGAAAGACCTTGGGCTGGATCATGAACTCGCGCAGCTTGCGGTCGCCCGCCAGCTTTTCGCAGGCCGGGCGGAACGCCATGTCGGGGTCCAGCGCCAGCTTCAGCTCGGCCGGCGGGGGCGGGTTGTCGCGCCAGCGCAGAGCCTCGAAGCCGGTGATGGCGGCGACATAGTCCTGCGTCTCGTAGGGCAGGCCGCCGTTCTGGTTGATGAAGCGCGCGGCCCGGTTCTCGCCGCCGTTATAGGCGACGGCCGCAAGCCCGATATTGCCGAAGGTGTCGGCCAGGTGACGCAGGTACCAGGCCGACTTGTGGATCGCTTGCGCGGGGTTGAAGGGGTCGTGCAGGTCGTAAAGCTCGGCCGTGCCGGGCATGAACTGCGCGATGCCGAGGGCGCCCACGGGGCTGACCGCCCCCGGCTCGAACCGGCTTTCCTTCCACAGAAGGCGGGCAAGGAAGTTCGGGTCCAGCCCGCGCTGAAGGGCGTTGCGCTCGATCAACATGCAGACATCGGCGGCGTAATGGCCCAGCCGGACGCAGTCGCGCCCGTCATCGGTGCAGCGCAGCTGTTCCGACTGGCGGGCGGGCGGGCGGCCCTCGATGGCATCGACGGCGGGAAAGGCATGGAGCGGCGCCGCGAGGGCAAGAACGGCAAGCGTTCGCCCGACCAGTCGGGCCAGGCCACGGCAAGGGGATCGGGGCAGGAACATCATCGCCGGCCGGGGGTCAGGCGCCGTCGGACGACTTGGCCTTGCCCGCCTTCTTGCCGGACTTGTCTGCCTTGCCGGCCTTGCGCTCGGCCTTCCTTGCGGCCTTCTCGGCGTCCTTGCGGGCAGCTTTCTCGGCCTTCTTGGTAGCCTTCCTTTCGACCTTGCGGGCGTCCTTTTCGGCCTGCTTGGCGGCCTTGCGTTCCGCCTTGCGCGCGGCCTTGGCATCGTCCGCCCCCACCGGCGCAGACGCGGACGGAGCTGCCGCCGCAACCACGGGTCCGGGTGCCGCAGCCTTCGGCGCGGACTTGGGCTTGGCGGCAGCCTTCGGCGTCGGCGCGGCCTTTGCCGCGGGCTTCGGTTCGGCGGCAAGCTTCGCTTCCGCCTTGGCGGGGGTTGCCTTGGCCGCGGCGGACTTGGTCCCGGCCTTGGCCACGCGGCGCAAGCCGGTGCGCAGGTCGGGCTTGCGGGTCTCGGCCTTTTCGCGGCCCGCGGGCTTTCGCGCGGGCGATGCCGGGGCGCGTTTCGCGGCTTTCGCCGCGGCGGCGGGCCTTGCGGGCGCTGTATCTGCCGCAGCGGCCTGCGGCGCCTGCTTGCGCTTGCGCTGCTGGGCATTGGCGCGGCGCAGGGCGGCGGACAGCAGTTCCCTGGCCGAGACCTGCCCGTCCTCGCCCACGGGGGCGGCGCTCGCGACCGCGCTCTCCAGATCCGCGATCAGCGTCGCCAAGGCGGTGTCGTCCAGGCCTCCCAGGGCCGCGCCACGGCTGATGTCGGTCAAGGCGCGCTGCTCGGCCGTCAGCAGTTCCTGTTCCAGCTTGGTATAGTTGGGCATCGCTGTTCCCTCGGCACGTGGCCTGATTTTGCGGCGGATGGTGAAGAAGATTCTTCGGTTTTGCAATTGGAAAGGCCCCGGCGCAAGCCGGGGCCAAGGTTGTCGCAAGGCCGTCCGCCTATTGCACGGCGCTTTCCACCGGAGAGATCGTCGTGACCGGCGCGCTGGCCGGGGTCGAGACCGTCGTGACCGCATAAGGATCGGTCAACTGCTGCGAGGGCATGGCGGCCATCGCGGTCTGCGGCTGGCCCGCCGGGACGACATAGCCTTCCGGCGTCTCGGTCATCGGGCCTTCCAGGCGGACGCTCTCGGCCTCGCTGCGGACATGGACCGTCGCTCCGGTGCTGACCTGGCCGAACAGGTCCATGATGTCCTGGTTGAACAGCCGGATGCAGCCCGCCGAGGTCGCCTTGCCGATGGACGACGGGTCCATGGTGCCGTGGATGCGGTAATAGGTGTCGCGCCCGCCTTCATAGAGATACAGCGCCCGCGACCCCAGCGGGTTGTGCATCCCGCCGGAAAGCCCGCCCGCGAACTGCGCATACAGGTCCGGCTGGGTGCGGATCATGTTGTCGGTCGGGCGCCAGCTGGGCCAGGTGGCCTTGCGCGCGATCGTCGCGGTCCCGGCATAGCCGGTGCCCGCCCGGCCCACGGCCACGCCATAGCGCATCGCCTGGCCGCCCGGCTGGACGTGGTACAGAACGCGGGCATAGGGATCGACCACGATCGTGCCCGGGGCCTCGGGACCGTTGTAGGGCACCTGCTGGCGCTGGTTGCGCTCGTTCAGATAGGCGGCGCGGACGGCGGGGATCTGGATCGGCTCTCCGTTCGGGCCAGTATCCGTCCGGGCCTGGTAGGCTTCGGGCACCGTGGGGTTGGCCAGCGTGATCGGCTGGCTGCTTCCACATGCGGCAAGCCCCAGGGCAACCGCCGTGAACAGGGTAACGAGACGCATCATCATCTTCCTTCATGGCCTTCGGCGTCACGGCAAGGACCGGCGCCAGCAGCGGGTAATATTTCGTCCAGATCACGACCGGCAGCAGAACCGGCGAGTGATTCGCGCAGAGTTTCATCAGCCCGTCACATGCACCGGGCGTCAAGCCTTGCGGCCCTGTCCGGCAGACGGCAATCCTTATGTTGTGGCGAAAGGGCGGCAGTCCGTTCAAGATTGACTGACGGTGGAACAACTTATCGTTTGCTTTGGTTTCATTGCCACCTGCAAGCGCGCTAACCTGACCGCAGATTGCCCCCGGCCACCCGGCAGGCCAGGCTGCACCCCGAAGCCAGAGCGACAGTTCCCGTGACCGACCAGACAGCATCCCGGCCCCCATCCCCGTCAGCCCTTGCTCCGTTTCGGTATCACGACTTCCGCCTGCTGTGGGGCGCCACGCTGATCTCGAATTTCGGCGGCCTGGTCCAGGCGGTCGGCGCGGCCTGGCTGATGACGCAGCTGACCGACAGCGCCACGCTGATCGCGCTGGTGCAGGCGTCGAACACGCTGCCGATCATGCTGCTGGCGCTGGCCTCGGGCGCGCTGGCGGACATCTTCGACCGCAAGGCGATCCTGTTGTTCGCGCAATGCTTCATGGCGGCGGTGTCCGTCCTGCTGGCGGTGGTCGCCTGGCAGGGCTGGCTGACGCCCTGGCTGCTTCTGGCCTTCACCTTCCTGATCGGAGCGGGGCAGGCGCTGTACAACCCGCCCTGGCAGGCCAGCATGGGCGACTTGGTTCCGCGCGCCGACCTGCCGGCGGCGGTCACGCTGAACTCGGTCGGGTTCAACCTGATGCGCAGCGTGGGGCCCGCCGCGGGCGGCTTCATCGTCGCGGGATTCGGCGCGGCAGCGGCCTTTGCCGTCAACGCGGCCAGCTATGTTCCCCTGCTGGGCGCCCTGTTCCGCTGGCGCCCGAACATCGCCCCGCGCACCGCCCCGCCCGAGGCGTTCATGCCCGCCGTCGCCGCCGGCCTGCGCTATGTCTTCCTGTCGCCGAACCTGATGAAGGTGATCGGGCGCGGCGCCCTGTTCGGCTTTGCCGCCGTGTCGGTCCTGGCGCTGCTGCCGCTGGTTGCCAAAAGCCACCCCGAGGGCGGGTCCATGCTGTTCGGCGGCCTTCTGGGCTGCTACGGCATCGGCGCCATCGTCGGGGCGGCCCTGAACCCCCGCATCCGGGCGCGCTTCAACAACGAGAACATCGTGCGCATGGCCTTCGCGGGCTTTGCGCTGTCGGCGGTCGTGCTGGGGCAGACGCAAAGCATCTGGCTGCACGCCCTGGCGCTGCTGCCCGCCGGGGCGTCCTGGGTGCTGGCCTTGTCGCTGTTCAACGTGACGGTGCAACTGTCCACCCCCCGCTGGGTCGTGGCCCGCGCGCTGGCGCTTTACCAGACGGCGACGTTCGGCGGCATGGCGGCGGGTTCCTGGGTCTGGGGCGGCATCGCCGGGGCGCATGGGCTGGGCGATGCGCTGACGGCCGCAGGCCTGGTGCTGCTGGCGGGTGCGGTCGTCGGCTTCTGGTTCAAGGCGCCGGAATTCGGCACCGCCGACCTGGACCCGGTCAACCGCTTTCGCGAACCCGCGCTGCGGCTGGATCTGCGCGGCCGGTCCGGGCCGATCATGGTGATGGTGGATTACCGCATCGCCCAGACCGACACGCCCGAGTTCCTGCGCCTGATGGGCCTGCGCCGCAACATCCGCCGCCGCGACGGCGCGCGGAACTGGGCCCTTCTGCGCGACCTGGAACATCCCGACCTGTGGTCCGAAAGCTATCACATCGCCACCTGGGACGAATATGTCCGCCACAACCTGCGCCGCACCAAGTCCGACGCCGAGGTGGCCGTGGCGCTCCGCGCCCTGCATCAGGGCGAGGGCGATCCCCTTGTCCACCGCATGATCGAACGCCACAGCGTCGGCCCCGAGGACGACCTGCCCCTGCTGGGCAAGATGGAGGTCTGAATGACGGCCCTGTTCACCCACCCCGATGCCGAACGCCATATCACGCCCCCCGGCCACCCCGAGCAGGTGGCCCGATACGCCGCCGTGATCGAGGCGCTGGCCGACCTGCCCCTGGACCGGCGCGAGGCGCCGCGCGCGGAGGAAGCCGACATCCTGCGCTGCCATCCCTTGCGCTACCTGGAGCGCATCCGCGCCGCAATCCCCGAGGAAGGCTGGCAGATGCTGGACGCCGACACGCACCTGTCGCCGGGCAGCCTGGATGCCGCCCTGCGCGGCGCGGGCGGGGCCGTCGCCGCAGTCGATGCCGTTCTGGCGGACGAGGCCGCGAATGCCTTCGTCGCCATGCGCCCGCCCGGCCACCATGCCGAGCGCGAAAAGCCGATGGGCTTCTGCCTCTTCGGCAATGCGGCCATCGCGGCCATGCGCGCCCTGGACCATCACGGGCTGGACCGCGTGGCGGTGCTGGACTTCGACGTCCATCACGGCAACGGCACGCAGGATCTGCTGTGGGACGAAGGGCGCGCCTTCTTCGCCTCGACCCACCAGATGCCGCTTTACCCCGGCACGGGGTCGGCAAGCGAAACCGGCGCGCATGGCCAGGTGGTGAACGTGCCGCTGCGGCCCGGATCGGACGGCGCGGCAGGGCTGGCGGCCTGGCGCGGCATCCTGGCGCGCGCCCGCGATTTCCGGCCGCAACTGGTGATCGTCTCGGCGGGGTTCGATGCCCATGCCGCCGATCCCCTGGCGCAACTGGAATGGGACGACGGCGATTTCGCCGCCGTCACCCGCATGATCTGCGAGGTGGCGGCGGATCTGTCGGCCCCGGTGGTATCCTGCCTGGAAGGTGGCTATGATCTTTCGGCTTTGGGCCGGTCCGTCCGCGCCCATGTCCAAGTGCTGCTGGAGGCCGGAACATGAACGACATCGCGACCATGAGCTTCGAGGAAGCCATGAAGGAGTTGGAGGCCACGGTCGGCAAGCTGGAAACCGGCGACGCGACGCTGGACGAATCGATCCGCCTTTACGAACGCGGTGCTGCCCTGCGCCAGCATTGCGAAAAACGCCTGCGCGAGGCCGAGGACCGGGTGGAAAAGATTACCCTCGCGGCCAATGGCCAGCCCACGGGAACGGAACCGGCCGAGGGGCTGTGATGCAGGACCGATTGCAGGCCGTGAAGGCGCAGGTCCAGGCCGCGCTCGACCGGGCCATTGCCGCCCTGCCGCCGGGCGAATTGCGCGACGCCATGGCCTATGCCTGCACGGGCGGCAAGCGCGTCCGGGCCTTTCTGGTCATGGAATCGGCCCGCCTGCATGGCGTGGCCGACGATGCCGCGCTGCCCGTCGCCGCGGCGGTCGAGGCGCTGCACGCCTACTCGCTGGTCCATGACGATCTGCCGGCCATGGACGACGACGACCTGCGCCGGGGCCTTCCGACCGTCCATGTGAAATGGTCCGAGGCCACCGCGATCCTGGCGGGCGATGCGCTGCAGACGCTCGCCTTCGGGCTGCTGGCCGATCCTGCGGTTGGCGATCCCGCCGCGCGCGTGCGGCTGGTCGCGGCGTTCGCGCAGGCGGTGGGCGGCGCAGGCATGGTTTGGGGGCAGGCGCTCGACATCGCCGCCGAAACGGCAGCCGCGCCGCTGACGCTGGACCAGATCACCCAACTGCAAGGCGGCAAGACCGGCGCGCTGATCCGCTTTGCCGCCCTGGCCGGGCCGCTGATCGCGGATGCCGATCCCGCGCCGCTGGCCGCCTATGCCGATGCGGTGGGCCTGGCCTTCCAGATCGCCGACGACATCCTGGACGTGACCGGCAACGAAGATGTGACCGGCAAGCGCGTCGGCAAGGATGTGGCGGCGGGCAAGGCCACCTTCGTGTCCCTGCTGGGCCTGGACGGCGCGCGGGCCGAGGCCGCGCGGCTGATCGCCGCAGCCGATGCCGCGCTGGTGCCTTACGGTCCCCGGGCCGGAAACTTGCGCCACTTGGCGCGTTTCGTTATCGAACGTGACACCTGAACGACGCCCGCCCGCAATGCCTGAGAGGGCCAGCCCATGACCGACACTTACAAGACGCCGATCCTCGACCGGGTCAAGCTGCCCTCGGACCTGAAGTCGCTGAGCGACCGCGAGCTGCACCAGTTGGCCGACGAACTGCGGTCGGAAACGATCAGCGCGGTCAGCGTCACCGGCGGGCATCTGGGCGCGGGCCTGGGCGTGGTGGAACTGACCGTGGCGCTGCACGCGGTCTTCGACACGCCGCGCGACAAGATCATCTGGGATGTGGGCCACCAGTGCTATCCCCACAAGATTCTGACCGGCAGGCGGGACCGCATCCGCACCCTGCGCATGGGCGGCGGGCTTGCAGGCTTCACCAAGCGCGCCGAAAGCCCTTATGACCCCTTCGGGGCGGGTCATTCCAGCACCTCGATCAGCGCGGCCTTGGGATTTGCCGTGGCGCGCGACCTGGGCGGGGATCCGGGCGACGCCATCGCGGTGATCGGCGACGGCGCCATGAGCGCGGGCATGGCCTTCGAGGCGCTGAACAACGCGGGCCACCTGGGCAAGCGGCTGATCGTCATCCTGAACGACAACGAGATGTCGATCGCCCCGCCGGTGGGCGCGCTGTCGTCCTACCTGACCAGCCTTTACACCCGCCGTCCCTTCCAGGACCTGAAGGCCGCCGCGAAGGGCGCCGTGGGCCTGTTGCCGCCGCCCTTTCAGGAGGGCGCGCGCCGGGCCAAGGAAATGCTGAAGGGCATGACTATCGGCGGCACTTTGTTCGAGGAACTGGGATTCTCCTATATCGGCCCTGTCGACGGGCACGACCTGGACCAGCTTCTGCCGCTGCTGCGCACGGTCAAGGCGCGCGCGACCGGCCCGGTGCTGATCCACGCGGTGACGAAAAAGGGCAAGGGCTACGCCCCGGCCGAGAACGCGGCGGATCGTGGCCATGCCACGGGCAAGTTCGACATGGTGACGGGCGTGCAGGCCAAGGCGAAATCGAACGCCCCCAGCTATACCGCCGTCTTCGCCCAAGCCCTGATCGACGAGGCCGGGCGCAACGAGAAGATCGTGGGCATCACCGCCGCCATGCCGGACGGAACGGGTCTCAAGCAGTTCGCCGAACGCTTCCCCCGCCGGACCTTTGACGTGGGCATCGCCGAACAGCACGCCGTGACCTTCGCGGCGGGGCTTGCGGCGGGCGGCATGAAGCCCTTCTGCGCGATCTATTCCACCTTCCTGCAGCGCGGCTATGACCAGGTGGTCCATGACGTGGCGGTCCAGAACCTGCCCGTGCGCTTTGCCATCGACCGCGCCGGGCTGGTGGGCCAGGACGGGCCGACCCATGCCGGGGCCTATGACATCGCCTTCCTGGCGAACCTGCCCGGCATGGTCGTCATGGCCGCCGCCGACGAGGCGGAACTGGTGCACATGGTCGCCACGGCCGCCGCCCATGACAGCGGCCCCATCGCCTTCCGCTTCCCGCGCGGCGAGGGCACCGGCGTCGAGATGCCCGAACGCGGGCAGGTGCTGGAGATCGGCAAGGGCCGCATCGTCCGCGAGGGCAAGGGTGTCGCCCTGCTGTCCTTCGGCACCCGCCTGTCCGAGGCTGCGAAAGCCTGCGAGGCCCTGGGCGCGCGCGGCATCACCCCCACCGTGGCCGATGCGCGCTTTGCCAAGCCGCTGGATCGCGACCTGATCCTGCGGCTGGCTGCCACCCATGACGCGCTGATCACGCTGGAGGAAGGCGCGGTCGGCGGCTTCGGCAGCCATGTCGCGCAGCTTCTGGCAGACGAGGGGGTCTTCGACGGCGGGCTGCGCTTCCGGTCGATGGTGCTGCCCGACCGCTTCGTCGACCACGACGCGCCCTTCGCCATGTATGACAGCTCGGCCCTGAACGCCGCCCATATCGAAGCCAAGGTGCTGGAGGTCATGGGCGTGGCGCGACTGGCGGGCAGGACGGCCTGATCGCAAGGCTGATGCTTTTCCGGGCAGTTCGCTGACCGGAATGGCACGGCATCCCTGTTCCCCGCGATGCGTCACGGATTGCGGCGGGCAGGGCTGAAACTTTCCCGCCACGCGCGTATTCTGGTTTTGTGGAACGTGTGAGTCTGTTCCATCTCCTCCCGAACCTGGCGGCCTTGGCCGCCATGCCGCCAGAGACCCGTCCCTCCTCCCGCGCCGTCTCTGGCGGTCTTCGGAATGAAGAACGCGGGGCGCGCAATCGCCCCGCGTCCTGTCTTGCGCCGGCTTAGTGGACGGTCGCGTCCGGCTTCGGCCCTTCGCCGACCGCGCCCAGCTTGTGACCGGCACGGCCGATGCGGCTTCCGACGATCAGCCCGTCATGGCCCGCGCCGACTTGCACCGTCTGCCCGTCCAGAACCTCGCCCGACAGCAGCAGTTCGGCCAGGGGGTCCTGCAGGGCACGCTGGATCACCCGCCTCAGCGGACGGGCGCCGAAGACCGGGTCATAGCCCTGGTCCGCCAGCCACTTGCGCGCGTCGTCATCCAGATCCAGCGCGATCTTGCGACCGGCCAGACGCTGTTCCAGGCGCCGCAACTGGATGGAGACGATCCCGTCCATGTTCTGCCGCGACAGGCGGCGGAAGATGATGATCTCGTCCAGGCGGTTCAGGAATTCGGGCCGGAAATGCGCCCGGACCGCTTCCATCACCTGATGGCGGGCATCGGTCGAATCCGACCCTTCCGGCAGATGCGACAGCGCCTGAGACCCGAGGTTCGAGGTCAGGATGATCAGCGTCTGCTTGAAGTCCACCGTCCGGCCCTGGCCATCGGTCAGGACGCCGTCGTCCAGAACCTGCAGCAGCACGTTGAACACGTCCGGGTGGGCCTTCTCGACCTCGTCGAACAGGATCACCTGATAGGGACGCCGCCGCACGGCCTCGGTCAGCACGCCGCCCTCGTCATAGCCGACATAGCCCGGAGGGGCGCCGATCAGACGCGCCACGGAATGTTTTTCCATGAACTCGGACATGTCGATGCGGACCATGGCGCTGTCGTCGTCGAACATGTATTCGGCAAGCGCCTTGGTCAGTTCGGTCTTTCCGACGCCGGTGGGCCCAAGGAACAGGAAGCTGCCCAGCGGGCGGTTCTCGTCGTTCAGGCCCGCCCGCGCGCGGCGGACGGCATTCGACACCGCCACCACGGCCTCTTGCTGGCCGATGACGCGGGCGCCGATCTGTTCCTCCATCTTCAGAAGCTTCTCGCGCTCGCCTTCCAGCATCTTGCTGGTGGGGATGCCGGTCCAGCGTTCCACGACCTCGGCGATCTGCTCGGGGCGCACGGCTTCCTCGACCATCAGCCCGTCGCCGGATTCGGCTTCGGAAAGCTGCTTTTCCAGGCCGGGGATGATGCCGTAGGACAGTTCCCCAGCACGGGCGAGGTTGCCCTCGCGCTTGGCCTGGTCCAGCTCGGCCCGCGCGCGGTCAAGCTGCTCCTTGAGGTTGCGCGAACCTTCCAGCTTGTCGCGTTCGGCCTGCCAGCGCGCGGTCATCTCGGCGCTGCGCTGCTGGAGGTCGGACAGGTCCTTTTCCAGTCGTTCCAGCCGGTCCTTGGATGCCGCGTCGTCTTCCTTCTTCAGCGCCTCGGCCTCGATCTGCATCTGCAGGATCTGGCGGTCGAGCGCGTCCAGTTCCTCGGGCTTGCTGTCCACTTCCATGCGCAGGCGCGAGGCCGCCTCGTCCATCAGGTCGATGGCCTTGTCGGGCAGGAAACGGTCGGTGATGTAGCGGTGGCTCAGCGTGGCCGCCGCGACCAGGGCCGCGTCGGAAATGCGGACGCCGTGGTGAAGCTCGTACTTCTCCTTGATGCCGCGCAGGATGCTGATCGTGTCCTCGACCGTCGGCTCCTCGACCATGACCGGCTGGAAGCGCCGGGCGAGCGCCGCGTCCTTTTCGATATACTTGCGGTATTCGTCCAGCGTGGTTGCACCGACGCAGTGCAGTTCGCCCCGCGCCAAGGCCGGCTTGATCAGGTTCGCGGCATCCATCGCGCCGTCGGTCTTGCCCGCGCCGACAAGGGTGTGCAGCTCGTCGATGAACAGGATGATTTCACCGGCAGCGTTCTCGATCTCCTTCAGGATCGACTTCAGCCGTTCCTCGAACTCGCCGCGATATTTCGATCCGGCGATCAGCGCGCCCATGTCCAGCGCCATCAGCTTCTTGTCGCGCAGCGATTCAGGCACGTCGCCGTTGACGATACGCAGGGCCAGCCCCTCGGCGATGGCGGTCTTGCCCACGCCGGGTTCGCCGATCAGCACCGGGTTGTTCTTGGTGCGGCGCGACAGCACCTGCATGGCGCGGCGGATTTCCTCGTCCCGGCCGATGATCGGGTCGATCTTGCCGTCGCGCGCCGCCTGGGTCAGGTCGCGGGCGTATTTCTCCAGCGCCTCGTAGCTGTCCTCGGCACTGGCGCTGTCCGCCGTCCGGCCCTTGCGGATGTCGTTGATCGCGGCATTGAGGTTCTGCGCATTCACGCCACCGGCCGACAATGCATCGCGGGCGTTGGTGTTGACCATCGCCAGCGCCATCAGGATGCGCTCGGCCGGCACGAAGCTGTCGCCCGCCTTTTTCGCCACCTGCTCGGCCTCGTCCAGGACACGCACCAGGCTGGGGTCCACATAGACCTGGTTGTTGCCGCCCTTGACCTTGGGCAGCTTTCCCACGGCCAGATCGACGGCTTCCTTGACGCGCCGGGCATCGCCGCCCGCGCGGGTGATGAGGTTCGACGACAGCCCCTGGTCGTCGTCCATCAGCGCCTTCAGCAGATGTTCGGGGACGACCCGCTGGTTTTCCTCGCGGATCGCGATGGTCTGGGCGGCCTGCATGAAGCCGCGAGACCGCTCGGTGAACTTTTCCATGTTCATCGGCACATTCTCCTTGTGTTAGCCCCCGCGTCGCGGGCGCCCTGTCGGCGCGCCCCGGTTCGGGTCTTCGACTATCATCTGGTAAGTCTTGCAGCGCTTTCAAGCGGCCTGGCGATGTGCCATAACGCCGCGATTTCAGGGACAAGGATGGCAGCATGGATGACCGGCTGATCGTGGCGCTGGATGTGCCGAACGCACTGGCGGGGCTGGAGCTTGTGGAAAAGCTGGGCGACGCCGCCGGCTTCTACAAGATCGGCCTGGGAATGCTGACCGGCGGCGGCCTGGCGCTTGCGCAGGAACTGAAAGAGGAACACGGCAAGCGCATCTTCCTGGACATGAAGCTGTTCGACATCGGCGCCACGGTGGAATCGGCCGTGCGCGGGCTGGCCCGGTTCGACCTGGATTTCCTGACCGTGCATGGCGATCCGCATGTGGTGCGCGCCGCAAAGGAAGGCGCCGCCGGATCGAAGCTGAAGATCCTTGCCGTCACCATCCTGACATCGCTGGAGCGGGCCGACTTGGACGCGGGCATGATCCAGCCGGGCGACATCCACGACATCACCGTGGAACGCGCCGCCCGCGCCTTCGAGGCCGGGGCCGACGGCATCATCTGCTCCCCCAGAGAGGCCACGGCGATCCGCGCCCTGCCGGGATCGCGGCTGATCGTGACGCCGGGGGTGCGTCCCGCGGGCGCCGACCTGGGCGATCAGAAGCGGGTGGAAACTCCCGCCAGCGCCATTGCGGCTGGGGTCGATCACATCGTTGTCGGCCGCCCCATCTGGCAAGCCACCGATCCCCGCGCCGCAGCCCGGGCGATCCTGGCCGAGATGCGCGACTGACGATTGACCGTCCGCGCCATCCGCGCAACCTTGCCCGAAACCGGGAGGGGGTGCGATGGCGGACGATCACGGTATCTGGCAGAAATCCCATAACGACCTGGTGCTGTCGTTCCTGGCCGTCAGGCGGGCCATCGGGGCGCTGGGCTTCTTCCTGCCCCTTGCCTTGCTGGCCTACGGCCTTTCCAGCGGCGGCATCCTGACCAGCATCTCCTCGGCCTACTATACCCCCATGCGAGAGGTCTTCGTGGGCACCCTGATCGCGCAGGCGGTCTTTCTCTGGAGCTACGAGGGGTTCCGCCCCGACGCGGGCGATCTGGTCAGCGACAGGACGACGGCAAGGGTCGCGGCGGTCGCCATTGCGCTTGTGGCTCTGGTGCCGACAAGTCCCGCCAAGGCGCCCGCCGAGCCTTCCGTGGGAACAAGCTGCACGATGCTGCAGTGCCTGCTGGGGGCCGACCTGTCCTCGCTCGTGCATCTGACGGCCGCGGCGGTGTTCTTCGGCGCGCTGGCGGTCTATTGCCTCGTGCTGTTCACCAAGGGCACGGTGGACGGGGCCGAGAAGGACGCCTCGAACCGCATCTACCGGATCTGCGGCTGGACGATCCTTGTCAGCATCGGTCTGGTCGGGGTGATGTTCGCCACCGGGCTGGAAAACCGGCTGCAAGGATTGCGCCCGGTCTTCTGGCTGGAAACCATCGCCACCTTCGCCTTCGCGACAAGCTGGATGGTCAAGGGGGATGCGCTGCGGCCCTTGGTGCGGACCGTGGCGGCGATGCGGTAAGCTCTGCGACCAGATCCCGGAACTGCGGGATCGCACGCGGATGGCTGACGAAATCCGCCAGCGGCATCATCCGCCATTCCCGCCCCTCGTCGCCAAACCGGATACCCGCGACATCCGCGGCAGTCAGGGTCCCCGCGAACAGCCAGGATCGCCAGCCGGGAAACTGGCGCGACGCAAAGGCACGGCCTGTCAGGCGCGACGGCGGCAGGCAAAGCCCGAATTCCTCGTGCAACTCGCGCAGGGCGCATCGAAGGGGGGATTCGCCTCCCTCGCGCCCGCCGCCGGGCAGATCCCAATGGTCCGGAAAAGGCAGTCCGGGCCGGTCGTCGCGCAGATAGGTCAGCAGCCGCCCCCCTTGGGTCAGGACCAGCTTGGCGCCATGGAACGCGGCTTCTTCGTTGTCCAAATACCCGCTCCCGGCATCCTCTCGCGCCGTCATTCGTTGATGTCGCGGTCCCAGATGCGCTTTTCGCCCTGGCTCGTCGGCCAGAGGCGGCGGAACAGCAGCCAGGCCGCCGCCGACAGGACCGCCGTCGCCACCAGCGTCACCGGCAGGCCTGCCGTCCACAGCCCCGTCAGCATCAGCACGCCCATCAGCCCGACCGAGGCCGCAAGCCCCATGAAGGCCCAGCCGGGCACCAGCAGCTCTACCCCCGCCAGCAGGAAGGCCGCGATCAGCCACAGCCAGCCGCTCATCACGATGACCGCCCACGCAAAAGGCCGAAGGCGTCGGTGAAGGCATCAAGCGCGGCAGCGGGCATCAGAGCGACCTGCTTGCCCTGGCCCTTGCCGACCTCGGTCAGCGCCTCGACCTGCTTCAGCGCGACCTGGTATTGCGCGGCCTCCAGCCCGTTCCTGGAAATCGCCTCGGCAATGGCGGCGGTGGCGTAAGCCTCGGCGTCGGCCAGGACGCGCTTGGCCTTGGCAAGCTGCTCGGCGGCGTAAAGTTCGCCATCGGCGGCCAGTTCGACGGCGCGGCGCTTGCCTTCGGCCTCGGTCACCTGGGCACGGCGCGCGCGTTCGGCGTTCAGCTGCTGCAGCATGGCGGCGCGGGTGGCCTGGTCCAGGTTCACGTCCAGGATCTCGGCCCGCGTGACCTCGATCCCCCAGTCGTCGACGACATTGGCCAGCGATTCGCGGATGCGGGTGATGACTTGGGCGCGGTTCGACTGGACCCCGTCCAGTTCCATCGAGCCGATCTCGGACCGGACGATGCCCGCAACCGTGGTGGCGATGGCCGCGTCGATGTCGCGGATGCGGTAGACGGTCTTTTCCGGCCCGATGATGCGATAGAAGACGCTGGTATCCACCTGCACCAGCACGTTGTCGGCGGTGATGGCGTCCTGGCTGTTGGTCGGTAGCTGCCGTTCCAGGATCGAGATCCGGTGCGCCACGCGGTCAAGAAAGGGAACGGTAAGGTTGATGCCCGGCCCCAGAACCGAATGCAGCCTGCCAAAGCGCTCGACCACGTATTTTTCCGACTGGGGTACGATCCTGACCGATGAGGTGACCGCCATCAGGATCACGACGGCCAGGACGATCAGGGCAAGGTTCTGGCCAAGGGCATTGCCGATCAGGCCGGGCAGGTCTTCCAGGTCCCGTTCTCCTTCTATTCCGCGGCGATCCCGGCTTCCGACTGGCCCCGGGCATCCAGCACGGCCAGCCTGCGGACGGCCCGCCCGATCCGCAGCGCGAAGTCGTCGAACCCGGCATGGGGGGCGATGCTCGCCTCGTCCATGTAAAGCGAGCGGTTGATTTCCAGTTGCACCACATGGACGTTCTGGCCGGGCCGGCCATAGGCGGAACAGATATAGGCGCCCGCGAAGGGCGAATTGCGCCGGATGCGCCAGCCCTCGCTTTCGATGGCGGCGACGATGGCGTCGGACACGCGGGCGGCGGCCGAAAGCCCGTGGCGGTTGCCCAGCACCATGTCGGGGCGGGGTCCGTGCAGGTGGTTCAGCGCGTCATGGGGCATCGAATGCATGTCGATCAGGATCGCCTGGCCGAACCGGGCGCGCGCCTCGGCGATCAGGGCGGCCAAGGCCTGGTGATAGGGCCGCCAATAGGCGTTGATGCGGCGCTCGGCCTCGGCGCGCTCTATCGGGCGTTCGAGGATCGCCCGGCCCTGCGACACGACGCGCGGGATCACGCCAAGGCCCGCAAGCGTGCGCTGGTTCAGCGGGTGGCGGGGAACGCCGCGCACGACAAGGGGGTCGATCTCGTCCGGGGCGCGGTTCAGGTCCACGATGGCGCGCGGCACCTGCGCGCGAATCGTCACGGCGCCGAAGGACGGGGCGCCCGATATCAGCCGGTCCACGAAGGCGTCCTCGGACGATCGGAGGGTTTCGGGCGGCAGCTTGGTGCCTTCCAGGAACCAGTCGGGATAGATGCAGCCGGAATGCGGTGAACCGAAAATGACGCCGCTGACCCAGCGATCAGGCCGTTCGATCAGGACGGGAAGGTCGGATTCGGTCAAGTCAGACCCCGGCAGGCGGTTTCCTCAGGAACCTTATAGACCATTATTTTCTTGCTGCGATAGGGCTTGAAACCCCCCGAGGCCCCCTATATAGACACGCGGACCAAAGGCGGTTCGGAATGTTTCCTTCGGGATGCGGACGGGATGGCCCAAGGAACGGGCGGTTAGCTCAGCGGTAGAGCACTACGTTGACATCGTAGTGGCCACTGGTTCGATCCCAGTACCGCCCACCATTTTTTCGCCGCCCCCGGCAAGCGCGTCGGGGGCATTTCGTTTTCCTGCGGCTGCGAGCCGCGTGATGGAGAAGACCGATGAAGGTTCGCAACTCGCTCCGCTCGCTCAAGAGCCGGCACCGCGACTGCCAGATCGTGCGCCGCAAAGGCCGCATCTACGTGATCAACAAGACCAACCGCCGCTTCAAGGCCCGCCAGGGCTGATCGGCCGGAACGTCCGGATCATCGTGAAAACGGAACAACCCGCCTGAACGGCGGGTTTTTTCATGTTCGTGCGAATTAACCGTTCCTTAACAAAGTATTTGGTTAACGACACGTTCAGGTTGTACCCTTTCCTGCAGCCGGTTTGCGAACTTTGTGCGGGGTTTCCTGATGTTCATCCTTGCAAGTCTGATGGCCCTTGCCGCAGCCGGCGCGGCGCTGGACCTGACCGCGGCGCGCCCGGACGAGGATGAGGATGATCAGGACGGCCTGCCCTCTGCCATCGGCGACCCTGACAGGGGCGAGGTGGGGGGCGTCAGTTCAGGGATGCCCGAAAAAGGGGTTTTCGAACCGGGGCCGGATCTGCCGCTGCCCGAGGAGCCTGCGGAAAGCGAGGCGATCGAGGGCGGGCCCGGTGCCGACGACCTGCTGGGCGGTGCGGGCGACGACACGATCACTGCCGGTTCGGGCGACGACTGGGTGCAGGGCGACGGTACCTATGATGCCGCAGGCGCGGATGAAATCCGGGGCGGCGCGGGCGCCGATTCGCTGGCAGGGCAGGGTGGCGACGACATCATCTGGGGGGATGAGGACGACGACACCCTCTACGGCGGCGAAGGCGGCGACACCTTGTTCGGAGGTACGGGAAACGACTGGCTGTCGGGCAATGACGGTGACGACGTGCTGGTCTCGGGCGGCGGCGCGGACGACCTGGACGGCGGGCGCGGCAACGACCATCTGGTCGGCGACAGCGATCCCGACACGGTCTGGATGCACGGTGGCGAGGGAAGCGATACCCTGGCGCCCGGCGCAGGCGACTTTGCCGAAGGGCAGGACGGCGCCGATCAGTTCGTGCTGCAGCAGGCGCCCGGCACCCTGCCGGTCATCGCCGACTTCGACGCGACCGAGGATGAGATGGTCCTGCACCTGCCCGACAGCATTGCCCGGGACGCCAAGATCGATCTGGCCGAGGACGAGGACGGCACCGTCCTGATCACCGTCGACGGCGAGGCCGTCGGCCGGATGCTGCAGGCCGGCGGGCTTGCCGCGTCGGACATCGTGATCGTCCGGTTGTCCGGATAACGACCCCCTTTCCTTTCGGCGGCTTTTCCCTTATAGGCGCGCATCCTCCGGCGTCTGCCGGGCGGACACTCCACGGGCCAGTGCTGGACGACATCCCGGCCTGCGCCATAACCCCTTTCCTGAAAGGAGATCCCGATGTCGATCACCGTTGAAGAAAAAGCCCGCGTCATCCAGGAATTCGGCACCAAGGCCGGCGATACCGGTTCGGCCGAAGTGCAGGTCGCGATCCTGTCGTCGCGCATCGCCACCCTGACCGAGCACTTCAAGACCCACAAGAAGGACAACCACTCGCGTCGTGGTCTTCTGAAGCTGGTGGCGCAGCGCCGCAAGCTGCTGGACTACCTGAAGAAGAAGGACGAAGCCCGCTATACCGACCTGATCGGCAAGCTGGGCCTGCGTCGCTGATCGCAGCCGGTCTAAGAGCGCCTAACAAAACCGCTGCTCATGCGTTGAGAGGCCATGAGCAAGCCCCTTGTATCCGATGATCTGTGGGAGGCCATTGCGTAGAGCGCCTAACAAAACCGCTGCTCATGCGTTGAGAGGCCATGAGCAAGCCCCTTGTATCCGATGATCTGTGGGAGGCCATTGCGCCGCTCCTGCCAAGGGAGCGGCCGAAGCCGAAGGGCGGCCGCCCTCGATGCGATGACCGGCTGGCGTTGGCCGGCATCATTTTCGTTCTGCGATCTGGCATTCCCTGGGAGATGCTGCCGCGTGAGTTTGGCTGCTCCGGCATGACCTGCTGGCGCAGGCTGCGCGACTGGCAGGCAGCCGGCGTCTGGACCAGGCTTCATCGCGTTCTTCTGGAGCGCCTCTCTGAGGCGGGACAACTGGACTGGAGCCGAGCGTCCCTTGATAGCGCCGCCGTTGCTGCGAAAAGGGGGGTGCCGAGACCGGCCCGAACCCCACGGATCGCGGCAAACCGGGCACGAAGCGCCATCTTGTGGTCGACCTGCGGGGCACCCCGCTCGGGGTGCGCCTGAGCCCGGCCAACCGGCACGACAGCATGATGCTGGCACCCGCTCTGGATGCCGTGCCTGGCGTGCGCCATGGCCGTGGCCGTCCCCGCAAGCGCCCCGGCAAGCTCCACGCTGACAAGGCCTATGACCATCACCGCTGCCGGAGCGAATGCCGGAAACGTGCGATCAAGCCGCGCATTGCCCGGCGCGGCATGGACAGCAGCGAAAGCCTGGGCCGGCACCGTTGGGTCGTCGAGCGGACACTGGCATGGCTCAACCGCTTTCGCCGCCTCGCCATCCGCTACGAGCGGCGCGCCGACATCCACGAGGCTTTCGTGATCCTCGGCTGCGCCCTCATCTGCCTAAACCAGATCAAACGGTTTTGTTAGATGTTCTTAGAGGATTGGTCCAGGGGGTCGATCCCTGGTCCTCGGACTCATCACCGCAAAACAGGTCAGCGAACACTCCCTTTTCAGGGCTGGACCTCTGAAAGCCTGGGTTTGCGGCTGGATCCAGGCGAGAAACTCCTCTCAGGCCTGCAGCGCCCGCACGCCGACCTCGCCCTCGCCCCGCGACTTGATCGCCGCGACTGCCGCGATGCTGCCGGCCGCCGTGGTGAAGTACGGGATCTTGTCGTAAAGGGCGACGGCGCGGATCTCGCGCGAGTCCGCGATGGCCTGCGCGCCTTCGGTGGTGTTCAGGACCATCGCGATGTCGCCGTTCTTCAGACGGTCCACGATGTTCGGACGGCCTTCGTAGACCTTGTTCACGCGGTCGGCCTGGACCCCGGCCCGGGCCAGCCAGTCGGCGGTGCCGCTGGTGGCGACAAGCGAGAAGCCCATGGACAGCAGGTCGCGCGCGGCCTGGGCCAAGGCCTCGGTCTTGTCGGCTTCCTTCACGGAGATGAACACGCGGCCCTCGTCCGGCAGGTGGGTGCCCGCGCCCATCTGCGCCTTCAGGAAGGCGCGGGCGAAGTTGCGGTCCCAGCCCATGACCTCGCCGGTGGAACGCATCTCCGGCCCGAGCAGCGTGTCGACGCCGGGGAAGCGGGCGAAGGGCAGCACGGCTTCCTTGACAGAATACCAAGGGGTGAGGGGGTCGGCCAGCGTCAGGGGGTCGGCGAAGGGCAGGTCGTCCTCGGGGCCGACGCCTTCGGGATAGGGCGCGCGGGCGGGGAAGTTCGACATCGGCTCGCCCGCCATCAGCCGCGCCGCGATGGACGCGATGGCGCTGTCGGTGGCCTTGGCGACGAAGGGCACGGTGCGCGAGGCGCGGGGGTTGACCTCCAGCACGTAGATGGTGCCGTCCTTGATGGCGAACTGGACGTTCATCAACCCGCGCACGTTCAGGGCACGGGCCATGGCGACCGTCTGGCGCTTCAACTCGTCGATGGTGGCGGCGTCCAGCGTATGCGGCGGCAGGCAGCAGGCGCTGTCGCCGGAATGGACGCCGGCTTCCTCGATATGCTCCATGATGCCGGCGACATGGACGGTTTCGCCGTCCGACAGCGCGTCCACATCGACCTCGATGGCGCCCGACAGGTAGGCTCCAGACCCATTGATTTCAGGCGTTTGACGTGATTCAGGCCCCGCAAGGAGACCTGATTGATGAGCAACCTTTTCTGGCTGAGCGAGGCGCAGATGGCGCGCCTCAAACCCTTCTTTCCCAAGAGCCATGGCAGGCCCCGCGTCGATGACCGGCGTGTTCTGAGCGGCATAATCTTCATCAACCGCAATGGTTTGCGATGGTGCGACGCGCCGAGGGAATACGGGCCCGCCAAGACGCTCTACAACCGCTGGAAACGCTGGAGCGAGAACGGGGTCTTCGCCCGGATTATGATGGGCCTGGCCGCCGAGAGCGCCGAACACAAGACGATCATGATCGACGCGACCTATCTGAAAGCACATCGCACGGCCTCGAGCCTTGGGGTGAAAAAAGGGGGCGCGGGCGCCAGATCGGGCGAACGAAAGGCGGCATGAACACCAAGCTGCACGCAGTCACCGACGCGAAAGGACGCCCGATCCAGTTCTTCATGTCGGCCGGGCAAGTGAGCGACTACACCGGAGCAGCGGCCCTGCTGAGCAGCTTGCCAAAGGCTGGCTGGATGCTTGCGGACAGAGGGTATGATGCCGAATGGTTCCGAGAAGCGTTGAAAGACAAGGGGATAAGGGTATGCATTCCCGGCCGGAAGAACCGCAAGAAGGCGGTCAAATACGACAAGCGGCGCTACAAGCGCCGCAACCGCATCGAGATCATGTTCGGGCGCCTCAAGGACTGGAGGCGCGTTGCCACCCGATACGACCGATGCCCCGAGACATTCTTCTCCGCCATCCTTCTCGCCGCTACCGTCATCTTCTGGCTATGATCGAGAACGAGTCCTGACCCTAGGTCAGGGACCGATAGACGACAATGGGCTCTGATGCTGTAACCGCCCCCCCCCCCGGCGGCATCGATGTGCCAAGGTGGGATCGCGACAATCCAAATTGGGAGGCGGTCATGTCGGAGTTTATCACGGTCGGACTGGATCTGGCGACATCTTCTGCGCGTCAGTTTCGACACGTTGCAGACCACCAGGGCGATCCTTCTGATCATCGCCAGCGCGGCGATCTTTGCGTGGATACTGGTGTCGAACCAGATCGCGGCCCATCTTTCGGGGTCGATCCTGTCAATCTCGGACAGCCCGGCCTTCGTGATGCTTGCGATCCTGTTGATCGTCCTTGTGCTTGGGCTGTTTCTGGAAACCGTTGCGGCGATCACCATTCTGGTGCCGGTGCTGCTGCCAGTCGCCACCTCGGTCGGGATCGATCCGGTCCATCTGGGCGTGGTCATCGTGCTGGCGCTGACGATCGGATTGCTGACACCGCCTGTCGGTCTGGTCCTGTATGTGCTGGCGGCGGTATCGGGCGTCAGATTCGATCGCTGCGTCCGGGCGACCGCGCCTTTCCTGATCCCGCTGGTCGCGGTCTTGCTGTTGGTGGCCTTCGTTCCACAATTGTCGCTGGCCCTACCGATGGCGGTCGGCAAGTGACCCGAACGCTCGTGGTTTTCAATGATGTTCGGGACCGTGGACCACGTGCAGCACGCATTCCGGTGGACCCATCCGGACTGGGACTTTTCCGCCTATGCGGTGACGGGACAACGCACTGAGGTTCTTGGCCTATCGGCGCGGCCAGCCGCTGACGATCTTACCCTCAAAGAACCGTGGCCCCGTATCCGGGGCCACGGCGGATTGGCATGACAGGTGCTAAAGCGTGGGCTGGATCGCGGCCTCGGCCTTATGTTCGCGGCTGAACAGCACATAGTAGAAGGTCGGCGCGGCGATCAGGGTCAGGATCGTCGCAAAGGCCAGCCCGCCCATGATCGTCACCGACATCGAGGCAAAGAACGGATCCCACAACAACGGTGCCATGCCCAGGATCGTCGTCGCCGCCGCCAGAACCACGGGCCGCAGACGCGAGGTCGATGCCTCGATGATCGCGTGGCGGAAGGGCACGCCCTCGGCGCGGACCAGATCGATTTCCTCGACCAGCACGATGCCGTTCTTCAGCAACATCCCCGACAGCGATAAAAGGCCCAGCAGTGCGGTGAAGGAAAACGGCAACCCGGTGACCAGCAGGCCGATCACCACGCCGTTCACCGCCATCGGCACCAGCAGCCAGACGATAAGCGGCTGACGCAACCGGCCAAACAGCAGGATCGAGATCAGGATCATGATCAGGATCGTCATCGGCAGTTGCCCGCCCAGGCTTTCCTGCGCATCGGTGCTGCTTTCATATTCGCCGCCCCATTCCATGCGATAGCCACTGGGCATCGGCACGGTCTCGACCGCGTCGCGGATCTGGGAAAAGACCGCCGAGGCGTTGGTGCCGCTTGGCAGGCCCGCCTCGACCGTGATCGTAGGCACGCGGTTACGCCGCTGAATCAGGGTGTTGCGCGGCTGCCAGTCGATCTGGTCGATCAGCTGTTCCATCCGCAGGTAATCGCCCGCCGCATCGGAATAGATCATCTGCTCCCACAGATCGGGGGTTTCCCCGAATTCGCGCGACCGGATGCGGATGGGGATCTGCCGGTCGCCTTCCTGATAGGTGGCAACGGTCATGCCCTCGGTCGCCATCAGGCTGGCGTCGGCAATGTCGGAGCGTGTGATCCCCGCCGTCTGCGCACGCTGGGTGGCATATTGCGGCACCAGCACGGGTTCGTATTCGCGCCAATCCGTGCGGATATCCATCAGCGGCGCGTCCTGCGCCTTCAATGTATCGCTGACCTGCTGGGCCAGATCGCGCAGCACCGCCGGATCGGACCCTGAAATCCGCGCCTGAATCGGCGCCCCGCCGCCCGGCCCGAAGGCCAGGCGTTCGGTGCGGAACTCGCCCGCGAACAAGGTCTCGCGGCCAAAGGCATTCAGATCGTCCAGCAGGGGCGGGATCGCGTCCAGCGTTTCGGTCCTGATGATCAGATGCCCATAGGTCGGCATCGATTCCTCGGGCGAATAGGTCAGCATGAAGCGCGTGGCGCCACCGCCGATGAAGCTTGCCACCGAGGTGACGTCATCGCGTTGCAGCAGCCAATCCTCGGCCTGTTCCAAATCGCGCGATACCGCCTGAATGTCGCTGCCCTGCGGCAGCTTGTAATGGGCGTAGAAGATCGGCGTGTTGCTGTCGGGAAAGAACTGCTGCGGAACCTGAGCAAAGCCGCGATAGCACAATGCCGTCACCACGACCATACCGGCCAGAAACAGCCAGCGCACGCGCAAAGACAAGCCCAGCACCTTGCGATAGGCGTTGAAGATCGGGCCGGAATAGCCGTCATCGCCTTCGTTGCCACGCTTGAACACGTAATGCGCCAGCAGCGGCGTGACGGTCAGCGCCAATACCCAGGATAGCAACAGTGAGATCCCGACGACGGCGAACAGCGAGAACAGGAATTCGCCGGTCGCGTCGGGCGAAAGACCGATCCCGGCAAAGGCCATGATCCCGATGACGGTCGCGCCCAGCAGCGGCAACTGAATGCGGCTTGCGCCCTCATCCGCCGCCTCGCGGGACGTTTTGCCGCCCTGCATCTTGATCTGCATCGCCTCGGCCACGACGATCGAATTGTCGACCAGCATCCCCATGGCGATAATCAGCGCCCCAAGCGAGATCCGCTCCATCTCGATGCCGCCAAGCGCCATGAAGAAGAAGGTGCCGATCACGTTCAGAAACAGCGTCGCGCCGACAACCACCGCAGACCGCCACCCCATGAACACCGCCAGCACGATCACCACCAGCGCGACCGACATGGCCAGGTTCTTCAGAAACCCGGTCGAGGATTCATCGACCACGACATGCTGCTGATAGATCGGGTGAAATTCAACGCCATGAGGAAGATCGCCGCGCAGGTCCTGCAGCTTTGCATCCACGCGATTGCCGATATCGACAATGTTTTCCGAGGCGATCCCGGAGACACCCAGGGTGAACGCCTCTTGGCCGTTAAAACGGATGATCTGGCGCGGCGTTTCGACGCGGCCCCGTTCGACCGTGGCGATATCGGTCATCTGAACGACCGTGCTGCCGACATTGATGGTCAATTCGCGCAGCGCGTCCACGCTGTCGGTGCTGCGGGGCACGTCCAGATCGAACCGCTTGCCATCCGCGGCCAGCGACCCGGCCGAGGCGATCTGCGCGGCGGCCCTGATCTGTTGGGTCAGCGCGGCGGGCGGGACGCCCAGATTGGACGCGATGGCCATGTCGGGCATGACATAGACCGCCTCTTCGGGCAGGCCCGCGACCGACACGTCGGCAACACCATCGACGGTCAGGATCTCGCGCCGAAGAAAGCTGGAAATCTCGTGGATCTCGGCATCGGAAAAACCCGGCGCGGTCACGGCGAAATAGATGCCGAAGACATCGCCGAAATCGTCGTTGACGATGGGCTGGGCCGCGCCTTCGGGCAGTTGCCCGGCGGCATCGGCGACGCGGTTGCGCAGCTCGTCCCAGACCTGCGGCAGCTCATCGCCCTTGACCGTCGGCAGGATTTCCACGTCGATACGCGACTGGCCGGGCTTGTTCGATGAGGTCACGGTATCCAGCACGCCCATCTGCTGAATCGCGGATTCCAGCGGCTCGGTCACTTCGCGCGCGACCTGCGCCGCCGTGGCGCCCGGATAGCTGGTAAAGACCACCGCCGTCTTGATCGTGAAGGCCGGGTCTTCCAGCCGCCCGACATTCAGATAGCCCCACAGCCCGCCCCCCAGACAACCCAGGATCAGCAGCCAGGTCAGCAGCGAGGCTTCGATCGCCTTGCGTGCAAGGTTCATGGCTGCCCCCCGTCATCCGACAGACCGCCAAAGCGACGCACGCGGTCGCCATCGGACAGCATGGCCGCGCCGGCAGCCACGATGGTCGCGCCGTGCTCCGGCCCCTCGATCATGCGGAAAGAGGTGCCCGATCCGGGCTCGATCACCACGTCATGGGCAGTCAGCGTTCCGGTCTGCGCGTCGCCCTCATCGGCGGCAAAGACCAGCACCTGCGCCGTGCCATCAGGCGCGAAACGCAATGCGCTGGCAGGCAGGATCACCACACCATTGCCATCCGCGCGCGAAATTTCGGTCAGCACGGTCGCCGAAGCGCCGGGCAGCAGATGGTCGGGCGTGTCCGTCGTCAGCGCGAAGGACACGCGATAGGTCTGGCCCACCTCGGTCGCCTCGGCGGTCAGTTCGCGAAATTCCAGCGGATACAGCGGGCCGTCATGAGTCAGCCGCGCCTTGGCCGCGAATTCCGGCTGTTCGCCGAACTTGCGAAACAGGATTTCGGGGGCCTTTATCTCGATCTGGACCTCGCTCATGTCATGGGCGCGCACGATCGGCTCGCCCGCCGCGATGGTCGCATAACGGTCCGCCAGACGCTGCGAGATCAGCGCGTCGAACGGCGCGATCAGGGCCGCGTCCTCAAGGTTTTCGACCGCATCGTCATAGCCGACCTGCGCCACGTCGCGGGCGGTGCGGGCATCGTCGATATCGGCCTGCGGCACGATCCCGGCACCCAGTTCGGTCACGCGTTTCAACTGTCTTTCGGCCTGATCCAGCTGGGCCTGCGCCTCGCGCACCGCGCGTTCGAAGGGACCGGTATCCAATTTGCCAAGCAGATCGCCCTGCTTGACGAATTCGCCTTCACGGATGGGCAGTTTCTCGATCTGACCTCCGGCGCGGAAGGACAGATCGACGGTATTCCGCGCCGTGATCCGGCCAAAGAAACGGCGACTGACGACATCCTGCGACGGCTGCACCACCATCAGCTTGGCCGGTCGCAGATCCTCCTGCGCCAAGGCCGGGACGGCGCAGAGCAGCGCAAGCAGCCCGGAAACAAGAAGAGAGAGTGATCTCATGAGAAACCTTCGAAGTGAAACCTGAAATGGGGGAAAGGTGGCGGGCGTCTGGACGGATGCCGCCCTCATGGCCCCGGCGCGTTATGGCGACGACCGGGCCGCACGCGCAGCCGGGTCACAGCCCGTGTTCCGGAAAATTGCGAAATCATGTGCGATATGCCTTCAAACTTCAGCGGATCTTGGCTAGACAATTACGGAACCGGGCAGTTTCGGAATTCTTTAGCGAGGTTCCCGTCAAAGTGAAAGCCGAAATCAAGGAACTGACCCGAGGCTGCCGTTTGCGCGGCAGGCCCCCTTCGGCCGAAGCGGCGGAAAGGATCGTCGAGGCCGCAACCGCGCTGTTTCTTGGCAAGGGTTACGGGGCCACGACCATGCAGGATGTCGCACGGCGCTTTGGCGGATCCAAGCAGACCATCTATGCCCGCTTTCCCGACAAGAAGGCGTTGCTGGAGGCTGTCGTGACCGCCTTCACCGAACGCAAGTTGCAGACCCCGCGCCAGCTTGCCGCCGCTGACGGCCCGGCGGATCAGATGTTGCGGCAACTGGCCCGCGCCATGCTGAACGCGATCATGGACCGCGACTCGGTCATGATGCTGCGGCTGGTGATTTCGGAATGCCAGGCCGCGCCCGATCTGGCCGAGATGATGGAACGGCGCTGGCGTCGACCGGGGCTTGAGATGGTTCAGCTGGTGATGGAGCGCCTGATTGCGCAGGGTCAGTTACAGGGCGATGCCGGGTTTCTGGCCCGGCATTTCTGCGAATCCGTCCTGCTGCCGCATGCATGGGATTCGCTGTTCGAAATGGGCGAACTGACGGTGACGACAGACAGGCTGCAGGTTCTGGACGCGGCAGTCGATTTTTTCCTGTCGGCGGCAGCGCCGAAAGATGCCGTCAGCCCGCAACCGAGCTGACCGGGTTTACCGCGCGGCGACGGGCAGCTTGCTGGAAGCCTTCATCTCTTTCAGCGACAGGTTCGAACGGATGCTGGTCACGCCCGGAAGCCGCCGCAGGGTACTGTCCACGAAGCTGCTGTAATCATCCAGATCACGCGCCACGACGATCAGCAGAAAATCATCTGCGCCGGTCGTGTTATGGCAGGACAGGATGTTCGGCGTGGTCTGCACGATGCGCTGAAACTCGGCCGTGGCGGCCTGATCATGTTCCGAACAGCGCAGCTGCACGAACGCCATCACACCCAACCCCAGCTTGCGGCGATTCAGATTGGCCTGATAGCCCTCGATGACACCGCTTTCCTCAAGCCGCTTCAGGCGGCGCCAGCAGGGCGTCTCGCTCATACCCAGATGCTCGGACAGTCTGGCATTGGTCATGCGGCCATCATCCTGCAACAGCGACAAGAGCTGGGCATTGACGACATCGATATCAGGCATGGGCAGAAATCCCTTCAAATTCGTCACAACAGAAAAGATATTGCCCCATTATTCGAATATCAGGCCAGGAATGGCAATGGATTTGCCGCTGCACTTCCTATGATCGCCACCGAAACTCAATCAGCACGAGGTCGCGATGAAAGCCGTCATGTTCGAAAAATTTCAGGAAGCCCCGCGGCTGGTCACGGCGAAGGATCCCGCGCCTCAGCCAGATGGGGTCGTGCTGAAGGTCGCCGCCACGGGTGTCTGTCGCAGCGACTGGCACGGATGGATGGGCCATGACGACGATATCGACCTGCCCCATGTGCCGGGACACGAACTGGCGGGCATCGTCGAGGCGGTGGGCAAGGATGTCACGAACTGGAAGGTCGGCGACAAGGTCACGGTGCCCTTCATTTGCGGCTGCGGCAGCTGTTCGGAATGTCACGCGGGTCAGCAGCAGGTCTGCTTGCATCAGGAACAGCCCGGTTTCACCCATTGGGGATCCTTTGCCGAATATGTCGGCATCCATCAGGCCGATCTGAACCTTGTCGCGCTGCCCGACAGTATGGATTTCGCCACGGCGGCCAGCCTTGGTTGTCGCTTTGCTACATCGTTCCGGGCGGTGATCGATCAGGGCAGGGTCAGCGCGGGCCAATGGGTCGCGATCCACGGCTGCGGCGGGGTCGGACTATCGGCCGTGATGATCGCTGCGGCAGCCGGGGCAAATGTCATCGGCGTCGATCTTGATCCGGCGAAACTGAACTTCGCCCGTGAACTGGGGGCCGTCGCGGCGATCGACGGGCGCGAGGCGGACGTGCCCGGCGCCATCCGCGATATCACCCGTGGCGGTGCGCATGTATCGCTTGATGCGCTGGGGCATCCGGTGACGATGACCAATTCGATCCTGTGCCTGCGTCCGCGCGGCAAGCATGTTCAGGTGGGCCTGATGCTGGGCGAACACGCTGCGCCCGCAATCCCGATGCCCAGGATCGTCGGGCAGGAAATCCAGCTTCTGGGCTCTCACGGGATGCAGGCGCATCGCTATGGCGCGATGCTGGACCTGGTCAGCAGCGGCAAGCTGAACCCCGCGCGGCTGGTCGGCGATCGGATCGCCCTGGCAGATGCGCCACAGGCGTTGATGGATATGGACAAGTTCCAATCGGTCGGCGCAACCGTCATCACCCGCTTCTGATCCGCGCAACGCGGCAATCCTGAACCCGCCGATCAGGGTTGCCCGGCCTCGCGCAGGCTCTCGCTCCATTTTCGGATCTCGTCCAGAAACCCGATGGCGGTCAGGCCGGTCGCGGTGATCTGATACTGAACCGAGACGGGGGCGGTATCCAGCACATGCCGGGTGATCAGGCCCTGCGCCTCCAACTGACGCAGGCGTTCGGTGATCATCTTCTTCGACGCGCCGCCAATCATCCGCGCCAGATCGTTAAAGCGCACCGGCCCGTCGCGCAGATGCCACAGGATCGAGCCGGTCCACTTGCCGCCGATGATCCGCATCCCGCGTTCTATCGGGCATGGCTCGGTGCAGACATCATGGGCGATGCGGCGACCCTGCGCATCATGACCTATCCTTGCCTTCATCGGACCCTCCTCATCGCGGCGCCTTTAGGTTACCAAAAGTATACTGGTTGATTTAGGTTTCCGTCCTGCGCATTTCATCGCAAGCCCGCCCCGGGTCAAGGGGCGGCGATGCAACATGACGGACCCAAGGAACCCGACCCATGACAAAAATCCTGATCGTGAACGGAACGCAGCCCTACGACTTCGCGCCCGGGCGGCTGAATGCCACGCTGACCGACCGTGCCAGATCGCTGCTGACATCCCTGGGTCACGAGGTCCGCGTGACCACGATTGATGAGGGCTATGATGTCCAGGCCGAGGTCGACAACCATGTCTGGGCCGACACCGTCATAATGCAGTTTCCGGTCAACTGGATGGGCGCGCCCTGGACGTTCAAGAAATACATGGATGAGGTCTATACCGCGGGCATGGACGGACGCCTGTGTGCCGGGGATGGCCGCCACGCCCGGGATCCCAAGGCCAATTACGGCACGGGCGGCAGCTTGCAGGGTACCAGCTATCTGCTGTCGGCCACGCTGAACGCCCCGGCCGAAGCCTTCGACGATCCCGCCCAGCCATTCTTTTCAGGGCATGTCGCTGGACGATCTGTTGCGCCCCTTGCACCTGAACGCCAGATTCTTCGGCATGACCCCGCTGCCCAGCTTTGCCGCCTTTGACGTGATGAAAAAGCCCGACATCGCCTCGGATCTTGCGCGGTTCGACGCACATCTTCGGGACATCTTTGCGGTTGTTCCGGCCTGACCGCCGCCCCACGCCCCCACACGCAAGAACCAGCGTCATGACCCGGACCGACATCCATCTTTACACCGCCGCCACGATGAACGGCTACAAGCCGGTGATCTTTCTGGAGGAGGCAGGCGTTCCCTATGACCTGACGCTGGTCGATTTCGGACGGCAGGAACAGAAGGCGCCCGACTATCTGAAGCTGAACCCGAACGGCAAGATCCCGACCATCGTGGATCGTGCCGAGGGCCGCGCCATTTTCGAATCCGGCGCGATTCTGTGGCATCTGGCCCAGAAATAGGCTCTGCCTCAATCTGTGTGGCGGAGGGGCAGCATTCTTGCCCTCAACAGTTCTTGCCCGGCTCGGCCGTACATGGCGCGTTTGAGGGTCTTCAGACGATTAATCTGACCTTCTGCTTGGCCGTTGCTCCAGGGCATCTCGATAGCGTTTTTTACCGCATCGAAATCCCGGTTCAATGTGCGTGCGAAGCGCACGATGGGCGCCAGGTCGGTTTCGATCGCGTCGTCGATCCATGCAGGGAGCGGGTCTGCCTCGCGGCCACGCAGGATACCGTTGAACCGCATGACGAGGCAGCGCATCGTTGCGAAGGCGGGAGAGCCAGCCTTGAGCGCGTCGACTTTCCGCGCCTGATCCGGGGTGAGTTTTCCGCGGGGTTTGATACACAGCGCTGCCGCGATGACCGGGGAGATCGCGTGCCCCGTTTCCGGGTCCCGGACCGGTTCCAGGATCTGGTGCTCCAAGGCAGGGCCCTTCGCTTGCTTTTCGGCTCTGCGCCACCCCGCCAGCAGCCGCTGCAAATGCGTCGGGCTCCCCTCGTAGCCACGCTCTCGGATCAGACGGAACAGGGCGCTTCCAGTTCGAATTCCGCCCTTCCAGCTTTGGCTCAGGAACTCTTCAAAGTACCACGGCGAAGTCGGCTTCAAAGCTGCCCGCCTGCGGTCCGGCGGCGTCTCGAACTGCAGCCATTTCGCGATGCTGCGACGAGGGAACCCTGTTCGCCGCCCAATCTCGCTGCAGGTAAGCCCCTGATTTCGAAGCGCATGGATGGTGGTGAAAATCTCTTCCCGAGACGTCCTGTGCGCAAGGCGGGACTTCAGAAGGCTTCCCTCTGCGGTGATATTGTCGGCGTCGGACAGCAGCGCCCTGCCGGTCGCACGGCCGTGAAGGTTCATCTGCTCCTCGATAGCCTGCCGCAGGTTCTGCACGGTATGAAACCGGTCGGCGACCTGTTCCGCTTGCGGCGCGCCTTGCCGGGCAGCCTGGGCGTAGAGACCGCAGCGATCTCTGCTGATCACTTCCACCTCGGGATGTCGTTTCAGCCAGTCGGTGCAGGTGACCACATCACGATCTTCGAGAACATCGATGACCGCGCGACGCTCCAGATCGACGATGATCGTGCCGTAGGTCTGCGACTTCCGCCAGCTCCAGTCGTCGATCCCGATGACGGTCGGCGGCTCGGCAGTGTCTTGAGCACGGTTCTTCAGCTGCCTAAGCACCGTGTCATCACTGACCCCAAGGCCCAAGCGGTGCAAGAGCCGCTCGGCAGGCCGCCCGCCGGTCGCGTGCCCAAGATGGCTGACAATTTCCCCGACACGCGAAGTGCGCCGCGCAAAAGGACGCGCAATCGAGCCGATCTGGTCCGAGAAAGTCCGGCGCGGGCAGGCGGGTGCCAAACATCGCCAACGGCAAACCCAGAGGGTTACAGTAACCCCGTCACCATGGGCGGGATAATCCTGCAGCCGCCTACGCCGCCAGCCGTGACGACGTCGCGATTGCAATCCACAGTCTGGGCAGATGCCGTTTGGTGTCAGACTGCCGGATACAGTCCACCCGCCGGAATCGCGCCGCTCAACGCTTTGAACGGAAACATCGCGGTCGTGTCGGGGAGTTGGTGGAAATTTGAGGGCGGCGTAATCTCCGGGTGAACTGACACCCACCCAACCGGCGGCGGCAACCGCCAGGGAGATCACGCCATGAACCAGATTACCGACACCGCGAGCTTTGCGCTACTGGCCGGAGAGGCCGGTTTCGATCCGATCGAGGAGCGGCTGCGGAGCCACGTCCGCGCGACCATCGAAGCCGTTTTCGAAGAAGAACTCGCGAGCTTTCTCGGCCGCCTTCGTTACGACCGGAGCGGCGGCTCGGCGAAAGGGTATCGCCACGGGCACCGGGAGCGGCAACTCACTGGCACCTTCGGTACCGAGACAGTGCGGGTGCCGCGCGCCCGGATTGAGGATGATGCTGGCAAGGTGACGGAGTGGCGCTCGAAGGCGCTGCCCCGTTACCAGCGGCTGACGAAGAAGGCCGAGGCCCTGATCGCGGCAGTCTACCTCTCCGGAACCAACACGCGCCGGGTCAAGCGGGCGCTGTTCGGGCTTTTCGAGGGCGCGGTCAGCAAGGACGTGGTCAGCCGCGCCTGGCGCAAGGTCAAGGTGGACTGGGACGCCTGGTGTGCGCGCAGTCTGGCCGATGAAGACATTGTCCGCCTGATCCTCGACGGCACCGTGATCAAGACCCGACTGGACCGGAAAGCCACGAACATTTCTGTTCTGGCCGCCATCGGTGTGCGCCGCGACGGACAGAAGGTGCTGTTATCCATCAGGAACATGGGTGGCGAGAGCACGGCCGCCTGGCGTCAGTTCCTGGATGACCTTGATGCCCGCGGTTTGAAGTGGCCTGAATTCGTGATCGTTGACGGTGCCCCGGGGTTGGAGGCCGCGCTCGTGGCGCTGTGGGGCGAGGACCTGCCGATCCAGCGCTGCACGGTTCACAAGCACCGCAACCTCCTGGCCCACGCGCCGAAGCACCTCCAAGACGAGTTGACCGAGGACTACCGCGACATGATTTACGCCGACACCGCCGCCGGGATTGAGACGCGCCGCAAGGCCTTCCTCCGCAAATGGCGCCTGAAGTGCCGAGCGGTGGCCGACAGCCTGGAGGAAGCAGGCGACCGGCTCTTCACCTTCACACGGCTCGACCCCTCGCAATGGAAATCGGCCCGGACCACCAACGCCATCGAGCGCCTGAACGGGGAGTTCCGCCGCCGCATCAAGACCCAGACCGTGCTGCCCTCCGCAGAGACCGTGCCCATGCTGCTCTGGGCGCTGCTCGCCTCCGGCCAGATCCAGATGCGCAAGGTCGATGGCTGGGAAACCCTCTCTCAGCCCCTCGAGCCCATGCCCCTTGACCTCGCCGCCTAACAGGCCGAAGCTTCACATGCTCGGAGCACGCTGCCAGGGAGTTTCCACAGCATTCGCGACACGACCAACATCGCTCCCGGGCGACCAGTGCTTCCTTGAAATCATCACTATCCCTCCTGAATCTTCCCGTTCTCAGGATAGTGCGCCACACAGATTGAGGCAGAGCCCATTTAAGGGCAACGCGACACTAGCCGACCAGCGCCGAGATGATCAGCGCGTTGACGATATCGATGAAAAAGCCGCAGACCAGCGGCACGATCACAAAGGCCCGGTGCGCCGCGCCATGTTGCTGCGCCACGGCGGTCATATTGGCGATGGCGGTGGCGGTTGAGCCGAGCGTGATACCGCCAAACCCGGCCGAGATCACCGCCGCCTCATAATCGCGCCCCATCGCGGGGAACACGACCCAAATCGTGAATCCGACCGTCAGCAGGATCTGCATCACAAGGGCGGCGGTAATGAACAGAAGGACGCCGTTCAGCTCCCAGACCTGCAGGCCCATCAGCGCCATGATCAGGAAAAGCCCGAGTGACAGATCCGAGATCAGCGCCAGCGCATCATCGACCCCAGGCCAGATCCGCCGCACTAACCGCCTCGGGGCCAGCGGCAAAAGGTTGCGCAGCACGATCCCCGCGACAAGGCAGCTGACAAAGGCTGGAAGCGTGACGCCGGCCGCCGTGATCGCCTCATGCAGCGCCAGCCCGATCAGCACGGTGACATTCAGCGCCAGGATCGACCAGAGGATGCAGAAGTAATCCATCCGGACCGCGCGCCCCTCATTCGGAACGCCGATGTCCAGATCGCGCTTGTTTTCCGCCTTCAGCCCGCCCCGCCGGATCAGGAGCGCCGCAATCGGCCCGCCGATCACACAGGCCGCGATTAGCCCGACAGTATTGGCCGCGACCCCCAGTTCCAGCGCATTCGTGATCCCCAGCTTTTCGGCGAATATCGGTGCCCAGGCCAGCGTGGTGCCAACGCCGCCGGTCAGCGAAACCGAGCCGACCATCAGCCCGGCCTTCGGCTCCATTCCAAAGAGCCTCGCCAGCCCCATCCCCGCGAAGTTCTGCAAAAGGATGAAGCTGGTCGCAAGGATCAACAGGATCACCAACGGCCTGCCCCCCGCAAGCAGCGTGCGGATATCGGATTTCAGCCCGATACCGGCAAAGAACACCAGCAGCAGGAAATCACGGATCCCCACCTCGAATGAGACCTTCAGATCGAACAGCGCCCAGAGGAGCCCCGTTACCGCGATACAGAGAAAGCCGCCCGCCACCGGCTCGGGGATCGAATAGCGGCGCAGAAGATCAATGTTCAGGGTCAGGATCTTGCCCGCGATCAGCAAGACCACGGCAAGATTGAAGGAATGGAAGGGATGAACCGTAAAGAAGGTCACGCGGCGGCGCCTGTCAGAATGCTGTCAACTGATGTTGATTCCGCTTTGCCCCGGATCCGCCTTCCGGTCAAGGGCGGGGCCCCGCGCCTGCCTCAGGCGGTGGTGTGAAATCCGTTATCGGCATAGACCACCGATCCGCTCATGGGACTTGCGGCCTCGGTTGCCAGAAAGGCCGCCAGCGTACCGATCTCTTCGATGCTTACCAGTTTTCCCGCAGGCGTACGGGCGCGAATCTTATCCATCAGCGCATCGAACCGGTCGATCCCCGAGGCGGCGCGGGTCTTGACCGGACCGGTTGAAAGCGAAAAGGCACGAATCCCTTCGCCCGCCAGATCGGCCGCCGCATAGCGGACCGAAGCCTCCAGCGCGGCCTTTACCGGACCCATGAGGTTGTAATTCTCGACCACCCGATCCGCGCCGTAAAAGCTGACCGTGATCAGCGAACCACCCGCCTGCATCAAAGGCCGCGCCAGCCGCGCCATGCGCAGGAAGGAGTGGCAAGAGATATCCATCGCCGTCGCAAAACCTTCGGCCGAAGCGTTGACAACGCTGGTGTGCAGATCCTCGCGCGGGGCGAAGGCGATGGCATGAAGCAGAAAATCAAGCCGCCCCCATTCAGCGGTAATGCGGTCAAACACGGCTTCCAACTGGCCGGGTTCACGCACATCGCAAGGAAGGAACAGCGGCGCACCCACTTCCTGCGCCACGGGTTCGACCCATGGCCGGGCCTTTTCATTAAGAAAGGTCAGCGCCAGCTCTGCCCCCGCCGCGCGAAAGGCCCTGGCGCAACCGGCGGCGATGCTGGCCTCATTCGCCACGCCAACCACGAGGCCGCGTTTGCCTTTCAGATCAATCATGTCGCTGCCTCTTCGCTGACGGCCTCCTGGGCGATGATGCTTTCCTCATCGGTCGGAATGACAAGAAGCTGCACCCGGCTGGCGGCGGTGCTGATCCTGCGCGACCCTGCTTCATTGGCATCGGGGTCAAGCTCTGCCCCAAGCCAGGCCAGCCGCGCGGCGACACGGGCGCGGATACCGGGCTGATGCTCGCCGATTCCTGCCGTGAAGACCAGCGCATCGATCCCGCCCATGCTGGTCGCCAACCGTGCCACCTCGCCCGCGATGCGCAGGCAAAAGAGGTCGATCGCCTCGGCAGCCTCTGGGCGCGTGCTGGCCATCAGCTCGCGGCTGTCAGCCTCGAAACCCGACACGCCCAGAAGGCCGCTTTCACGATAGAGCATGGTCTCGACCTGTTTCAGGCTTTGCCCCATTTCGCCCATCAGATGCAGGATCACGCCGGGGTCCAGCGCACCCGAACGCGTCGCCATCGGGATGCCGTCCAGCGTCGAAAACCCCATCGAGCTGTCGATGCTCTTGCCGCCCCGGATCGCACAAAGGCTTGCGCCGCTGCCCAGATGTGCGGCGACCACCTTTGCATCGGTGGCCAGATCGCCCAGTTGCCCGGCGATATAGCGGTAGGAGAGACCATGAAAGCCATAGCGCTTGATCCCCTGATCATAAAGCGCGCGCGGCAGGGCAAAGCGGCGGATCAGGGGCGGGTTGGTGGCATGAAACGCCGTGTCGAAAGAGGCTGTCTGTGGCACATCGGGGTAAAGCCCCCGCATCGCCCGGATCAGCGCAAGGCTTTGCGGCTGATGCAGCGGCGCAAGCCGCGCCAGCGCGTCGATCTGCGCGATCACCTGATCGGTGATCCGGGCTGGTCCTGTGAAGACATCGCCGCCATGCACAACCCGATGGCCGATCACCGCAAGGCGCGAAAGATTGAAATGCCCGGCCAGCCAGGCAAAAGCCTGGTTCAGCACGGCTGTCAGATCGCCGGGATCCGCTGTGATCGGGCCTGAAAAGGTCTTGCCCTCGCGCGTCAGGCGCACTTCGAAAGGCTCATCGCGGAAATCGATCACGCCCGAGGCCAGCGGGCGCGGCGCGGCGGCCTCCAGTGCGTAAAACCCCAGCTTGATAGTCGAGGATCCGGTGTTGAATGTCAGGATCAGATCGCGGGTCACGCCTTCCCCTCCGCTTTGCGGACCGCGACCAGCTTGGCCAGCGCAGCCGAGGCGATGCGGGCCGATAAAGGATCCGCCCGGCTTGTCAGAACGATTGGCACCCGTGCGCCCAGAACCAGCCCCGCGGCCGTGGCGCCCGCGAAATAGATCAGCTGTTTGGCAAGCATGTTCCCGGCCTCGAGATCCGGCACCAGAAGAATATCGGCCTCGCCCGCCACCTGCGAGACGATGCCCTTCGTCGCCACCGCCTCGGGGCTGATCGCATTGTCGAAGGCCAGCGGCCCGTCAACCAGCGCGCCCGTGATCTGGCCTCGAGCCGCCATCACCGTCAGCGCGGCGGCATCCAGCGTGGCGGGCATCGTCGCGTTCACCGTCTCGACCGCCGCCAGCACCGCGACCTTCGGCTGATCGCGCCCCAGAAGCCGCATCAGATCGACGGCATTCTGGCAGATGTCGCGCTTATGCTCTAATGTCGGTGCGATATTGATCGCGGCATCGGTGACGATCACCGGCTTGCGATAGGCGGGCACATCCATCGCATAGACATGGCTGATCCGGCGTTCGGTGCGCAGGCCGCCGCTTTTCGAAACCACCGCCGCAAGCAGTTCATCGGAATGCAGGCTGCCCTTGACCAACACCTGGACCTTGCCACAGGCCGCCAGTTCCACCGCCCGCGCCGCCGCTGCATGGCTGTGCTCTGTCTCCTCGATCCGGAAGCCGTCAAGCGAGACCCCGGCCTCGGCGGCCGCCGCGCGAATCTTTGCGCCGGGACCGATCAGGATCGGGTCAAGCAGGCCTTCGTCGCGCACCTCGATCGCGCCAAGGATCGCGGATTTCGAACAGGGATGCACCACCGCCGCCCGCACCGGGGGCAATGCGCGGGCCTCTTCGACAAAGCCCTGCCAGCGCCCCTTCGGCAGGACCACCGCCTCGGGAAGGTCACCCGGCACCCAGGTCACCTGCTCGACCGGGGCCAGCACCAGCGCCTCGCCCGAAAGCACCACCTCGCCCCGCTGATTGCGGGCGGTGGTCGTCAGGCGGACACGGTTCTTGCCCTCGATCAGCTCGGCCACTTCAACTTCGGCGGTGATGGTATCGCCTGGCGAAACCGGCTTGTTAAAGCGGATCTGCTGGTCGAGATAGATCGTCCCCGGCCCCGGCAGGCGGGTGCCCAGCACCGCCGAAATCAGCGCCGCAGTCCACATGCCGTGCACCACGACATGGCCAAACGGCCCATGGGCGGCGAAACCGGCATCCAGATGCGCGGGGTTGGCGTCGCCGGAAACAGCGGCGAACAATTCAATATCCTTGGGACCGACGTGGCGGACAAGACTGGCGCGGTCGCCGATTTTCATCTGGTGAAACAGATAGTTGGTCAGAGTGCCGGTCATCTTGTCACCTCTGGAAAACATATGTGCCGGGCGCATCTGCCAGCGCGTTGCCCATTGCGGGCGGCGCGGCGGGGGCACCCGAACGCGCGGCAAGCCAGGCCTGCCAGGGCGTCCACCACGAACCCTCGGTTGCAGGATTGGCCTCGACCCAGGTCTCGGGCGGCAAAAGCGCGTCGTCATGGGCGCGGGTCGCCAGCCGGTAGCGGCGGCGCGGGTGACCGGGAGGAGAGACGATCCCCGCATTATGCCCGCCCGACGTCAGCGCGAAAGTCACCTCGCAATCGGTGAACTGGTGGATTTTGTAGACCGACTTCCAGGGTGCGACATGATCGCGCTCGGTCCCGACGGCAAAGATCGGCACCCGGATGTTCTGCAACAGAACTGTCTTGCCCCCGGCGGTGAAGCGTCCCGAAGAAAGCTCATTATTCAGATAAAGCCTGCGCAGATATTCGGCATGCATCCGATAGGGCATCCGGGTGCTGTCGGCATTCCAGGCCATGAGATCATTCATCGCCGTCCGCTCGCCCATCATGTAATCGCGCACCATCCGGGACCAGATGAGGTCATTCGAGCGCAAAAGCTGAAACGCCCCCGCCATCTGATCGGCAGAGAGATAGCCGCGGTTCCACATCATGCTTTCAAGAAGATGCAGCTGGCTTGGGTCGATGAACAACGCAAGCTCGCCCGGTTCGGCGAAATCGACCTGCGCGGCAAGCAGCGTCAGCGAGGCGAGACGCGCGTCCCCCTTCCCCGCCATGGCAGCCGCCGCGATCGACAGCAAAGTGCCACCCAGACAATAGCCGGTGGCGTGGATTTTCTGATCGGGCATTAGACGGGTGATCTCATCCAACGCGGCCATCACGCCCAGCCGGCGATAATCCTCCAGCGTCAGATCACGATCCTCTGCACCCGGATTGCGCCAGGAAATGGCGAAAACCGTGTGGCCCTGCGCCACCAGCCAGCGGATCAGTGAATTCTCCGGGCTGAGGTCGAGGATATAGTATTTCATGATCCAGGCCGGAACGATCAGCACCGGCTCGGGGTGCACGGTTTCTGTCGTGGGCGTATACTGGATCAGTTCGATCAGGTGGTTGCGGAAGATTACCTTGCCCGGCGTCACCGCCACATCGCGACCCGGTGTAAAGGCCTCGACACCCTCTGGCGGCTCCTGCCGGATCTGGCGGACGACGTCCTGCAGCCAGTTCTGCCAGCCCTTCACAAGGTTCATGCCTCCGGTAGCCCAGGTCCGTGCCACAACCTCGGGATTGGTAAAAGGGTTGTTCGAAGGCGCACAGACATCAAGGATCTGTTTCGCGGCAAAAGACACCACATCCTCGTGGTGCTTCGTCACGCCCGGAACCTCATGGGTGACGTTATGCAGCCATTGCTGCTGCAGCAGGAAAGCCTGCGACATCCAGCTGAAGGGCGGTTTCGCCCAGGCTTCACCGGCGAAACGGCGGTCGCCCGGCAAGGGCGTGATGACCGGCGCGGCCTGCGGATCCATCGCCGAGGCCATCAGATGCGCCATGAGACGCTGCCATTTGCGGCCCGCCTTGACGCCCAGTTCCATCTGCTTGCCCGGTGCCTGCGCCAGATGAAAGGCCCAGTCGACATAGGCCATCATCAGCGAGCCGGGCGAGACCCCGCCGCTGAGCTGTCCCGAGAGCGCCTCTCGTATGCGGTCAACGGCCTGAAAAGCCTCGATGCCAAGGCTTTCATCGCCGGTTGCACCCGAGCCATCTGATTTGGGAGTAAGGGCCATGTCGCGTCTCCAATTTACCGGCGGAAGTTAGCACAGAACTATCAACGAGTGTTGATTGAAATCAAAGAGTTCAAGATTTTTCTTGAACATAGGCATTGCGCCCAAGGCCCGATGCCGACGACATGTCGTAAAGCGCCGTCAAACCGCCGAAACAGCCGCCCCCGGACTGAACAGGCAAAGCATCGGCGTCCGGCGGCGGACACGGAATCCCCTGTCCCTGCCCTGATCATCATGGACGATTACCGGCAAAACGGCGCGACGTCGAGGCCATGACCCGGCCAATGCCGCTGGCACCAACGCCGGGCCAAGGCCGCGGCCTCAATCCGCCAGCACATCACCGATGCCAGTGAAGACACCACCGACCTGATTGAAGACAAAGGCCCCCGCCAAGCGTACCTCACCGAAAAGGGTGTTTTCAACCACAGCCCCGGCCTCGCCGGAAAGCAGGCCGACATAGCGGCTGTGGGCGGGATCATCGGTCGGAATATCGGTAATATCCACGATCCGTATTCCGGTCGCGACCGCCAGGCGCTGGACCGCCGGATCACGCACATCGACAAGCCCAAGCCGTATCCGACGTGCCGAAAGCTGCGACGACAGTTTCAGCGCCAGATCGTCCGAGGAGACGAGCACCGTGATGGGATGCTTCATCGGCCCAAGGCTGACCATCTGGGCGCGGAAAAGATCGATATCAATATCCGGGGCGGCAAGGATGACCTCGATCCGGTCCAGCACATCGTCCCGCCCGGCAAGACGCAGTTGCACCAGCGTCTCCATCGTCAGCCGCGCGCCCATGCTGTGAGCCAGCACCGGCACCGCGTCGGAAGCGGACCGACCCTTTGTCAAAAGCCGCAGCAGATCGGCAAGCGCCGCGCGGGAAAAGTCAGACGCGTCACGATCAGCCAGATAGGCGCCCGGATAGCCTGCCGAGGGCCATGTAAAAAGGACGGGCTTTTCCTCGATTTGCGCATCGACCGAAAGCTGCGCGGTGCGGAACAAGGCCTCATGAAAGCGGGTGTTGAAGCCGTGGACATAAAGCCCGACCCCCTCGCGCGAGAGACGCTTTGCAAAGGCGTCACGGCTAAGCGTCTGCCGGCTGCGCACCACGAAATTCCGGTCGGCGCTGCTGCCATTGCGATCCGGCCATTCAATCTTTCCCGGCCGATGGCCAGGCGGCACCGAGACCTCGTATTCCAGCCAGCTTGGCCGGATGGAGCGAGAGTCGCCAAAGGCCCCCGGCAGATTTGCCTCGGGCGCGCGGGTGGTCATGGTCAGCACCCGGACAAGGCGGGCGCCCTCGGGCAGGGCACCGGCATCGGGGGCCAGAACTTCCGGCCCCGGACGCGCAGCGCAGCCTGCAAGCGCAAGCGTCAGGATCAGAAGCAGGCGGCCCAACATATGCCTTACCGCAGGAATTTCTTGAATCGTATCAGTGCCAGCCAGAACAGCGCCACCCCGATCGCCGCCAGCGCCGCGAACTGGGGCCAGACCACGTCAAGCCCCGCACCTCGGAACAAGATGCCCTGCGAGAGGATGATGAAATGCGTGTTGGGGGCTGCAAGCATGATGGTCTGGATGATCTCTGGCATGGATTCCCGCGGCGTCATCGCGCCTGACAGCACCTGCAGCGGCAAAAGCGCCATCATCAGCAAAAGCGCGAATTGCGGCATCGACCCGGCGATGGTGGCAAGGAAAATTCCAAGCCCCGTCATGGCGAAAACCATCAGCACCGCGCCCGCAAGAAACAGCACGACCGAGCCCTGCACCGGAACCGCCATCAGCGCCTGCACCACAACACTTAGCGAAAAGATCGACCCCAGCAGCACCACCAGCCCCATCGACCAGATCTTGGAAAACATGATCTCGGTCGGGGTGACGGGCATGACCAGCAGGTGCTCGACCGTGCCATGTTCCTTTTCGCGGATCAGCGCCGCGCCGGTCAGCACCAGCGACAGCATGGTGATCGACCGGATCACGGCGGAAATCGCGCCGAACCACTTCGGATCCAGCGAGGGATTATACCGCGCGCGGAGCGCCAGATCGACCGGCAGCGCGGTCTCGGCCCGGTAGCCCGCCACATATTCCGAAACCTCGGAGGACACGATCTGCTGGATATAGCCGCCGCCGGTGAAGGCCTGGCTCATCCTTGTCGCGTCGATATTCAGCTGGATCGCCGGGTTTTTTCCGGCCAGCACATCGCGCGCGAAATCCGGTGGGATGTTCAGCGCAAAAGTATCCAGCCCCTGATCCATCCGCCGATCCATCTCGGCCGTCGTGGTCATCTGCGGCTCGACAAAATAGGGCGGATAAAAGGCCGAGGTGATGCGGGCGGAGAGATGCGACTGATCCTCATCCACGATCGAGATCGCGGCATTCGTCAGCGCCTCGGGCGAGACGTTCGCAGAGGTCCAGATCGAGAGCGAAAAGGAATAGACGATCAGCACCAGCATCACCGGATCGCGCCAGAGCCCGCGCAATTCCTTGACGCCCAGATTGAAGGTGTTGCGCAGGTTCATCCGCCCCTCACTTCGCCTGTTTTTCCAGGAAGGCCGCCGCCAGCCCGATAATCACCGGAATGGCGATGCCCATGGCCAGCATCGGCCCGGCCAGTTCCGCCATTCCGAAGGCCTTGGAGAAAGCCCCCCGCGCGGCGGTGATAAACCAGGTCGAGGGGTAGATCTCGCCCAGAACCCGGCCAAAACCCGACAGCGAAGAGACCGGGTAGATCAAACCCGAATAGCTGACCGCCGGGATCATCGTCAGCATGGCGGTCGCGAACAGCGCCGCGACCTGACTTGCGATGAAGACCGACACCAGAAAACCAAGCGCCGTGGTCGCGGTGACATAGATCAGCGCCGAAAGGGTAAAGCCCAGAAAACTGCCGTTGAAGGGCACTGCGAAGAATGTGACCGCCATGGCCATCATCAGGAAGAAATTCAGCATGGCCAGCGCGATATAGGGCAGCTGTTTGCCAAGCAGAAATTCCAGCCGCGTCACCGGCGTGACGTAGAAATTGATGATCGAGCCCAGTTCGCGTTCACGCGCGACCGAAAGCGTGGTCAGGATCGCCGGGATCATCAGCAAAAGCAGCGGGATGATCGCCGGGACCATCGCATTCAGGCTGCGCACGTCGGGGTTGTAGCGGTATCGGGTCACCAGTTCGAAACTGCCGCCGCTCGCCTTGTCACCGTAAAGCTGACGCGCCTGACGTGTGATCCAGTCGGCATGCATGCCCTGCACATAGCCCTGCACCGTATTGGCGCGGCTGGGGTTGGCGCCGTCGAACCAGGCCCCGACCTGCACATCCCTGCCTGCCGCGATATCGGCGGCAAAGCCGGGCGGGATCTCGATCGCCAGCGCCAGCTCGCCCGAGCGCATTCTTGCGTCGATCTCGTCGTAACTTGTCAGGGCCGGCTGTTCGATGAAATAGCGCGATCCCGCAATATCGGCGATATAATTGCGGCTGGTGGTGGTCTGGTCGCGGTCAAGGGTGGCGAAGGTCAGATCCTCGACATCCATGTTGATGCCCAGCCCCACCACGATCATCAGAAGAAGGCTGCCGACCAACGCCATGGTCAGCCGGATCGGATCGCGCTGCAATTGCAGGCTTTCCAGCTGCGAATAGCTAAGCAGTCGCCGCAGGCTGAAGCCGGATTGCTGCGCGTGATGGGTCACCCCGGCTGCGGGGGCCTCGGGCGCGGCCTCGGGCGCAGCGGCGGGGGCGGGTGCCGTCTCGCCAATCGCCTCTTCAAGATAGGCGATGAACGCGTCTTCCAGCGTGGCGCAACCTTTGGCTTTCGTGATCCCCTCGGCGGTGTCCGAGACCAGCACCTTGCCCGCATGCATCAGGCTGATGCGGTCGCACCATTCCGCCTCGTTCATGAAATGGGTCGAGACAAAGATCGTCACGCCATCCTTGCGCGAAAGTTCCGCCAGAATACGCCAGAAGCCGTTGCGCGCCACCGGGTCCACCCCCGAGGTCGGCTCGTCAAGGATCAGGATCTCGGGCGCATGGATCATCGCCACCGCCAGCGAAAGCCGCTGGCGGATACCCAGCGGCAACGCCTCGGGCAGGCTGTCGGTCACGTCGCCCAGATCGAACCGGGCGATCATCTCGTCAACCCTGGCGGGGATCTTCTCGGCCGCCATATCGAAAAGCCGCGCGTGCAGATCAAGGTTCTGACGCACCGTCAGCTCGGAATAGAGCGAGAAGGCCTGCGACATGAACCCGACCCGGCGGCGCACCGACAGATCGCTTGCATCGACCTCATGGCCGAAAAGCTTTGCCCGGCCCTCACTCGGCTCCAGAAGCCCGGTGAGCATCTTCATCGTCGTCGTCTTGCCGCAGCCGTTCGAACCCAGAAAGCCGAAAATCTCACCCCTGGGGATGCGGAAGGAAACATTGTCGACCGCCACGAAATCGCCAAAGCGCTGCGTCAGCCCCTCGGCCTCGATGGCGATATCGCTGTCATCGGTGGTCCGCGGCGGGATCACCACGGCACTGTCTTCGCCCCGGTCTTCTTCGGGCAAAAGCTCGATGAAGGCTGCATCAAGCGTGTCGGCCCCGGTCCGCGACAGCAGATCGTTGGTGGTGCCGGTGGCCAGCACCCGGCCCGCATTCATCGCAACCAGCCAGTCGAAGCGCGCGGCCTCTTCCATATAGGCGGTGGCGGTGATCACGCTCATCCCCGGCCGTGTCGCGCGGATGCGGTCGATCAGATCCCAGAACTGGCGGCGCGACAGCGGATCGACGCCGGTGGTCGGCTCGTCAAGAATCAGGAAATCGGGATCATGGATCAGCGCGCAGCACAGACCCAGCTTTTGCTTCATGCCGCCCGACAGCTTTGACGCCGGGCGCGACCGGAACGGCGTCATGCCGGTCGCAGCCAGCAGATCGGTAATCCGCCGCTCGCGTTCGGCCTTGTCATGACCGAAAAGCGAGCCGAAGAAATCAAGGTTCTCTTCGACCGAAAGCGTCGGGTAGAGGTTCTTGCCCAGACCCTGCGGCATATAGGCGGTGCGGGGGCAGACGCGGTTGCGATGCGCCACATCGCGCATATCGCCGCCCAGAACCTCGACCTTGCCCTGCTGGATCACACGTGCCCCGGCCAGCAGCGACAGAAGGCTGGACTTTCCGACCCCGTCTGGCCCGATCAGCCCGACCATGCGCCCCTCAGGGATCTCCAGCGTCACATTGTCAAGCGCCGTGACCTTGCCATAGCGCAGCGTCAGGCCGGAGACCCCGGCAACTGAGCCGGTCATTTCACGACATTGGAAAGAAAGTCAGGCCAGGCGGCATCCGGATCAAGCCGCAGATAGGCCATGCCCGGCAGGCCGGTTTTGACATCCTCGATATGCCGCGACAGCAGCTCGGGGTCGATGCGGGCACGGACGCGGAACATCAGCTTTTCGCGCTCATCGGCGGTCTCGACCGTCTTTGGCGTGAACTGCGCCACATCGGCAACATAGGAAACCGTGGCCGGGATCACGAATTCCCGCGCCGCATCCATGACAAGGCGCACCTCTGATCCGACCTGCACCCGGCCGACCTGCGATGTCGGCAGAAAAACCGTCATATAGACATCGCCCAGATCGACAAGGCTGAGGATCCGCCCGCCAGAGCCGACAATCTCGCCCTCTTGTGCGATGCGATACTGGATCCGGCCCGTGCGCGGCGCTTTCAGCGTGGCGTCGTCCAGAGAGGCCTGGATCGCATCAATCGACGCCTTTGCCGCCTCGACGGCCGCACTTGCATCGACCACCTGCGCCTGCGCGCTGCTGACCCCCGCCAGCGCTGCCGCATGGCTGGCTTCGGCCGAGGCCACACCGGCGCGGGCCTGGGCGTCCCGGGCGCGGTCATCATCCAGCACCTGCTGCGAGATCGCACTGGTCTTTGCAAGCTGCTCAGAGCGTTCAAGCCTGCGCGACGCGGCATCGGCAACCGAGCCTGCCTGATCAACCGCGGCCCGGGCCGCGCGCTCTTGTGCCTCGGCCTGAGCGACCAGCGCCCTTGCTGTCTCGACGCCGATTTCGGCGCGGGCAAGCTGCGCTTCGGCCTGACGTTTTTGTGCGTTCAGCTGCACCACGTCCATCTGCACCAGCACATCGCCTGCGCTGACCATGTCACCTTCGGCAGCGGTGATTTCGGCGATTCGGCCGCCGGTGAGCGCCGCGATATCCACCTCGGTCGCCTCGATCCGGCCATTGGCGCTGGCAAAACCCGCCGGCAGACCGGCGGGTTGCAGCCGGTCCCAGGCCAGCCAGCCAAGCACGGCGACAACGGCCAGGCCGCCCAGAATAATGGTGTTTCTGCCGGGCTTTGCCATGATCTGCCTCTGATTGCTGTGCTGATGGATGCTTCGCGCATGTCCCGATGCGGTTTTCGCCCTACGCTCCCCTGTTGTCAACGCTCAATGACAGGGTAAAACCCTGTATTGTCGCGCAAAAGCGGCTGCTGGTTGTTTGCTGTTGAAAAACCAGCTAAACAACACGACCCGGTGTGGGCTGCACCTTGCCGCACCTCTGCTCCGGGGCAGCATTTTCAGTTTCTTCGCGTCGAAGCCACCGGACGAACACAAGCCACCCATGCCAAGGACGCTCAACTCAGCCAACTCGACCGACCGCATGCCGGGGCAGGCAACCGGGAAAGAACGCATTCTTGCATCGGCGATGCTGCTTTTCGCGCGGATGCCCTATTCCGACACCAGCCTGCGCGACATCGCCGCCGCGGCTGGGGTCGATGTGGCCTATGTCCATCGCGCCTTCGGGTCGAAGGCCGAGATATTCCGTCAGGCCTTGCTGGCGCTTGCGCCCCTCGATGACATCGCCGCAGGGGGCCCCGATGGCGCGACCATGATCAACCGGATCTGCGATCTGGCCTTCCTGCGTGATCCGCGCAAGGTAGAAGATGTCAGGCCGCTTCATTTACTGACACAGTCCAGCCTCTGCAGCGAGGCGCGGGCGATCATTGCGCAATTCTTTGGCACGTCACTAGCCCTGCCTCTAAGCAGGGCGTTTGGCCATGCGGATCCGGGACGGGCGCATTTCGCGCTTAGCCTTCTCAGCGGTTTCGTGACCCATCGTGCGATTTTCGGGCCTGCGGATTTGCTGGCTATCCCCGAGGCGGATCAGCGACAGATGCTGCAAACCGCCCTGATGAACGCAATGCTGCCTGGTTGTTCAGATGGGGTATTCGGCTGGCGTCCCATCTAGACCACTATCCAAGTCAGCTTGCCAACTGCGATCCTGTATAAGGGCACCTCGAAAAATTGCGCTAACCGGGCCGCCGGGGTAGGACGCACGGGGCATTCGGCTGCTGGAGCGTGACGATGGCGCAGATGGGTTTCTTTGATCTTTCGGACCGCTACGTGAGCCTAGACGCCAAGAAGGACCCGCTGGTCGAGATCGACGCCATTGTGCCCTGGGAGGAGTTCCGACCGACGCTGGAGCGGGTCTGGCGCAAGCCGGAGGCGGAGCGCAAATCGCGGGCGGGGCGCAAGCCCATGGACGCGGTGGTGATGTTCAAGACGCTGGTGTTGGGTGCCCTCTACAACCTGTCCGACGACCAGATCGAGTATCAGGTCCGCGACCGGCTGTCCTTCATGCGGTTCCTTGGTCTGGGGCTGGAGGACCGCGTGCCCGATGCAAAGACCGTCTGGCTTTATCGCGAGGGGCTGGCACAGGCGGGCATGGTCGAGGCGCTGTTTCAGCAGTTCGACGGCTATCTGGCGCGGCAAGGCTACATCGCGCGGGGCGGCCAGATCTTGGATGCCTCCATCGTGCCGGTGCCGAAGAACCACAACACGCGAGATGAAAACCGGGCGATCAAGGCCGGCGAGGAGCCCGAGGGCTGGGCCGAAAAGCCCGCCAAGCGATCGCAGAAGGACGTGGATGCCCGCTGGACCAAGAAGCACGGGAAATCCCACTACGGCTACAAAAACCACGTTAACGTGGACCGCCAGCACAAGCTGGTGCGCCGTTACCACGTCAGCGATGCGGCCCTGCATGACAGCCAGGCAGTGGATCATCTGCTGATGCGGGGCAACACTGGCGCAGGGGTCTGGGCTGATCCGGCGTATCGGTCCGTAGAGATGGAAGCCAGGCTGCGCGCGTGCAAGCTGAAGAGCCACATCCACCGCAAGGGCAAGCGAGGCAAGCCGCTTACCGAACAGGCTAAAGGCAGCAACCGCACGAAATCCGCAGTGCGCGCACGGGTCGAGCATGTCTTCGGCGCGCAGACCAACGACATGGGCGGCACGCTGTTGCGCACCATCGGCCTGGTGCGGGCGAAGGCCAAGATTGGGATGAAGAACCTCGCCTACAACATGCGTCGCCTCGTCCAGCTGCGCCGCCTGAACCCCTGCCCAGCGTGATCCGGGGCGCCGAAGTCAGCCCGTAAGGGCCGAAAGGCGGCGCTGTCCTCCGCCCGTAAAGCCCGCGAAGCCAACACGCCACACCCTGCCCAGACACGTCATGTGTTCCTCAAGCCGTCGAACTGGCCAAAGAACAGCGCAAGCGGTCAAAAATCGAGGTGCCCATAAGTTATGTTGGGATTTCCGCGTTTCGTGCGGAGATTTCAACACGATTGATCGGACGCCTCAGGTGCTTTCAGGCGGCTATATACGGTCGGTCAGATGGCCGCTTGGATCGAGTGTCGGTCTCGTAGGTTGCGCGCCCCCGCAACCATTTCTACGATTTTGCACGATATTCTACGACAGAGTACGATCTGCAACGACGCAGCACTACGCTAGAGCCTGATTGCTCTCACTGAACCCGCAATCAGAAGATGCAGCGACGCTCTTCCGTTGCGCCGATACTTCCGCTAGCTTCGTCAATTTTGTTGACCGCTTCTCGAAGCTGAAAATCGTCGTAATTTTCTACGATTTTGCGTGCGACAGCCAGAGTAGCCTTGTTATCCACGGCACCTAGAAGCGATTTTACATAGGCTCGCTTGCTGTTGATTGGCTCTGCCTGTGTTTTTTCAGGATCAAGGCCGATACGGCGGCAGACGTTTGGAAGTTGGGGCGCTGAAACCTCACGCCACAGCACCTCTGCGCATTGATCGCGCAGTGCCTCCCAATCGACAGGTCGTGCCGTCATTCTGCTCTCACTCGCCCTCTAATCCCGCCTGCGGTCGGCCAATCGGAAACATATCCTCGCCGTAGTGGTGCAGCTTGACGTGATGGCTGCGGCAGAGCCACCGCACGTTCAAGGGTTCGTCGTATCGGTCGTGGTGGGCATCGACCCTTGCCGCGCCACAGACCTCGCAGCCCTGCTTTTCCAGTGCGCCGGACATGAGCGCCCGCTGAACCGCGAGATGGGCCTGAGACTTCGGCAGGTTGGTGCGGCGCCAGTTCGTCTGGCGAGTCTCGCTTTTCAGCGACGGGGGGCGCGGAGGCTTTGGATCATCCGTCATCACGCCGCCGCTGCTTGCCGGCCCAAGGTGCGATACACGGTCGGCCGCGAAATCGAGAACACCTCCGCCAGATCACTGATGGAATACTCCCCGGTGTCATACATGCGCCGCAGCTCCTGCTGCTGGCGCTCTGACAGCTTCGGCTTTTTACCGCGCAGCTTACCCTTGGCGCGGGCCACAGCCATGCCCTCGCGGGTCCGCATCCGAATGAGGTCTGCTTCGAACTCGGCAAAGGTCGCCAGGATGTTGAAGAACAGCTTGCCCATTGGGTCGGTGGGATCATGGATTGAGGTGCCAAGCTGAAGCTTGATCCCACGCGCGGCCAGCTTGTCGGCAATGTCACGGGCGTCGGGGACAGAACGTAACCACCCGGTTTGCACCGCGGGCATGTTGCATTGACAGGCGTTGATGATGTCGTGTCTCGCACCACGGCTCTCCGTGGTAGGCTCAGTCCATGGAGATTGATCGGGACAAGATCGACGAGGCCGTTCTGGCGCTGATGTGGTTGACGCTGCATGACGAGCGGCGGGCGTGGAAAGGCTTTGATTGGGACGCCCTGGAGCGGCTGCACGCCCGGGGCCTGATCGCCGATCCGGTCAGCAAGGCAAAGTCGGTTGTCCTGACCGATGAGGGTCTGAGGCAGTCCGAAGAACTCTTCCGGGCGCTGTTTACGCGGCCTCGATCTTGACGGTGCCTACTGGCGCCCAGTTCCAGGGCAGCAATTCGCCGAGACGGTTGTTCATGTGATCGTGGATGCGTTCCAGGACATCGGCAAGGTAGGCTTGCGGATCCAGGCCGTTCATCTTTGCCGTTTCAATGACGGTCAGGGCTCGCGCGAGCGTTTCGCCACCCGCGTCCGAGCCTGCAAATAACCAGTTTCGTCTGCCGACACCAATTGGTCTCAGGGCACGCTCGGCCGCATTGTTGTCAATCGCAATGCGTCCGTCCTCGAGGAACAGCGTGAGGGCAGACCAGCGGCTCAGCCCATAGCGGAAGGCCTTGGCCAGATCGCTTTTTCCCGGGATGCGCGTCAGCTGCTTTTCGGCCCAGTTCCGGAAAGCGTCGATCTTGGGCCTGGTTTCCTTCTGTCGAACCGCCAGCCGCAGCTCGGCAGGCTTGCCGCTGATGGCGCGCTCGATATCGTAGAGCTTGCCGATCCGGTCGAGCGCCTCGCGCGCGATTTCGGATTTCGTCGAGGTCCAGACATCATGGAAGTCACGGCGCAGATGCGCCCAGCAGGCGGCCTCTCGGAACTGGCTCTTGCCCTCCAGATCGGTGGCATAAAGCTTGGCATAGCCCTTGTAGCCGTCGGCTTGAAGAATGCCGCCGGCCTGGCTCAGATGGCCGAGGACATGGTCTTCCTTCCAGTCCGGGGCGAACTGATAGACCGCGCCGGGCGGGGCCTTGCCTGCCCAAGGACGCTGATCGCGGACGTAAGCCCAAATTCTGCCCTTCCTGACACCCTTGCCGAGCCCCTTGTCGCTCTTGCTGCGATCGAGGACCCGGATGGGCGTGTCATCGGCATGGAGCAGATCGCTGGCCATGATCTCGGCCTCGATCTTTTCGATCAGCGGTGCCAGGGCTTTCATCGCCCCACCACACCAGTCCACGAGCGTCGTATCGGCGATATCGGCGCCCATCCGGGCAAAGATCTCGTTCTGCCTGTAGAGCGGCACATGATCGTCGA
>NZ_JAFNAW010000040.1 GCF_017356265.1 Paracoccus fontiphilus | reverse complement strand
GGCGCAGCACGGCGGCGCGCTCGGCGGCGGGCGCGTCCCAGGGGCGCGCGTCGTCGATGGCGCGGGCGGCAGTGTCCGCGTCCGCCATCATCACGGTGGAGATTTTCTCGCCCGTGGCGGGGTTCACCACGTCCTGCACGCTGCCCGAAGGCTGGGACACCGTCAGCGGCACCACGTCGGGCATGGCCACGTCGCGGGCAGCGTTGATCCGGGCCAGCGTCTGTTCGTCGCTGATGTCGAATCCGGTCGAGTTCGGGCGCGAGGCGCCGAACAGCGCCGCAGGCGCCAGCAGCGAGGCAGGGGCCTTGGCGGTCGGCAGCGCGTCGAAGGGATCGCGGGCAACCTCCTCGGGGCTGACGGACTCATCCACGATCTGGTTCACGAAGCTGCTGTTGGCACCGTTTTCCAGCAGGCGGCGCACCAGATAGGCCAGCAGGTCGCGATGCGCCCCCACGGGCGCATAGATGCGGCAGCGGCCCGCCGTTTCGCGCAGCACGATGTCGTGCAGGCGTTCGCCCATCCCGTGCAGGCGCTGGAATTCGAAGCGGATGTCGCCCGCCATTTCCAGGATCGCGGCGACGGTGTGGGCGTTATGGGTCGCGAACTGGGGATAGATGCGGTCGGCGTAGCCGATCAGCTTGCGGGCGTTGGCAATATAGCTGACATCCGTGGCGATCTTGCTGGTGAACAGCGGAAAGCCGGGATGGCCCTCGACCTGGGCGCGCTTGACCTCGCTGTCCCAATAGGCGCCCTTGACCAGCCGCACCATGATGCGCCGGTCCAGCCGCTGCGCCAGGTCGTAGAGGAAGTCGATCTTCTGGCCTGCGCGCTTGCCATAGGCCTGCACCACCACGCCGAACCCGTCCCATCCGGCCAGCGAGGGGTCGGACAGCACCGCCTCGATCACCTTCAGCGACAGGACCAGCCGGTCCTGCTCCTCGGCGTCGATGTTCATGCCCATGCCTGCGGCCTTGGCCTGTTGCGCCAGCCGCAGCACCACGGGCACCAGTTCGCGCATCACGCGGGCTTCCTGCGCGACCTCGTAGCGCGGGTGCAGCGCCGACAGCTTGATGGAAATACCGGGGTTCTTCTCCACCGATCCCTTGGTGCAGGCCCTGGCGATGGCCGCGATGGCGTCGCCATAGGCGCGGTCATAGCGCGCGGCATCGGCCCCGGTCATCGCCGCCTCGCCCAGCATGTCGTAGCTGTAGGTGAAGCCCTGCTTTTCGCGGATCTTCGCGCGGTCCAGGGCGTCGGTGATGGTCTGGCCCAGCACGAACTGGCGGCCCATCTCCTTCATCGCCCGGCCCACGGCAGTGCGGATCACGGGTTCACCCAGGCGGCGGACCATGCGGCGCAGCGTGCCCGCCTGATCGTCGTCCAGGACCTTGCCGGTCAGCATCAGCGCCCAGGTCGAGGCATTGACCAGCGACGACGAGGCCTCGCCCAGGTGCCGGCCCCAGTCCGACGGCGCGATCTTGTCCTCGATCAGGGCGTCGATGGTGATCTTGTCGGGAACGCGCAGCATCGCCTCGGCCAGGCACATCAGGGCCACGCCCTCGCGGGTGGACAACCCGTATTCGGCCAGGAAATGCTCCATCAGCGAGGGGCGCGCCTCGGCCCGGATGCGGCGCACGAGATCGGCGGCGCGGGCGGTGATGGCCGCGCGGGCATCGGGCGACAATCCGGCCTGGGCGCTCAGGCGTTCCAGAAGCTGTGCCTCGTCGGCGAACTTGGCCTGGGTGGAAAAGATGCTGGAACTGACGGAAGCCATGCCGATCTCCTTGACTCGATCGACCGAGAATACCAAGGAAAGGCTAGGCGGTGTTCCTAAAAATGGACCGTGCCGTGGGCTGATGGATCATTGTTGAGGATATTTTCAGGATGAATGACAGGCTTGATGCGCATGATCGCAGGATATTGGCCGAACTGACCCGGAACGCGCGCATTCCCGTGGCCGAGCTGGCCCGCAAGGTGGGGCTGTCGAAGACCCCCGTGGCGCTGCGCATCAAGCACCTGGAGGAGATGGGCCTGATCACCGGCTATCGCGCGATCCTGTCGCCCCTGAAGCTGGGCCTGACCCACGTCACCTATGTCGAGGTCAGCATGAGCGACACGCGCGAAGCCGCGCTGCAACAGTTCAACGCCGCCGTCCGCGCCATCCCCGAGATCGAGGAATGCTACATGATCGCAGGGGGCTTCGATTACCTGATCAAGGTCCGGTCGCGCGACATGGCCGATTTCCGGCGCATCATGGCCGAACGGATCTCGGGCCTTCCCCATATCAGCAACACTTCCAGCTATGTCTCGATGGAGGCGGTGGTGGAGCAGAACTTCACCTTCGGCTGACCGGGCCCTCCGGCCTGCCACGGCAGGCCGGTCATCCTGGAGCGGATGACCGGCCGAAAGGTTCAGATGACGTCCGGCACGACGTGCCGGAAGACGATGTCCTTGTCGAACCCGCTCGGACGTTCCTGCCTTTTCCCGAACTTGGGCTTCTTGAACTTGACCCTTTCATAGGGGATCGAGGACAGCAGGTGGGTGATGGCATTGATCCGCGCGCATTTCTTGTCGCTGGAATCGATGACCCACCAGGGCGCCGTCTCGGTATCGGTCATCCGGATCATGTCGGAATAGGCGGCGGTGTAGTCCCACCAGCGGCGGTAGGATTCGACATCCATCGGGCTAAGCTTCCACTGCCGCGCCGGATCGTCGACGCGCTGACGGAAGCGGCGCTCCTGTTCCTCCTCCGACACGTCGAGGAAATACTTGAGCAGGATGACGCCCGCCTCGACCAGCCAGGATTCGAGTTGCGGCAGGCCTTCCAGAAAGCGCTTGACCTTGTCCTCCGGGGTGAAGCCCATCACCCGCTCCACTCCGGGGCGGTTGTACCAGCTTCGGTCGAAGATCACGATCTCGCCTGCGGCCGGAAGCTGGCTGATATAACGCTGCATGAAGACCTGTGATTTCTCGCGGTCACTGGGCGCGGGCAGGGCCACGACCCGGAAGACGCGAGGGCTGACCTTTTCGACGATGCGCTTGATCAAGCCGCCCTTGCCTGCCGCGTCCCGGCCTTCGAGGATCACGACGATGCGCGCCCCGCTATGCTTGACCCATGCCTGGAGATGCGCAAGCTCGACCTGAAGGCGGGCGATCTCTCGTTCATAGGTCTTGCGATCCAGCTTGGCTGCCCGGTCCCCCGGGCCCCCGTCGCCGGCGTTATCCTTGTTCTTCTTCACGATGACCTCCTTCCTGTTCCTGGTCATTCATGTCCGAGGCGGGTCTGCGGACGTGTCCGCTGCGCCTGGTGCTGCGGCCTCGAAAGCAGCCAGCGCGTCGTCCAGGTCATCAAAGATCATCTCGCCCCCGATGGCGTCGGCGATGCCGCAGCGTTCCAGCAAAAGCGCCACCCCGGACTGCACCTCGTTCAGACCCATCCGGATGCCGCGCGCGTCCAGGTCGCGGCGCAGCCCCTCCAGCATGGACAGGGCAGTGCTGTCGACCTGGGCCATGGCCGAGGCGTCGATGATCAGCCAGCGCGCGTCGGCAGCCTGTTCCGAGATGATCTCGCGCAGCCTGGCCTCGACGTGTTCCGTGTTCAGGAACAGAAGGTCGCCCTGGATGAAGCAGATGACCAGGCCGGGGATCTGCCGGATCTCGGCCGAGCGGTGCAGCTTGTAGAAGCCGGTCCGCCCCGGGATCCTGCCCAGCAGCACGACCTTCGGATGCATCTCCTTCAGGATGACATAGACAAAGGTCGCCACGATTGCCACGACGACGCCTTTCAGGACGCCGAAGCTGATGGCGCCGGCCATGGAGATCAGGGCAAAGCCGAATTCGACCCGGCTGATGCGCCAGATCTGCCGCAGGCCTTCCAGATCGATCACGCTCAGCGCCGCCGAGATCAGGATCGCGCCAAGCGCGGGGATCGGCAGGACGCGAAGATAGCTGGCAAAGAAGGCCATCGCGACGGCCAGGACGAATCCGGCCGTCAGACCGGCAACCTGGGTCTTGCCACCGACGGCCAGATTGACCGCGGTGCGGGAATCCGACGAGGTGACGGCAAAGCCGCCCAGCATCGCCGAGACGATATTGGCCGCCCCGAAGCCGCGCAATTCCGCATTGGGATCGACCGTCTCTCGGGTTCGTTCGGCAAAGCTGCGCGCGGTGATGATCCCCGAGCCGAAGCTGACGACGAACACCGCGGCGGCGCCCAGAACCAGATCGGCAAGGGGCAGCCCGGCATGGAACGGAAACGAAAGCGACGGCAGCCCGGTCGGCAAGTTTCCCACGATCCTGATGCCCATGGCCTCGAAATCGAAAGCCGCCGACAGCACGCCGGCCAGCAGCACCACGATCACCGGGCCGGGTATGCCGACGGGCCGGACCCTGACGATCTGCAGGATCGCGAACATCGTCAGGGCAAGCAGCAGCGACGGCCAGTGGACGGCGCCCGCCTTGCGCGCCAGTTCCGCCAGCGGCCTCAGCAGCCCGTCGGATTCGATCGTCACTCCGGTCACGCGGCCGATCTGTCCCACGATGATCGAGATCGCCACCCCGATGAAGAAGCCCGCCAGGATCGGGCGCGACAGAAGGCTGGCGATCTTGCCCAGCTTCAGCGCGCTTGCCGCAAAGCAGATGAGCCCGACGCAGACCGAAAGGATCGAGGCCGCATCCACAAGCTCTGCCTGTGAAAGCCCGGGCATCTGCTGCAGGACGGTGGCCATGACGGCCGCCAGGACGGCCATGGTCGCCGCGTCCGGTCCGACGATCAGCCGGCGCGAAGGGCCGAGAAGCGCATATCCGACGACCGATCCGATGCTGGCATAGATGCCGGTTTCCGGAGGAAGCCCGGCGATTGCAGGATAGGCGATGGCACTGGGGATGCCCACGGCCGCTATGGCAAGCCCTGCAGAGATGTCGGATGTCAGCCACTCCGGACGATAGGGCCGCAGGCTGGGCAGCAATCGCGGCACAAGGACAAGGCGGCGCGCTGTCATCTGCCCGACGGCCTCCTGTCCGTTGCCGGGCCGGAAAGGCCCGACTCCGGTGGCCGTGCCCGGATCGGCTTCATCGACGGCCCCGCCTTTCCCTCGCCGGGTGGCTGCGGCCGGACTCGAACGCCGACTGGCCATGGGCGAGGGGCGGGGCCAGAGACTCCTCGACCCTGCGCAGAAAGGCGGCGGATACCGGCCGCGTGTGAGTGGCCGGCAGCACGTTCGACGTGCCTGTCGGGCAGCACCGTCTCGATCCGCGGGCGCGGGATCGCCGCAGGCGGGCGCTTGGGACGGGCAACGAACCCCTCGGGAGCGTGCGGCCCGGCGAGGGGTTCGCGCGTGCCGGGGCGTGGACCGCTACGGTCCAGACGTTCCCCGGTCGGGACAATTGCCAAGTTTCTCACGGCAGAACCCCCATGCAGGACGGCGTCATCTGCCCGCATGTCCGGATTCTAGAAGTTGCAGACACATGCCTGCCATCGCGGCCATGTAAATTACTGTTAGCCTTGCGCTTGCCCCCTTTTCCCTTGACGCCGAAGGTCGAGATCGGGCCCGGTCCCCCCGCGACGAGAGGCTTGAGGCTGATCCGGCAGGTGGCAAGCGGTGGCACCTGTGGTCAGGTCACGCTTGTGCCCGTCGCCCGCCAGCGATGCAGGCGCACCGCCCAGGCCGGTTGAAGGACGCAGTTTCCGGAAACCAGGCCGCCGCCTGGAGAGCAAGACGGCCGGTCGCTCTGCATGGAAACAAATCGCCTACCAGCTTTGCAGGGGCCGAAGATGGGGCGTTTTCTTGCTGACATGCCCGCGCATCCGGTCCAGCAGGTGGTCCAGTTCGGAAATGCCCTGCAACAGGTATGGCCCCTTGTTCAGCATCACGCATTCGGCCCGCGCGGCCATGGCGGCGTCCGTCATCTCTCCGCGCGACGGCAGGCCGGACTTGAGATAGCTTTCCAGGACCTGCGTCGCCCAGATCACCGGCACCTGGGCGGCCTCGCCCAGCCACAGGATCTCCTCCTGCATCTCGGCCATGCGGGCAAAGCCGATCTCGACCGCCAGATCGCCGCGCGCGATCATCACGGCGGCGGGCTGGCTGCCTGCGGCCTGCACCAGCATCTCGGGCAGGTTGCGGACGGCCCGGCCGGTCTCGATCTTCAGGACCAGCCCCAGATCCTGCCAGTCGTCTGGCCTTTCCCGGGCCAGGGCGTCCTGCAGCTGGCGCACGTCCTCGGCGTCCTGCACGAACGAGAACTGCACTGCGTCGGCATGTCGGGCCACGAAGCGGAGGGTCTGGCAATCCTCGGCCGTCAGGGCGGGGGTGGCGAAGTCGGTGTCGGGAAAGTTCATGCCCTTCTCGGGCTTCAGCTTGTAGCCCTTGCCTGCCGGCGCATTCGTGACCCGCAGGACCGCGCCCCAGCTTTCGCGGCGGATCAGGTCCGCCGCCAGCTTGCCGTCGTCCAGAAAGACCCGCTCGCCGGGGCGGGCCGCCGCCAGGGCCGCGGCCAGCGTGCATTCGGCCGCCGGAAGGCCGTCGGGAACCGCGTCCAGTTTGCCGGGCAGGGCGATGGCCATCTCGTCGCCCTCGAACACCCGCTTGCGCCCCTTGGCCAGGCGCAGCGCGCCGGTGCGGATCTTGGGACCGGCCAGGTCCATGAAGGTCTTCATCCGCTGGCCCGTCTGCCGGCCCGCCTCGGCCACATGGCCGATCATGCGGGTCCAGGCCGCTTCGTCGTCATGGGCGCAGTTGATGCGCACCGCTTCCACACCCAGGGAGGCGAGGTTGCGCGCGAAGCCGGGGTCGTCGGCCGCCTCCGAGGGAAGCGTGACCATCAGCCGCACCGGGCTGTGGGGCGACAGCGGGCCGAACAGTTCCTCGGCCCGCTGGGCGATCGCTGCCTCGCCGGCGTAAAATCGCTCCGAGGGCACGGGCTGGACCGCCGTGCCGCCCGTTGCCGCGCGCACCATGGCGATCACGGCCGCTAGTTCCGCCTCGACCCGGGCCTCGGCACGGCCCAGCGATGACAGGCCGAACCGGACAAGCTGGCGCTGGAGCGGGCGGATGTCCTGCTGGCGCAAGGCCAGGTAGGCGGCGAAATTCGCCGCGCTGTCGGCAAAGCCGTCTCGCCGGATCATCGGCTTCCAGGTATCCAAGATGGCGGCGGCCCGGGCGGCGACCTTGGACTGCAGGGCTTCAAGATCGGTCAGGATCTCGGACAGGCCGGCTTCGATCATGGCGGGTTCCTTTTGCCCCCCAGGCTAGGGAAGAAGGATGACAGGATGGTGAAGGTTCCTGCGGGGCCATCCTCGGCCGGCAGAGGCTTCGTGTCACCCTGAGTCTTGTCGCAGTGTACTGGCCTGTCGAAGGGCATGGCCTTTGCTGCCAGCGACGACGACAGCCTGATTTCCAGCCCCGCCTGAAGCAGCCCGACTGCAAGCCCGCGGTTCCCTGCAATCCGGCTTCAGACGGCCTTGACCTGGTTGACGCGCCTCGACAGCGCCTCGTGGCTTTCGACGCGTTCGGAATAGCGGTCCACCAGAAGGTCACGGATGTCGCGGGTCAGCAGGGTGAAACGCACCAGTTCCTCCATCACGTCCACGATCCGGTCGTAATAAGACGAGGGCTTCATCCGGCCCGCTTCGTCGAACTCGTCCCAGGCCTTCGCGACCGAGGACTGGTTCGGGATGGTCAGCAGGCGCATCCAGCGGCCGAGAATCCGCAGCTGGTTGACCGTGTTGAAGCTTTGGCTGCCGCCGCAGACCTGCATCACGGCCAGCGTCTTGCCCTGGGTCGGGCGCACGCCGCCCAGCGACAGGGGAATCCAGTCGATCTGGGTCTTCATGACCCCCGACATCGCGCCATGACGCTCGGGCGAGGACCAGACCATGCCCTCGCACCAGCCGACGAGGTCGCGCAGTTCGGCAACCTTGGGGTGGTCGGCCGGGGCCTCGTCCACCAGGGGCAGGCCATGCGGGTCGAACAGCCGGGGCTCGGCGCCGAAGGCCTGCAGCAGCCGCGCCGCCTCCTCGGCGGCGAAGCGGGAAAAGCTGCGCTCGCGCAGCGAGCCGTAGAGCAGCAGGATGCGCGGCTTGTGGCTGCTGCGCGTGGCGGGGAACAGCGCGGACGGATCGACCGGCCGGAAGGCGCCGGGCGTGAGGTTCGGCAGGTCAGACAAGGATCTCGCCCTTTTCGTTGGGGATCATCTGGCCGTCCTCCTTGCAAAGCGGCCCGGGCGGCAGCCGATCCAGCAACGGCAGCACCCTTTCCGAAGGACGGCACAGTCGCACGCCCCTTGGCGAGGCGACGATGGGGCGATTGACCAGTGCCGGGTGCCGCACCATCGCATCAAGGATCGCGTCGTCGCTGGTGTCGTCGCCAAGCAGGCCCGGTTCGGCGGCGGTCGATTCCGTGACCCGCAGCGCGTCGCGGGGGGTCAGGCCTGCCGCGGCGAACAGGGCCAGAAGCTGCGGCCGGGTCCAGCCCTCGGCCAGATAGTCTATCACGACAGGCTCGGCCCCCGAGGCCCGGATGATGTTCAGCACGTTGCGCGAGGTGCCGCAGCCGGGATTGTGGTGGATGACGATCAACGCGGCCTCCTCAGGCAAAGCGGCTGCGGGTGCGGTTGGCGAAGGCGACCAGGGACAGCATCACCGGGACCTCGACCAGGACGCCGACGACCGTCGCCAGCGCCGCGCCCGAATGCAGGCCGAACAGGCTGATCGCCACCGCCACCGCCAGTTCGAAGAAGTTCGACGTCCCGATCATGGCGCAGGGGGCGGCGATGCGGTGGGGCACGCGCAGCGCCCAGGCCGCGCCATAGGCCAGGGCGAAGATGCCATAGCTCTGGATCGTGATGGGGACGGCGATCAGAAGGATGACAAGGGGATTGTCCAGGATCACCTGCCCCTGCAGGCCGAAGAGGATCGCGACCGTGGCGATCAGGCCCAGGATCGACCAGGGCTTGATGCGGTGCGAGAAAGCCTCGATCGCGGCCTGGCTTCCCAGGGCGCGGCGCGTCAGCAGCCCGGCCCCCAGCGGCAGCACCACGTAAAGCAGCGTCGCCAGCACCAGCGTCCGCCAGGGAACGGCGATGTCGCTTACGCCCAGCAGCACGGCCACGATGGGCGCGAAGGCCAACACCATGACCAGGTCGTTGACCGAAACCTGCACCAGGGTATAGGTCGCGTCCCCGCGGGTGAGCTGCGACCAGACGAAGACCATGGCCGTGCAGGGCGCCGCCCCCAGCAGGATCAGCCCGGCAATGTACTGTTGGGCGTCGGCAGGCGCGATCCAGGGCGCGAAGACACCCTCGAAGAACAGCACCGCCAGGGCCGCCATGGTGAAGGGCTTGATCAGCCAGTTGATCGCCAGCGTGATCAGCAGGCCCTGCGGCTGACGCGCGACCCCGGCGACGGCGCCGAAATCGACATTGACCATCATCGGATAGACCATGGCCCAGATCAGCACCGCGACGACAAGGTTGATGGATCCCACCTCGGCCCCCGCCACGGCATGGATCAGCCCGGGCGCCATGGTCCCGATGGCCATTCCGGCGACCATCGCCAGCGCCACCCACAGCGTCAGCCCGCGCTCGAACATGCCCAGGGGGCTGGCGCCGTCGGCCCTGCAGGAATCAGTCATGTCGCGTTCAGCCCTCCGACGGGATTGCGTCGCTGTTCCCGATCTCGGCGACATGGTGTTGCAGCGACATGCGGTCGATCGAGGCAAGCGGAAGGCTGGTGAAAAGCGAGATGCGCCGCTCCAGCACCTTGTAGGCCTCGCCGAAGGCCAGTCCCTGCTCGGCCGGATGCCCGGAAGCCCGGGCGGGATCGGCGACCCCCCAATGGGCCGTTATCGGCTGGCCCGGCCAGACGGGGCAGACTTCCTCGGCCGCGTCGTCGCAGACGGTGAAGACGAAATCCATCCGGGGCGCATCGGGGCGCGCGAATTCGTCCCAGCTTTTGGAACGAAGCCCGGCGGTATCGTGCCCGAGCCGTTCGAGCAGATGCAGGGCCAGGGGATGGACCTCGCCCTTCGGCATGGACCCGGCCGAAAAGGCATGGAAGCGGCCTTGGCCCCGGGCGTTGAGGATCGCCTCGGCCATGATCGAGCGGGCCGAGTTTCCGGTGCAGAGGAACAGGACGTTGTAGGTCTTGTCAGGCATGGCATCCTCGGCAGTTGCAGGTGATCTGGTCCAGCACGGGCTGGCATATCTCGGGCCGGCCGCCGCAGCAGTCCTCCAGAAGGAAGCCCAGCAACGCGCGCATCCGGTCCATGTTGGCGAAATACCGGATCGAGCGCCCCTCGCGCGCCGAGCGGACCAGCCCCGCCGCAGCCAGAACGGTCAGGTTGTTCGACAGCGTGTTCGCCCGGACGTCCAGCATCGAGGCGATCTCGCCCGCGGCCATCCCGTCCGGACCGGCTTTCACCAGGAGGCGAAAGACATCCAGCCGCATATCATGGGCAAGGGCCGCGAGCGAGCCGAGAACAGTATTCTTTTCCATATTTCATGTTTAATGGAAATAATTGCGAATTGCAAGCCGTATCTCCGTCCGGGGGGCAGATGGGATCATCAATCCTCCTGAGAACAACAGAGAGTGATCTGCGTGATAGTCAAGAGAGGGTTGGAGACACCGCCTGACCAGCAGGCACTGCAAATCCTGTCAGTCCGGCTTCAACAGAAACCTGTCAGCGCGGCAACCGCGCGCTGCCCTCTGCAACAAGACGGCCGTAGCGCAGCTTCGACGGCGCAGTGCGAAATTTCCGACAAGATCAGAATATAGTGGCGGAGAGGGTGGGATTCGAACCCACGGAACCCGTGAAGGCTCAACGGTTTTCGAGACCGCCCCGTTCGACCACTCCGGCACCTCTCCGCGCTTTTGGGTGGTGAGGCGGGGATTTAGAGAGGTAGGGCTTGAAGCGCAAGGGGTTTTGTCGAAAAAAACGCCTGTGTCAGGAAAGGATGCCGAATGCTTCGGTTTTTATGTCTGAGCCTGCTGATCGCCCTGGCCGGGCCGGGTCATGGGCAGCAGACCGCCCCGTCCCCCCGGCAGCAGGTCCAGGCCGCCGAGACCGTGTGGGAGGTCATGCAACTGGACCTGCTGGCACCGATCCTGCGCGACGAGGCCGTGGCCGAGGGGGCCGAGATGGCGGCCACCATGTTTCCGCGCGGCGGGACGGGGCTGTGGCTGTCGAAGGTCGCGGCGCTTCACCATCCCGCGCGGATCAAGGCCTTGTTCCTGGGCGGCCTGGCCCAGGCCGTGCCGGGGGCGGACCCCCGGAAGGTGCAGGCGGGGCTGGATTTCTATCGCACGGCCTTCGGACGGCGGCTGCTGGCGCTGGAGGCTTCGGCCCGCGTGGCGATGCTGGACGAGGATGTCGATGCGGCGGCACGGGACGCCTTCGTGCAGGCGGTGCGGCAGAAAAGCCCCCGGGCCGCGCAGATCGCGCGGCTGATCGAGGTCGCCGACCTGGTCGAGCCGAACGTCGAGGGCGGGCTCAATGCGGCCATCGCCTTTTCGACCGGGTTCCAGGAAGGCGGCGGCTTTCCGATGCCCTTGTCCGAACAGCAGATCATCGAGGATGCCTGGTCCCAGGAACCGCAGATGCGCGCCGATGCCGAGGACTGGATCGGGGCCTATCTGTTCCTGGCCTATTCCTCGCTGACGGACGCGGAACTGGACGCTTATATCGTCTTTGCCGGATCGGACGAGGGGCGGGCGTTGTCGCGGCTGATGTTCGCGGGCTTCGACGCGGTGCTGGGACGGACATCCCGCGACATGGGGCTGGCGGCGGCGACCGAATTGCGCGGGCGCCAGCTGTGACCGGCAGTGTTCTGTTGGCGGGCATTCTTGCGGATGCGCGCCTGCTGGAGGTCCTGGGCCTGACCGGGGTGCCCCAAAGCCTTCCCGGCAGGCTGGCGGGCGGCGCGCGGGCGGGGATCGACCGGAACGGATGGCCCAGGCTGGTGCCGGGGCAGGGGACCGTGGCGGCCATGCGCGTTCTGCCCAACCCGGCGCTGGACCGCTATGCCCGGGTGATGGGCCTTGTGCCGCAGGACGATGTCCTGGGACTTGGCGCGGGCGCTGCCGAGGGAGAGCCGCAGGCCGACCTGGCCGCGGCCATTGCGCGGCACGTCCTGGCGGCGCCCGCCGACCTGCCGGCGGACGCTGTCGCCCGGCGCCTGCCGGCGATGGGGGTTCTGGCGGCATCGGAACTGCGTGGGGTGCAGGGGCCGTATTCCGGCGGCTCCCTGGTGGAAAGGCGCGAACCGCAGGACGTGCAGATCGTCGGGCAGGAGGAAGCCTATTCCGGATTTTTCGCGGTCAAGGTCAGCCAGTTGCGCCATCGCACCCACGACGGCGGCATGACGCCCACCGTGCGGCGCGAGGTGCTGGCCTCGGGCGACGCGGTCGTGCTGCTGCCTTGGGACCCGGTCCGCGACCGCGTGCTGCTGATCGAGCAGTTCCGGACCGCGCCGCTTCTGCGCCACGATCCCCAGCCCTGGCTTCTGGAAACGGTCGCGGGCCGGATCGACGCCGGCGAAACCGTCGAGGAGGCCGCCCGCCGCGAGGCCCGGGAGGAGGCGAACCTGTCCGTCACCCGGATGTTCCCGGCGATCCACCATTACCCCAGCCCTGGCGTGCTTGGCGAATACCTGTATCTCTATGTCGGCATCGCCGATCTGCCCGACGGGGTCGAGGGCGTGCATGGCCTGGAAAGCGAGGCCGAGGATATCCGCGGCCACCTGGTCGATCGCGCCGACCTGACCCGCATGGCGATGGAGGGGCAGCTGACGAACGGTCCGCTGGCGATGATCGCGCTGTGGCTTGACCGGCGCCACGAGGCGATCCGCGCCGAACTGGGAATGGCCTGAGCGGACCGGCGGGGTTGTGCCTCGGCGCCGGTCCTGTGTAGGTAACGCGGAACTTGATCCTGACCGGAAGGTTGCTTGACCATGCGAATTTGCCCCGACCTGGCCGACATGATCGGCAACACGCCCCTGATCCGCCTGCGCCAGGCCAGCGAGGCGACGGGCTGCGAGATCCTGGGCAAGGCCGAGTTCATGAACCCCGGCCAGTCGGTCAAGGACCGTGCCGCGCTGTACATCATCCGCGACGCGGTGGCGCGGGGCGAGTTGCGTCCGGGCGGCACCATCGTCGAAGGCACGGCGGGCAATACCGGGATCGGGCTTGCCCTTGTGGGCGCCGCGATGGGCTTTCGGTCGGTGATCGTCATCCCCGAGACGCAAAGCCAGGAAAAGAAGGACATGCTGCGGCTGGCCGGCGCCACCCTGGTCGAGGTTCCCGCCGCGCCCTACAAGAACCCCAACAACTATGTCCGCTATTCCGGCCGCCTGGCCGAGGCGCTGGCGCGCACGGAACCCAACGGCGCGATCTGGGCCAACCAGTTCGACAACGTGGCGAACCGCCAGGCGCACCTGGAAACCACCGGACCCGAGATCTGGGAACAGACCGGCGGCAAGGTGGACGGCTTCATCTGCGCGGTCGGGTCGGGCGGCACGCTGGCGGGCGTTGCCATGGCGCTGCAGCACAAGGGCGTGAAGATGGGCCTGGCCGACCCCGAGGGCGCGGCCCTGCATTCCTTCTATACCACCGGGGAGTTCGACGCGCCCGGAAGCTCGATCACCGAAGGCATCGGGCAGGGGCGCATCACCGCCAACCTGGAGGGTTTCACCCCCGACTTCAGCTATCGCATCCCCGATGACGAGGCGCTGCCGGTCGTCTTCGACCTGCTGGAACATGAAGGTCTGTGCCTGGGCGGGTCGTCGGGCGTCAATGTCGCGGGCGCGATCCGCATGGCGCGCGACATGGGCCCCGGTCATACCATCGTCACGGTGCTGTGCGACTACGGCAACCGCTACCAGACCAAGCTGTTCAATCCGGACTTCCTGCGCGCCAAGGGGCTGCCCGTGCCCGGCTGGCTGACGCGCGAAGCACCCGACATCCCCGAAGTTTACGAAGGCTGACCTCATGATCCGCGCGTTTCTGGCTGTCGTCCTGACAGTGCTTGCCCTTGCCATGTCGCCCGCCTGGGCCCAGGACGCGCCGCTGCCGGACTATGCCCGCTGGGATCAGGTCGCCACCCAGGCCGAGCAGCTGACCGGCAACCCCGACACCGCGACGGCGCAGCTGGATTCGATCCGCGCCGACATCGTGGACTGGCGCCGGCGCTTCGAGGAAGCCCAGGGCGTCAACCGGGAACGCATCGCCACGCTGGAAACCCAGATCGCGGCGCTGGGCCCGGCGCCCGCCGAAGGCGCGACCGAGGCCGAGGACATCGCCACGCGACGGGCCGACCTGCAAAAGCAGCTTTCGGAAGTTCAGGCCCCGCGCCTGGCGGCGGTCGAGGCGTTCAGCCGCGCCGATGCCATCATCCGCCAGATCGACGACAGCCTGGCCCTGCGCGCGGCCAGTCAGATGGCGCAGCAATCGACCTCTCCCTTGCTGCCCGCGAACTGGCTGGCGGCGGCGTCCGAGACACGGCGCCTTTTCTCGGGGATCGCGGAAAACACCGGACAGCGCATCGCGGAACGGGCGACCTGGCCCGAGTTGAAGCCGCGCCTGCCTCATGTGCTGGGCTATCTGGTCACGGCCCTTGTGCTGCTGACCATCGGCAGGCACTGGGTCGAAACGCTGCCGCGCCGCATCTCCACGCGCACCAGCGACTATTCCCGTGCGGCCGTCACCTTTGTCGTGTCGCTGCTGCAGATCATCCTGCCGATGGTGGGGATCTACCTGCTGGTCAGCGCCCTGACGGCAACGGCCGTCTTTGGTCCCTGGACGCGGCCCTTCCTGGAAGCCCTGCCGGGCGCGGGCGTGATCCTGTTCGGCAGCGCCTGGCTGGCGCGCCAGCTGTTTCCCGGCCAGTCGATCAACTACGACACGATCAACATGAACCCCCGGGACCGGCAGCAGGCGCGCTGGCTGACCAACGCGGTCGCCCTGGTCTTCGCGGTCCACTATGTCGCCTCGCAAGCCTTCCTGCCCCTGTCCGGCCTGGCCGAGCGCAGCGGCAGCCTTCAGCGCATTCCCCTGGATTTCGCGGAAGAGGCCGCTGTCGTCTACAACTTCGTCCTGATCACCGTCGCGGCGGCCCTGTTGTTCAAGCTGGGCAACCTCTTGCGGCGGCTGAAGCCCTGGTCGGACAGGGCCAACGCCGCCTATCGCCACCGCGTCCTGGCCTGGGCCGGAAAGCTGACGCGCATCGTCAGCATCCTGGCCGTGGCGCTGACGTCCCTCGGCTTTGTCAACCTGGGCAATCTGGCCACCTGGCCCTGGCTTCAGTCGCTGGCGCTGATCGGGCTGCTGGTGCTGCTGCAGGACTTCATCGCCGACGTGTTCAACATGCTCAAGCGCGGGCAGGAAGGCGCGCGCGAGGGCTTGGCGCCCCTGCTGATCGGCTTTGCCCTGGTGGTGCTGTCGGTGCCGGTCTTCATGCTGATCTGGGGCGCATCGGTCAACGAGCTTGCGGAATACTGGGTCCGTTTCCGCCAGGGGGTGACGCTGGGCGGGGTGCGCCTGTCGCCCGGCGCGGTGCTGATGTTCATCGTGGTCTTCGCGATCGGCTATTCCATCACCCGAGGCGTGCAGGGCGCGTTACGCAACTCGGTCCTGCCCAAGACGAAGCTGGACGCGGGCGGGCAGAACGCCGTCGTGTCGGGCATAGGCTACGTCGGCATCGTGCTGGCGGCGATGATGGCGATCTCCTCGGCGGGGATCAACCTGTCGTCGCTGGCCATCGTCGCGGGTGCCCTGTCGGTCGGCATCGGTTTCGGCCTGCAGAACATCGTGCAGAACTTCGTGTCCGGCATCATCCTGCTGATCGAGCGCCCGGTGGGCGTCGGCGACTGGATCAGCGTCGGAACCCAGCAGGGCACCGTGCGGCGCATCTCGGTCCGGTCGACGCAGATCGAGACATTCGACCGGCAGCAGGTGATCATCCCCAACGGCGACCTGATCACCCAGCAGGTGACCAACTGGACGCGCGGCAGCCTGATGGGGCGCGTCACCATCAATGTCAGCGTGGCCTATGGCAGCGACACCCGCCGCGTCGCCGAGATCCTGCGCGAGATCGCCGAGGATCAGCCGACCGCCACCATCGACCCCGCGCCCTTCGTGGCCTTCAGCGGCTTCGGCGCGGACGGTCTGAACTTCAGCATGTACGTCGTCGTGACCGACGTGAACGGCAAGGGCAGCGTCCAGAACGAGATCAACCATCGCATCGTCGAACGCTTCGCCGAGGAAGGGATCGAGATCCCCTATGCGCAGCGCGACATCTGGCTGCGCAACCCCGAGGCCCTGAGAAATGCCGTGGCCGAGCGCGCAAGGCTGCGCGACGATGCGGAGGAATCCCGGGCATCAGCGGAAAACGAAACCATCAGCCGCTGAGGCCGGCGGAGATCCGGGCAGAGGTCCGCCCGCGCAAGGGGGCCGTCAGCGGACGGCGGTGTCGTTGTCGGCCAGTCCCTCGCGCGACAGAAGGATCGCCACGGGACGCAGCCAGGGGACGTGCCAGCAGACGATCATGACCGCCACCATGATCGGCACGGCCAGGAAGGCCCCGGCGATGCCCCAGATCGCCCCCCAGAAGGCCAGCGACAGGATGATGCCGAAGGACGACAGTTGCAGCGTCTGGCCCGTCAGCATCGGGTCCAGGATATTGCCCACCACGAAATGCACGATCATGCAGGTGGCGCCGACGACGATGGTGGTGGTCGGATCGCCGGTCAGCACGAAGGCCAGGGCGACCGTGATCCCCCAGGCGATGATCGAGCCGATGTTGGGAATGAAGTTCAGCACGAAGGTCAGCCATGCCACGGCGGCGGCCAGTTCCAGCCGGCCCAGCACGAAGATCAGCCAGACCGACACCGCCGTCAGCGCGCTGACGAAGGTCTTGACCACCAGGTAGCGGTTCACCCGCCGCATGATCGAGGCCATGATCTGCCGTATCCGGGCGGCTTGCATCGGATCGCCCGTCAGCCGCTCGACCTTGACCGGCATCCAGGTCCGTTCGGCGAACATGAAGCCCACGAACAGGATCACCAGCAGGCTGCCTGACAACAGCCCCGATGCCTGCCCCGCAAGCGAGCGCAGCCAGCCGGTGATGTTGATTTCGGTCATCGCGGCCAATAGGCGGGTCTGCGCGTCGGGTCCGAAGCGTTCGATCAGCGCGGTCAGCGCCATCTGGACCGATTCCGCATAGGCGATGGCGCGGCCCACGACCTCGTTCACCTGGGACATGATCGTGGTGGACAGCCAGATCAGCCCCAGGGTGATGCCGATCAGCGCCAGCGTGGTCGCCAGCCAGTTCGGCACCTTCAGCCGCGTCGAGATCGCCTGGATCGCGTCCGAGGTCAGCGAGAACAGGATGATCGCGATGGCCAGGCAGATCAGCACGAAGCGCGCCTGGAACAGCAGGAACAGGATCAGCGAAAAGGCGATGATGCCCAGGAACCCGGTCTGGAGCCTTTGCCGCAGCACATCTTCGCTGGATGGGGTCACGCTGTTCCTCGTGTGAAAAAGGCCCGGCGCGCTGCCGGGCCTTGGTTCATACGTCGGCCGGTTCCTCGCCGTCGCCCTGTTCGGCGATCCGCGCGACCGAGACGACTTCCTCGCCCTGCGCCGTGCTGAAGACCCTGACACCCCCCGCGCTGCGCGACCGGAAGCTGATGCCGTCCACCGGCACCCGGATCGACTGCCCGGTCGAGGTCGCCAGCATGATCTGGTCGTCCATCTCAACCGGGAAGCTGGCCACCAGGGCGCCGCCGCGCATGGCCTTGTCCATCGCCATCACACCCTGGCCGCCGCGCCCGCGCACGGGATAGTCGTGGCTGGAGCTGATCTTGCCCGCACCGTTCGCGGTGATGGTCAGGATCAGATCCTCGGCCGCCGACATCTGGGCATAGCGTTCCTGGGTGATGCTGCCCTCGGCCACGGTGTCCTCGTCCTCGTCGGCCTCGGCCCCGTCATCCAGCGCGCCGGCCACCGCGCGGCGCATCTTCAGATAGGCGGCGCGTTCCGCCGGGTCGGCCTCGAAATGCCGGATCACGGACATGCTGACCACGCGGTCGCCGTTGGACAGACGGATGCCCCGCACGCCCGTCGAATCGCGGCCCTTGAAGACGCGCACGTCGGTCGTCGGGAAACGGATCGCCCGGCCCGAATCCGTGACCAGCATCACGTCGTCGCCTTCCGTCGCCATGCGGACGCCCACCAGTTCCACGCTCTCGGGCAGCTTCATGGCGATCTTGCCGTTCGACTTGACGTTGGTGAAATCCGACAGCGCGTTGCGCCGGACATCGCCTTCCGAGGTGGCGAAGACCGCCTGATAGTTCTCCCATTCCGTTTCCGGCGCGTCGACGGGCATCAGCGCGGCGATGGACACGCCCGGCTCGATCGGCAGGATGTTGACGATGGCCTTGCCCTTGGCGGTCCGTCCGCCCAGAGGCAGCCGCCAGGTCTTGAGGCGATAGACCATGCCGTCGGTGGTGAAGAACAGCAGTTCGGTATGGGTGTTGGCGACGAACAGGGTGGTGACGACGTCGTCCTCCTTGGTCGCCATCCCCGACAGGCCCTTGCCGCCGCGCCGCTGGCTGCGGAACTCGGCCAAGGCCGTGCGCTTGATGTAGCCGCCCGAGGTGATGGTGACGACCATGTCCTCGCGCTCGATCAGGTCCTCGTCCTCCATGTCGCCGGACCATTCGGTGATCTCGGTGCGGCGGGGGACGGCGAACAGGTCGCGGATTTCGCGCAGCTCGTCGCTGATGATGCCCATGATGCGGTCGCGCGACCCCAGGATCGCCAGGTAGTCGCGGATGGATTCGGCAAGCTGCGCCAATTCCTCGGTCACTTCCTGCACGCCAAGCTGGGTCAGGCGCTGCAGGCGCAGGTCCAGGATGGCGCGGGCCTGGGTTTCCGACAGGTTGTAGGTGCCGTCGTCGTTCACCGGATGCAGCGGATCGTCGATCAGGCGCAGGTATTCCAGGATGTCATGGGCGGGCCAGCGGCGTTCCATCAGCCGTTCGCGCGCCTCGGCGGCGTCGGCCGAGGACCGGATCGTCGCCACCACCTCATCGACATTGCTGACCGCCACGGCCAGGCCGCACAGCACATGGCTGCGTTCACGCGCCTTGCGCAGTTCATAGGCCGTGCGACGGGCGACCACTTCCTCGCGGAAGCTGATGAAGTAGGTCAGGAAGTCGCGCAGCGTCAGTTGTTCCGGACGGCCGCCGTTCAGCGCCAGCATGTTGCAGCCGAAGCTGGTCTGCAGCGAGGTGAACCGGAACAACTGGTTCAGCACCACGTCCGGGGTCGCGTCGCGCTTGAGTTCGACCACGACGCGCACGCCCTGCCGGTCGGATTCGTCCTGAACCGAGGCGATGCCTTCGACGCGCTTTTCCTTGGCCAGTTCCGCGATGCGTTCGATCAGGCTGGCCTTGTTGACCTGATAGGGAACCTCGTCCACGACGATGGCCCAGCGGTCCTTGCGCAGTTCCTCGATATGCGTCTTGGCGCGGATGATGACGCTGCCGCGGCCCTCCAGATACGCCTTGCGCGCGCCGGACCGGCCCAGGATCAGCGCGCCGGTCGGGAAGTCGGGGCCGGGCACGATCTCCAGGATGCGCTCGGTCGGCAGGTCCGGGTTCTCGATCAGGGCCAGCGTGGCATCCACGATCTCGCCCAGGTTATGCGGCGGGATGTTGGTCGCCATGCCGACGGCAATGCCGCCCGCGCCGTTGACCAGCATGTTCGGGAAGCGCGCGGGCAGGACGGTCGGCTCGCGGTCCTTGCCGTCGTAGTTGTCCTGGAAATCGACCGTGTCCTTGTCGATGTCCATCAGCAGGAAGTTCGCGGGCTTGTCCATGCGAACCTCGGTGTATCGCATGGCGGCGGGGGGATCGCCGTCCATGGAGCCGAAGTTGCCCTGCCCGTCCAGCAGCGGCAGCGACATGGAGAAGTCCTGCGCCATGCGGACCAGCGCGTCATAGATCGCCGCGTCGCCATGCGGGTGGTACTTCCCCATCACGTCGCCCACGGGGCGCGCGGACTTGCGATAGGCCTTGTCGGGCGTGTTGCCGCTTTCGTCCATGGCGTAAAGGATGCGGCGATGGACCGGCTTCAACCCGTCGCGCAGGTCGGGGATGGCCCGGCTGACGATGACCGACATGGCATAGTCCAGATACGAGGTCCGCATCTCGGAGCTGATGTCGATCACCGGGCCGTCGTGATGCATCACCTGGCGCGCCGGGGCGCCGTTGTCATCGCCCGCCTCGGGGGTCTCGGGCAGGTCGTCTTCGGGGGTGTCGGCCACGGGATTTCCTCAACATCTTGTTGGGTTACATATAGGCGACATCACCCGTGGGGGCAATGTTTGCGGGGGTGTTCGGAGGGGTGAAACCCCACCTTACGTCCGTTTCGCAGCCAGCCCCCAGACCACCGCCAGCCCCGCCGAGAAGACCGCGTTCCAGGCCGCCATCGACAGGCCCAGAAAACGCCAGGCGACCTCGTCGCAGCGGACCACCGGGGCGTTCTGCAGCCGCGTCATCAGCTCTTGCGCGGACATGCTGGCCAGGTTGCCCACGGTGCCCGAACAATGCGTCGGGCCCTGCCACAGCTTCAGCTCCACCCCGGTGTGGTAAAGCGCAAGGCCGGCCGCGATGCCTGCCGCGACCATGCCCAGCAGCGCCAGCCCCCGCACCCGGCCCGTCCACCAGACCAGCAGGGCCACCACAGCCGCCGCGACATGGGGCCAGCGTTGCAGGATGCACAATTCGCAGGGCGCATACCCCGCCGCCTGAAAGCCAAGCGCGGCAATCAGAAGCGCCGCCGATCCGGCCCCGGCCAGCAGGGAAAGTTGTCGTCCGTCCATGATCCTCTGTCCTCGGTTTACCCCGTGGATCGGCCCGCGCGACGGCGGCGTCAAGCATCTTGCGAAGTTGTCGCGGCGCTGTGATCATCGCGATCCGGGGCACCCTGCGGAACCTGCGGGAACGGGCTGGTGTTTCGCTGATGACAGCCCCGCGCTTCGGGGCAACGGAGGTGATGGCTCATGCAATGGCGTGGTCGGCGCGGCAGCGGCAATATCGAGGATCGGCGCGGCATGGGCGCGGCCGGGGCAGGGGGCGTCGGCGTCGTGGGGATGCTGGCGATCCTGGCGGTGGGGTATTTCTTCGGCATCGACATCTCCCCCATCGTCCAGGGGCTTGACCAGGGCCAGACCCAGCAGGGCCGCCCGTTGTCCGAGGAAGACCAGCAATGGGGCGAATTCGTTTCCGTCGTTCTGGCCGACACCGAGGAGGTCTGGGCGCCGGTCCTGCCGGAACAGGCGGGCATCGATTACGTGGACCCGAAGCTGGTCCTGTTCAGCGGCGTCGTGCAGTCCGCCTGCGGGGGCGCGTCCTCGGCCATGGGGCCGTTCTATTGCCCGGGCGACCAGAGGGTCTATCTGGACACCGACTTCTTCGACATGATGGCCGGCCGCATGGGGGCCGGGGGCGACTTCGCCTATGCCTATGTCATCGCGCACGAGATCGGCCACCATGTCCAGAACCTGACCGGCACCCTGGCCGAGACGACGCGCCAGCGCGGCCAGCTCGGCGAACGCGACGCCAACCAGGTCTCGGTCCTGACCGAGCTTCAGGCGGATTGCTATGCCGGCATCTGGGCGCGCCATGCCCAGCAACGCTTCGGCACGCTTGAGGAAGGCGACCTTGAGGAAGCCATGGGCGCGGCCGAGGCCGTGGGCGACGACGTGATCCAGTCGAACGCGGGCCGGACCCCGGTGCCCGACAGCTTCACCCATGGCAGCGCGGCGCAGCGGCAGGAATGGCTGATGCGCGGCTTCAACTCGGGCGACATGGCCCAGTGCGACACGTTCAAGGCGGCAGGGCTGTAGCCCGCCGCAGGGAAAGGAAAGACCATGCTGACGATCCTGACCGTTCTGACCCTGGGCCTTGCCGCCATGGCCCGCCATCCCGAATCGCGCCGCGTTCCCGTTCGCGCGCGCCGCTAGTGCGGTATCCTGGGCCGGGGAGCCTTTTCCATACGCGCCCAGTCCGGCCACAGGTCAAGCCACTCCAGCGCGGCAATCGCCAGCCCCGCCGCGATGATCAGCAGCACCAGCCTGACCATGCGCGCACTTGGCGGATTTCGGGCCCATTTCGACGCGCGAAGCAGCCAGATCAGGTTGTTCATGGCGATGGCCTCCTGCTAGACCGGGGCGACTCGATCAGAGTCCCCGTCGCCTTTCAAGACCGAACCCTGCGAGAGACCATTGCCGAACCATCAGGATTCCCGCGACCTTCCCTATAGCGCCCGGCAGATGTTCGACCTGGTTGCCGATATCGAAAGCTATCCCCAGTTCCTGCCTTGGAACAGCGCCGCCCGCATCCGGTCGCGCCAACCCCGCCCCGACGGGTCCGAGGAGATCGCCGCCGACCTGGTCATCAGCTTCAAGGTATTCCGCGAACGCTTCGGCAGCCGCGTGGTGCTGTGGCCCGCCGATCCCGAAACCGGCGCGCTGAAGATCGACACGGAATACCTGGACGGCCCGTTCAAGTACATGCGCAGCGGCTGGACCTTCACCGACCGCCCCGAGGGCGGCTGCCGCGTCGATTTCTTTGTCGATTTCGAGTTCAAGAACATGATCCTGCAAAAGCTGATCGGGGTCGTGTTCCACGAAGCCATGGTGCGGATCGTCCGCGCGTTCGAGGCACGGGCAAAGGTGCTTTACGGGGCAGGCGAGGCCTGATCCTTCATCTTGGTCCAAATATCCCGGGGGGTCAGGGGGGCAGCGCCCCCCTTCCGCCGGTTCAGCTCAGCGCCGCCTTCAGGTCGTCGGCCCGGTCCGTCTTTTCCCAGCTGAACGCCGTTCCCCGGTTCAACTGATAGGGCTGCCGCCCGAAATGGCCATAGCTGGCCGTCGGGCGATAGATCGGGTGCAGCAGGTCCAGGTCGCGGATGATCGCGAAGGGCCGCAGGTCGAAGACCTCGCGCACCGCCGCCACGATCCTGTCATGGGCCACCGTCTCGGTCCCGAAGGTGTTCAGCGAAATCGAGGTCGGCTGCGCCTCGCCGATGGCATAGCTCACCTGGATCTCGCACCGGCTGGCAAGGCCGGCGGCCACGATGTTCTTGGCGACCCAGCGACCCGCATAGGCCGCCGAACGGTCCACCTTGGAGGGATCCTTGCCCGAAAACGCCCCGCCGCCGTGCCGTGCCATGCCGCCATAGCTGTCGACGATGATCTTGCGGCCCGTCAGCCCGCAATCGCCCACCGGCCCGCCGATCACGAACTTGCCGGTCGGGTTGATGAAGTACTTGGTGTTGTCCGACAGCCATTCGGCGGGCAGGACAGGCTTGATGATCTCCTCAATCACCGCTTCGCGCAGGTCGGACAGCGTGATTTCCGGATTGTGCTGCGTGGACAGCACCACCGCGTCGATCGCCTCGGGGCGGCCGTCGGCGCCATAGCGCAGCGTCACCTGCGATTTCGCGTCCGGGCGCAGCCATTTCAGCGTGCCGTCGCGGCGGACCTTGGATTGCCGTTCCACCAGCCGGTGCGCATAGGTGATCGGCGCGGGCATCAGCACGTCGGTCTCGTCCGAGGCATAGCCGAACATCAGCCCCTGGTCGCCCGCGCCTTGGTCCTCAAGGTTGTCGCGGTCGACGCCCTGGTTGATCTCGGGCGACTGCTTGCCGATGATGTTGATGACCGAGCAGGTCGAGCCGTCGAAGCCGACGTCCGACGACGTATAGCCGATGTCGTTGATGACGCCGCGAACGATCGATTCCAGATCGACCCAGGCATTCGTCGAGATCTCGCCCGAGATGATGGCGACGCCGGTCTTGACCATGGTCTCGCAGGCGACGCGGGCGCGCGGGTCCTCGGCCAGGATGGCGTCGAGGATGGCGTCCGAAATCTGGTCGGCGATCTTGTCGGGGTGGCCCTCGGAAACGGACTCCGACGTGAACAGGGAATATTCCATGGACTCAATACCGGTAATGATCTGATTTGAAGGGACCTTCGGGCGTCACGCCGATGTAGTCGGCCTGTTCGCGCGACAATTCTGTCAGCTTGGCGCCCACCTTGTCCAGATGCAGCCGCGCCACCTTTTCGTCCAGCGCCTTGGGCAGGATATAGACGCCCGGCGCATATTCCCCGCCCTTGGTCCACAACTCGATCTGCGCCAGCACCTGGTTGGTGAAGCTGGCCGACATCACGAAGGACGGATGGCCCGTGGCGTTGCCCAGGTTCAGCAGGCGGCCTTGCGACAGCAGGATGATGCGGTTGCCCGAAGGCATCTCGATCATGTCAACCTGGTCCTTGATGTTGGTCCACTTGTGGTTGCGCAGCGCCGCGACCTGGATCTCGTTGTCGAAATGGCCGATGTTGCCGACGATCGCCATGTCCTTCATCGCGCGCATATGCTCGATGCGGATGACGTCCTTGTTGCCGGTGGTGGTGACGAAGATGTCGGCGGTTTCGGCCACATCCTCCAGCAGCACGACCTCGAACCCGTCCATCGCGGCCTGCAGGGCGCAGATCGGATCGACTTCCGTGACCTTCACCCGCGCGCCCGCGCCGCGCAGGGACGCGGCCGAGCCCTTGCCCACGTCGCCATAGCCGCAGACGACGGCGACCTTGCCCGCCATCATCGTGTCGGTGGCGCGACGGATGCCGTCCACCAGCGATTCCTTGCAGCCGTACTTGTTGTCGAATTTCGATTTGGTGACGCTGTCGTTCACGTTGATCGCGGGGAAGGGCAAAAGGCCCTTCTTGTGCAGGTCGTACAGGCGGTGGACGCCGGTGGTGGTTTCCTCGGAAACGCCCTTGATGGCGTCGCGCTGACGGGCGAACCAGCCGGGGGTTTCGGCCAGACGCCTGCGGATCTGGGCGAACAGGGCCTCTTCCTCCTCGCTGGTCGGCACGTCGATGAGGCCGGTCTCGCCCGCCTCGACCCGCGCGCCCAGAAGGACATACATGGTCGCGTCGCCGCCATCGTCCAGGATCATGTTCGCCGTTCCCTCGGCGAACTGGAAGATGCGGTCGGTATAGGCCCAGTATTCGGCCAGCGTCTCGCCCTTGACGGCGAAGACGGGCACGCCGGATGCCGCGATGGCGGCGGCGGCGTGGTCCTGGGTCGAGTAGATGTTGCACGATGCCCAGCGGACATCGGCGCCAAGCGCGGTCAGCGTCTCGATCAGCACGGCGGTCTGGACCGTCATGTGCAGGCTGCCCGCGATCCGGGCGCCCGACAGGGGCTTTGCCGTGCCATATTCCGCCCGCAGCGCCATCAGGCCCGGCATTTCGGTTTCGGCGATGTCCAGTTCCTTGCGGCCGAAATCGGCCAAGGCAATGTCGCGAATGATGTAATCGGTCACGGCTCGTCTTTCGCTTCTGTTTCCCTCATCGGATAGCCGATGGATGCTGTAATCGAAAGCGAAAAGGGCCGGCCGCATGACCCATGCCCCGTCACGGGCAAGGTGGCTGCGGCGGAACCCCAGATCCGCCGCAGCCCGGAAGGCGGCAGTGCGCTGACCGCCTTCCTTTCCTGCGACAAGCCCTCGCATCGATGGTCGCCGATGACCATCGGCAAGCGAAAGGTTGCCAGACCAGTGTCAAAATTCGATTAAGAGGATGCGGGGATCAGTCCTGCCGCGTCATTGAACTTGAATAAGCATGGCTAAAAATGCGGCCCCGATCCCGACGCGACCCTATCGCCCGCCCAGGGACTGGCGCTTCGTGGCGGCCCGCGCAAACCGCTGCACGAAATCCGCCATTGCCAGTTCGGCGGCCTCGAGCGGGTCCTTGGAGGGGAACCACCCCTCCAGCCTGCCATCGACAACCATCCGTGCCAGCCCATAGGCGAAGGTCTGAGAGGACAGCACGATCATTGCGATGTTCTCGTCGTCGCGCAGGCGGCCGGCATCCCGCGCCCGCTCCAGCATCCGCGTCATGAGATCCACGACCGAATCCAGATAGCGGCGCAATTCGGGGATGTGCATCACGTCCAGCGACGGGTGGCCGGTGATCAGCCGGAACTGCATCCGGTGTTCGGCCGCCCAGCGGACATAGGCATTGCCAAGCGCCAGGAACTGGGCGACGGCATCGTCGGGGTTGATCCTGACGATGGCCTTGGTGCAGGAATCCATCAGCCGCATCAGGGCCTGTTCGGCAACCGCGACCAGAAGACTGTGGTTGTCCGGGAAGATCCGGCGCAGATCGTCAGCGGGTATTCCGATGCGTTCGGCGACATGGTCCAGATCCGGATCGCGCTTGCCCAGATCCACCATCATCTCGATGGTCGCAAGGACGGCCTGACCGTGCAGGCCAAGCCCTCTCATGATGTCGTCGTGCTTGCTCACCCTGCGTTCCTGCCTGACGGCGTTCATGACGAGGGAAACGGGTCGGCCCGAAGCCGATCGTTCTCCCCGAAACATGAACCCTTACCTGTCGATGTGGTTCCGTCCCATGCGAGCGGTCGCGTCGCCTTGCATGGGGGAACCGGAACGCCTGAAGGTCCCGTCAACACCTGCATCCGCCAACCATCCCGGCATGGGTTTGATCCGACCAGCCTAGCACGCCCCGGGATGGCGGCGAACTTCGCTAAATCGACAGGTTGACCCTGGGGAAGGCGATCAGCCCTCGGAACGCGCCTGGCGCTTGCGCTCGTGCGGGTCCAGATAGCGCTTGCGCAGGCGGATGTTCTTGGGCGTGACCTCGACCAGTTCGTCGTCGTTGATATAGGCGATGGCCTCTTCCAGCGACATGCGGACCGGAGGCGTCAGGCGCACGGCCTCGTCCGTGCCCGAGGCGCGGACGTTGGTCAGCTTCTTGCCCTTGAGCGGGTTCACTTCCAGGTCGTTGTCGCGCGAGTGTTCGCCGATGATCATGCCCTGGTAAAGCTGCTCCTGCGCGCCGATGAACATCTTGCCCCGGTCCTCCAGGTTCCACAGCGCATAGGCGACGGACACGCCGTCCTCCATGCTGATGAGAACGCCCTGGCGGCGGCCCTGGATGGAACCCTTGTAGGGGGTCCAGCCGTGGAAGATGCGGTTCAGCACGCCGTTGCCGCGCGTGTCGGTCATGAACTCGCCATGATAGCCGATCAGGCCGCGCGACGGCACGTGGGCCACGATCCGCGTCTTGCCGTGGCCCGCCGGGCGCATGTCCACCATGTCGCCCTTGCGTTCGCCGGTCAGCTTCTCGATGACCACGCCGGTGTAGTCGTCATCGACGTCGATGATGACCTCCTCGACGGGTTCCAGGCGCTGGCCATCCTCCTCGCGGAAGATGACGCGGGGACGCGAGATCGACAGCTCGAAGCCCTCGCGGCGCATGTTCTCGATCAGCACGCCCATCTGCAATTCGCCCCGGCCCGAGACGACAAAGGCGTCGCCGCCCGGCGTGTCCTCGACCTTGATGGCCACGTTGACCTCGGCCTCGCGCATCAGGCGTTCGCGGATGACGCGGGACTGGACCTTCTTGCCGTCCTGACCGGCCAGCGGGCTGTCGTTGATGCCGAAGGTCACGCTGATGGTCGGCGGGTCAATCGGTTGGGCGGGCAGGGCGGTGTCGACCTCCAACGCGCAGAGGGTGTCGGCGACGGTGGCCTTGGACATGCCGGCCAGCGTCACGATGTCACCCGCCTGCGCCTCGTCGATGGGGGTCTGGGTCAGGCCGCGGAAGGCCAGCACCTTGGAGATGCGGAACTGCTCGATCCGCTCGCCGTCGCGCGACAGCGCCTTGACGGTATCGCCCGCCTTGGCGCGGCCCGCCTCGACCCGGCCGGTCAGAAGGCGGCCAAGGAAGGGATCGGCGCTAAGCGTCGTGGCAAGCATCTGGAACGGCTCGTCCGTGCGGGCGATCTGCTTCGGCGGCTGGACATGGCTCAGGATCAGGTCGAACAGCGCCGACATGTCCTTGCGCGGGCCGTCCAGCGTCTCGTCCGCCCAGCCGCCGATGCCCGAGGCATAGACATGCGGGAAGTCGAGCTGTTCGTCATTCGCGCCCAGGTTGGCGAACAGGTCGAAGACGTCGTTCAGGGCGTTGTCGGGTTCGGCGGCGGGCTTGTCCACCTTGTTCAGCACCACGATGGGGCGCAGGCCCAGGGCCAGCGCCTTCGAGGTCACGAACTTGGTCTGCGGCATCGGGCCTTCGGCGGCATCGACCAGCAGGCAGACGCCATCGACCATGGACAGGATGCGCTCGACCTCTCCGCCGAAGTCGGCGTGGCCGGGCGTGTCCACGATGTTGATGCGCGTGCCTTTCCATTCGACCGAGGTTGCCTTGGCCAGGATGGTGATGCCGCGTTCGCGTTCGATGTCGTTGCTGTCCATCGCCCGTTCGGCGACGGCCTGGTTTTCCCGGAATGCCCCGGATTGCCGCAGCAGCTGGTCGACCAGCGTCGTCTTGCCGTGGTCAACGTGAGCAATAATGGCGATATTGCGGATATCCATGAGCGACCCTTTTCAATTCGCGGTCGCCCTACAGAAAAGTCGCCGAAAAGGCCAGATGCAATCGCGGCGCCGTGCCGTCCGGGCAGGCGCCGCCGATCGGCCTCAGCGCAGTCCCAGGAAGGACAGGATGAACAGGACGATGACGACCAGGCCGACGATGTAGATGATCGAGTTCATGGCAACGCTCCTTGCTGTTGACTGCCACGTGCCTATCCGGGAAGGCGCCGCCTGTCCGGTGTCCCGTGACGGGATTGTCCGTTCAACAATTTGATCTGCTTATGGTTCCCACCGTTCACGTCTTCCCGGATCAGGGGCGGGGCAACCAGCCGAGTCCCTGCGTCGTCAGCGAGGCGGGATTGTATTCCGCGCTGACCCATCCCTTGTATCCCGACCGGTCCAGCGCGGCGAAAAAGCCCGGATAGTCGATCATCCCGCCCGCAGGCTCGTGCCGCCCCGGCAAGCCCGCGATCTGGATGTGGCGGGTGATCCCCGCGTGCCTGCGCCACGCGGCCATGGCGTCCCCGGTGATCAGCTGCGCATGATAGGTGTCGAATTGCAGCCCCAGATTCGGCGCGCCCACCTCGGCGATCAAGTCGGCCGCAAGGTCGAAATCGGCCAGGAAATAGCCGGGCTGGTCCGCGGGGTTCAGCGGCTCGATGGTCAGGCTGACATGGGGCGCGCGCTCGGCTGCCCAGGACAGGTTCCGGGTGAAGGTTTCGCGCGCCTCGTCGCCCTGGGCATAGCCCGCCATGATGTGGATATGGCGCGCCCGCAAGGCCTCGGCAAAGCGGACGGCCCGGTCGAAGTCGCTGCGGAAGCGGTCCTCGCGGCCCGGCTCGGCGGCGAAGCCGCGCGGGCCGCCTGCCCAGTTCGGCGGCGGGGCGTTCATCAGCACGAAATCAAGCCCGGCCGAGATGGCCGCCCGGGACAGGTCGCGCGCGGCGATGTCGTAGGGGAACAGGATCTCGATGCCCTCGAAGCCTGCCTCGGCGGCGGCAGCGAATCGCTCCAGCATCGGCAGTTCGGTGAACAGCATCGTCAGGTTGGCTGCAAAGCGAGGCATCAGGGCTCCAACGGAAAGAAGACGCCGCCCGATCTGATGCCGGCGCGGCCCGCATCCTCGGTCGCGGCGGCGGCAAGGCGGTAGAAGGTCTTGCGGTCGATCAGGGCTTCCAGCCCGGCCCTGACATGGACATAGGGGCGCGGCTCGTCCGCGTCGCCGCGAAGGATAATGGGGCTGTCCGGACCCGCCGTGACCTGGTCGCCGACATTGGTGATAAAGGTCACGCTGTCGGTCCGGATGTCCGCATCGACGGCAATGAAAGGCGCGTCCACCACGCGGATGCCGACCTTCTCGACCGGCGTGACCAGGAAGAAGCGGTCGCCCTCGCGCTTGAGGATGGTGGAAAACAGCCGCACCATGGCGGGGCGCCCGATGGGCGTTCCCTGATAGAACCAGGTGCCGTCGGCGCGGATTTCCATGTCCAGGTCGCCGCAGAAGGGCGGGTTCCACAGATGCACCGGCGCCGGCCCGCCCTTGGCAGCCTTGCTGGCCGCGGCGGCAATGCCCTCGGCGCTCACAGCTTTGTCACCGCGATCTGCCATTCCCTGTAGTCGCCTTTCGCATATCCTCTTATGGTCCGGTTTAGAGCAGCGAAGGGGCATTGTCATGGCTTCGGATGAGATTCTGGTCAGTCAGGTCGAACAGCTTGCGCAGGCCCTTGGCGATGCCCGCACCAGCATCGAGCGCCGCTTCGTGGGCCAGCACGAGGTCGTGGAGCAGGTCCTGGCCGCGATCCTGTCGGGCGGCCACGCGCTGCTGGTGGGCCAGCCCGGCCTTGGCAAGACCATGCTGGTCGATACCCTGTCCACGGTCCTGGGGCTGGACAGCCAGCGGATCCAGTTCACCCCCGACCTGATGCCCGCCGACATCCTGGGGTCCGAGGTGCTGGACGTCCTGCCCGACGGCAGCCGCGCCTTCCGCTTCATCGAGGGGCCGGTCTTCACCCAGCTTCTGATGGCGGACGAGATCAACCGCGCGTCCCCCCGCACCCAGTCCGCGCTGCTGCAGGCGATGCAGGAACGCGAGGTCACGATCAGCGGCCAGCATCGCCCGCTGGGCCGACCGTTCCACGTCCTGGCGACCCAGAACCCCATTGAGCAGGAAGGCACCTATCCGCTGCCCGAGGCGCAGCTTGACCGCTTCCTGCTGCAGATCGACGTGGATTACCCCGACCGCGACACCGAACGCGCGATCCTGCTGGCCACCACCGGGGTCGAGGACGCGCGCGCCCATGCGGCCTTCGACGCTGACAGCCTGATTGCCGCGCAGCGCCTGATCCGCCAGATGCCGGTGGGCGAGGCGGTGGTGGAATCGATCCTGGATCTGGTCCGCGCCTGCCGTCCCGGCGCGGCCGAGCAGGCGGGCTTCCTGGGCGATACGCTGGTCTGGGGGCCGGGGCCGCGCGCGGCTCAGGCCCTGATGCTGGTCACGCGCGCCCGCGCCGTGCTGAACGGCCGCTTCGCCCCCACGCTGGAGGATGTCGAGGCGATGGCCGCCCCTGTCCTGCGCCATCGCATGGCGCTGTCCTTCGCCGCCCGCGCGCGGGGCGAAACCGTGGACGGCGTGATCGTTCGGCTTCTGGACGACCGCCTCGGCACCCGTCGCGCCGCATGAGCGCCAACCCCGCCGAGCGTCGCGCCGCCAATCTCCGCTCGGGCGCGCAAGCGGCAAGCGCCCACCTGCCCGCGCTGATCCTGTCGGCCGAACGCCTGGCGGCGATGGTCGCCCCCGGCGCGCATGGCCTTCGGCGCGGCGGACCGGGCGAGGATTTCTGGCAATACCGCCCCGCCAGCCAGGGCGACAGCGCCCGCGCCATCGACTGGCGCCGGTCCGCCCGGTCGGACGCGCAGTTCGTCCGCGACCGAGAGGCGCAGACGGCGCAGGCCGTGGCGCTTTGGGTTTCGGCCGGGCAGGGGATGGGGTATGCGGGCGCCCCGGACCGCCCGACCAAGGCGGACCGGGCGCATCTGCTGGCACTGGCGCTGGCGATGGTCCTGCTGCGCGGCGGCGAGAAGGTGGGCCTGCTGGGCCAGCCCGCCCGCGCGGGCCGGGTGCAGGCCGAACGGCTGGCGGAACAGATCGCCGCAGGGCGCCTGCAGGCTGGCGACGACGACGCGCCGCCCCTCGACGTGCTGCGCCCGAACCAGCGGCTGGTGATCCTGTCCGATTTCCTGGGCGACCCGGCCTGGGTCGATGCGCTGCTGGCCCGCGCGTCCGGCCTGGGCGTCACCGGCGTCCTGATGCAGGTGCTGGACCCCGACGAGGAGGTGTTTCCCTGGTCCGGCGCGGTCCTGTTCCGGTCCCTGTCGGGCGCCATGCGCCATGACAGCCGCGATGCGGGGGGCTTGCGGGATGCCTATCTGGCGCGGCTGGCGGAACGCCGCGACTGGCTGCGCCGCCGGGCCGAGGGGGCAGGCTGGCATTTCGGCCATCACACGACCGGCCTGCCCCCCGCCATGGCCTTGACCTGGCTTTATCAGGTGCTTGCGGGCTGATGCTGATGCTGGGCCCCATAGGCTTCGCGGCCCCCTGGGTGCTGACGGCGCTGATCGCGCTGCCGGTGCTGTGGGTGATCCTGCGCGCCATGCCGCCCGCGCCCCGGCAGGTCGCCTTTCCCGGCGTCGCCCTGCTGCGCGGGCTGATCGACAAGGTGCCGGTCGCCCGGCGCACGCCGTGGTGGCTGCTGTTGCTGCGGCTGGCTACGGTGGCCGGGATGATCCTGGCCTTTGCCGGGCCAAGCTGGAAGCCGGTGGTCCCGACCGGCCAGTCCGGTCCCCTGCTGGTGGTGCTGGACGCCGGATGGGCCGCGGCCCCCGATTGGCCCGCCCGCCTGACCCGTGCCGAGGCCGCGCTGTCCGACGCCGCCGCCAACGGCCGCCCCGCCGCGCTGATGCTGGCCTGTCTCTTATACACATC
>NZ_JAFNAW010000004.1 GCF_017356265.1 Paracoccus fontiphilus | reverse complement strand
CCAGAACCTGAAAGCCGCTGCCTGACATAACCCCCATGCCCGAGCTTAGCGAAGCGGCAAACTGGTCGGAAATTCCGGACCACCTCTCGGAAAGCTGGGCGCGGCTTGCTCAAGGACCGGCACCCTCGGAATGTGCGCGCATCCTCAATTCAAAAAAAAGCGGCTGGAGGGATGGCTCGAAGTCGGCAGTCGGTCGGAGACCGAACCGATAGAATCACCCGCTATCGCGAAACAAAACGGCGACAATTTCTCCCGCCCCCGGCATGGATGCGCTGAAATCAAAGGCGGCAACAAGAAACTCGGAATGAGAAGACGGCGGGTCGGCGGTTTTGGCGAGACAGGAAGACTGCACTGCCCCCCGCCGATACGGCTATACGTCCTGCATGTTCCAGAACAGAAAGGGGGAAGTCCTGGGGGAAGAAAACGGGCCAAGGCCGAAACTTCTATTATAAATAAATAATCTGGGTGGATTATATGGCGGACAGTGAGGGATTCGAACCCTCGAGACGGTTCCCCGCCTACACACTTTCCAGGCGTGCGCCTTCGACCACTCGGCCAACTGTCCGTGGGCGTGGTCTAGCTTGTGTCCGCGGCCTGCGCAAGTCAGAGCTTGGCGATACGTTGTTGAAGTTCCGCCAGTTGGCGACGAATCTCGGCCATGTCCTCGGTTTCCTCTGCCCCAGGGGCAAGGCGCTGCCTGATCTTGCGGCCGGCGGCCGAGGCGTCGCCTGTTGCCGCCGTGTCCAGTTCCTCGGGCTCTGGCCCGGACGATCCGGTCCAACCGCCCATCATCGCCTTCAGGAAAGCCTGCTGCTGCCGGTGCATCGCCTCGAAACCCGGCACCCGAGACATCGGGTTCGGCATGACCGACATGTTTTCCATCAGCTTGGACTGGCTTTCCCGCAGCATCTCGAAGCTTGCCGCTAGAAATTGCGGGACCACCGACTGCGCACTGCTCGTATAGCTGCGCACGAGATCGGTCAGCACGTCGATCGGCAGGACGTTTTCACCGCGCCCCTCATGCTCGGCGATGATCTGCAGCAGATACTGTCGGGTCAGGTCGTCGCCGGACTTCAGGTCCACGATCTTGACCTCTCGGCCTTGGCGGATGAAGGCGGCGATGTCCTCGAGGGTCACGTAGTCGCTTGTCTCGGTGTTATAGAGACGCCGACTGGCATAGCGCTTGATCAGAAGGGGGGCGGGCGTTCCGGCCATGTCGGACCTCGGGAAAAAGATTTCCGACATGATGGGTTCTGCATGGGCAAAAGGCAAAGAAAATTCTGCACCTGCGAGTAAAAGCGGATGCGCATGAAAAAAGGGGCGCTGGCGCCCCTTTCTTGTTCCCGCGGCCGGGCGCGATTATTTCGCGGCGACGGTCGAAGCAGCGGCCGCGGCTTTCTTCACGGCCATCTGGTTGTCGCGCACCACGCTCTCCGTCACGGTGCGCGCGTCGGCGGCAACGTCCTTGCCAGCGGTCAGCATCAGGTCGACGGTGTCCATCTGAACCTTCTTCGCGACTTCGGCGAAGGCGGCCATGTGCTCGGCGGCGACTTCGGCCGAGGACGACGCGAAATCGCTCAGCGATTTGGCATAGTCGGACGGTTCCTGCTTGACGACGGCCAGTTCACCCATGCGGGCAAGGGTGTCCTTGGCCCACTGGGCCGAAATCTCGGTCGAACGCTCGGCGGCGCTCAGCGCGACGCGGGCCAGTTTCTCGCCCAGAGCGCCTTGCGATTTGAAGGCTTCCTGGAACGACGAGGTGTCGATCGGGAAGTTCGCCATCATGTCCTGGAAGGTCTTTGCGAAATCGGGGGTCTTCGCCATGTCAGTCACTCCTATCAGCGCAGCGGAAGGAAGGAATTCGATGAGATGTTTCCGCAGCTAAAACCATTCTCGTGACGCCAATATGAATGCTGCGGTGCGGCATTGCAAGTTTTTTATGCTGCGCCGCAGAAATAAGCACGGGATCAGGCCGCCCGATATTCAAAACGCCCTAACCACCTGTTTCGGATAAATTGCTTCCCGAAGATCACGCCGCCCGTTCATGGACATAGGTGCCCGGCGCCGAGGAAAGCCCGACGCCCGGGTCGCGGGCGGGCACCATCGGCCCTGCCCTTTCGGCCAGCCACTCGCCCCATCGCGGCCACCAGCTTCCCTCCGCGAAGGAGGATGATTCCCTCCAGGCATGGTGGTCCTTGCTGAAATCGCGGCTGCCCATGTAGTGGCCGTATTTCTTCTTGGAGGGCGGGTTGACGATGCCGGCGATATGGCCCGACTCAGACAGGATGAAGGTCTTGTCGGCCGAGCCCATCAGCGCCACGCCGCGCCAACTGTCCTTCCAGGGCGCGATATGGTCCGATTCGCAGGTCACGGCGCAGATCGGCACCGTCACGTCCGAAATGTGCAGCTTGTGGCCCATCAACTCGTACCCCCCGTCGACAAAGGCGTTCTGCTGGCACAATCCGCGCAGGTACTGCATCGCCATCCTGCCGGGCAGGTTCGTGCTGTCGCCGTTCCAGAACAGCAGGTCGAAGGCCGGCGGGGTTTCCCCCATCATGTAGCTGCGGATGGCCGGCCCCCAGACAAGGTCGTTGGGACGCAGAAAGCTCATGGTCCTGGACATCAGCTTGGCCCGCAGCAGCCCATGACGCTGGACCTCCTCGGCGATGCCGTTGACGAAATCGTCCTGAAGGAAACTGACGAATTCGCCCTGATCCGAGAAATCGGTCAGCGTGGTGAACAGCGTGGCCGAATTGACGCGGTCGTCCTGGCGCTGCTTCAGCAATGCCAGGGTCAGCGACAGCGTGGTGCCGCCGATGCAATAGCCCACGACATTCAGGCGCGGCTGCCCCGTCAGCTCGCGGACCTTGTCCATCGCTTCAAGATAAGCGGCCATGTAGTCTTCGAGCCCGACGTCGGCATAGCTGATGTCGGGGTTCTTCCAGCTGACGATGAACAGGGTATGGCCCTGTTCGAGCAGCCATTTCACCAGGCTGTTCTGGGGCTTGAGATCCAGGATGTAGAACTTGTTGATCCAGGGGGGAAAGATCAGCAGGGGCATCCTGTGCACCTGATCGGTCAGGGGCTTGTACTGGATCAGCTCGTAAAGGGGCGTGCGGTCGACGACCACCCCCTCGGTCGTGCCGACATTCTCGCCTACCGAGAAGGCTTCACGATCGGCCAGCGAGACGACGATGTCGCCGCCGTTCATCTCGACGTCCCGAACCAGGTTCTCCAGCCCCTTGACGAGGCTCTCGCCCTCGGTCTGGACCGCCCGCTCCAGCGCGTCGGGGTTCGTGGCCAGGAAGTTCGTGGGAGCCATCATGTCCACGATCTGGTCGGTCAGCCAAGTAATCCGGCGGCGGGCGGTGTCGTCGGGCAGTTGCAGGTTCTGCGCAGCATCCTTCAGCGCCTTGGCGTTGATCAGGTACTGCCGCTTGACGAAGTTGAAATAGGGATGGCTGCGCCACAGCGGATTGGCGAAACGCTTGTCACCGGCGGGATGGCTGTCATCCTCGGGGGCGGCGAACTGCCCCCGGGCCAGGGCCATCTGGGTGTTGGCATAGTTCTTCAGCGTCTCGCCCCAGTAGTTGACCTGGGTTTCCAGGACCCGCCCCGGCTGTTCGGAAAGCGTCTTCACCCAGGCGTTGGCGGCGGTCACGAACAATTCGGGGCCCGGGGCTTCGATCCCCGGATTGGACCTCGTGCGGGACGACAGCGCCGCCATCAGCCGCTGGCCCAGCGCCTCGATCCGCTCGATGTTCTCGGCCAGCTTCTTTGCCGTCGACGGCGATGATCCCATCGCCATCGCCTCGGCCGCCGCTTGGGGCGCGCGGCCGTGGTCGGACTGGGGCATGGCGGTGGTCGAGGCCGCCTGGTCAAGCTGCAACTGCGGCGCCGCAAGCGGGGTGGCGGGTGCCGGCTCCTCGACGCGCGGGGCGCTTTCCGACGTGCCTGCCGCCCGGCCGCGAGGCTTTCTGACGGGCTTTCTTGCAGCGGTGCCGCCCGTTTCGGCGCCCGAAGCGACATCGGTGGCCTTGCTGCCGCCAGATCCTGCAATTCTTGCCATGATCCCGGTTCCCCCTTAATACCAAGGTGATGATATGCGCGTGGCGGGCGATGCGCAAACATGGGTTTTGGAACCGAATTGCCACACCCTTGCTTTTTGTGATGCCGCAGTAGCGAAAGGGCGACGCAGGTGACGATCAAGGGCATCAAGGGCATCGTGTCTTACGACGCGATGGAGACGATCCGGAATACCAACGAATGGATGGGGGCCTCGGCCCGCGCCATCGCGTCCTACCCGATCTTCGCGCTGAACCCCCATCCGATGTTCAAGCTGATGAGCGCGTGGGGCCGCGTGACCGAACGCAGCTTTGCCCGCATGGTCATCAAGCCGGACTGGGAAATTCCGCCAATTGCGGGCGAATCGGGGCAGGACCACATCGTCTATGTCGAGCCCGTCATGAAGCGCCCGTTCGGCGACCTGGTCCATTTCCGCGTCGCCCGGCGCGAGGTCCAGCCCCGCAAGGTCCTGCTGATCGCGCCGATGTCAGGCCACTATGCCACCCTGATGCGCTCCACCGTCACCTCGCTGCTGCCCGATTGCGAGGTTTACATCACCGACTGGCACAACGCCCGCGACATTCCCGTCAGCGAGGGCAAGTTCGACATCGAGGATTACACCCAGTATCTGGTGGACTTCATCCGCCACCTGGGGCCGGACACCAACGTCATCGCCGTCTGCCAGCCCGCACCCCTGGCCCTGGCCGCGACCGCCATCCTGGCCGAGGATGATCCCGCCTCGCAGCCGCGCAGCCTGATCCTGATCGGAGGTCCGGTCGATCCCGACGCCGCCGCGACCGAAGTCACGGATTTCGGCAACCGCATGACCATGGGTGAGCTGGAGCATCTGGTGATCCAGTCCGTCGGCTTCAAATATCGCGGAGCGGGTCGGATGGTCTATCCCGGGCTGGCACAGCTGTCATCCTTCATCGCGATGAACGCCGAAACCCATGCCCGCGCCTTCATCGACAAGATCTGGGCCGAGGCTCGCGGGACCGGCTCTGAAGGCGACAAGCACTACAAGTTCTATGACGAATACCTGGCGATCATGGACATGACGGCCGAGTTCTATCTTTCGACGGTCAGGCGCATCTTCAAGAATCTGGAAATCGCCCAGAACCGCTTTGTCGTGAATGGCCGTCATGTCGATATCGGCAAGATCACCGATGTCGCCATCATGACGGTCGAGGGCGCGAACGACGACATCTCGGCGCCCGGACAATGCGTGGCCGCGCTGGATCTGTGCACGGGCGTTCCCGCCGAACGCAAGAAGCAGCATCTGGAACCGGGGGCGGGTCACTACGGCATCTTCGCGGGCAAGTCCTGGCGTCTGAACATCCGCCCGCTGGTGCTGGATTTCATCGACGAGAACATGAACCTGCCGAACGCGATCAAGCCGAAGAAGCATCGCGCCCGGGGCGGGGTGGCGGCCGATTGCGGCGTGACCGACCCGATCGGCGACAGCAGCAAGATCGCCGTCTAGCCCTCGTGGCGCGTCGCAGGAACCGCATGACCGCCGGCAAGCGCGCGGATCGTGCGGTCAGCGAAGCCCTGCGATCCAGTCGGCAACGGTTCGGACCAGATCGCGCGTCAAGTCCGGCGACAGGGCCTCGCCCGCGATGACATGAGCGTCGGGGTCGTCGTCCGGCCTCGGCACCACGTGGACGACCTTGGCGCCGCCGCCCCAACCCGCCGCCACCCTGGCGCTGGCCCGATGGTCGATGATCCGGTCAGCATCCGACCAGATGAACAGCGCGGGCGCGCGGGCCTCGCGATAATCGCCTTGCCTCGCCTGCCGCAGCAGACTGCCAACCGCTAGCGCCGCCGACAGGGGATAGCAGCTTGTCCACCGCAGCCGGTGCATGTCGTTGCGGGTGACGAAGCACCGCTCGGGGTCGCCGGTCAGGCGCAGGATCGTGCGGGCAAAGGGCAAGTCCAGCAGCCCGGCCCCTCGTCCCCGCAGCGCGAAGTTGGGCGAGATCAGGACGACCCCGTCCATCAGCGGGCCTACGTCCGGCCGGCGCGCGGCCAGGGCCGTCAAGGTGGCCCCCGTGGACATACCCAGGACAACGACCTTTCGCCCCAGCCGCCGCGTGATTGCCAGCCCCAGGGCGAGATCGCGCCACCAGTCACCCGCGCGGGCGGCGGCCAAGGCCTTGCCGCCCTGCCCGTGCCCCGTCAGGCGGATGGCCAGCAGATTGGCGTTCAACCGCCGCGCCAGATCCTCGGGCAAGGGACGCAACTCGGCCGGGCTGGCAGAAAAGCCGTGGACGTAAAGGATCGCCAGATCCGTCGCCTGCCCCGGCTGACCGGCCCATTGCAGATAGCTCGCGACCTCGGGGCGGATGCCGCTTTCCCGATCCCGCAGCCACGCTTGCAGGTCAGCGGGCGGATCGGGCGCCGCCCGGTCAAGCCGCAGCCTTTCGCGCGGGCCGAAGATCCAGATCAGCGCCAGCGCGGCAAGGATGCCAAGCGCCAGCCTAAGCCAGAACATCGTCGATGGATTGCGCGATCAGCCGCAGGCATTCGGGGGTCGAAAAGCGGTGGTCGGCCCCCTTCACCAGCGTCAGCCGGATATCGTCGCCCGTCGCATGGTCCAGCAACCGCATGGCCCAGTCGACCGGCACATCCGCATCAGCCGTGCCTTGCAGGAACCGCACCGGGAAGGGCAGCCGCAGGGGCTGGTTCATCACCAGATGGTCGCGCCCGTCCTCGATCAGGCGGCGGGTGATGACATAGGGCTGATCGTCATAGTCGCTGGGCAGCGCCACCCTGCCCGCCGTCATCAGCGCCTGCCTTTGCGCGTCGTCGAACCCGGCCCAGAAGCCCTGTTCCGTGAAATCGGGCGCGGCGGCGATCGTCACCAGCCCCGCCACCCGCTGCGGCATGGCGCGGGCCACCAGCAGGCTGATCCAGCCGCCCATCGACGACCCGACAAGCACCTGCGGCCCGTCCGTCAGTGCCTCGATCATCTGGCAGGCGTCCCCGAACCAGTCGCCGATGCTGCCTTCCTCGAAACAGCCGCTGCTGTCGCCATGCCCGGAATAGTCGAAGCGCAGGAAGGCGCGGTTCCCCTCGCGCGCCCAGTCGTGCAGCCAGGCGGCCTTGGTCCCCGTCATGTCGGACTTGAACCCGCCTAGGAACACCACGCCCGGCCCGCGCCCGTTGCTGCGCTGGAATGCGATGCGCCGCCCGGCGGGGGATTCCAGATATTCGCTCATGTCCGGCCTTTCGCTGTCATCCCGCTTATCTTGACAGTTTTCCCGGCCCGGTCCAAGGAAGGCCGCACATAACCCGCAACCGGGCGTTCCGTGGGCGCCAAACCGACGAGGAGGACTTCATGTCCCAGATTTCCCTCACCTTCCCCGATGGCAATTCGCGCGATTATCCCGCCGGCATCACCGCCGCGCAGGTCGCGGAAAGCATCGCGCCCAGCCTTGCCAAGCGCGCGATCTCGGCCAGCCTGGACGGGCGCCACATCGACTTGGCCTGGCCCATCGACGCATCGGGCGCGATCAGCATCAACACGATGAAGGACGACGCCCCCGCGCTGGAACTGATCCGGCACGACTTTGCCCATGTCATGGCCCGCGCCGTGCAGGAGATCTGGCCGGACGTGAAGGTCACCATCGGGCCGGTGCGCGATTTCGGCTGGTTCTACGACTTCGACCGCGCCGAGCCCTTCACACCTGAGGATCTGGGCCGGATCGAGGCCACGATGAAGCAGATCATCGCCCTGCGCGAACCGGTCCGCACCGAGGTCTGGGACCGCGACCGCGCCCTCGCCTATTACAAGGACCGCGGTGAGCCGTTCAAAGTCGAACTGATCGACCGCATCCCCGAAGGCGAGGATCTGCGGATGTACTGGCACGGCGACTGGCAGGACCTGTGCCGGGGCCCGCATCTGCAGAACGTCGGTCAACTGCCCGCCGACGCCTTCAAGCTGACCCATATCGCCGGGGCCTATTGGCTGGGCGACAGCAGCCGCCCGATGCTGCAACGCATCTACGGCGTGGCCTTCCGCAACCGCGACGACCTCAAGGCCCACCTGACCATGCTGGAGGAGGCCGCCAAGCGCGACCACCGCAAGCTGGGCCGCGAGATGGACCTGTTCCACATGCAGGAGGAAGCGCCGGGTCAGATCTTCTGGCACCCGAACGGCTGGAACATCTACACCACGCTGCAGGACTACATGCGCCGCAAGCAGCGCGCCGACGGCTATGTCGAGGTGAACACCCCGCAGGTCGTCAGCCGCAAGCTGTGGGAAGCGTCCGGCCACTGGGACAACTACCAGGAAAACATGTTCATCGTCGAGGTGGACGAGGAGCACGCCAAGACCAAGACGGTCAACGCGCTGAAGCCCATGAACTGCCCTTGCCATGTGCAGGTGTTCAACCACGGCCTGAAGTCCTATCGCGACCTGCCCCTGCGCATGGCCGAGTTCGGGTCCTGCAACCGCTACGAACCCTCGGGTGCGCTGCACGGGATCATGCGGGTGCGCGGCTTCACCCAGGACGACGCGCATATCTTCTGCACCGAGGACCAGATCGAGGCCGAGACCAAGAAGTTCATCGACTTCCTGTCCGGCATCTATGCCGACCTGGGCTTCACCGACTGGCGCATCAAGCTGTCCACCCGCCCCGAAAAGCGCATCGGGACCGAGGAAAGCTGGGACCGGGCCGAATCTGCGCTTGGCAACGCCTGCAAGGCGGCGGGCCACGACTTCACCATCTTCCCCGGCGAGGGCGCCTTCTACGGTCCCAAGCTGGAATTCGTGCTGACAGACGCCATCGGTCGCGACTGGCAATGCGGCACGCTGCAGGTTGACCCAAACCTGCCCGAGCGGCTGGACGCGGAATATGTGGGCACCGACGGCGCCAAGCACCGCCCGATCATGCTGCATCGCGCGGTCCTGGGCAGCTTCGAACGCTTCATCGGCATCCTGATCGAGAACAGCGCGGGCAAGCTGCCCTTCTGGCTGGCACCCCGGCAGGTGGTCGTGGCCTCGATCGTGTCCGACGCGGACGCCTATGTGGCCGAGGTCGTCGAAACCTTGCGCGCGGCGGGCATCCGGGCCGAGGCGGATACCCGGAACGAGAAGATCAACTACAAGGTCCGCGAACATTCCGTCGGGAAAGTCCCCGCGATTCTTGCCATCGGCATGAAAGAGGTAGAAGATCGCACCGTATCGCTTCGGCGCCTGGACCAGCAGGGTTCACGCTTGTTACCGCTAGCCGAGGCTGTTGCCGTTCTGAAAGACGAAGCCACGCCGCCCGACCTGCGCTGAATTGTGTCAATCTTGCGGGTTCTCGCGTGCGGACGCCTGTTCGCGCGCGTTTCCCGCTTGCCTTTTTTAACGATTCGTCCATCCTCTCAACTGCGTGAGCGAATGCCTTTCTACCGCCTCCCTTCATGGGCAGCCGGAAGTTCGAAAGCGGGCTGCACGGCCTGGCGCAATCCTGCGTCGGGATGACTTGAAGGAGAGAACGGTTATGGCGACCGGAACGGTTAAATGGTTCAACGCCACCAAAGGCTATGGCTTCATCGCCCCCGATGACGGCGGCAAGGACATCTTCGTCCACATCTCGGCCGTGGAACGCGCCGGGCTGACGGGCCTGAAAGACAACCAGAAGATCGCATACGAACTGCAGTCGGGCCGTGACGGCCGCGCCTCGGCCAGCGATCTGAAGCTGCTCTGATCCAGCTTTCAAGGGTTGCGGAACGGCCCGCTTGCGGGCCGTTTTCCATTTGCGGCCGCCCTATGCCAGAAGGAACCCGCCATGATCCCGCTCGACATCTTCGCGGACCCCGTCTGCCCGTGGTGCCTGATCGGCAAGGTGGAACTTGACCGCGCACTGGAAAGCCGCCCGTCCCATCCCTTCCGGATCGCCTGGCATCCGTTCCGGCTGAACCCGCAGATGCCCCCGGGTGGCATGGACCGGATCGAGTACCTGCGCACCAAGCTGGGCGACCGTGCCGAACAGGCGTCCCGCGCCGTGGCGCAGCGGGCCGCCAGCCTTGGCCTGACGCTGAACCCATCGCCGCGCGAACCCGATACCACCGATGCGCACCGGCTGATGCATTGGGCCGGGCTGGAAGGCGCGCAGACCCGCGTGATGTCCGGCCTGCTGCGCGCCCACTGGCAAGAAGCGCGCGACATCGGCGATCCGGACGAACTTGGGCGCATCGCAGGCGCCGCGGGCATGGACGCGGACCTTGTCGCCCGTCTGCTGGCCGGTGCTTCCGACCGCGATGAAGTCGCCGCCCGAGAGCAACATGCCCGCCAGCGCGGCATCACCTCGGTCCCGACCTTCATCGTTGCCGATCGCCACGCCGTCAGCGGCGCGCAGCCTGCCGAACTCTGGCAGCAGGTCATCGACGAGTTGACCAAGGCACCGTCGAACTAACTTGCACAGTATGCAATTTTGGTGTATGGGGCTGGCCTGACCGAAAGGCCCCTTCATGTCCGTGACCGTTTCCGACGCAAGCGCCCCCCAGCGCCGTTTGCCTCTGCCCGAGTTCGTGGCGATGCTGGCGTTCCTGTTCGCCACCGTCGCCTTCTCCATCGACGCCATGCTGCCCGCGCTGCCCGATATCGCGGCCCAGCTGACCCCCGGCAACGTCAACCGTGCGCAGCTGATCCTGACGGCCTTCATGGCGGGAATGGGTCTTGGCACCCTGTTCGCAGGTCCGTTGTCGGATGCGATGGGGCGCAAGTCGGCGATCTTCCTGGGAACGGGCATCTACATCGCCGCCACCATCGCGGCGATCTTCGCCAATTCGATCGAGTTCCTGCTGGCCGCCCGTTTCGTCCAGGGCCTTGGCGCCTCTGGTCCCCGGATCATCGGGCTGGCCCTGATCCGCGACCTCTACTCGGGCCGGGAAATGGCCCGCATCTCCTCCTTCGTGATGATGGTGTTCATCATGATCCCGGCCTTGGCACCTTCCATCGGCGCGGGCATCATCTGGTTTTCGGGCTGGCAAGGCGTGTTCGGCGCCTTCATCCTGTTCGCGCTGGTTGGCGCAAGCTGGCTGGGGCTTCGGCAGGCGGAAACCCTGCCGCCCTCGGAACGCAGGCCGCTGCGCCTCGGTCCGCTGAGCGCCGCCGCCCGAGAGGTCCTGTCCGATCGCCAGGTCATGCTCTGCACGCTGGTCCTGACGCTTGGCTTCGGGCAGATGTTCGCGCTCCTGTCCTCGGCCCAGCAGCTTTTCGGCGAGGCTTACGGCAAGGGCGACAACTTCCCCGCCTGGTTCGCGCTGATGGCGATCCTGTCGGGGGCCGGCACGCTGCTGAACGCGACCTTCGTGATGCGCTTCGGAATGCGGCGGATCGCCAAATGGGCCTATATCATGCAGACCGTCGTGTCGGGCGTCATGCTGACGCTGACCCTGACGGATGCCCTGCCCGCCAGCTTGCGTTTCCCGGCCTTCTTCTTCTGGGCCGTCAGCGTGTTCTTCATGGCGGGCGTGACCTTCGGCAACCTCAACGCCCTGGCCTTGCAGCGCATGGGCCATATCGCCGGCATGGCCGCGTCGATCATCGCGGCCCTGTCCACCATCGCCGCCACGCTGATCGCCGCTCCGGTCGGGCAGCTTTACAACGGCACCGCGGTTCCGGCGATCACGGCGGCCCTGATCTGCTCAGCCTTTGCCTGGTTCCTGATGGGACGGCTGCGCGACTGACACATCGGCCCGGCGCGACTGCCGGGCAACAAGGCGCGCATTGGCCAGATCGTTCCGCAGATGCGCGGCGATCTGGCCTTCATCCTTGCCATAGCCCTGCCATCGCGCCGTCAAGCGGCGTTCCAGTTCCGCCTCGGCCACGTCCAGCCAGATCGTCAGATCATATCGCAACCGGCTCCAGGGCACGGCGTCCAGCAGCAGGTAATTCCCTTCGATGACGACGATCCGGTGATGCGGCGCCACAACGCCCGCCCCGGCAATGGCGATCTCGCGGTCCCGGTCGAAGACGGGAAAGATCACCTCGCTGCCCGGCACGGCCGTCCGCTCGACCAAAGCGGCAAATCCCTCCGCGTCGAAGGTCTCGACTGCTCCCTTGCGGCTGCGAAGACCGCGCGCCTCCAGCAAACGGTCATCCAGATGAAAGCCGTCCATCGGCACCAGCACGGCATCAGGAAACCGCGCGGCCGAGGCCGCGGCCAAGGTGGACTTTCCCGACCCGGGCGCCCCCGCGACGGCAACCAGCACCCGCGGGCCCTCCAGTCCGCGAATGCGATTCAGCAGCCCTCGCCCTTCTTCGTTGTCGAAATACCCTGGGGGGAGTCCGAAGGACGGGGGGCAATGCCCCCCTGCCGCATCAGTCATGCCGCCAGCGCCTCGGGAACCCGTGCGCCGGTCATATAGGCGACCGCGTCCGACATCGTATGTTCCTTGGGATTGATGACGCAAAGCCTGCGGCCCAGCCGATGGATATGGATGCGGTCCGCAACCTCGAAGACATGGGGCATGTTGTGACTGATGAGCACGATGGGAATGCCGCGCGACCGCACGTCCAGGATCAGGTCCAGCACCCGGCGGCTTTCCTTGACCCCCAATGCCGCGGTCGGTTCATCCAGGATGATGACGCGGCTGCCAAAGGCCGCGGCGCGCGCCACCGCCACCCCCTGCCGCTGGCCGCCCGACAGCGTCTCGATCGGCTGGCCGATGTTCTGGATGGTCATCAGCCCCAGCTCCGACAGCTTCTGGCGGGAAAAGGCGTCCATGGCGGGCTTGTCCAGCATCCCGAACCACTTGCCCAGAACGCCCTGGCGACGGATTTCCCGACCCATGAACATGTTGTCGGATATCGACAGCGCGGGCGACAGGGCCAGCGTCTGGTAGACCGTCTCGATCCCCGCCTGCCGCGCCTCCAGAGGGCTCGCGAAACTGACGGGCTTGCCGTCCAGCCGGATCTCGCCCTCGTCGGGTTGCACGGCGCCGGAAAGCGCCTTGATAAGGCTTGATTTTCCTGCGCCGTTGTCGCCGATCACGGCCAGGATCTCGCCGGGATAAAGGTCAAAGTCGGCGTGGTCCATCGCGGTCACGCGGCCATAGCGCTTGACCAGGTTGCGGGCGAAAAGAAGCGGCTCGGTCATGATGAGATCTTCCTGATCCATTGGTCGATGGCGACGGCGACGATGATCAGCCAGCCGGTCGCGAAAAGCTGCCACAGCACGTCCACGCCGGCCAGCCGCAGCCCCGAGTTGAAGACGCCGACGATCAGCGCCCCGATCAGCGGACCCAGGATCGAGCCCCTGCCGCCAAACAGCGAAATCCCCCCGATCACCACGGCCGTGATGGATTCCAGGTTCGCCTCGAAGAATGATGTCGGGCTGACCGATCCGACGCGGCCGATGGACGACCAGGCGGCAAGTGCGCAGATCACGCCCGCGACGACATACACCGACATCAGCACGCGCCTGGTCTGGATGCCGGCCAGAGAGGCGGCCTCGGGGTCGTCGCCCACGGCATAGACGCGGCGGCCCCAGGCGGTCTGGTACAGCGCATACCACAGCACCGCGAACACGATCAGCATCAGCACCACGCCATAGGTCAGCACGGCGCCGCCCAGGTTGAAACGCTCGCCGAACAGCTTCAGCAGCGGCGCCTCGGCGTCCAGGGTCTGGCTGCGGATCGTCTCGCGGTTCGACAGGTAATAATTCAACGCAAGGAAGATATTCCACGTCCCCAGCGTCGTGATGAAGGGCGGCAGCTTCAGCCGCGTCACAAGCGCGCCGTTCAGCGCGCCGGTCGCCGCGCCCACCGCCAGCCCGACCAGGATCGAGATCGGCACGGGAAGCCCGAAATCGACCGACAGCTTGCCCATGATGACAGAGACCATCACCATGACCGCGCCGACCGACAGGTCGATGCCCGCCGTCAGGATCACCAGCGATTGCGCGGCGGCCAGCGTGCCCACCACGGCGACCTGCTGAAGGATCAGCGACAGGTTGAACGCCGAGAAGAAGTTGGGCGAAATCAACCCGAAGGCGATCAGCGACAGCACCAGCACGATGACCGGAACCATGGTTGGATAGCGGTGCAGGAAGTGCTGCACCCAGTCAAGCGCGCCGCGCGAGTGATGCTCGAAGCTGGCCACCGTCTCGGACGGATTGCGCGCGACCACGGGGTCGGGTGTGTCGGACATCGGTGTCTCCGGTCATGAAGGGGCGGCAGCAGTGCCACCGCCCGGATGATCAGGTCAGCCCCAGCACTGGGCCAAGCCGTCCTCGACGCTGATCGAGGGCACGCCCTCGACCGGCTGGTCCGTGACCAGGTTCACGCCGGTGTCGGTGAAATCCAGCCCTTCGGTTGCCTGCGGCTTGGTGCCGTCCTTGGCGAAGGCGGCAATCGCCTCGATCCCCATCGACGCCATCTTCAGCGGATACTGCTGCGAGGTCGCGCCGATCACGCCCGCCTTGACGTTTTCGACGCCCGGGCAGCCGCCGTCCACCGACACGATGGTCGCGTTGCCTTCCATGCCAAAGGATTTCAGCGCCTCATAGGCGCCCGCTGCGGCCGGTTCGTTGATGGTGTAGACCAGGTTGATCGCCGGGTCCTTCTGCATCAGCGCCTCCATGGCCTGACGCCCGCCCTCCTCGTTCCCCGAGGTGACGTCGTGGCCGACGATGCGGGCGTCATCCTCGTCGCCGATGACGTTGTTGTCCTTCACGTCGACGCCGAAGCCTTCCAGGAACCCTTGGTCGCGCAGCACATCGACCGAGGGCGCGCTGGCGGACAGATCCAGCATGGCGATCTTGGCGTCCTTGGCGCCGTCGCCCATCTTGCCCGCGGCCCATGCGCCGATCAGGCGACCCGCCTCGCGGTTGTCGGTGGCAAAGGTCGCGTCGGCCGCGTCGATCGGGTCAAGCGGCGTGTCCAGCGCGATGACAAGGATGCCCGCGTCGCGCGCCTGCTTGACCGATTCGGTGATCGCCTTGGTGTCGGACGCGGTGATCAGGATGCCCTTAACGCCCGCCGCGATGCAGCTTTCCATCGCCTGCTGCTGGGTCTCGTGGTCGCCGTCGATCTTGCCCGCGAAGCTCATCAACTCGATGCCGAGTTCCTCGGCCTTGGCGGTCGCGCCTTCCTTCATCTTCACGAAGAAGGGGTTGATGTCCGTCTTGGTGATGATGCAGGCCTTGACCGGCTCTTGGGCGGCCGCGACGCCCGCCGACAGGGCCAGGACCGATGCCGCCACCAGCAGGCGTACCGAAGATTGGGTGATCATTCTTGAAACTCCTCCGATTGGCGGCACCTCCTCCGCCTTGCCGTTTCAGAAAGCATGAAGCGTTTCCGCTTGTCAATAAATCAATCCTGTTGATTAATGCCGCAGGAAGGGACAACGCAAATGCCGAATGACCTCACGCCCTGGATTGATCTCAGCTGGAACGAACGCCAGATCCTGTCCTTGGTCCGGCGACGCGGCCCCTTGCCCCGTGCTGCCCTTGCGCAAACGACCGGCCTTTCGCCGCAGGCCATCACCAATCTGACCAGAAACCTGATCCGGAACGGCTTTCTGGATGCGGGGGCGGTCGTGCGCGGCAAGGTCGGGCAGCCGTCCACACCGTTGTCCCTGGCGCCTGACGGCGCGCAGTTCCTGGGCCTGAAGATCGGGCGCAGGCTGGTCGAGTTGGCGCTTGTCGATTTCGTGGGGCGGGTAAAAATCCACCGACAGGAAATATACGGCCATCCCACCCCGGATCGCGTGCTGACCTTTGCCCGCAATGGCATCGCGACGATCCTCGGATCGTTGCCGCCAGATGCACGAATCGCGGGCCTTGGCGTGGCGACGCCGTTCCGTCTTTGGGATTGGGGGTCCGAGATGGCGGGCTGGCACGGCTTCGACCTGGCCGGCCGGCTGGCCGAGGACCTGCCCTTCCCCGTCTTTCTGGAAAACGACGCCAGCACCGCCTGCGCGGCCGAACTGATCTTCGGCCGCTCTGCCCTGCCCCGCGACTTCGTGCATCTGTATGTCGCGCATTTCGCCGGCGGAGGCGTGGTCCTGGATGGCCGGCTGCGGGTCGGCCCCCGCCGCAACGCCGGGGCGCTGGGGTCCATGCCGATCCCCGGCGGCCGGCAGCTTCTGGACTGCGCCTCGGTCTCGACCCTGGAAGCCCGGCTGGGCCGGTCCCTGCCCCCGGACGATTCAGGCTGGCAGGTGCCCCCGGACACCGAAGGGCGATGGATTGCCGAGGCAGGCGATGCGCTGGCCTTTGTCGCCCTGTCAGCCGTGGCCTTGCTCGACATCCCGGTCGTGGTCATCGACGGGGCCATTCCCCGGCCCACCCGGGCGGCGCTTGTCGAAGCCACCCGCGCGGCCATGGCCAGGCTGCCGGCAGCGGGCATCGACCGCCCCGAAATCATCGAGGGCAGCCTGGCCCGCAGCGCCCGTATCCTGGGGGCCGCCGCCCTGCCGCTTGCGCATTTCTTCGAACCCGGCGGCGCGCTGACTTGACAGTGGCGCACCCGGCCTTATAAGCGCGCACTTCATTGGTGTTGGTGGACCCCGCAAGGGGAAACCTGTCGGATCTCCGGATCAAAGGACAACGCCCTTCGTATAACGCAAGAAGGAGATCAGCCGTGACCAAACGCACGTCTGCCAAGTACAAGATCGACCGCCGCATGGGCGAAAACATCTGGGGCCGCGCCAAGTCCCCGGTCAACCGCCGCGAATACGGCCCCGGCCAGCACGGCCAGCGCCGCAAGAACAAGCTGTCGGACTTCGGCACCCAGCTGCGCGCCAAGCAGAAGCTGAAGGGCTATTACGGCGACCTGACCGAAAAGCAGTTCCGCCGCATCTATGCCGAGGCCGAGCGCGTCAAGGGCGATACCGGCGAGAACCTGATCGGTCTGCTGGAGCGCCGTCTGGACGCCGTCGTCTACCGCGCCAAGTTCGTGCCGACCATCTTTGCCGCCCGCCAGTTCGTGAACCACGGCCACATCACCGTGAACGGCCAGCGCGTCAACATCGCGTCCTACCGCGTCAAGGAAGGCGACGTCATCGCCATCCGTGATCGGTCGCGCCAGTTGGCCATCGTTCTGGAAGCCGTCGGCCTGGCCGAGCGTGATGTTCCGGACTACCTGGAAGTCGACCACAACAAGATGACCGCGACCTTCGTGCGCACCCCGGCGCTGGGCGATGTCCCCTATGCCGTTGTGATGGAGCCGAACCTGGTCGTCGAATACTACGCGAAGAACTGATCCTTCGCAGTTTCATCGAAAGGGCCGCATCATCGCGATGCGGCCCTTTTCGTTTGGCACCGGGCATTCGGGTCATTTCGAAATGCCGGACCACACCGCAAGCATCCTCCCGTCGTCAGGGATGCTTGTCCAGCACCTCGCCTGCCCGAACAAGCTCCCGGACCGCATGTCGTGGATGCACCTCATCCGGCAGGCACTACGTCCCCGCCGCTCAGGCTGCGGCCGCCCCCGCTTTCTGTCCGGCGGCGACGTCGGCATAGATTTCGATCATGCGATCCACCTTCGCTTCCCAGTCGAAACGGCTTTTCGCGGTCACCTGGCCGGTCCTGCCCAGGCGCAGCCGCAGGTCGGGATCGTCGGCCAGCGTCACGATCGCTTGCGCAAGCCTTTCGGCAAAGTCGGCGCGCGGGGCGGGATGAACCAGAATGCCGCTTTGATCGTCCAGATAGTCCAGCGGCCCGCCCCAGGCGCTGGCGATGACAGGCAGGCCCATCGCCATGGCCTCCAGCACGACCGCTCCCCCGCATTCGCGCAGTGAATTCAGGATCAGCGCGTCCGACCGTCCCATGATCTCGGCGCAACGCTCTTGCGGCTGGAAACCGTGGAAGACCACGCTGTCGGCAATCCCCAGCTCTGTTGCCAACGCCTGCAAGGAGCCCCGCTCCTCTCCGTCTCCCAGCAGATCGAGCGTGACGTCGGCGCCGCTGTCCCGTGCCCGCGCGATTGCCCGCAGGGTGATGTCTATGGCCTTCAGCTTGACGAAGCGGCCGACGAAGACCAGGCGCAGCTTGCCTGCCGGCGTTGCCGGACGATCGGTCCCCGGGGCCCTCCAACGGCTGAAATCGATCCCGTTCTCGATCAGGGTGCCGATGCGGGGGTGGTCGGGATCGGGCAAGGCGCGCCGGGTGCGGTCGTTGGCCACCAGCAGGGCGGCGGCCCGGTGCTTGCCGGGCATGAGCCTGTTCAGCGTCAAGGCCAGCCGACGCCCGCCAAGGATCGCGGCGCGCACGCCCTTCTGCTCGTAATCCTCATAGCCGGGGGGATAATCCATTCCGCCGTTCATCGGCCCCAGGACCAAGGGCAGTCCGAAGCGATGCAGGCTGGTCGGCCACAAGGGCGACACGGGCGTCGGCTGGTGAATGACCTGCGCCTCGCCTGCGGCGACAAGCCTTCGAATGATCCGCCGCTGATGGAGCCTGTTCAGCCAGTTGAGCAGGCTGCCGCCAAGCAGCCACGGAAAGGGCTCTGGCAGGCGCCCGAAGACGGACCACGCCATCTTGTGCCAGCGGGTGTCGGGAACGAAATGCATCCGGCCCGGATCGCAGTCGGGCATCGCAAGAAGTTCCTCGGCGTTGCGCTGGTGCGCGATCAGCCTGACCGGGTAGCCGCGCTTCAGCAGCAGCCGGAAGTAGTTCAAGGGCAGGAAGGCTTCGCCACCGAACCGCGCCGAGGCATTGTCCGCGACGATGACGACCTTGGGAAAGCTTGCCTGAAACATCTACTTGAAGACCGAGCTGAAATCTTGCGGCGGTTATCCGCAATGCAGGACGGGATCACAACTGGTTTCGGCACTTTCCAAGACCGGCCCCGGCTAATAAATAGTCCGGGAACAAGGAAAGCCAATGACGCAAATCACCCCCCAACCCGGCATCATGGATATCGCGCTTTATGTCAGCGGCGAAAGCAAGCTGCCGGGGCGTGGCGAGGTGCTGAAGCTGTCGTCGAACGAGAACCCCCTTGGATGCAGCGACAAGGCGCGCGCCGCCTATGCCGATGCCGCGGCGAACCTGCACCGCTATCCATCGACCGACCACGCCGCCCTGCGCCGCGCCATCGGAGAGGTTCACGGCCTTGACCCCGACCGGATCATCTGCGGCGTCGGCTCGGACGAGGTCCTGCAGTTCGTGGTGCAGTCCTTTGCGGGCGTCGGCGACGAGGTCATCACGACCGAGCATGGCTTTTCCATGTATCCGATCCTGGCCCGCATGGTCGGCGCCGTGCCCGTCACCGTGCCCGAGGCCGAGCGCCGCATCGACGTGAACGCGATCCTTGCCGCGTTGACCGACCGGACGCGGATCGTCTTCATCGCCAATCCGGCCAACCCGACCGGCACCATGCTGGGAGCGGATGAGCTTCAGCACCTGGTGGATGGCCTTCCCGCGACGGTCCTGCTGGTCCATGACGGCGCCTATACCGAATTCGCGGCAGGGGCCGATGGCGGCGCCGCCTTGGTGGACAGGCACCCCAACGTCATCATGACGCGGACGTTTTCGAAGATTCACGGCCTCGGGGGGCTGCGCATCGGCTGGGGCTATGCGTCCCGCGACATCATCGACGTGCTCAACCGCATCCGGCAGCCCTTCAACCTGTCGAACGCGCAGATGGCCGCAGCCGAGGCCGCGATTCGCGACACCGCCTTCCGCGATCACTGCGCCGACCTGAATGACCGGATGCGCGACCGGATGCGCCAGTCGCTGATCCAGATGGGGATCGGCTGCGACGAAAGCTTCGCGAACTTCGTGCTGGCGCGCTTTGCCAACCCCTCGGAAGCGGAAGAAGCCGACGCGGCCCTGCGGCAGGACGGCATCCTGGTCAGGCGCGTTGCCGGATACGGCCTGCCCGCCGCGTTGCGCATCACCGTCGGGGACGAGGACGGGGTCACCCGCGTGATCGACTGCCTGGGCCGCTTCATGGCCGATCGGAGGAGCGCATGAGCGTCATCTATGACCGCGTCGCCCTGATCGGCCTTGGCCTGATCGCCGGATCGATGGCCCATGCGATCCGCGAGATGGGCCTTGCGCGCGAAGTGGTGGGCTTCGCCCGCAGCGCGGAAACCCGCGACATCGCCCGCGACATCGGCCTTTGCGACCGCATCGCCGACAGCGCGGCCGAGGCTGTGGCCGGTGCCGACCTGATCGTCCTGGCAGTGCCGGTCGGCGCAATGGGCCCCGTGGCCGAGGAGATCGCCGGACATCTGAAGCCCGGCGCGACCGTCACCGACGTGGGCTCGGTCAAGCAGGCCGTTATCGATGCCGTGGGACCGCATATCCCGGCGGGCGTTCATTTCGTGCCCGGCCATCCCCTTGCGGGGACCGAGCATTCCGGACCCCGCTCGGGCTTTGCAAGCCTGTTCCGCAATCGCTGGTGGCTGCTGACCCCGCTGCCCGACAGCGACCCGGCAGCCGTTTCGCGCCTGCTGGACCTGGTCCGCGCCATGGGCGCCAAGACCGACAGCATGGAGGCCGCGCATCACGATCTGGTCCTGGCGGTGACAAGCCACGCGCCTCACCTGATCGCCTATACGATGGTGGGCGTCGCCGACCACCTGCGCCGCGTCACGGACGAGGAGGTGATCCAGTATTCCGCCGCCGGCTTCCGCGACTTCACCCGCATCGCCGCCAGCGACCCGACCATGTGGCGCGACGTGTTCCTGCACAACAAGGAGGCGACGCTGGACATCCTCGGCCGCTTCACCGAGGAACTGTTCATGCTGCAGCGCGCCATCCGCATGGGCGACGGCCAGCAGCTGTTCGATTACTTCACCCGCACCCGGGCGATCCGCCGCGGAATCATCGAGGCCGGGCAGGACACCGCCGCGCCCGATTTCGGACGCGTCGCCCCTGCCGGCCGTTAGGGGACGGGCCAGGCCGGGGCCGCGCCGATCTCGATGGTGCCCAGATACATGCGGCCATCCCGCATCTCCAGCGGGATGCGGACCTGCCCGTCGGGCGCGGGCGGCAGTCCGGCATCACCCCCGTCAAACTCCATCTGGCCGATCCGGTTCAGCATGGCCCGCGCAAGCAGGCGGACGTTCGGCGGCATCAGGCCCGCCTCGATCGCGGCCTCCAGCATGGCGGCGGCATCGCTGCTGTAGATGGCGACGCGGCCCTGGGTTCGTCCATCCCCGCCCTTGGAAAGCTGCCCTGCCAGCCGCAGCGCGAAGGCCCCCGCATCGACCTCGAAATCCTCGCTCGCCACGCCAAGCACGGCGGGCGGCTGCTGCGTCGTGGCGGCAAGCGGGCGATCCAGCCACAGCCGCAGCCCGCCCCGTGCGGACGAAACCTGCGGAAGATGCAGCCGCGGCAGAGCGACCTGCACCTGGTAGGGATGTCCCGCAAGCCGGTCGTCGGACACGCGTTCCGCGGTCATGCCGCCCTCTTCGGCAAGGGGCCGGCCATCAAGGGACAGCGCCGCGAAGCCGGCCCTTGCCTGCGTGACCCTGCCCAGGGGTGACAGGGTCACGGCGCCAGTGGCCCGGTCCATGCCGACAACCCGGTTTCCGGCGGCGCCCTGCAACATCGCCTCCGGGGGCAGGGCAAGCCTTATCGTGGTCGGGGCCGCCGGCGTGAGCCACAGATCCAGCGCCGGCAGTTCCACCTGCCCTTGCCGCGCCGGAATGACCAGCCCTGTCATCACCAGGCCCAACCGCCCCGCCCCCGGCTGCGCTGCGACCGTTTCGGCCTGCACATGCCTCCGGGCTTGCGCCACCAGAAGCGGCTCGGCCGCGAACCACAGCCCGGCAAGACCCAACACCCCCGTCAACAGAAGCTTTCCGATCACCCTTCGCCCTTTCCCCGCTGTCCCGGCTGTCCTAACTTCCGATGAATGAACGGGTTTGGAGTCATGCGAAAGATCGAATGGGTCTTCGGTTATGGGTCGCTGATATGGGATCCCGGCTTTGCGCCGGTGGAAAGGGCGCGCGCCTGGGTGACAGGCTATGCGCGCAGCTTCTGCCTCCGCTCGATCCAGCACCGCGGCACGTCGGAACGACCGGGGCTTGTCCTCGGCCTGGATGAACAGCCGGACGGCGAATGCGGCGGCCTGGCGCTCGGGATTGCCGACAGCGACCATGACGAGGTGCTGGCCTATCTGCGCGCCCGCGAACTGGTCACCGACGCCTACCGAGAGACGATCCTGCCCCTGCGGCTGGAGGACGGCCGCCGGGTCGAGGCGCTGGCCTATGTCATGCGGCGCGACCACTGGCAGTATGCGGGCGGTCTGGATCTGTCGGAACAGGCCCGCATCATCGCCCGGGCGCAGGGTGGACGCGGCCCGAACGCGGAATACCTGTTCAACACCGCCGCCCATCTGGCGCAGATCGGGCTTGCCGATGCGGTCATGGACCACCTGACCGACGAAGTGCGCAAGTTGCTGGAAAGCGACAGGAACCGTCCGGCCTGACCTCGGATCGCTTGGCAAGTGAAAGGGTGCGCCCTACACTTCCCGCATCACAGCCTTGGCCAGGGGAATGCGACCAGTTGAGCGACACGAGCCAGCAGCCTGACCCTTCCGCCCATCCCCGCCTTGGCGCGGCGAACCGGCGGATCAGCGCAACACGGACGCAAGGCCCCGGCCCGGCAAGCCCCCACTTCTCGCAGCCGGTGCGGCAGGTCGTGATGATGATCACGGTGCTTGCCCTGGTCCTGGCAGGCGGCTGGATCACCTATGGCCGCATCCTGCCGATCTTTCGGGCGAACCTGTGGCTGAACGGCTTGATCCTGGGGGTCTTCGCGCTGGGGGTGCTGGCCTGCTTCTGGCAGGTGGCGCAGTTGACACAGTCGGTAAGCTGGATCGAACGCTTCGCCAAACGGCGCGGCAACGCGGTCGAAAAGGGCATCGCGGCGCGCGGCGGCCTCGACACCAGCGATCAGCCCCCGCGCCTGCTGGCACCACTGGCCGCGCTGCTTGGCACGCGCGGACCGGCCGGGGGCGTGATTTCGACGGGTGCTGCGGCGTCGATCCTCGATTCGGTCGCCACCCGCATAGACGAGCTGCGCGACATCACAAGATACCTGGCAAACCTGTTGATCTTCCTGGGTCTTCTGGGAACGTTCTACGGGCTTGCCACGACAATTCCCGCCGTGGTCGAAACCATCCGCACCCTTGCCCCGCAGCAAGGCGAAAGCGGCATCCAGGTCTTCGACAAGCTGATGAGCGGGCTGGAATCCCAGTTGGGCGGGATGGCCACCGCCTTTTCGTCCTCGCTTCTGGGGCTTGCGGGATCGCTGGTGGTGGGCCTGCTGGAACTGTTCGCCACGCACGGCCAGAACCGCTTCTACCGCGAGCTTGAGGAGTGGATGTCCGGCTTCACCCGCGTCAGCCTGGCCGGGTCGGAAGGCGACGCGGTCGATCAGGCCGCCCTGGCGGGGTTCCTGGAACAGATGGCGGGCCAGATGGACCGCTTGCAGCAGATCCAGGCCGAACGCGACGCGCAGCGCGACGACGCCGCCGCCATGGCCGACGAACGGGTGGTCGTGATGGCCCAGGCCATCGAGGCCCTGGTCCAGCGCAGCGAGGCCGAGCAGGAGGCTTCGCTGTCCCGCGTCGCTTCCTTGACCGAGGCCTTGTCGCGACTGGCCGAGGGTCAGGACCAGTTGGTCGACCTGACGCGCCTGCAGGCGGAACGCCCTGCCGCCCCGCCCCCCGATCTTGCGGGCATCGAATCCGCGCTGAACCGGCTGACCGCCGACCTGACCGACGGACGCGAGGAAATGGTCGCCGAACTGCGCTCCGACATCCTGGTCCTGACCCGCGCGGTCCGGGCCGCGCGCTTCAACGATCCCTTCCGCGACGATCTTCTGCGCGACCCGCTGGTCTCGCGGGACGGGGGCTGAGCCATGGCCCTGCGCCGCGCCGCGTCCGGGCACCGATTCTCGACCAACATCTGGCCGGGCTTCGTGGACGCGCTGGCCACGCTGCTGATGGTGCTGGTCTTCGTGCTGACGATCTTCACCGTCATGCAGTCGGTGCTGCGCGAGCAGATCACCGACAAGGATGACACCATCGCCAGCCAAGGCGAGGTGATCTCGGCCCAGGAACAGCGGCTGGAGCGATTGGGCCAGCAGGTGGCCGCCCTGGGCCAGGCGCTGACCGTGTCCGAGGACCGGGAGGCAGGATTGCAGGACCGGCTTGCCGAGGCCCAGGCCGAGGCGCGGGATCGCGCCGCCCGCATCACGCGCCTGTCCTCCCAACTTGAAACCAGCCGCGGGGAACTGGCGCAGGCCCGCAGCCGCCTGACCGATTTCGAGGCAGAGGTCGCGGCCCTCATGGCCGCACGCGCCGCCGACCAGGAACAGGCGCAGGCCCGTCAGGAACAGGCCCAGGCCCGGTTGACCGAACAGCAAAGCCGCACCAGCGCCGCCGAATTGGCCGTGGCCGCCGCCCGCCAGGAAATCGATGCCCAAGCCGAACAGGCCCGGCTTGCCGCCGCGCGCCGCGATGCGCTGGAGGCGCTGGTGGCCGATCTTCGCAAAAGCAACCAGGCGGCCGAGACGCTGGTGGCCGATCTTCGCGAAAGCGATCGGGCGACCGAGGAACGCGCGGGCGAGTTGCAGACCAAGTTGACCGAAGCCGAGGCCGCGCGCCTGACCGATGCCGAAGCGGCGCGGGCGTTGCGCGAACGCCTGGAAAGCGCGGATGCCGAACTGACCGCCATGACGCTGGCGCTGGAGGAAAGCCGCAGGAAGGCCGAGGAAACGCTGACCCTGCTGGCCGGCGCCGAGGCCGCGCGGGACCGGGCAACCCAGCAGGCAACCCGCAGCCTGACCGAAGCCGAACGTCAGGCGGCCCTGCTTGCCACGGCGGAGAAGGCCCTGGCCGACCAGCAGAACCTGTCGCAGGACAGCCAGCGCCGCGTCGCCCTGCTGAACGAGCAGGTGGCCTCGCTGACGGCGCAGCTTGGTTCCCTGCAGGCGCTGCTGGATACCGCGGGCGAGGATCAGCGGCAGGCGGAACTGCGGGTCGAGAACCTTGGCCAGCAGTTGAACGCCGCCCTTCTGCGCGCGGCCGAGGAAAAGGACCGCCGCCTGACGCTGGAGGAGGAGGCCCGGCTGCGCGCCGAGGAAGAGGCGCGCGACCTGGCGCGCTATCGCTCGGAATTCTTCGGGCGCCTGTCGGAGATCCTGTCCGGCCGCGAAGGCGTCCAGGTCGTCGGCGACCGCTTCGTCTTTCAGTCCGAGGTGCTGTTCCCACCCGGCGCGACAACGCTGTCGCCCGAAGGACACGACCAGATCGCCCGGGTGGCGAAGCTGCTGTCCGAAGTCGCCGACGACATCCCGCCCGAGATCGACTGGATCATCCGCGTGGACGGGCACACCGACAACACGCAGCTTTCGGGCACCGGGCGCTATCGAGACAACTGGGAACTCAGCCAGGCGCGCGCGCTGGCCGTCGTGCGCTACATGACCGACGAACTGGGCTTTCCCGCGAACCGGCTGGCGGCCACGGGCTTTGCGGACACGCGGCCCGTTTCCCAAGGCCAATCCGCCGATGAGCTTGCGGCCAACCGGCGGATCGAATTGAAGCTGACCGAGCGCTGATCAGACTTGGTCGGTTTTCCGCCTGTCGGGCACGCCGGCCAGTTTCTTCAGGTGGCTTTCGATCTCGGAATTCACCTCGGCGCCGACCAGCACGACGGTCGAGGCGAACCACAGCCACATCATCAGCGCGATCACCGCGCCAAGCGAGCCGTAGGTCTCGTTGTAGTTGGCGAAATTTGCCGCATACCAGCTGAACAGGATCGAGGTCAGGACCAGCCCGACCGCTGCCAAAACGGCGCCGGGGGAAATCCAGCGCCAGCGCGAGTCGGGCGCGTCCGGTCCCCAGCGGTAAAGCGCCGCCAGCGCCAGGATCAGCACGCCGAACATGATCGGCCAGCGGATCAGCCCGACCCATGTGCTTGTTGTACTGGTCAGCGGCAACATCTGGAGCAGGATGGGGATCACCGCGATGATGCCCAGCATCAGGATGATCATCACGATGCCGCCCAGTGTGAAGGCCATCGACACCAGGTTGAGCCGCAGGAAGCCGCGGGTTTCGGTCTGGAAGAAGGCGACGTTCAGGGCCGAGAGCAGCGCCTTCATTCCACCGTTGGCCGAATAGAAGGCGACCAGAAGGCCGGCGATCCCGGCAAGCGACAGGGCCGTTCCGGGCGACGAGGTGATGGATTCGACCTGTCCCCGGATGATCTCCAGCGCGCCCTGCGGCAGGAAGCTCTGGAGCATGTCCAGATGCCCCGAGATGGTGGCCGGATCGGCGACAAGGCCATAGATCGACACCAGCGCCGTGATCGCCGGAAACAGCGACAGCAGGCCGAAGAAGGTGATGCCTCCCGCCACCGCCGTCACCCGGTCGGTTCCGATCTGTCCGAAGGTCGATTTCGCGATGGCCATCCAGTCGGCCTTCGTCAGGTCCCAAAGCCCGACATCCTTGCCCTTCGGATGGGTTCGCGCGGCCGGCACGGGTTCCGGCGCGCCGTCGGTCTTCATCCCGAACCGCCGGCGCGCACGGTCGTCCAGATCACCAAAAAGGGCGTCAAGTACGCCGGGCGTCGTGCTTCTCATGGCCTCGTCCCGCTTACATCCGGTGGACGCGATCGGAATCGCCCGCATCCCGGCGCGTGCCGGCGACGTGCTCTCCGCGCAGGGCCGATCGCAGCTGGTCCGCCGTGGCCGCGAATTCCGAGATCACGTCGGTTGCCTGCCGGGCAACGCTGCGAAAGCCATCCATGGCGACGCCCAGGGACTTGGCCACGCCTTCAAGGCTTTCGGACAGCCTTTCGGACGTATGGATCAGATCCTCGACAAAGTTGCCCTTGCGCGCTTTCGCCGGCTTGGGGGCCTTGGGGGCTTCGCGATGCTGCGAAGCCTCGGCGCGCAAGCGCGCGACCTCTTTCCGGTCCTCGCGGTCCTGCGCGCGGACCCGGCGGCGCATCGCCTCGCGCTCATCCTCGTCCATCTCGACGAAGCGGGGGGCCGCATAGCGGCGCTGGTGCTTGGGGTGCGGATCGCCTGCCACGGCATCGGCAACGGCGCGGACGGCATATACGGCGGCCGCGGTGCCGCCCGCGACACCAAGGGCGATGCCGCCCCAGACGGCGATCTTTGCGCCAAGCGAGGGGGTCGGATAGGACGACCGCCCGTCCGGCGCCATGCGCCCCGAGGGGATCGTCCGGCGCGACTGCTGATAGCCTGGATATTTGTGGCCCTGCGGCACGGGACGGGGGCCGAACCGCGTCTCGCTGGTGCGGTCGGCTTCGGTCATCGGGCGGTCATCGTCATGGGTCGGGTGCATCGCATCTCTCCGGCGTTGTCGGATTGGTCGAATCCTCAACAGCTTGCGCCGCTGGAATGTTCCCATTCCGGCCGTGGGGGAAATCGAAATCTTGCCGCCGCGTCATCACCCCGCTATGCCCGCCCCATCCGGAAAGGAGCCCGCCATGATCCCCCGCTATGCCCGCCCCGAAATGACCGCCATCTGGTCCCCTGAAACCAAGTTCCGCATCTGGTACGAGATCGAGGCCCATGCCTGCGATGCCCAGGCCGACCTGGGCGTCATCCCGCGCGAAAACGCCGAAGCCGTGTGGCGCGCCAAGGACGTGGAGTTCGACGTCGCCCGCATCGACGCCATCGAGGCCGTCACCAAGCACGACGTCATCGCCTTCCTGACCCATCTGGCCGAGCATATCGGCTCGGACGAGGCGCGCTTCGTCCACCAGGGCATGACCAGCAGCGACGTGCTGGACACCACGCTGAACGTGCAGCTTGTCCGCGCCGCCGACATCCTGCTGGCCGATCTGGACCGCGTTCTGGAGGCGCTGAAGCGCCGCGCCCATGAGCACAAGGACACCGTCCGCATCGGCCGCAGCCACGGCATCCACGCCGAGCCGACGACCATGGGCCTGACCTTCGCCCGCTTCTACGCCGAGATGGACCGCAACCGGACCCGCCTTGAAACGGCGCGGTGGGAGGTTGCGACCGGTGCGATTTCCGGCGCTGTCGGCACCTTCGCCAACATCGACCCCGCGGTCGAGGAGCATGTCTGCGCCAAGCTGGGCCTGCGCCCCGAGCCGATCTCGACCCAGGTCATCCCGCGCGACCGCCACGCGATGTTCTTCGCCACCCTGGGCGTGATCGCCTCCAGCATCGAGAACATCGCCATCGAGATCCGCCACATGCAGCGGACCGAGGTTCTGGAAGCCGAGGAATTCTTCAGCCCCGGCCAGAAGGGGTCCTCCGCGATGCCGCACAAGCGCAACCCGGTCCTGACCGAGAACCTGACCGGCCTTGCCCGGCTGGTGCGCATGACCGTCATCCCGGCGATGGAGAACGTGGCGCTGTGGCACGAACGCGACATCAGCCATTCCTCGGTCGAACGCGGCATCGCGCCCGATGCGACCATCACGCTGGACTTCGCGCTGAACCGGCTGGCAGGCGTGATCGACAAGCTGGTCGTCTATCCCGAAAACATGCTGCGCAACATGAACAAGTTCAAAGGGCTGGTCATGTCGCAACGCGTGCTGCTGGCACTGACCCAAGCCGGCGTCTCACGCGAGGACGCCTATCGGCTGGTGCAGAGAAACGCCATGAAGGTCTGGGAACAAGGCGCTGACTTCAAGGAAGAATTGCTTTCCGACCCCGAGGTGACGGCGGCCCTGTCGCCCGCCGAGATCGAGGAAAAGTTCGACCTTGGCTATCACACCAAGCACGTCGACACGATCTTCCGCCGTGTGTTCGGGCAAGGCGGGAAATAGGCCGACGTAAACCGCGTGTTAGGAAAGCTCTGCCAGATTGGCCGCAAGGACGGTCAATCTGGGCAGGGCCATGACGATACACACGGGTTTGAACCAACGGCAAAAGGCGGCGGTCATCGTCCGCCTTCTGCTGGATGACGACGAAGCGTCCAGCCTGTCGCGGCTGGACAGCGAAAGCCAGACCCTGCTGGCCGAGGAAATGGCGGGGATGGAGTTGATCGACCGCCAGACCCGTGACGCGGTCATCACCGAATTCTGCGACCGGCTGGAATCGGTGGGCGTGACCTTCCCCGGCGACCTGGACGGCACGCTGGCGATTTTGGGGCAACAGCTTTCGGAAGACAGCACCGACCGGCTGCGCCGCCGCGCGGTGATTCAGGGCCGGGGCGATCCCTGGATTCGCATCGCCGCCCTGCCCGCCCCCGCCGTCCTGTCGCTGGCCACCTCCGAGGCGGTCGAGATGGTGGCCCTGATGCTGTCCAAGCTGCCGGTGGAACGCGCGTCCGAAGTGTTCGTGGGCCTTCCCCGCGAACGGGCGCGCGCCGTGGCGCAGGCCATGTCCATGACGGCGGGCGTCACGCCCGAATCGCTGCACCGTGTCGGCCTGATCCTGTTGCAGGCGGCCGAGGCCCTGCCCCGCCCTGCGCTTTCCACCCCCGCGACGGACCGGATGGGGGCGATCCTGAACTTTGCCACCGCCGACCTGCGCGACGACGTTCTGGACAGCCTTGACCGGCACGACGCCGATTTCGCGGGCAGCGTGCGCAAGGCGATCTTCATCTTCGCCCATATCCCCGCCCGCGTCATGCCGCGCGACATCCCGCGCATCATCCGCGAGGTTGACCAGCTGGTCCTGGTCCGCGCGCTTGCCGCCACCGGCGAGGCCGAGGCCGCAGCGGCCGAGTTCATCCTGACGAACCTGTCTCAGCGCATGTCCGACGGCCTGCGGGAGGAACGCAACGATCTGGGCAAGCTGCGCGGCTCGGACATCGAGGAGGCGATGACCGAGGTCGTCTCGGCCATCCGCCGTCTCCAGGAAGCGGGCGAGATCACGCTGCTTCTGCCGCAGGACCAGGATTAGCGGCGCTTGCACCGCCCGCGCGACAGGCGGATAAGACGGACATGACCAATACCATCGCCATCGCGCTTCTGGTCGTGATCCTGGGGCTGTTTGTCGCCGACCAGTTGTGGCTTCAGTGGCAGTTGCCGCTGATGGCCGCCCGCATGATGGACGGCTTCATCGAATATCTCAGCTTCTGGCGCTAACAAGCCGCCGACGCGCAGCACGGCATTTGCATCAGCCGAAACAGCACGATACGAGGGGCGCAACGTCACTTGGTCGGGAGAGAGAACCATGGCTGTCAAAGTTGCGATCAACGGTTTCGGGCGGATCGGCCGGAACGTCCTGCGCGCCATCATCGAATCCGGGCGCACCGATATCGAGGTCGTCGCGATCAACGATCTGGGCCCCGTCGAAACCAACGCGCACCTGCTGCGCTATGACAGCGTCCACGGCCGCTTCCCGGCGCAGGTGACCGTCAACGACGATTCCATCGACGTGGGCCGCGGCCCGATCAAGGTCACCGCGATCCGCAATCCGGCCGAGCTGCCCTGGGGCGACATCGACGTGATCATGGAGTGCACCGGCATCTTCACGTCCAAGGACAAGGTCCAGCCGCACCTGTCCACCGGCGCCAAGCGCGTGCTGATCTCGGCCCCCGGCGACAATGCCGACAAGACCATCGTGTTCGGCGTGAACGACGACACGCTGACCGCCGACGACCTGGTCGTGTCGAACGCGAGCTGCACGACGAACTGCCTGTCGCCCGTCGCCAAGGTGCTGAACGACAGCATCGGCATCGCAAAGGGCTTCATGACCACGATCCACAGCTACACCGGCGACCAGCCGACGCTGGACACGATGCACAAGGACCTGTACCGCGCCCGCGCAGCCGCCCTGTCGATGATCCCGACCTCGACCGGCGCCGCCAAGGCCGTGGGCCTGGTGCTGCCGGAACTGAAGGGCAAGCTGGACGGCGTGGCGATCCGCGTGCCGACGCCGAACGTCTCGGTCGTTGACCTTGTGTTCGAAGCCAGCCGCGACACCTCGGTCGAGGAAATCAACGGGGCCATCAAGGCGGCGGCCGACGGCCCGCTGAAGGGCATCCTCGGCTATACCGAGGAGCCGCTGGTCTCGTCGGACTTCAACCACGATCCGCATTCGTCGGTCTTCCACATGGACCAGACCAAGGTAATGGAAGGCCGCCTGTGCCGCATCCTGACCTGGTACGACAACGAATGGGGCTTCTCGAACCGCATGTCGGACACGGCGGTGGCGATGGGCAAGCTGATCTGATCACAGAACGGCGGGGGAAACCCCGCCGTCTTCTATCGCACCTTGGTCAGGCGGCGCGAATTGGCGCGGGTCCGCTTGCCGTAGGGGCGCAGGGCCGCAGCCATCACGCGCTCGGCACTGTGTCCACGACCTGCCGCCTGCGCCATGGCAAACAGCGATTCCGTGGCGGCGGCCTGCTTTTCGGCCACCATGCGGAACGGCTCTCCGGGCGCCTGGGTCATGACCCCCATCATCCCCGCAGTCCGAAGACCGATCACGGTCTGCGCCTCGATGGCCATCCGGGCAAATTGTGCCCACAGGCGAACAGGGTTCTTGGGCATCATGGGGAACATCGAGTCATCCTTTGCATCAATCCCCCTAAGGTGGGGTGACGTGAAGGTCAGCACAAGAGCGACCTTGGGACAGGGTGCAATGCGATTTATGCAAGTCCCGCGCTTGGCAACGCGCCGGCGCCATGTATAGAGGCAGGCCATGACCGACCGCATCACCCTTCGCCGCCCCGACGATTGGCACCTGCACCTGCGCGACGGCGCGATGCTGGCCGCCGTCGCGCCCCATTCCGCGGACTTCGGCCGCGCCATCATCATGCCGAATCTCGTGCCGCCGGTCGTGACCGGCGCCCAGGCCGCCGCCTATCGCGACCGCATCCTGGCAGCCCTGCCCGCAGGCGCCGCCCTGCAGCCGCAGATGACGCTGTACCTGACCGACGGGACCGACCCCGCCGATGTCGTGGCCGCCTTCCGCGACGGCATCATCCGCGCGGTCAAGCTTTACCCCGCCGGCGCCACGACCAACTCCGCCAGCGGCGTGACCGATTTCGACCGCGTGCAGCCGGTTCTGGAGGCGATGGCCGAAGCGGGCGTGACCCTTTGCGTGCATGGGGAAGTCACCGACCCGGCCGTGGACATCTTCGACCGCGAGGCCGTGTTCATCGACCGCGTGCTGGACCCGCTGCGCCGCCGCACCCCCGGCCTGCGCGTCGTGATGGAGCATATCACCACCAGCGACGGCGTGGCCTATGCCCGGTCCGGCGGCGACGACCTGGCTGCCTCGATCACCACGCATCACCTGGTCATCAACCGCAATGCGATCCTCGCTGGCGGCATTCGCCCGCATTACTACTGCCTGCCCGTCGCCAAGCGCGAATCGCACCGCCTGGCGCTGCGCGAGGCCGCGACAGGCGGCGAGGCGCGGTTCTTCCTGGGCACTGACAGCGCCCCCCATGCGGACAGCGCCAAGCTGCAGCCCTGCGGCTGCGCGGGCTGCTTCACCGCGCCCAATACCATGTCGATCCTGGCCCAGGTGTTCGAGGACGAGGGCGCGCTGGACAGGCTGGAAGGCTTCACCAGCCTGCATGGCGCCGCCTTCTACCGCCTGCCTCCTAACGACGACCGGATCACCCTGGTCAAGCACGACACGCCCGCCGCATACCCGGCGCAGATCGACGCGGGCGACGAGACCGTCACCCTGTTCGATCCCGGCTTTCCCCTTTACTGGCACCTGGAGGACCGATGAGCCTGACCTTCCCCACGCGCGAGGAGATCGCCCGCCTGTCCGCCCGGATGCTGCTGGAAATCAAGGCCGTCGATTTCAACGCAAAGACGCCCTTCACCTATGCCTCGGGCCTGAAGGGGCCGACCTATGTGGATTGCCGCCGCATCATCAGCTTTCCGCGCGTCCGCCAGACCCTGATGGACTTCATGGCAGCGACCGTGATGCGCGACGCGGGATTCGAGGTCTTCGACAACGTGGCGGGCGGCGAGACGGCGGGCATCCCCTTCGCGGCCATGGTCGCCGAACGGCTGGGCCTGCCGATGACCTATGTGCGCAAGAAGCCCAAGGGCTATGGCCGCAACGCCCGGATCGAGGGGGTGATGACCGAAGGCCAGCGCGTGTTGCTGGTCGAGGATCTGACCACCGACGGCGGCAGCAAGCTGTCCTTCGTCGATGCGATCCGCGACACCGGCGCCACCTGCGCGCATACGGCGGTGATCTTCTACTATGGCATCTTCCCCGAGACGACGCAGCGTCTGGCCGATCATGGGGTTTCCCTGCATCACCTCTGCACCTGGTGGGACGTCCTGGCCGAGGCGAAGGCGCAGGCTGCCTTCGACACGGAAACGCTGGCCGAGGTCGAGACATTCCTGACCGATCCCCGCGCCTGGCAGGCCGCGAACGCCTGACTTATCCACAGGCGATCCACAGATCGGCCCCCCGATATTCCATCGCGCGGCGTTCCCCGGGCGGTGCATCGGGTGTAGAACAGGGGATTAAGAACAAAGGGGGCAGTTCATGACCAACCTGCGCGCGATCATTCCGGGCCAGCCCGTCGGCGCCGAGGACGCAGCCTCGATCCCCTTCTCGCTCGAGGCCGAGCAGCAGCTTCTGGGCGCGCTGCTGACCAACAACGATGTCTTCGACCGCGTCAGCCAGATCATCAAGGCCGACCACTTCTATCACCCCGTCCATTCACGCATTTACGAGATCTGCGCGGAACGCATCCGCAAGAACGCGCTTGCCAGCCCCGTCACCATCAAGGCCTTTCTGGAACATGACGAGGGGCTGAAGGAACTGGGCGGCGCGCCCTATCTGGCACGCTTGGCGGGGGCCGCGATCAGCGCCTATGCCGCGCGCGACTATGCGCAGATGATTCGCGAATTCGCCCTGCGGCGCGAGCTGATCCAGCTGGGCCAGGACATTTCCGCCCGCGCGGCCACCGTCGAGGTCGGCGACGAGGCCGAGGAGCAGATCAAGGCCGCCGAACAGACGCTTTACAAGCTGGGCGAGGCAGGCACCGCCGAACGCGGCTTCCAGTCCTTCCTCAAGGCCGTGACGGGCGCCGTCCAGGCCGCAAACGCCGCTTATCAGCGCGACGGCAAGCTGTCGGGGATCTCGACGGGGCTGATCGACCTGGACGCCAAGATGGGCGGCTTGAACAATTCCGACCTGGTCATCCTGGCGGGCCGTCCCTCGATGGGGAAAACCTCGCTGGCGACCAACATCGCCTTCAACATCGCCAAGGCCCACAAGACCGGCGAGCGTCCCGACGGCACCATCGGCACGGTCGAGGGCGGCGTCGTGGGCTTCTTCAGCCTGGAGATGTCAGCCGAACAGCTTGCCGCGCGCATTCTGTCGGAAGCGGCCGAGGTCCCCTCCGAACGCATCCGCAGCGGCAACATGGACGAGGCCGAGTTCCGCCGCTTCGTCGAGGCCGCGCACGCCTTGCAGAACTGCCCGCTGTATATCGACGACACGCCTGCCCTGCCGATCAACCAGCTTGCCGCCCGCGCGCGCAAGCTGAAGCGGACTCATGGGCTGGATGTGCTGATGGTGGACTATCTTCAGCTTCTGAAGGCCGCCTCGGCCAAGGACAGCCGCGTGAACGAGGTCAGCGAGATCACGCAGGGCCTGAAGGCCGTGGCGAAGGAGTTGAACATCCCCGTCATCGCCCTGTCGCAGTTGTCGCGCCAGGTGGAAAACCGCGACGACAAGCGTCCGCAGCTTTCGGACCTGCGCGAATCCGGCTCGATCGAACAGGACGCCGATATCGTGATGTTCGTGTTCCGCGAGGAATACTACAAGGAGCGCGAAAAGCCGTCGGACAGCGACCTCGATGCCATGGCCAAGTGGCAGCAGATCATGGAGCAGTGCCACGGCAAGGCCGAGGTGATCCTAGGCAAGCAGCGCCACGGTCCCATCGGCACGGTCGAGCTGTCCTTCGAGGGACAGTTCACGCGATTTGGCAACCTGGCGAAGGACCGGCAGGCGCAATGGGACTAGGCCTGCCGGTCCCTGCCATTACCATCGGCCTGCTGATCGCCTCCAACGTCTTCATGACGGTGGCCTGGTATGGGCACCTGAAGTTCAAGACGGCGCCGCTGCTGACGGTGATCGCTGTCAGCTGGTTCATCGCGCTGTTCGAATACATCCTGCAAGTGCCCGCCAACCGCATCGGCCACGGCCATTTCAGCGCCGCACAGCTGAAGACCATCCAGGAGGTCATCAGCCTGTCGGTCTTCGCGCTGTTCTCGTGGCTGTACCTGGGCGAGCGCATCGGCTGGCAGCACGGCGTGGGCTTCGGCCTGATCTGCCTTGGCGCGTGGTTCATCTTTCACGACTTCGGCTAGGCGCCCCGGCCGCGTCCCGGACCGAAGCTCGGCCGCGCCGGTAAGCACTCTTGGCAGCTGCCGGTTCTGATCGCGGACCGGCATCTGCGATGCAGATCGGCTCGGGCTCAAGGGCCTGATGCCGGAACGGCCCGATGCGTCTGGCTGGCACCGCCTCGGGGCCAGCCTCCGCCATGGGCGAGACCTTCCTCTCACGGCCATTTTCTTCAGGTGTCTTCCCGAAGGTCGGCTTCAAGGCAAGCGGCCACCCGCTGGGGTGGCCGCGAGCCGATCAGTCGGGCCGGTCAGTACCGCGAGGCCATCACCGACAGGGGCAGCGGCACGATCTTGTCGGCATTGCCGGCGGTACCGAAAGCTTCGAACCGGTCCTTGCAGACCTGCGACATCATCTGCATCGCGGGCTTCAGGTACTTGCGCGGGTCGAACTCGGACGGTTCTTCCGAGAAGACCTTGCGGATCGCGGCGGTCATGGCCAGGCGGTTGTCGGTGTCGATGTTGACCTTGCGGACGCCGTGCTTGATGCCGCGCTGGATCTCCTCGACCGGGACGCCCCAGGTCGGCTTGATGTCGCCGCCATAGCTGTTGATGATCTGCTGCAGATCCTCCGGCACGGACGACGACCCGTGCATCACCAGGTGGGTGTTGGGCAGGCGAGTATGGATTTCCTCGATCACGTGCATCGCCAGGATGTCGCCGTCGGGCTTGCGGCTGAACTTGTAGGCGCCGTGCGAGGTGCCCATGGCGATTGCCAGCGCGTCCACGTTCGTGTCGTTGACAAAGCGCACGGCCTCGTCCGGGTCGGTCAGAAGCTGGTCGTGGCCAAGCTGCTCGGTCGCGCCGTGGCCGTCCTCCTGATCGCCCATGCCGGTTTCCAGGCTGCCAAGGACGCCCAACTCGCCCTCGACCGAGACGCCGCAGGCGTGCGCCATCTCGACCACCTTGGCGGTGATGTCGCGGTTATAGGCGTAGTCGGCGGGCGTCTTGCCATCGGCCTTGAGGCTGCCGTCCATCATCACGCTGGTGAAGCCGTTCTGGATCGCGGTGGCGCAGGTGCCCAGGCCATTGCCATGGTCCAGGTGCATGCACAGCGGAATGTTCGGGAAAGCCTTGGCAAAGCCCTGGATCAGCCCCGCCAGCACCAGGTCGTTGGCATAAGCCCGCGCGCCCCGGCTGGCCTGCAGGATTACCGGCGAATTCGTCGCCGCTGCTGCGGTCATGATCGCCAGACCCTGCTCCATGTTGTTGATGTTGAAGGCGGGGACCGCGTAGCCGTTCTCGGCCGCGTGGTCGAGAAGCTGGCGCAGGGTGATCATAGCCATGGGGTCTTATCCTTTGCTGGGTTCGGCCAGATAGCCGAGGATCGTCTCGACCTCGTCCTTAGCGCCGAATATCAGGGGCGTCATGTCGTGTACCGCTAACGGTTTGCGATAACGGATGGGCTGCGTGCCGTCCGAAGCAAGACCGCCCGCCTGTTCGACCAGAAAGGCGATGGGCATGGCCTCGTAGACCAGCCGCAGCTTGCCGTTCCGGTATCCGGGGCGGTTGTCGGCGGGATAGAGGAACGCCCCGCCGTTCAGCAGGATGCGGTGCAACTCGCCCACGGCGGCGGCCAGCCAGCGCATGTTGTAGTTCTTGCCCAGCGGCCCGTCCCGGCCCGCGCGCAGGTCGGCGACCCAGGCTTGCAGGCCCCGCGCCCAGTGGCGTTCGTTGGACGCATTGTAGGCGATGGTCGAGGCGGCGGGCTTCAGCGTGACGTTCTCGCGCACCATGCGGAACTCGCCGGCTTCGGCGTCCCAGCCGGCGATGTGGGTGCCGTCGCCCAGCGACCAGCCGAAGTCCATCGAATGGCCGAAGGAGGCGTATCCCGCCGCGACCACGCATTCGCCGGTGCGCAGGAAGCCCTCGGGCGCGGCGGGCATGATGCTGAACAGCATCCCCAGCGGCGCACCGATGCCGATGCTGCCGGACCCGTCGATGGGGTCCATCGCCACGTCCCAGTCCCCGTCGGGATTCAGCTCGATCACCGCCTCGGCTTCCTCGGACAGCACCTGGCGCACGCCCGCGTCGCGCAGCACGGCGATCATGTGATGATGCGCGCCGACATCCAGCGCCTTCTGCTTGTCGCCGGTGTCGTTGACGCCGACGATCTCGGTCGGGTCGCCGTGCAACCGACCCGCGCCGAGGCGTTCCATCAAGGGCGGCTGGGCTTCGGCGATGGCGCGGACGATGGCGGCAGGGCCATCCCCCGCCAGCACCTGCGACAGAAGGCGGCCCGTGGCCGGGCCGTCGTTCGGCAGTTTCAGCATGTCAGGCCTTGTTGTATTTCGCATCGACCGCGTCGATGGCGTTCACGTTGCCTGCGGATTTACCGGCCTTGTCGAAGTTTTCTGTCTCGGCCAGCCACTTGTCGGCAATGGCCTTGGCCAGTTCCGGCCCGATCACGCGGGCGCCCATGGTGATGATCTGCGCGTCGTTCGACAGCGCGGCGCGTTCGGCGGAATAGGTGTCGTGGGTCAGCGCGGCGCGGATGCCCGGCACCTTGTTGGCCGCGATGCAGACGCCGATGCCAGTGCCGCAGACCAGGATGGCGCGGTCATAGGTGCCGTCCTTGACCTGGCTTGCCACCCGATCGGACAGGTTGGCATAGAAGGCATCCGGACCTTCGTCGGTGCGGCTGATTTCCGCAACCTCGTATTTGCCTTTCAGGTGGTCGGCCAGGGTTTTCGCCAGACCTTCACCCGCGCTGTCGCCTGCGATTGCCAGTTTCATGATGTTCTCTCCTTCAGATGACGGCGCTGCAACGCGCCAGGATGTCAAGATAGCCGTCCACGTTCCAGGCGGAGCGGCCGATGAACAGCCCGTCGATGTGCGGGCATTGGATCAGTTCCTCGCAGTTGCCCGGATTGACCGAGCCGCCGTAAAGGCAGGGCACGCGACGACCCAGCACGTTCTGCGCCACCGCGATGATCTCGGCCTGCCGCGCATCGGCGTAGTCCGCCGACGCGGGGATGCCGTTCGCACCAATGGCCCAGACGGGTTCGTAGGCCAGCAGGATCTCGGCGGTCTTCTGGTCGCCCGACAGCTTGGACAGCGCGCCGCGCACCTGCGTTTCCAGCACGTCCTGCGCGCGCCCCCCCTCGCGTTCGGCCAGCGTCTCGCCGATGCAGATCAGCGGGATCAGGCCGTGGCGGACGGCGGCCTCGGTCTTGAGGCCCACGGTCTCGTCCGTCTCTCCGAAATGCTCGCGGCGTTCGGAATGCCCCAGTTCCACGATGTCGAGGTTGCAGTCCTTGAGCATCACCGGCGAGACCTCGCCCGTCCAGGCGCCCTCGTCCGCCCAATGCATGTTCTGCGCGCCGACCTTGACCGATGTGTCCGCCAGCCATTCCTTGACCTGCCGGACGGCGGTGAAGGGCGGGATCACGAAGCGCTGGATGCGCGGGTCGCGGTCGGCGTCCACTGCTGCCAGCCCTTCGGCGAAGACGCGCGCCTCGGCCAGCGTCTTGTTCATCTTCCAGCTTGTGCCGATCCAGAAATCGCTCATGTCAGTCCCCAATTAGTCCCTTGCAATGGTCAGCCGCAGCCCGGCCCGGTCGATCGCGGCGCGATCCTCGGGGGCCGGTACGGCATCGGTGATGATGGCGTCGAAGTCGGTCAGGTCCGCCAGCGCGTGCAGCGCCGACCGGCCGAAGCGGGTGTGGTTGACCAGCAGCACGGCCCGGTCGGCACTGGCGATCATCGCGCGCTTGGCGCGGACCGCCGCGTCGTCCATGTGAAAGGCCCGCAGCCCGGCCACGGCAGGGGTCGAGATGAAGGCCAAGTCGGCGCGCAGCCGCGACAGTGCATCCTCGGTCACGACGCCGAAGAAGCCGTTGAACTTGGCGCTGTAGGTGCCGCCCAACGCGATGAGGGTCACGCGGGGCGCGTCCTTCAGCCGCTCGATCACGGCGGCGTTGTTGGTGATGACGGTCAAGGGGGCCTTGTCGGTCAGGCTGGCGCCCAGAAGTGCCGCCATGGAGCCGTCGTTGACCATGACCGTCATGCCCGGTTCGACCATCTCCAGCGCCGCGCGTGCCATGCGGGTCTTGGCATCGCTGTCCTGCAAGGCGCGGATGCGGAAGTCGCTTTCAAACTGCGTCCCCGCCTCGATGGTCGCGCCTCCGCGCACCTTGCGCAGCACGCCCGCCTGTTCCAGGTCGTCCAGGTCGCGGTGGATGGTCATGCGCGACACGGCGAAACGGTCGGCCAGATCGTCCAGATCCACGGCACGCGCGCCCACCAGAAGATCCATGATCGCCTGCCTGCGTTCCTCGCGCTTCACCCGTACCTCCTCGGTTGCCACGGTTTGTAACACCGTCAGCAAAAATCACAACATCATTTTTGTGACTTTGTGATGGCAGTTTGTGATTATTGTTGTGATCGCTAGCGGTCCGGGGTATGCACCCCCAAACCCGTCGGAGGACCAAATGCCCCTAGATTCGCCCAAAGACCCCAAGATCGCCGCCAAGGCCGAACTGGACCCGCAGAACTTCGCGCTGGCCAACTGCATCCGCGCGCTGGCCATCGACGCGGTGAACGCGGCGAATTCCGGCCACCCCGGCGCCCCGATGGGTATGGCGGACGCGGCCACGGTGCTGTTCCGCAACCACCTGAAGTTTGACGCGAAAAACCCCGACTGGCCGGACCGCGACCGCTTCGTGCTGTCGAACGGCCATGCCTCGATGCTGCAATATGCGCTTCTGCACCTGACCGGCTATGAGGACATGACGCTGGAGCAGGTGCGGAACTTCCGCCAGTGGGGTTCGATCACGGCGGGCCACCCGGAGTACGGCCATGCCAAGGGGATCGAGACGACCACCGGCCCGCTGGGCCAGGGCATCGCCACCGCCGTCGGCATGGCGCTGGCGGAACGCGCGCTTGCGGCCGAGTTCGGCGACGATCTGGTCGATCACCACACCTATGTCTTCGTGGGCGACGGCTGCCTGCAGGAAGGCATCGGGCAAGAGGCGATCAGCCTTGCGGGCCACCTGGGCCTGGGCAAGATGATCGTGCTGTACGACGACAATGACATCACCATCGACGGCCCGACCTCGATCAGCTTTTCCGAGGATGTCCCGGCGCGGTTCGAAGCCTGCGGCTGGCATGTGCAGAAATGCGACGGCCATGACGGCAAGGCGCTGGATGCGGCGATTGCAGCGGCCAAGGCGGAAACCGGCAAGCCCTCGCTGATCGCGATGAAGACGGTGATCGGCTTCGGTTCGCCCAACAAGGCGGGCACCTACTCGGTCCACGGCTCGCCCTTGGGCAAGGACGAGGCCGCGCTGACCCGCGAGGCCATCGGCTGGGCGCATGAGCCTTTCGTCATCCCCGACGATCTGGCGGCCGAGTGGCAGCAGATCGGCACACGCGGCGCCAAGGACCGCGAGGCCTGGGAAGCCCGGCTTGCGGGCAAGTCCGCCGAGATCCAGGCCGAGTTCAACCGCCGCCAGTCGGGCGAGCTGCCCGAGGGTTACGAGGCCGCGCTGAAGGCCGCGCGCGACGCGCTGTTCGCGGAGCCGAAGAAGGCCGCGACCCGCAAGGCCAGCCAGATGGCGCTGGAGCCGCTGACCGCCGCCCTACCCGAGATGATCGGCGGGTCCGCCGACCTAACCGGGTCGAACCTGACCCGCGTGAAGGCCGTGGACAGCCAGTACACGCGCCAGGCACCGGGCCGCTATATCGGCTATGGCGTGCGCGAATTCGGCATGTGCGCCGCGATGAACGGCATCAACCTGCATGGCGGCTTCATCGCCTATGGCGGGACGTTCCTGGTGTTCTCGGACTATGCCCGCAACGCGATCCGCCTATCGGCGCTGATGGGGGTCGGCACGATCTTCGTGATGACCCATGACAGCATCGGCCTGGGCGAGGACGGCCCGACCCACCAGCCGATCGAGCATCTGGCAAGCCTGCGCGCCATCCCGAACCTGACGGTGCTGCGTCCCGCCGACACGGTCGAAACGCTGGAAGCCTGGGACATCGCGATCCGCAACCGCCATGTGCCCTCGCTGCTGGCCCTGTCGCGCCAGGACGTGCCGCAACTGCGCCTTGAGGCGGGCGACGAGAACCTGACCGCCAAGGGCGCCTATGTCATCCGACAGTTCGGCGAGGGCCGCGACGTGACCCTGATCGCCACCGGGACCGAGGTGCAGCTTGCCGTGCAGGCAGCCGAGGCCCTGCACGCCGACGGCCTGAACGTCGCCGTCGTGTCCATGCCCTCGTGGGAACTGTTCGACGCGCAGCCCGAGGACTATCGCAAGGCCACCCTGGGCGACGCGCCGCGCATTGCGGTCGAAGCCGCGGGCAAGTTCGGCTGGACGCGCTATGTCGCCTCGGAAGACGACGTGATCGGCATGAACGGGTTCGGCGCTTCGGCCCCCATCGACCGGCTGTATCAGGAGTTCGGCATCACCACCGACGCCATCATCGCCCGCGCCAAGGCGCTGACGGGCAAGTAAGCGATACCTGCGCGCGCAAGCCGCGCGCGGGGTCCAGCGACAGCGACCGGGTCGGGCCTTGCCCGACCCGTTTTCCGTTCCGGCTATCCGGCCAGGGCGCGCGCCGTGATCTCGTCCGTGATCAGCCCCCGCAGCCGTCCGCTGTTCAGGGCGGCGCGGATCGCCTCGACCTTGTCGGCGCCGCCTGCGATCAGCACGGTGCGGCTGTCGCCCGGTTCATCAAGGGCGGCCGACAGCGTTCGCGTGCTGAGCGTCGTGTCCAGAACCCGGCCATCGGCATCGAAGAAATGGCCCATCATCTCGCCCACGCCGCCGGCTGCGCGGATTTCGTCGATCTCGCGCGGTTCGATCATGCCGGAGGCAACAAGCTGCGCGCCGGGATCGACCGTGCCCATGCCCACGAACTTCAGCCCCGCACCGTTCGCCAGGTCGAAGATCTCGGCCACGCCCGGCTGCGCCAGCAGCACCGCGCGATCCATCCCCGAGTTCGCAAAAAAGGGCACCGGCAGCACATAGGCCTGCGCGCCCGTCTTTTCGGCCAGCCTGTGCATCACGTCATGCCGGTTGGCCGAATAGTTGCGCGTCAGCCCGCCCAGCAGCGACACGAAATGCGTGCCGTTGGCATCGAAGCGCGGCAATTGCTCGACCGCGGCGGCCAGCGTGCGCCCATGGCCCAGGCCGATGACGCGATGCTCGCCGCGCTCGATCTCGCGGCGCAGGAAGCTTGCGCCCGCAAGGCCAAGCGCGCGCAACGGCAGCCCTTCCTCGCCCAGGTCGGGGGCGACCTCGCAGAAGGCCAGGCCGTAGCGTCCGCACAGCCGATCCTCCAGCAGCGCGCATTCGACGATCTCGCCGTCGATGGAGACCTTGACGACGCCCTCGGCCACGGCGCGCGCGATCAGCCGGTGCGCCTTGACGCCGGTGACGCCCAGCCGCTTGGCGACCGCCGCCTGCGTCAGCCCGCCCGCGTAATGCAGCCAGGCCGCGCGGATGGCGAGGCTTTGTTCCGGGTCGATCCCTGCGCGCCGCGCCATCAGCCCGCCTCCTCCATGATGCGCCGAAGGTCGTTCGGGGTCAGCGCCGCCGGGTTGGCCTTCATCGACGATGACGTGGCGGCTGCATCCGCCGCAGCAGCCTGCGCCTCGGGTCCGACGCCCAGGGCCGACAGGGCGGGCAGGCCCGCGCGATGCGACCAGTCAGCCAGGGCGCGGGTTGCCTCGGGCATCGAGGCGAAGGGCGTGTCGAAGGCCGCGCCGATCCAGCGGGCGACCTGGTCCAGGCGCTCGACCGCGGCAGGGTCGGTGGCGGCGCGGCGGTTCGTCTCCAGCACATGGGGCAGCAGCGCCCCGCAGATCGCGCCGTGCGGGGCGCCGGTCAGCCCGCCCAGCGGTCCGGCAAGGCCATGGACCGCGCCCAAGCCCGCATTGGCAAGCGCCAGCCCGCCGCAGAGGGATACCCAGGCCATGTCGTCGCGAGCCTCGGCATCCTCATCCTCCATCAGCCGCCGCAGCGCCGCAAGCCCGCGCGGGATCGCGTCGCGGCAGAGCGCATCGGTCATGGGATTGGCGCGGGTGCAGACGTAAGGCTCGATCACCTGGGTGACGGCGTCCAACCCCGAGGCCAGCGTCACCGCGCGCGGACAGCCGTCGGTCAGCGCCGGATCGACGATGGCAAGGCGCGGCAGCATCCGGGCGTCGCGCAGGCTGACCTTGCGGCGGTGTTCCGGAACGCCGATCACGGCGTTGCGCGTGACCTCGGCCCCGGTGCCCGCCGTGGTGGGAAGGGCGACAAAAGGCAGCGGCGGATTGTCCAGCGGCAGACCCTGCCCCACGACCTCCAGGTGATCCAGCAGGGGACGGGTCGCGGGGACAAGCGCCGCGATGGCCTTGCCCGCGTCGATCACCGCGCCGCCCCCCACGGCCGCGACGACTTGGGCATCATCGGCCGCGTCGATGCCCTCCTTGATCAAGGCCACGTCCGGCTCTCTCGGGACCGAAAAACCCGTCACCGCGCAGCCCTGCCCCGCCAGCGCATCGGTCAGCCAGTGGGCCCGCCCGGCGTCGCGGCCATAGACCAGAAGCACCCGTTTCCCCAAGCCGGCCACCCTGGCGGCGGCTTGGGCCGCCTGCCCCCTGCCGAACAGGATCTCGGTGGCGGTGGCGAAGGCGAAGGGCTGCATCAGACCCTCAGCTTGTCCGCGCCGCTGTCGATATGCGGCGCCCAGAAGGCCACGCTTTCGGCGATCTGGGCGATCACCTGACGGTCGTTGGGTTCCCGTTCCTTGAAGGACAGTTCCAGGCAAATCTCGTTGTCCACGGCGCCGCCCTCGGCGAATGCCGCCAGCAGCGGTTCGGGCTGGATGGCGCCCTTGGCGTTGTATTCGGCGGTGAAGGGGCGGTGGCCCGACTTGTCCATCATCGACTGCTTGATGTGGATGATCGGGCTGACCTTCGGCACCGCGCGCGCCCAGGCATAGGGGTCGGTGTCGTCGGGATTGGGGCTGGTCACGTCGCCATGGTCGATGTCGGCCATCATCCACATCGGCACCGCCATGTTCGCCGCCGTCAACCGGTCCTGCAAGTCCATGCAGGCGGCGATGGTTTCGCCGAACTCGCGCCCCACGCTCATCGGTTCCCAGAAGACATAGGACAGGCCCGCCGCCTTGGCGTGGTCCGCGACCTCGGCCCAGCAGTCGATGGCGGTCTGGATCAGCGCCTCGCGCCGCTGCGGGTTATCGTAATCCCGATAGGTGAAGATCGCGAACTGCGTGCCGACCGACTGCCCGCCCAGATCGCCGATGATGTCGGCGAAGGTCTTGAACCAGTCCACGTAATAGCGCCGCACGTCGCGGTCGGGGTGGCCGAAGTGGTTCAGCCGCCCGTAAGGCCCGGTCATGCCGCTGGTCACGCGCACCCCGGTGCGGTCCAGCGCCGCCCCCATCTGCCGCGTCAGGCGGCGGATCACCGGGGCGGGCCAGCTTGGGTTGATGAATTCATGCGTCAGTTGCAGGTCGCGGATGCGCAGGTCGCGGGCCACGGTGTCGATCAGGTCGTCGGGATCGGCGAAGCGGTTGACCAGCGGGTTGGTGTTCAGCGAAAGCGTCAGGGCCATGGCGGTCACGCGGCACTGTTCAGATCGGCCGCAAGGTCGGACCCGGCGAACCAGTCGGCAAAGGCGTCGCGTTCGGCGGGCGTCAGGTGCAGGTAATGCTTGGTGCGCCGCCACAGGATGTCCTCGGGCGTCTGCGCCCATTCCTTTGCGACCAGATAGCGCGCCTCGGCCTCGTAGAGGGTGCCGCCGAAGTGACGGCCCAGGCCGTCCAGCGACATCGCGCCCGCCACCACGTCCTTGGTCCGCGCGCCGTACAGACGGGCGTAGTGGACGACCAGCGGACGCGGCATCCAGGGGTGCAACTGTCGCAACAATTCGACGAAGGACTCGAAATCGGCATTGGCGATCTCTCCGCCCGGCAGGGGGGCGGTTTCGGTCCAGTCGCCGCCCATCTTCGGGAAGATATCCTTCAGCTTGTGCATCCCGCGTTCGGCCAGTTCCCGGAAGGTGGTGATCTTGCCGCCGAAGACGTTCAGCAGCGGCGCGCCGCCGTTGGTGTCCAGGTCGAAGACATAGTCCCGCGTGACGGCGGACGGATTGCCCGCGCCGTCGTCGAACAGCGGCCTGACGCCGGAAAAGGCGTGCAGCACGTCCGAGGGCCTCAGCTTTTCCTTGAAATAACGGTTCACGGCGGCCAGCAGGTAGGTCACTTCCTCGTCCGAGATGGTGACGTCCTCAGCCCGGTCGTTCCACGGGATGTCGGTGGTGCCGATCAGCGCCTTGTCGCCTTCGTAGGGGTTGATGAAGATGACGCGCTTGTCGGTGTTCTGGACCAGGTAGGCCTGCTGGCCGGACCACCATTTCGGCACGATGATGTGGCTGCCCTTGACCAGCCGCACGTTGCGGGTCGAGTTCGATCCGGCCACATTGTTGATGATGTCGCTGACCCACGGCCCCGCGCAGTTGACGATGCAGCGGGCGCGGAAGGTGCGGATCTCTCCGGTCATGTCGTTGCGGGTCTGGACGGTCCAGGCGCCATCCTCGCGCCGGGCCGAGATGCAGGGGCTGCGGGTCAGGACCGTTGCGCCCTTTTCCGCCGCGCCCACGGCGTTCAGCACGACAAGGCGGGCGTCGTCCACCCAGCAGTCGCTGTATTCGAAACCACGGTGGTACTTGTCCAGCAGCGGCGCGCCCTCGGGGTCGCGGCGCAGGTCCAGCGTACGGGTGCCGGGCAGCTTCTTCCTGCCGCCCAGGTGGTCGTACAGGAACAGGCCCAGCCGGACCAGCCAGGCGGGCCGATCCTCAGGCGAATGGGGCAGGACGAAGCGCATGGGCCAGATGATGTGCGGGGCGGCGTTCAGCAGCACCTCGCGTTCGATCAGGGCTTCGCGGACCAGGCGGAACTCGTAGTATTCCAGATAGCGCAGGCCCCCGTGGACCAGCTTGCCCGACCGGGACGAGGTGCCCTGCGCCAGGTCGTCCTTCTCGCACAGCACGACCTTCAGCCCCCGGCCCGCCGCGTCGCGCGCGATGCCCGCGCCGTTGATGCCGCCGCCGATGACGAAAAGGTCGATCATGTCGGTGTCAGGGGTCATGCTAATGTCCTTTCGGGGATCGGGCCGCGGCAAGCGCGTCCCAGGCGGGCGGCAGGGCCCGGCGCGATGCGGAAAAGGCGGGATAAAGCGCGTCATAGGCGGCGACCAGCGTGGCGTCCGGTTGTTCGGCCTGGCCCAGCAGCGGCGTCACCCATTCGGCGATGCAGGCGTCCATGTCGGGATAGGCGCCGATGGCAACGGCCGCCATCATCGCGGCGCCCGCCGCGCCTGCCTCGTCGCGGTCAGACACGCGGACAGGGGCGTTCAGGCTGGCCGACAGAATGCCGCGCAAGCCGCGCGACCGGGCGGCGCCGCCGGTCAGGCGCAGTTCACCGGGCAGCGGCCCCATCGCGGCGTAGCAGTCGCGCATGGCCATGCCCAGCCCCTCGGCCACGGCGCGGATCAGGTCGGGGTACCGGTGGCCCGCAGACAGGCCCACGAAGCCCGCCCGCGCATCGGCATTGACGAAGGGCCCGCGCTCGCCCGCGTCCGAGATATAGGGGTGATAGACGATCTGGCCGGGTTTCGACTGCGCCAGCCAGCCTTCGATCTGCTGGACAAGGTCGCGATGGGTCACGGCATGGCCCATGTCGGACATGATGCCCGCCGCCAGCCCCAGCACCCAGTCGAGATTCAGCGTCGCCGCCATGTTGGTCTGGACCTGCGTGACGATGCCGGGGATCGGCAGGCAGATCACATAGCCGGTGCCCTCGTCGTTCAGGTGCACGTCCCCGGCGCGGACGGCGCGCAGGTGGACACCCGTGGACCCCACGGTCGAACAGGCCACGTCGCCCGCTGCCCCGCCGTAAACGCCCGCGCCAAGCGCCGTCATCACCATGTCCACATAGCCCAAGGATACCGGCGTTCCCGCCAGCAGGCCCGTTCGGCGCGCGGCATCGTCGGCCAGCGGATGCGTGACCTGCGATCCGTCGATGATCGGCGGCAGCAGGTTGCGGCGATGGGTCAGGCCCAAAGCCTCGATCACCGCGTCGTCGTATTGGCGCGTGCGGAAGTTGCCGAAGGTGAAACTCGCCTCGGACGGGTCAGTCGCACGCACGCCGGTCAAATTCAGATACAGCCAGTCCTTGCAATGCAAGGCGACCTCGGCCCTGTCCAGCAGGTCCGGCGCATGGGCGTCCATGTGGGCCATCTGGCTGCCCTGCTGGCAGGTGTTCAGTCCGGTGCCCGTCGCCTCGAACCGTGCGCGGTTCGCACCGCCGCGCGCCAAACGCGCCACCGTGGGCGCGGCACGGGCGTCCAGCCACAGCCATGCGTCGCCTACCGGCCCGCCCTTGCCGACCAGCCACGTCCCGTCGCCCTGCGCCGTCACGGACAACGCCGCCGTCCGCGTGGCAAGCCCGTCGACCTTGGCGCCAAGACCGCGCAGGGCCGCCGCGCAATCGTCCCAGGTCTGCGCCAGCGATTGCGTCGCCGCCCCGTCCGCGCCCGAATGATAGCGGTTCGGCACCGATGATGCCGCGACCTGCTGCCCCGAAAGGTCGAAGGCCACCGCCTTGATGACAGACGTCCCGGCGTCGATCCCGATCAGGATGTCACGGCCGGGCATGGCAAGAACCCCAGTGCAACGGGCAGAATGCGCAAGCAGTCATTCCCAAATTCCTCCTGCGCGGGACCACTGCTGGTCCGCGCCCCGTCCCAGATCTATACACCAACGATCCAAGGTCGTGAATGCATTTTTTTGCAGACATCGAAATTAATTTCAGCTAAGGTTGGCTTCAAGTGCAGGGATCGTCAGAGGAGGCACCCTGCCCGTTCAGCCGTCGCGGCCAATGGTCGCAGGGATGAACGACAGGAACGCCAAGGGGGGATCGGACATGACCGGCAAGCAGGCTGTGAATGCGCGGCGCCAGCGCAAGGTTCCGTGCGGCGACACCCGGCCGTCCGGGCCGGGCATCCGCTGACCTCCACCAGACATGCAGGGTCCACATCCATGACACACAGCATCACCCCGAACCCGCCCGCCCCCAAGGCCCCCGCCTCGTCCCGCCGGGGTCTTCTGATCGGCGTGGCAATTGCCGTCCTGCTGCTGGGCGGCATCGCGCTTGACACAACCGTGGTCCACATCGGATCGGAGTCGGACGTGCGCGCGCAGGCCTTTTCCCCCGATACCTACGGGCAGGAACAGTTCCCGCGCATCCAGGCCTTCGTGAAGGAAAAGGCGGTGGATGCCGCGACGCTGGCGCCCGAGGTCCTGGCCGACAAGAACGCGGTGGCCGAGAAATACGGCACGGCCTCGTCCACCGGCGCGATCATGTTCGTGACCGTCACCGGCGTGGCCGGAGAGGCGAAATCGGGCGTCTATCCGCTGCAGGCCGAGGGCGTGCCCGCCGATATCACCATCCGCGTCCAGACCGGCCCCGCGATCAACGGCACCGACCTGCGCGACGCGCCGGGCGACATCGCCTTTGGCGGCTTCAAGAACCAGATCGAATACCAGGACGCCGGATCGGGCATCAACCGCGCCATGAAGGCCGCCGTTCTGGACAACATCGACACCGCCAGCCTGACGGGCAAGACCGTGACCGTCACCGGCGCCTTCCGCCTGATCAATCCCAAGAACTGGATGATCACCCCGGTCGAGGTCGCGGTCCAATGACGGGCGGGCAAATCCAAGGCAATCCCGACGCGGCCGAGGTCGTCCTCGCCGCGCGCAATGTCGCCAAGTCCTATGGCAGCGTCCATGCGCTGAAAGGCGTCAACTTCGACATCCATCGCGGCCAGGTCACGACGCTGTTCGGCGAGAACGGCGCGGGCAAGTCCACGCTGATGAAGATCCTGTCGGGCGTGATCCAACCCACCACTGGCGACATTGTCCTGGACGGCCGGCCGGTCAGCTTTGCCAACGCCAACGAGGCGCGCGACCGCGGCATCTCCATCATCCACCAGGAGCTGTCGCTGGCGCCGAACCTTTCGGTGCGCGACAACATCTTCATGGGGCGAGAGTTGCGCGGCCCCCTGGGCGTGGACTTCGCCGAGGAGGAACGCCAGGTCCGCGCCCTGATGGAGGAACTGGAGGAGGAGATCGACCCCCTCACCCCCGTCGAGGAACTGCGCCTGGGCCAGCAGCAGATCGTGGAAATCGCCCGCGCCCTGTCGGTGGACAGCCGCATCCTGATCATGGACGAACCCACCAGCGCCCTGTCCGCGTCCGAGGTCGAGGTGCTGTTCAAGGTCATCCGCGACCTGACCGCGCGGGGCGTGTCCATCGTCTATATCTCGCACCACCTGGAGGAGGCGCTGACGATCACCGATCACGCGGTCGTGCTGCGCGACGGGACCATGACCGCCTATGCGCCGCGCGATCAGATCGACCTCGACTGGATCGTGCGCAACATGGTGGGCGAGAACTATGACCTGGGCAGCCCGCCCGACAGCGACAAGCGGGGCGTCGCGCTGTCGATCCGCAACCTGTCAGTGCCGGACGCGACCGGCAAGGATCTGGTCCGCGGCCTGTCCTTGGACGTGAAGGCCGGTGAGATCGTCTGCATCTATGGCCTGATGGGCGCGGGCCGCACGGAACTGCTGGAAACCTGCGCGGGGCGCCTGCGCGCCACCGGCGGCGAGATCGTGCTGGAAGGACAGGAGATCAGCCACCTGTCCATCGCCGAACGCATCGCGCGTGGACTGGCCCTTGTCCCCGAGGATCGGCAGCGCGACGGGCTGGTCCAGACCATGAGCGTGGGGCAGAACCTGTCGCTGGCCTCGATCGCCAGCTTCACGCGGGGGCTGTTCACCTCCAGCCGGGCCGAGAAGAAGCTGATCGACGACAGCATCCGCAACGTCACGGTGAAAACCTCGGGCGGGGCTGCGCCCATCGGGTCGCTTTCGGGCGGCAACCAGCAGAAGGTCGTGATCGGCAAGATGCTGGCCACGAAGCCCCGCGTCATCATGCTGGACGAGCCCTCGCGCGGCATCGACATCGGCGCCAAGGCCGAGGTCTTCCGCCTGCTGGCCGAAGGCGCGCGTCAGGGCCTTGCCGTCATCTATTCCACGTCCGAAGTCAGCGAATGCCTGTCCATCGCGCATCGGATCATCGTCATGCACAAGGGCCGGATCTCGGCCGAATTCGATTCCACCGTCACCAAGGAAAAGATCATGGCCGCCTCGGGCGAGTCCGTGGCTGCCTGACGGATCATGTGAGGGAGGAAACCATGTCCGCCACAACCGCACCCGCCGCCAAGGGCAACGGCTTCAGCATCGGCCGCCTGCTGCTGGAAGGCCGCGCCTTCTTCGCGCTGATCGCCATCATCGCGGTCTTCTCGTTCCTGTCGCCCAACTATTTCACGGTGTCGAACTTCCTGATCATGTCGTCGCAGGTCGCCATCTACGGCATCCTGTCGGTGGGCATGCTGCTGGTGATCCTGAACGGCGGCATCGACCTGTCGGTCGGCTCCATCCTGGCGCTGTGCGGCGTCTGCGCGGGCGCCATGATGCAGGGCATCACCTTGGATTGGGCGGGCGTTATCCTTTACCCGCCGGTCTGGGCCGTGGTGGTGCTGACCATCGCCATCGGCGCGCTTGTGGGGGCGCTGAACGGCGTGCTGATCGCCTTCTTCAAGGTGCCGCCCTTTGTCGCCACCCTGGGCGTGATGTATGTGGCGCGCGGCGTCGCGCTGCTGATGACCAACGGGCTGACTTACAACAACCTGCGCGGACAGGAAGCCCTGGGCAACACCGGCTTCAACTGGCTGGGCTTCAACCGCATCGGCGGCGTTCCGATCAGCGTGATCGTTCTTGCGGTGGTCGCGATCCTGGCCGGGCTGATGCTGTCGCGGTCGTCCTTCGGGCGCTGGCTCTACGCCTCGGGCGGGAACGAGCGGGCGGCGGAACTGTCGGGCGTGCCGACGCGCTTCGTCAAGATCACCGTTTACACCATCTCGGGGGCGCTGGCGGCGATTGCCGGGCTGGTGCTGGCCTCGCAACTGACCTCGGCCGGACCGACGGCGGGCACCACCTACGAACTGACTGCCATCGCGGCGGTGGTGATCGGCGGCGCGGCCCTGACCGGCGGGCGCGGCGGCGTGCGCGGCACCATGCTGGGCGCCTTCGTGATCGGGTTCCTGTCGGCGGGCCTCGTCATCATCGGCGTGTCGTCCTACTGGCAGACGGTGTTCACCGGCGCCGTGATCGTCCTGGCCGTGCTGATGAACTCGATCCAGTACGGCAAGGGCGGCCGCAAGTCCTGATCCTAGACCTTCCCCGTCCGGCAAGGGTTGCCGGGCGGAAAGCCTGCCCCAGCGGCAGTGTACCAACCCCAAGGGAGAGAGAGTAATGTTCAAACTGACCCGCCGCGCCATGCTGGCCGCCGCTGCGTCGCTGCCCCTGATGGCCGCCGCAGCCCAGGCCGAGGGGCTGATCACCATCATCGTCAACGACCCGGCGAACCCCTACTGGTTCACGGAAGGCGAGGTCGCCAAGGCCACCGCCGAGGAACTGGGCTATACCGCCAACGTGGCGGCCCACCGGGGCGACACCAACACCGAAAGCACGCTGGTCGATACCGCGATCACCAACAAGTCGGTGGCGCTGATCCTGGACCCCGCGAATGCCGACGGGTCCGTGGGCGCGGTACAGAAGGCCGTCGACGCGGGCATCCCCGTCTTCCTGGTCAACGCCGAGATCAACCAGGAGGGCCTGGCCAAGGCGCAGCTGGTGTCCAACAACGCCCAAGGCGCGGCCCTTGGCGCGCAGGCCTGGGTCGAGGCCGTGGGCGACACCGGCACCTTCGTGGAACTGTTCGGCGCCCCGTCCGACAACAACGCCCAGACCCGTTCCAACGGCTTCGAAACCGTGCTGAGCCAGTATCCCGACCTGCAGAAGGTCGGCCAGGAGGTCGCCAACTGGGACCGCACGCAGGGCTACCAGAAGATGCAGTCGCTGCTGCAGGCCAACCCCGACATCAACGGCGTCATCTCGGGCAACGACGAGATGGCCCTTGGCGCCATTGCCGCGCTGAAGGAAGCGGGCAAGCTGGAGCAGGTCAAGGTCGGCGGTTTTGACGGATCGCCCGACGCGGTCGAGGCCGTGAAGGCCGGCGAGATGCAGTACACCGTCCTGCAGCCCGTCGCCGTCTTCGCCGAGGAAGCCGTCCGCCAGGCCGACAACTTCATCAAGAACGGCTCGACCGGCGTGGAGCAGGAAAAGCAGTTGTTCGACTGCGTGCTGATCAATGCCGACAATGTGGCGCAGATGACGGCGCCCTTCGTGCTGGAGCAGTAAGCACCGATCGCGAAGAAGAAGGGGCGCGGATCACCGCGCCCCTTTTTTCGTTCACTTCGCCATTTCTTCTTCCCGCCAGGCATGGTCGGGATCGGGCTGGCCCGCATCGTCATGATCGGCCAGCCAGTTTTCCGCGTCCAGCGCCGCCATGCAGCCCATGCCCGCGCTTGTCACCGCCTGGCGATAGACGTGGTCGGTCAGGTCACCCGCCGCGAAGACGCCGGGGATCGAGGTGCGGGTGCTGCCCGGTTCCACCTTCACATAGCCGCCGTTGTGCAGTTCAAGCTGGCCCCTGACCAGTTCGCTGGCGGGCGCATGGCCGATGGCCACGAACACGCCGTCCGCCGGGATCGTGCGGGTGCTGCCGTCCACGGTCGAGGCAAGGGTCGCGCCCGTGACGCCCAACGGCGTGTCCACGCCCTGCACCTCGGTCAGCGCATGGTTCCAGATCACCTCGATCTTGGGGTGGTTGAACAGGCGCTTCTGCAGGATCTTCTCGGCCCGCAGGCTGTCGCGGCGGTGGACCAGCGTGACCTTGCTGGCGAACTTGGTCAGGAACAGGGCTTCTTCAACGGCGGTGTTGCCGCCGCCGATCACCACCACCTCGCGGTTGCGGTAGAAGAAGCCGTCGCAGGTCGCGCAGGCGCTGACGCCGAAGCCCTTGAACTTCTCCTCGGACGGCAAGCCCAGCCAGCGGGCCTGTGCGCCGGTCGCTAGGATCACCGCGTCCGCCGTCACCACCCGGCCACTGTCGCAGGTGGCCGTGAAGGGGCGACGTTGCAGGTCCAGCGTCGTGACCATGTCCACCACGATCTCGGCGCCCATGGCGCGGGCGTGCTCCTCCATCTTGACCATCAGCTCGGGACCCTGGATCTCGGTCTCGCCCGGCCAGTTTTCCACTTCGGTGGTGATGGTCAGCTGCCCGCCGGGCTGCATCCCCTGGATCAGCATCGGATTGAGCATCGCGCGCGCGGCATAGACGGCGGCGGTATAGCCGGCCGGGCCGGAGCCCACGATCAGAAGTTTCACATGCGTGCTATCGGTCATCTTGCGTCCCATCCGGTGTTTGTGCATGAGGTAGTCCCTCCGGTCGGAAATCGCAACGCGGGACGCACGCAGAAAGAATATTGCGCGCAAGGTGCCCGCATTGTAGTTTCCGGCAACGCCAAAGACCCGATCAAGAAAGAGCAGCATGGCCGGCGCAAAACTGGACGACATCGACCGCAAGATCCTGGCCGAACTTCAGGCGGACGGCCGGATGACGAATGTCGAACTGGCCCGCCGCGTCGGCATATCCGCGCCCCCTTGCCTGCGCCGCGTCCGCGCGCTGGAGGAGACGGGCTACATCCGCGGCTATCATGCCGACATCGACGCGCGCGAACTGGGCTTCGAGGTGCAGGTCTTTGCCATGGTTCGCCTGGCCCAGCAATCCGAGCGCGACCTGTCGGCCTTCGAGGCCCTGGTGCAGGGCTGGCCCCTGGTCCGCGAATGCCACATGCTGAACGGCGAGATCGACTTCATCCTGAAATGCGTCTCGCCCGACCTGTCCACCTTCCAGCGATTCCTGACGCAATCGCTGACGGCGGCGCCGAACGTCGCAAGCGTCAAGACCTCGCTGGTGATCCGCGCGGCGAAGGACCAGCCGGGCGTGCCGTTCGAGATCGTCGAGGAACGGGTGCGCGAGGCGGGCTGAAGAGCGGGGGCCAGCCCCCGCGCCCCCGGGATATTTGGACCAAGGCAAAAGGGCAGCCGTAGGATGGGGTGAAACCCCGCCCTATGTCGTCAGGCGCCTTTCGATCGCCTGCCAGATGGCCTCGGCCGCGTTGATGCCGTCGAAGCGCTCCAGTTCCTGGATGCCGGTGGGCGAGGTCACGTTGATCTCGGTCAGCCAGCCGTCGATGACGTCGATGCCGGTGAAGATCAGGCCCTTTTCGCGCAAGGTCGGGCCGATGCGGGCGCAGATCTCGTATTCGCGTTCGGTCAGGCCGATCTGTTCCGCCCGGCCACCCACATGCATGTTCGACCGGGCCTCTCCGGTCTGGGGGACGCGGTTGATCGCGCCGACAGGTTCGCCGTCGACCAGGATGATGCGCTTGTCGCCCTTGCTGACGGCATGGATGTATTTCTGCGCGATCATCGGCTCTCGGCTGATGCCTGCGAACAGTTCCAGCAGCGCCGACAGGTTGCGGTCCTCGGGGTCGAGGTGGAACACCCCTGCCCCGCCGTTGCCGTAGAGGGGCTTCACGATGATGTCGCCGTGCCGGTCGCGGAAGGCCCGGATCGCGGCGGGGTCGCGGGCGATCATGGTGGGCGGCGTCAGGTCGGGGAAATCCAGCACCATCAGCTTTTCGGGGCAGTTCCTGACCCAGAACGGGTCGTTGACCACCAGTGCCTTGGGATGCACCCGGTCCAGCAGATGCGTCGAGGTGACATAGGCCATGTCGAAGGGCGGGTCCTGGCGCAGCCAGATCACGTCGAAGTCGGACAGGTCCTCCTCTGCCCAGTCGCCGAAGGTGACGTGATTGCCCTGTTCGCGGCGCAGGGTCACGGGACGGCCGCGCGCGATCACCCGGCCCTCGTCGTAGCGTAGTTGATCGACCGTGTACTGGAACAGCCGGTGGCCGCGCGCCTGCGCCTCCAGGCCGATGCGGAAGGTACTGTCGGCATGGACCGAAACGGCCTCGATCGGGTCCATCTGCAGGGCGACATGCAGGCTCATGGTGTCCTCCTTGAAGGGGTTGGACAGCTTGTCGCCCGGCACCCCGCGGGATGCAAGACCGACCGTCGCATTGACTTGCACGCGCTTTGCCCCAAGTGATAGACGGAACGCCAATTTGGACAAGGCCGGCCGGACGGCCTGCAGGAAAGGCAAGACCGCATGGCGATGGAGAAAACCAGCTTCGACCGCGACGACCTTCTGGCCTGCGCGCGGGGCGAGCTGTTCGGCCCCGGCAATGCGCAACTGCCCGAACCGCCCATGCTGATGATGGACCGCATCACCGACATCTCGGAAGATCGCGGCGAACATGGCAAGGGCCATGTCGTGGCCGAGTTCGACATCACCCCCGACCTGTGGTTCTTCGCCTGCCACTTTCCCGGCAACCCGATCATGCCGGGCTGCCTGGGTCTGGACGGCCTGTGGCAGCTGACCGGCTTCAACCTGGGCTGGCGCGGCTGGCAGGGGCGCGGCTATGCCCTGGGCGTGGGAGAGGTCAAGCTGACCGGCATGGTCCGCCCCGACCGCAAGCTGCTGCGCTATCACGTCGATTTCACAAAAGCCGTGCAGACCCGGCGCCTGACCATGGGCGTGGCCGACGGCCGCGTCGAGGCAGATGGCGAGACCATCTATCAGGTCAAGGACATGAAGGTCGCGCTGTCGTCGAGCTGATGGCGGCCAACTGAACAACACAAGGAGGAAGGCCCCATGCGACGCGTCGTCATCACCGGCCTTGGCATCGTCTCGCCCATCGGCAACAACGCCGACGAGGTCACGGAAAGCCTGAAGGCGGGCCGCTCGGGCATCGTCTTCGCGCCCGACTATGCCGAACACGGGTTCCGCAGCCAGGTCCACGGGATGCCGCAGATCAAGCTTGAGGATCACATCGACAAGCGCAACCTGCGCTTCATGGGTCCGGGCGCGGCCTACAACTTCATCGCCATGGAACAGGCGATCAAGGATTCAGGGCTTGAGGAAGGCGACGTGTCGAACCCGCGCACGGGCCTCATCATGGGATCGGGCGGGCCGTCCACGTCGAACTTCTTTGAGGCGCACCAGACCGTCATCGAAAAGGGCAGCCCCAAGCGGATGGGCCCCTTCATGGTGACGCGCTGCATGTCGTCCACCAACTCGGCCTGTCTGGCGACGCCCTTCAAGATCAAGGGCGTGAACTATTCCATCACCTCGGCCTGTTCGACGTCGGCCCATTGCATCGGCAACGGTGTGGAACAGATCCAGATGGGCAAGCAGGACATCGTCTTCGCGGGCGGGGGCGAGGAACTGGACTGGACGCTGTCCTGCCTGTTCGACGCCATGGGCGCCATGTCGTCGAAATACAACGACACCCCGCAGACCGCGTCCCGCCCTTACGATGCGACCCGCGACGGCTTCGTGATCGCCGGCGGCGGTGGCGTCGTGGTGCTGGAGGAACTGGAGCACGCCCTGGCGCGCGGCGCCAAGATCTATGCCGAAGTCACCGGATATGGCGCGACCAGCGACGGCTATGACATGGTTGCCCCGTCCGGCGAGGGCGGCGAGCGGTCGATGCGGCTGGCCCTGTCCACGCTGCCCGAGGGGCGGACGGTCAGCTATATCAACGCGCATGGCACCTCGACCCCGGTGGGCGACATCGGAGAGGTCAAGGCGATCCGCCGCATCTGGGGCGAGGGCAGCACGCCGCCGATCAGCTCGACGAAGTCGCTGACCGGGCATTCGCTGGGCGCGACGGGCGTCCACGAGGCGATCTACAGCCTGCTGATGTTGCAAAATGACTTCATTGCAGCATCTGCAAACGTGACGACACTGGACCCCGAGATCCAGCCGGGCGAGATTGCCACAAGCCGGGTGGACGATGCCGGCCTCGACTCGGTGCTGTCGAACAGCTTCGGGTTCGGGGGCACCAACGCCGCCCTGCTGATGTCGCGTTACAAGGAATAAGAAACGAGGTCATTGATGGGCGATCTTCTTCAAGGCAAGCGCGGGCTTGTGATGGGGGTCGCCAACGACCACTCCATCGCCTGGGGCATCGCGAAAGCGGTGGCCGCCGAGGGCGCCGAGCTTGCGTTTTCCTATCAGGGTGAGGCTTTCGGCAAGCGGGTGCAGCCGCTTGCGGCCTCGCTGGGGTCGGACTTCCTGCTGGACGTGGACGTGACCGACGACGCCTCGCTTGACGCGGCCTTCGCGGCGATCACGGAACGCTGGGGCCGCCTGGACTTCGTGATCCACGCCATCGCCTTTTCCAACAAGAACGAGTTGACCGGCCGGTTCGTGAACACCAGCCGTGCGAACTTCAAGCACAGCCTCGAGATATCCTGCTATTCGCTGATCGAGGTGGCACGGCGCGCCCACCCCCTGATGACGGAAGGCGGGTCGCTGATCACGCTGACCTATGGCGGGTCGAATCGGGTGACGCCGTTCTACAACGTCATGGGGGTCGCCAAGGCGGCGCTGGAGTCCGCTGTGCGCTATCTGGCGAACGACCTGGGGCCGGACCGCATCCGCGTCAACGCGATCAGCCCCGGCCCCATGAAGACGCTGGCAGGGGCCGCCATCGGCGGGGCGCGCAAGACCTTCCGTCATACCGAGGCCAACGCGCCCCTGCGCGCCAATGCCACGCTGGAGGCGATCGGCGGCACCGCTGTCTGGCTGCTGTCGGACTGGGGCGCCTGCACCACGGGCGAGGTGGTGACGGTCGATGGCGGATATCACGTTCTGGGGATGCCGCAGAGCGAGAATTTGTGAGGTCGAACCGGGGGCTGTCTGCCCCCGGACCCCCGAGGATATTTCAGCCAAGGCAAAGGACGGGCGATGTTCTTCACGACAGACGATGGCGCTCGGCTGGCCTTTTCGGATGAGGGCGAAGGGCTGCCGGTCCTTTGCCTTGCCGGGCTGACGCGGAACATGGGCGATTTCGATTACCTTGCGCCGCATCTGGCGGGGGTGCGGTTGATCCGAATGGATTATCGCGGACGCGGGCAGTCGGATTTCACCGGCGCGGCGACCTATACCGTGCCGCGGGAGGGCAAGGATGCCCTTGCGCTGCTGGATCATCTGGGGATCGGGCGGGCGGCGGTTCTGGGCACGTCGCGCGGTGGCCTGATCGGGCTTCTGCTGGCGGCCGTTGCTCATGATCGTTTGCTGGGGCTGTGCCTGAACGATGTTGGGCCAGTGATCGAGCAGACGGGGCTGGAGCGGATCTTCGACTATGTCGGGCGCAATCCGGCGGCCCGGACGCATGGGGCGCTTGCCGAAAGGCTGGCCGTGGCGATGCCGGGATTTGCCGATGTGCCTGACGGTCGCTGGCTGGCCGATGCGCAGAAGCATTACGAGGAGACGCCCGAGGGTCTGCGGATCAGGTATGATCCCGCCCTGCGCGAGGCGTTCCTGGCGGCGTTCCAGGGTGAACCGCCCGACCTGTGGCCTTTGTGGGACGCGACGGCGGGCCTGCCGGTCGCACTGATACGGGGCGCGAATTCCGACCTGCTGGCGGCCGAGGCCGCTGGCGAAATGCTGCGGCGCCGTCCCGAAACGATCTTCGCCGAGGTGCCGGGGCGCGCCCATGTGCCGTGGCTGGACGAACCGGAGTCGCTGGCCGCGATCAATGCCTGGCTGGACCGCTGCGGGCGGCTCAGAAGCGCATCCCGACGTTGAAGCTGGCCCCCTCGGTCCCGATGCCGAAATCGGCGGCGCCGAAGCTGAAGCCGATCAAGGCGCCGGTCAGCACCTGCTGCGCCGTGTGTTCGCCCGCGTGGACGCGACTGGCGGCCGCCAGGCCCGCCACGCCGTAAAGGCCGATGCCCGCTGCGGGGTCGTCGGGAAAGCACTTGCCGGCAAGGTCGGCGGCGCCAAAGGCCGCTGCGGCGGAATGGCCCGACGGAAACCCCTTTCCCTCGCCCGATGGCCGGACCGAGACCGGCGTGCCGTCAAGCCATGTCTTCAGGCCCAGGACCAGAACCGCCTGCAAGGCGCCGCGGACCGCGAAGTCCTCCAGCCGGTCATCGCGGGCAGCGCAGGCGGCGGCGGCCAGCGGCAGGCCGAACTTCATCGCGGTGCCGAAGTCCTCGAACGGATCGGCGGCTGCGGGTTGGGCCGCCGCCCCAAGGACCGCGGCAAGCAGGACATTCCGGATCATGCGCCCTAACGCTGCATCGCCTCGACATATTCCATCAGCGCGACCAGCCGGGCCGGAGTGGGCGTCTGGATTCCGTCGCCCGCGTCATAGGGGATGGTCGGCCCTTCCAGAAGATCGCCGAACTCTGGCATCGGCGATTCGCTGCGGCCGGGCGTGAAGCCATAGATGTGGCCCATCACCTGCAGGCGCGGGAAAACCCCGCCGTTCTTGGCGGCCACGCGGGTCAGGTCGACGGGCGCCGGCGTCATTCCAGCGGCGGCCGGCCCGCCGCCCCTGCCGTCGGCGCCGTGGCAATCAACGCACAGCGCGACGAAATCGTTACGCGCCCGAGCCTGGTCCGACATCTGTGGCGCGCAGGCCGCGATCAGGCCCGCCATCGCCATTCCGGACAGGGCCGCCCCATATGTTGCCTTCATTGCTGCCTCTCTGGTTGCCTGAGTGACTTTGCCCCGGCGGTGCGGGTCACGCAACCGTCTGATGCAGGCGGACGATGCGATCCATGCGGGCGGCAAGATCGTGGTTATGCGTGGCGATCAGCGCCGACAAGCCGGTCTCGCGGACAAGCGTCACCAGCATTCCGAAGACCCGGTCCGATGTCTCGGGATCGAGATTGCCGGTCGGCTCGTCCGCAAGCAGCAGGGCGGGCTGGTTCGCCAGCGCCCGGCAGAAGGCCACACGCTGCTGTTCGCCCCCTGACAGGGCGGCCGGGCGATGGTCGGCGCGCGGTGACAGACCCACGCGACCCAACAGGTCCTCGGCGCGGCGCGCGGCGTCGCGCTGCGGCACGCCATTGGCCAGTTGCGGCAGGATGATGTTCTCGGCCGCCGTGAACTCGGGCAGAAGATGGTGGAACTGGTAGACGAAGCCCAGCTCGGCCCGGCGCGCCTCGGTCCGCGCCTTGTCGGGCAGGCCGGTCATGTCGCGGCCGTTCAGGATCACGCGGCCGGTGTCGGGCGTGTCCAGCAGTCCGGCGATATGCAGCAGCGTCGACTTGCCCGCGCCCGAGGGCGCGACCAAGGCCACGACCTCGCCCCGCGACACCGCCAGGTTCAGGCCGCGCAGCACTTCGACGGGGGCGGGCCCGTCCTTGCCATAGGTCTTGCCGACTCCTTCAAGCCGCAGGATGTCACTCATAGCGCAGCGCCTCGACCGGGTTCATGCGCGCGGCACGGCGCGCGGGAAAGATGGTGACGACGAAGGAAAGGAACAGCGACAGCGCCACGGCCCGGAAGATGTCCCAGGCGCGCAGTTCGGCCGGCAGGCGATAGATGCCGCGCACCTCGGGCTGCCAGGCGCCGCCGCCGGTCAGCGCGTTCAGCGCCGCCATGATGTTGTCCACGTTCAGCGCAAGAGCCACGCCCAGGATGACCCCCGCGACCGTGCCGATGACCCCGGTGAAGGCCCCGCAAAGGAAGAAGACCCGCAGCACCGCCCCTTCCGTCAGGCCCATGGTGCGCAGGATGCCGATGTCGCGGCCCTTGTTCTTGACCAGCATGATCAGGCCGCTTGTGATGTTCATGGACGCGATCAGCACCAGGACCGACAGGATCACGAACATGACGTCATCCTCCATGTCCAGTGCCGCCAGGAACGACCCCGAGGAGTCGCGCCAGTTCCAGACCTGCGCCCCCTCGCCCGCCGCCTGCAGCAGCGGCATCGTCCAGTCGTCGACCTGCTCGGGATCGGTCACGAAGACCTCGATCTCGTCGGCCACGCCCTCGCGGTTGAAGTAGGACTGCGCCTCGGCCATGGGCATGTAGATGCGGGTGCGGTCGATGTCGTATCGTCCGGCGCTGAAGATATATGTCACCTCGTAGGCCTTCACGCGCGGCGTGGTGCCGATGGCGGTGCGCGCACCCTCGGGGGCGATCAGGCGGATCTTGTCGCCCAGGCCCACGGCCAATTCGCGGGCTATGCCCGAGCCGATGGCAATGCCCCGCTCGAAGTCCTCAAGACTGCCGACCGACGTCCCGGGGTCAACGATGCGCGGCATTGCCTTCAGATCCTCGAGGCTTACGCCGAAAACCTCAGCCACGTTCGAGCTGTCGTTCGCGGTCGCCATGACCTGCCCGCGCACGACCGGCGCGGTGCGGGTGACGCCCGGAACCTGACCAAGCGTGGCGGCCATCGCGTCATAATCGGCGATCCGGCCGGGCACGACATAAACGTCATCCGTGAACTCGTTGCTGATGCGCTGGGGCGCCATGTAGACGGTCGTATGGGCGTTGGCGCCCAGGATCGTGTCCACGAACTCGGCCCGGAAGCCCGCCCGCACGGCCAGGGTCGCGATCAGCGCCATCACGCCAAGCGCGATGCCGATCAGGCTGATCCAGGTCATGACGCTGACGCCCCCCTCGGCCCGGCGGGCGCGCAGGTATCGCCAGGCGATCATGAATTCGTAGCGGGAGAACGGTCGGGGACTGGCCATGCGGATGTGCCTTGATTTTGCGCGCAGAACCTGACCGGGGCTCTGCCAAAGATCAACCCGACAAAGCCGTGAGGGCTTCTTCGTTGCGCAAATACCCAACTTGCGACGGCGGCCCCCAACTGCCACATACCCGTTATGGCAAAACCCACCAATGCTTTCACCTGCACCGCCTGCGGCGCGTCGCACAAGAAATGGGCCGGGCGCTGCGACGCCTGCGGCGCCTGGAACACCATCGTCGAGGAAGCGCCCCTGTCCCAGGGTCCGGGCCGGGGCCTGGGCGCCCACAAGGGCCGCGCGGTTCCCCTCTCCAGCCTCGCCACCACCGAACCCCCGCCCCCGCGCAGCCTGTCGGCGATGGAGGAACTGGACCGCGTCCTTGGCGGCGGCCTCGTGCCGGGCAGCGCGATCCTGGTCGGCGGCGATCCCGGCATCGGCAAGTCCACGCTGCTGCTGCAGGGCGCGGCGGCCTTTGCCCGGCGCGGCGCGAACGCCGTCTACATCAGCGGCGAGGAGGCCAGCGCCCAGGTGCGGATGCGGGCGCAGCGGCTGGGGCTGGCGGATGCGCCGGTCCGGCTGGGGGCCGAAACGAACCTGCGCGACATCCTGACCACGCTGGACAACGAACGGCCGGACCTGGCGATCATCGATTCCGTCCAGACGCTCTGGTCCGACCAGGTCGAGGCCGCGCCCGGCAGCGTGGCCCAGGTCCGCGCCGCCGCGCATGAGCTTGTGACCTTCGCCAAGCGCAAGGGGGTGGCGATCTTCCTGGTGGGCCACGTGACCAAGGAAGGCCAGATCGCCGGCCCCCGTGTGGTCGAACACATGGTCGATACCGTCATCTATTTCGAGGGCGAGCGGGGCCACCAGTTCCGCATCCTGCGGTCGGTCAAGAACCGCTTCGGCCCGGCGGACGAGATCGGCGTCTTCGAGATGACCGGCAGCGGCCTGGCCGAGGTCGCCAACCCCTCGGCCCTGTTCCTGTCCGAACGCGGCCAGCCGGTCCCCGGCAGCGCCGTCTTCGCCGGCATCGAGGGAACGCGCCCCGTGCTGACCGAGGTGCAGGCGCTTGTGGCGCCCTCCACGCTGGCTTCGCCGCGACGCACGGTCGTGGGCCTCGACAGCGGCCGGGTCAGCACGATCCTGGCGGTGCTGGAGGCGCGCTGCGGCATTCCGTTCGCGGGCCTGGACGTGTTCCTGAACGTCGCGGGCGGGATGCGGGTCAACGAACCCGCCGCCGATCTGGCCATCGCGGGCGCGCTGCTGTCGGCGCGCGAAGACAGCGCCCTGCCGCCCGAGGCCGTGCTGTTCGGCGAAATCAGCCTGTCGGGCGCGCTGCGCCCCGTCGCGCAGGCCGAAAACAGGTTGAAAGAAGCGCAGAAACTTGGTTTTTCACAGGCGATTTTGCCCGACAGCCAGAAGGTCGAGGGCACGGGACAGGATCGGGGCGGCATGGGGATCAGCCGCATCGCCGACCTGACGGGATTCGTGGGCGAGGTCTTCGGCGCCGGCTGAAGTGCCTGAAACGACAACATAACCGGCGCAAGGGGCAGTTCCATGGACGGGTTCACAGTTATCGACGCGGTAGTGGCTGCGGGCATCATCCTTTCGGCCATCCTGGCCTGGTCGCGCGGCTTCGTGCGCGAATCGCTGGCGATCCTGGGCTGGATCGGCGCGGCCATCCTGGCCTTCATCTTCGCCGCCGCCATGCGACCCTTGATCGCACAGCTTCCGGTGCTGGACCGTTTCCTGGGCGACAGTTGCGAACTGGCCACCATCGCGGGCTTCGCCGTGGTCTTCGCGCTGGCGCTCGTGGTCTTCTCGATAATCACCCCCTTGTTCTCGTCGGTCGTGCAGCGGTCGGCACTTGGCGGGGTGGATCAGGGCATGGGCTTCCTGTTCGGGGTGGCGCGCGGCATCCTGCTGGTGGCCATCGCCTTCATCGTTTATGACCGCGTGATGACAAGCCAACAGGTTGCGGTGGTGGAAAACAGCCGCAGCGCCCAGGTGTTCGAGCGGATGCGCGGCCAGCTGGACAGCCAGGTTCCCGACGACGCACCGGGTTGGATCGTCAGCCGCTATGAACAGATGGTCGCGGGCTGCACGGCGACTGCCGCGCCGTCAGCCCAGGAAACGCCGCCTGCCGCGAACTGATGCCTTCGCGGCATGGCTGCCTTGCCATGACGTTTAAGTGACGAAAAACCGCCCCCGCCGCCGCACGGGGGCGTGACTTTATGGCGCACCCGCACTACATAGCGCGGGACAGCCCCACAGCCATTCAGGACGCCACGATGCAACCATTCCTGGCCCACCCGTTCGATTCGGACCGTTTGCACGAAGAATGCGGCATTTTCGGTGCGATCGGCGTGGTCGACGCTTCGAACTTCGTGGCCTTGGGCCTCCATGCGCTTCAGCATCGCGGGCAAGAGGCCGGAGGCATCGTCGCCCACGACCCCGAGCACGGCTTCAACAGCGCGCACCGCTTCGGCTATGTCCGCGACAACTTCACCAAGGCCGAGGTGATGGCCACCCTGCCCGGGCCGCTGGCCATCGGGCACGTCCGCTACTCCACCGCCGGGACCAAGGCTGCGACCGCCATCCGGGACGTGCAGCCGTTCTTCGGCGAATTCCACATGGGCGGCTGCGCCATCGCCCATAACGGCAACATTACCAACGCGGCAGCCCTGCGCCGCGAGTTGATCGAGCGCGGCTCGATCTTCCAGTCGTCCTCGGACAGCGAATGCATCATCCACCTGATGGCTCGGTCCATCCAGCGCAACATACCGGAACGGATGAAGGACGCCCTGCGCCGGATCGAAGGCGCGTTTTCCGTCATCGCCATGACGCGGACCAAGCTGATCGGCGTGCGCGACCCCTTGGGCGTGCGTCCGCTGGTCCTGGGCAAGGTGGGCGACGAAGGTTTCGTGCTGGCTTCGGAAACCTGTGCGCTGGACATCATCGGCGCCGACTTCGTGCGCGAGATCGATCCTGGCGAGATGGTGGTGATCTCTCGCGGAGAGGTCGAGTCGTCGCGGCCCTTCGGTCCGTCGAAAGGGCGGTTCTGCATCTTCGAGCATGTCTATTTCTCGCGCCCCGATTCGATCATCGGCGGGCGCTCGGTTTATGAAACCCGTCGCCAGATCGGCGTGGAACTGGCCCGCGAGGCACCCATCGAGGCGGATCTCGTCTGCCCCGTCCCCGACAGCGGCACGCCTGCGGCCATCGGTTTCGCCCAGGAATCGGGCATCCCCTATGGCATGGGGATCATCCGCAACCAGTACATGGGCCGCACCTTCATCGAGCCGACCGAGCAGATCCGCAACATGGGCGTGCGGTTGAAGCTGAACGTCAACCGGTCGCTGATCGCGGGCAAGCGCGTGGTGCTGGTGGACGACAGCGTGGTGCGCGGCACCACGTCGCGCAAGATCAAGGACATGATCCTGGACGCGGGTGCGGCCGCCGTGCATTTCCGCATCGCCTCGCCGCCCACCGCCTGGCCCTGCTTCTATGGCGTGGACACGCCCGACCGTGACAAGCTGCTGGCGGCGCAGATGACGACCGAGGAGATGCGCGACTGGATCGGCGTCGATTCGCTGGCCTTCGTGTCGCTTGACGGTCTTTACCGCGCCGTGGGCGAGGCGCAGGGACGCAACAAGTCCTGCCCGCAATACTGCGACGCCTGCTTCTCGGGCGATTATCCCGTGGCGCCGTTCGACCAGCTGGAGCGGGGCTTCCGCATGAAGGCGGGGTCGGAAACGGCGATGAACGAGGCGGCGGAGTAAGCCGGGGCGCTTCGCCCCCGGACCCCCGAGGATATTTGAGCCAAGATGAAAGCTAGCCTACGACCCGCTCCAGCGGATCGTACCAGGCGGCGTGCGGACCCCAGACGGCGCGGGCCAGCATGGCTGGCTTGTGGCGCAGCCTGGCCAGTTCAGCGCGTCGGGCCCAGCAAAAGCGGTTCACGACGCCTTCGGGGTCTTCGAGGATGATCCCGACGTCGCCATTCAGCGAGGCGCGGAAGATGATCTCGACCTGATGGAAGCCGCGTTCGGGATCGTGGAATTCGTTCACCAGGATCGGAGCGCTGACGGTGATCGCCAGGCCGGTTTCCTCGGCCACCTCGCGGATCAGGTTTTCGGGCAGGGACTGGCCGGGTTCGACCCCGCCGCCGGGCAGGCACCAGAGATCCGACTGCCGGCCGGGATAGGCGTTGACCATCAGCAGCCGGTCGTCGCGCAGGATCGCCGCGCGGACGGCCAGCCGGGGCCGAGCCAGCGTCATCCGGTGATCCGGTTGACATGGCCCATCTTGCGTCCCGGACGCGGCGTGCCCTTGCCGTAGAGATGGACCTGCACGTTCGGCGTCCTGAGCAGGTCCGGCACCCGATCCAGGTCGTCGCCGATCAGGTTTTCCATCGCCACGGCGGCGTAGCGCTTGCCGTCGCCAAGCGGCAGGCCGGCGACCGCACGGATATGCTGTTCGAACTGGTCCACGGCGCAACCCGCCTGCGTCCAGTGGCCCGAATTGTGGACGCGGGGGGCGATCTCGTTCACGATCAGGCCTTGCGGGGTGAAGAACAGTTCGACCCCCATGACGCCGATGTAGTCCAGCGCGTTGGCGATCCGCGCGGCGATCAGCACGGCGTCGGTCGTGGTCTTGGAGGGCAGTCCGCAGGGCACGGTGGTGGTGCGCAGGATGCCGTCGCGGTGGACGTTCAGGCCGGGGTCGAAGGCCGCGACCTGACCGTCGGCGCCGCGCGCGATGATGACGCTGATCTCGGCGCTGAAATCGACGAAGCCTTCCAGGACGGAGGGCGCACCGGTCCATTCGGCCGGGCCGTCGCCGATGCGGACCTGCCCCTTGCCGTCGTAGCCCATCCGCCGGGTTTTCAGGATCGAGGGACGGCCGATGGCTGCGATGGCGGCGTCCAGGTCGGATTCGGACGGCACATCGGCGAAGGGCGCGGTCGCCAGGCCGATGTCATTCAGGAAGGTCTTTTCAGCCAGCCGGTCCTGCGACACCGCCAGCGCGCGGCGGTTCGGGCGGATCGGCCGGATCGATTCCAGCAGGTCCAGGGCCGAGGTCGGCACGTTCTCGAATTCATAGGTGATCACGTCCACGCTTTCGGCGAAGGCACGCAGGGCGTCGACGTCCTCATAGGGCGCGGTCGTCAGCCGCCAGGCCACGTCGCCTGCGGGCGCGGCGCCGGGCTCGAAGATGTGGCAGCGCAGGCCAAGGCGGCTGGCGGCGACGGACAGCATCCGGCCCAACTGGCCGCCGCCCAGGATGCCGATCGTCTGGACGTCATTCATCGCGCGGCTCCTGAGGGATCGAGTCGGACAAGGCCTGGCGCCAGGCGTTCAGGCGTTCGGCCAAGGCGGGATCGCTGATGGCCAGGATACCTGCCGCCATCAGCCCGGCATTGGCGGCGCCTGCCGCGCCGATGGCCATGGTGGCCACGGGATAGCCCTTGGGCATCTGCAGGATGGAATAAAGGGAATCGACCCCGGACAGCGCCTTGGTCTGCACCGGCACGCCGATCACCGGCACGCGGGTCTTCGACGCCATCATGCCCGGCAGATGCGCCGCGCCGCCCGCGCCCGCGATGATGACCTTCAGGCCGCGCGACACGGCGGTCTTGCCATAGTCCCACAACCGGTCGGGCGTGCGATGGGCGCTGACGATCCGCGCCTCGTAGCCCACCCCCAGTTCGTCCAGTATCGCTGCGGCCTCGCGCATGGTGGGCCAGTCGGACTGGCTGCCCATGATGATCCCGACCGGTTTGTCCATCGCCGTTCCCCGATTGCTTGCGCCCGCAATAGCGCGCGGGGCGCAGGCCCGCAATCAGGCGATGATGTCGGGAGTGATCTCATCCTCGAGCCGGGCGATCTGGTCCTTGAGGACCAGCTTCTGCTTTTTCAGCCGCTGCAGCGCGAGCGAGGACGTAAGCTGCTGCGCCGACAAGGCCGCGATCGCCTCGTCAAGGTCGCGATGCTCGCACCGCAGGGCCGCCAGTCGCGCGCGGGCGATATCGTCGTGGGACATCTCGTGGTGCATGTTCATCTGGCTTTGCCCGGTGGGACGTTTGACCCTGTTTCCAGCATCATAGCGCGTCTTGTCGGCGGTGTTAACAGGAACGCGTGGTTAACGGAATATTCCCGTGTCCGCACCGCATCTTGCGCTGGGCGTCACCACCCCACATATAATCGTCAACGGGTTGCCGGATCGGGGCCCGCCATGCAGTCGCTTCATGGGCAGAGGGCTGAGATGACGAAGATTTCGCTGGGGGCGCACCCCTACCTGCTGGGTTTCGACCAGCTGGAGCGTTTGGCAGAACGCGCCGCCAAGGGCGCCGAGGGCTATCCGCCTTTCAACATCGAGCATATCGCGCCCGACGGCTTCCGCATCACGCTGGCCGTGGCCGGTTTTTCCGAAGCCGACCTGTCGGTCACGACCGAGGACCGGCAGCTTGTCATCCGCGGCCGCCAGGCCGAGCCCGATACCGGGCGCGTGTTCCTGCACCGGGGCATCGCCTCGCGCGCGTTCCAGCGCAGTTTCGTTCTGGCCGACGGGGTCGAGGTCGTGGGCGCGCAGATCGAAAACGGGCTGCTGCATGTGGACCTTCGCCGCGAACGTCCGCAGCAGGTCGTCCAGACCATTCCGATCAGCCGCAAGTAAAGGGGATCATCATGGATACCAAATTCGATTTCGGCGGCATCGACGCCGAAAAGACAGTCTATATCCGGCAGGTCGAGACCCGCACCCTGCCGCAGGAAATCCGCCAGCAACTGCCGGGCGTTGAAAGCATGTATGCCGTCCACGACACCGATGGCGAACGCCTGGCGCTTGTCAAGGACCGGTCGCTGGCCTTCATGCTGGCGCGCCAGAACGAACTGACGCCCGTCAGCGTCCACTGACGCTTTCACGGCGCGGCAAGGGATCGGCCTTGCCGCGCAAGGCTCCTCGCAGCGCAAGGACGACCAGGATCGCCGTGAACGCGCCGACCTGATAAACCAGCGCATGGGACATGGCCCCGGCATAATCATCTCCGCCCTGCCCGTGCAGCCGGACAAAGAACAGGCTGGACACGACCGCGATCCCGACGGCCGCACCGACCTGCTGGAAGGCCTGCATCGCCCCCGATCCTGCGCCCGCATCATGGCCCGGCACCGCCTGCAGGACGGACTGGAACAGCGGAGAGATGGTCAGTCCCATCCCGAAGCCGCAGATTGCCAGGGGTGCCGCCAGCGACAGCGCGCTGAAGGCTTGCGGCGGGTGCCCCGTGGCGTGGCGCAGGAAGATCATCCCGCCCAGCAGGATCGACACGCCGATGGCCATCCGCGGCGACAGCCACCTGGTGCCGAAGCGGCCGGTGATGTAGCTGCCCAGCATGATGCCCAGCGGAAACGGCGCCGTGGCGATGCCCGACTGCATTGGGTCAAGGCCGAAGCCGGTCTGCAGATAGATCGCCAGCACCAGGAACATCCCCGGTATGGCCGAGAAATGCAGCATCACCATGGCCACGCCCGATAGGAAGCCCCAGTTCCGCATCAGGGTGACGGGCAGCAGTTGCGCGCGCCCCTGGCGCGACAACGCCACCTGCCGTTGCACGAACAGCGCGCCGACCGGCAGGGCTGCAGCCAGCATCGCCACGCACCACCAGGGCCAGCCCAGCAGCGCGCCCTCGATCACCGGCAGGACGATCAGCAGGACGGCGGCGGAAAACAGCGCGATGCCGATCCAGTCGATCGCCATGCGCCGGTCGGACGACAGCTTGGGAATCCAGCGCAGGCCCGCCGCGATCACGAACAGCCCGACCGGCAGGTTCACGAGGAAGATCGGCCGCCAGTCGAGCCCCGCGATGTTGCCGGTGATCAACGCCCCGCCCAGCAGCGGCCCCGTCACCGCGCCCAGGCTTGCGACCACGCCTGCCAGCGCAAAGGCGCGCGCCTTCTGTTCGGGGGGAAACATCACGTGCATGATCGCCATGACCTGCGGCACCATCATCGCGCCGCCGATCCCCTGCAGCGCGCGCGACCAGATCAGCATGGGCATGGTCTGCGCGAACCCGCACAAGGCGGATGCCAGCGTGAACAGCCCCACGCCCATCAGGAACAGCCGCTTGCGCCCGAACTTGTCGCCGAAGCGTCCGAAGGGCAGCAGCCCGGCGGCAAAGGCCAGCACATAGGCGGCGGACACCCACTCGATCTGGGCGGCGGTCGCGCCGAGGTTGCGCTGAATCGAGGGCAGCGCCACGTTGACGATGCTGACATCGATCAGGTTCATGAAGTTGCCCAGCAGCAGCAGCACGGTGGCAAGCCAGGGATTGTAGCCGGGGTCGCCTGCGCGCGTCGGGGTCATGGGGGGACTGCCTTCCTGCGGAATGTATAGCTTTGGGTGGTCCTCAGGCCATCCCGTCCGGGATCGCCATCTGCACCCCGATGTCGTCCTGATGCCGGCGGTAGAGGTCCCGTGCCTCGGGATCGCCGTCCGGAACGAGATGCGTGGCCCCGTGGTTCCGCGCGACAAGGCCCTGCCACAACACCGCCCCCGGCCCTTGCGGAGGCGGCACGGGCAGCGGCGCAAGGATGGCGCCGGCGGGCGGGTCGATGGCGACCCCCGGCAGGGCCTGGATCAGCAGCGCCGCCCCAAGGCGCTGCGCAAGACGGGCTGCGGGGGCCACCTGGACCGCATGGCCCGGCTGGATCGCCAGAACCCGGTCGATGCCGCGCTGGCGGAACATGGCGCGCAGGTCGTTCGGGGTCATGCCGCCGGTGGGCCGCCGCAGCCCCTTGACCTTGCCGCCCAGCAGCGCCGGATCGCCCCAGCGGTCGGTCACGGACATGACCGCCAGCACCGCGCCGCCCCTATCGCGCAGGGCGATGTCGTCGCCCGGCTGCACTCGGTCCGCGAAGTCGGCACTGACCTGCAAGGCCAGCGGCACCGGCCACGGCGCGAACGCCCCCTGTTCGACCGCCCGGTGGTCCGCCTCGGTCATGTAGCCGCGCAGCGGGGCAAGGCCGCCGTTCATCAGCAGGCCCAACTCTCCGGCTTGCCGCCCGTCAAGGCTCCAGGCGGGCAGCCGGGCCGCCTCGGCCAGCAGCGCGCCTGCGGCGTCGGGGGATACGTAAAGCTCTCGGACAGGTTGGTGATGGGACTGTGTCATGCCGCAGCCCTAGCCTGTCGGGCGCGGTTTGTCATCCGGCCGCGATGCGTGTAGAGCTTGCCCGTTATCGCCAACAGGAGACCGCATGTCCCATATCCGCGCCGTGATCTTCGACATGGACGGCTGCCTTGTGGACAGCGAGCCGATGTCGCTGGAAACCCTGTCCGACATGATGGCGGCCGAAGGGCTGCACGCCACGCCGAACGATTTGCGCAAGCGGTTCCTGGGTATGTCGATCCAGGCCATCGTCAGCCACATTGCCGAGGCGCTGGACCGCCCCGACCTGCCCGACTTCGCCCGCGATTTCGAGGAACGGCTGCTGGCCCGCTATCCGGCCGAGCTGCGGGTGATCCCCGGCATTCCGGCGCTGCTGGACGATCTGGCGGCGCAGGGCGTCGCGGTCGCCATCGCCACCGGAAGCTCGGTCCGTCGCCTGGGGATCACGCTGGATGTTGCGGGGCTGGCGGATCGTTTCGGCGCCCGCGTTTTCAGCGCCGACCAGGTCAAGCGCGGCAAGCCCGCCCCCGACCTGTTCCTGCTGGCCGCGGACCGCCTGGGCATCCTGCCCGGGGCCTGCGCGGTGATGGAGGATTCGCCCCATGGCGTCGCGGGGGCGCGGGCCGCCGGAATGCGCGCCGTGGGTTTCACCGGCGGCAGCCATCTGGACGGGATGCGCGACGATCACGCCCGGCGCCTGGCGGATGCCGGGGCGGCCGTGGTGCTGCCGGGTCTGTCCGGCATGGCCGAGGCGCTGCTGGACCGACAGCGGACCGGCGTTTGACGCCTTCCGGCCTTTCGGCAAGATAGCGGCATCTTGAAGGGGACTAGCATGAGTTTTCTGGGTATCGACCTTGGCACTTCGGGCCTGCGCGCGCTGCTGGTGGACGGCGGCGGCAGGCCGGTCGGCTCGACCGAGCGGCATTATCCCGTCCGCCATCCCCATTCCGGCTGGTCCGAACAGGACCCGGCCGACTGGATCGCGGCGCTTGACGATGCCGTTGCCGAACTGCGCGACCGTCACCCCGAATTCGCGGACCTGCGCGGCATCGGCGTGGCCGGCCACATGCACGGCGCCACGCTGCTGGACGCGGGCGACCGCGTGATCCGTCCCTGCATCCTGTGGAACGACACCCGCAGCCATGCCGAGGCCGCGCGGCTGGACGGCACCCCCGGCCTGCGCGAACTGTCGGGCAATATCGTATTTCCGGGCTTCACCGCCCCCAAGCTGGAATGGGTCCGCCGGCACGAGCCGGAAAACCATGCCCGCATCGCCCGCGTCCTGCTGCCTGCCGCCTACCTGAACCTGCATCTGACGGGCGAACACGTCTCGGATCTGTCGGATGCGGCGGGAACGTCCTGGCTGGATACCGGCGCGCGCGACTGGTCCGACGCGCTGCTGGAGGCGGGCCACATGCGGCGCGACCAGATGCCGCGGCTGGTCGAGGGATCGGCCCCCGCCGGGCAACTGCGCCCGGACCTGGCGCAGGCCTGGGGCCTGTCGCATCCGGTGGTGGTGGCGGGCGGCGCGGGCGACAACGCCGCCGCCGCTTGCGGCATCGGCGCCATGGCCGAGGGTCAGGGCTTCGTATCGCTGGGCACGTCCGGCGTGCTGCTGGCGGCGCGCGACGGCTATCACCCGGCGCCCGCCACGGCCCTGCACACCTTCTGCCATGCGGTGCCCGGCACCTGGTACCAGATGGGCGTGATGCTGTCGGCGACCGACAGCCTCAACTGGCTGTCGCAGATCACCGGCGCGCGTCCCGCCGACCTGACGGCCGGTCTGGGCGACGACCTGCTGGCGCCCAGCGCCGTGCGCTTCCTGCCATACCTGTCCGGCGAGCGGACCCCGCACAACGACGCGGTCATCCGTGGCGCCTTCACGGGCCTTGGATCGGGGACCACGCGCGACGACATGACCCGCGCCGTTCTGGAAGGCGTGGCCTTCGGGCTGCGCGACAGCCACGAGGCGCTGAAGGCCACCGGCGCCCGGCTGGACCGGATGATGGCCATCGGCGGGGGCGCCCGGTCGCGCTATTGGCTGCGCGTGATCGCCACCACGCTGGACGTGACCCTGACCCTGCCCGCCGATGGCGAGTTCGGCGCGGCCCTGGGTGCGGCGCGCCTGGGCATGGTGGCGGCAGGCGCGGGCAGCGTGGCCCAGGTCATGACGGCGCCCGACGTGGTCGAGGAGATCGCCCCGGAAACAGCCCTGCGCGACCGTTTCGACGCGGCCTACCAGGCGTTCCGGGCGGCCTATCCGGCGATCCGCGACATCCAGTAGGAAGCCCGCCTCAGCCGCGCTTGCAGGAACCGTTCCGGTCTGAAACCGGCCATGCCCGCGCCGGCAGCACCACCCGCTGCCGCAGGCCCCCCGCCTGCATGTTCGCCAGCGTGACCGCGCCGCCCAACTGGTCGATGATCTGCCGCGCGATCGCCATGCCCAGGCCCGCGCCGGGCAGGGCCTTGCGGCGGCCCTCGTCCACGCGGAAGAAGGGCTCGAAGGCGCGTTCCATCAGGGGCTCGGGGATGCCGGGGCCGTCATCCTCGATCACCAGTTCGGCGCGGTCGACCTGGCGCGACAGGCTGACGCGGGCGGCCTTGCCGTGGGTCGCGGCGTTGATCACCAGGTTGCGGACGGCACGCTTCAGCAACAAGGGGTCCGCCGTGACCGTCACCGGCGCCAGGGACGCGACCGTCACGCGATAGCCCAGGGCGCCAAGCTCCTGCGCCACGTCGCCCACCAGCCGGTCCAGCCGCAGATCCTGGGCGGCGGCCTGCGTCACCTCGTCCCGGACCAGGCGGATGGCGCTGTCGGCGATGGCGTCAAGCTCGGCCAGGTCGGCAAGCCATTTTTCCCGCTCGTCGTCATCCTCGACGAATTCGGCGCGCAGGCGCATCCGGGTCATGGGGGTGCGCAGGTCGTGGCCTGCCGCCGCGACCAGCCGCATCCGGCTTTCCATGGCGGATTTCAGCCGCGCCGACAGGTGGTTCAGCGCGCGCGCCGTGGCTTGCGTTTCCGGCAGCCCGGTTTCGGGGATCGGCACCAGCACGCCGTCGCGGCCGATGCGGTCCACGGCGTTTTCCAGGATGCGCAAGGGCCCGGTGATCCGCGTGGCGGCGATCAGCGAAACGGCCGTGGCGCCGGTGACGATCAGCGCCATCCAAGCCCCGAAGATGCGCCATCCCCCGCGCGGAGGACGCAGGTCGGGCAAGGGCAGCACCAGCCACCGATCCCCCAGATCGACCGAGATCCGCATTGTCGTGCCCTGCGGATCTGCGGTCACGACCAGCGGATGCTGCATCCCTTGCCGACCCAGAACCCGCGTCCATCGCCCGGTGGAACGTTCCTCGGGCAGCCCCGGCGCGGGCGCATCGGCAAAGACGATGCCTGCCCCGGCGGCGGCTTGGGGATCGGCCTCGGCGAAGCGGACGTTCCAGGCGATCTGGCGGGCGACGGGGATGGTCGCGGTTTCCGGCAGCGGGCGCTGCATCATCTGCATCGCCACCAGCGTCGCCAGCGCGATCACCACGACGATCGCCAGGATCATGAAGCCCGCGATGCGATTGCGAAGCGAGGTCACGGCTCGGTCTTCTCGGCCTGCACGGGCACGGCAAGCTGGTAGCCGCCGTTGCGCACCGTCTTGAAGATCATGGGCCCCGCATCCGAGGACAGCTTGCGGCGAAGCCTGCTCATCAGCACGTCGATCGAACGGTCAAGCGGATCGCGGTCCCGGCCCTGCGTCAGGTCCAGCAGCAGGTCGCGGGACAGGACCCGGCCCGGCCGTTCCAGAAAGACCATCAGCAGGTCGAACTCGGCCCCGGTCAGGTCGATGTCCATCCCGCCCGCCACGACGCGCCGCTGGTCCGGCATGGCCTGAAGCCCGGCGAAGCAGTAGCTGCGTGCAGGCTCGGCCGGCGCCGCATCCTCGGGGCTGCTGCGGCGCAACACGGCGCGGATGCGGGCGGTCAACTCGCGTGGATTGAAGGGCTTGCCCAGATAGTCGTCGGCGCCGATCTCCAGCCCGACGATGCGGTCCACGTCCTCCTTCAGCGCGGTCAGCAGGATCACGGGCACGCGCGGGCGCTGGTCCTGCAGGCTGCGGCAGATCTCCAGTCCCGTGCCGTCGGGCAGCATCACGTCCAGCACGATCAGGTCGGGGCGCGCGTCCGCCACGCGGGCCATGCAGTCGCGCCGGTCCTGCGCGGTGGTGACGCGAAAGCCCTGCCCGCCCAGATAGCGCGCCAGCAGGCTGCGGATTTCAGCGTCGTCATCGACGACAAGGATGTGCGGGCTGCCGGTCATCGGGGTCCTGATTGTCTGTTGCCAAGCGACTATAGCCGCGCCGCGCGGGCGCTGCGGCGAAATTTGCAACGGACTGTTTCCGGCGCGGCGCTGGAAACCTTTGTTTACAAATCGGCGCTGCGCGGAAACCTTTCGATACGCGCCGGACGAACGCGGGACAAGGTCATGGCCTAGAACCTGCCCTTGTCGCAATCGATCCGAAAGACCCACGCCATGAAACGGCTTCTTCTTGCAGCCCTGGTCGGCCTGACCGCCCTTCCCGCCCTGCCCGCCGTCGCGAAGGAAACACCGCGCTGCGAGCGTCAGGACCGGCATCGCGACTGTCCGCCGCAGGCGGGACGCGAGGGGAAAGGCCCCCGGCACCACAACGAGGGCCGTCCCGCGCCGCGCCATGCGGGCGACGACCGTCGCGCCGAACCCGGCCGCGACTGGCAGCCGGGCCAGACCTACAAGGGCCGCGGCGACCGGATCGACCATCGCCGGGCCGACCTGCCCCGGCCGCCCCGGGGCCAGCATTGGATTCGCGATGGCGAGCGCTATCTTCTGGTGTCAGACGGCAGCGGCGTCATCCGCCACGTCATGGCCCGCGCGCTGCGCTGAGGACGGGAAGGCAAGGACAGGCTCATGCGGTTTCGGTTTCGTCACGGAGTGATCGGGCTTGCCCTGTGCGGGGCGCTTGCGGCGACGGCGGCCGCCGTCGGCATCGGCCAACCCACCGGCAGCGGCGACGCGCAGGTGCTGACCACCCCCGTCACCCGCAGCGACATCGAGGTGTCGGTGCTGGCGCAGGGCACGATCAAGCCGCGCAATCTGGTGGCGGTCGGCGCCCAGGCCTCGGGCCGGATCACCCGCATTGCCGTTGAGCTGGGGCAGACAGTCAGAAAGGGCGACCTGATCGCGGAAATCGACTCGGTCAGCCAGCAGAACGCGCTGAAGTCCGCGCAGTCTGATCTGGCCGTCGCCCGCGCCCAGCGGGTCGAGCGGGAATCGACACTGGATCTGGCGCAGCGCACGCTGAAGCGGCTGGAAACGTTGCAGCGCAGCAACCTGACCCTGCAGAACGAATATGACACGGCGGTGTCCGATGTCGCCGTTGCCAAGGCCCAGATCGAGGCGCTGGATGCCCAGATCGCCCAGGCCGCCGTCGCCATCGAAACCGCCGAGGCGAACCTTGGCTATACCCGCATCACCGCGCCCAGCGACGGGACCGTGCTGGCGATCACCGCCCAGCAGGGCCAGACGGTGAACGCCATGCAATCCGCGCCGACCATCGCGGTCCTGGGCGACCTGACGCAGATGGAGGTGTTTGCCGAGATCTCGGAGGCCGACATCGGCCAGGTCGAGCCCGGCCAGAAGGTGTGGTTCACGGTGCTTGGCGCCCCCAACCGCCGCTACGACGGGGTACTGGAGACCGTGGCCCCCGCGCCCGAATCCATCGTCAACGACAGCAGCATCAGCGGCAGCAGCGCATCATCGACCAGCGCCACATCCGAGGCGATCTATTACAACGGCCGCTTCACCGTGCCGAACCCGGACGGCAAGCTGCGCACCTACATGACGGCCGAGGTGCATATCGTCATGGGATCGGCCAAGGACGTTCTGACGGTGCCATCCATCGCGCTGGGCACGCCCGACCGCGACGGCCGCTATCGCCTGCAGGTCGAGGGAAGCGACGGCACGCTGTCCGAACGCGTCGTCAGCGTCGGGCTGAACGACAAGGTCATGGCCGAGATCACCGAAGGCCTGGCCGAGGGCGAGAAGATCGTGACCGGCACGGGCGCGTCAGAGGATGCGGGCCGCCCGTCCGGCCGCAATCCGCTGGGCGGGATGCCGCGCGGGATGCGGGGCTGAGCCATGGACCAGCCGATCATCCAGTTGTCCGGGATCGGGCGAAGCTATCCGTCGGGCGACGGCAGCCTGACCGTGTTGCGCGACGTGGACCTGTCGATCCGCCCCGGCGAGTTCGTGGCGATCATCGGCGCATCCGGCTCGGGCAAGACGACGCTGATGAACATCCTGGGCTGCCTGGACCGGCCCAGCACCGGCACCTACCGCTTCGCGGGCCAGGACATCGGCGCGCTGGACAGCGCGGGCCTGGCGGTGCTGCGGCGCGAGCGTTTCGGCTTCATCTTTCAGCGATACCACCTGCTGCCGGAACTGACCGCCCTGGGCAACGTGGAGATCCCGGCCGTCTATCGCGGCGAGGCCGTGTCGGCGCGGCGCAGGCGTGCCGCGCAGCTTCTGGACCGGCTTGGCCTCGGCACGCGGCTGGATCACCGCCCGGCGGCCCTGTCGGGCGGCCAGCAGCAGCGGGTGTCCATTGCCCGCGCGCTGATCAACGACGCCAGCGTCATCCTTGCGGACGAACCGACCGGCGCGCTGGACAGCCACAGCGGCGAGGAAGTGCTGTCGATCCTGTCCGAACTGAACGCGGACGGCCGCACGATCATCATCGTCACCCATGACCCCAAGGTCGCCGCCCGCGCCCGCCGCATCATCGAGATCAGTGACGGCAACATCATCGCCGACCGCCAGAACCAGCCCGAGTCTGCGTCCGTCCGCCGCGAAAAGGCCGGAAAAGAGGCATCCGCCCTGCCCGGCAGCGCGTTCTGGGAGGCGCTGCGCATGGCGCTGGTGTCGATGCGCGCCCACAAGCTGCGCAGCTTCCTGACCATGCTGGGGATCATCATCGGCATCGCCTCCGTCGTGTCGGTGGTGGCGCTTGGCGAAGGATCGCGCCAGCAGGTGCTGGCAAACATCTCCAGCCTGGGCACCAACACGCTGGAGGTCTTTCCGGGCCGCGACTTCGGCGACATGCGGTCCGGACGCATCAAGACGCTGGTGGCGTCCGACGCCGAAGCTGTGGCGCGATTGCCCTTTGTGGCAGCGGCAACCCCCGGAACGGCGGCCACGGCCACGATCCGCTTCGGCGCGGCCGAGGCGAATGCCCAGATCAGCGGTGTCGGCGGGGATTACTTCACCGTCACCGGGTCCAGGATCATCGCCGGGCGCGGCTTCGGCCCCACGGCCATCGCCCGCATGGCGCAAGAGGTGGTGATCGACACCAACACCCGCGACAGCCTGTTTCCGGACCGTCCCGACAGCGGCGTGGGCCAGGTGATCCATGCGAGCAACGCGCTGCTGCGCGTCGTGGGCGTGGCGGAAATCGCATCTCGCGGGCCGGGCGGCAGCCAGAGCCTGCGGCTCTACGCGCCCTATACCACCGTGCAGGCGCGCTATCTGGGCACCTCCACCCTGTCCAGCCTGACCCTGCGCATCGCGGACGACGCGGACATGGGCGCCGCGCAGGACGCCGTGACCGACTTCCTGACGCAGCGGCACGGCACGCAGGATTTCTTCATCGTCAACACCGACGAGATCCGCCAGACCATCACCAGCACCACCGGGACGCTGACGCTGCTGGTCTCGGCCATCGCCGTGATCTCGCTTGTGGTGGGGGGCATCGGGGTGATGAACATCATGCTGGTGTCGGTCACGGAACGCGTGGGGGAAATCGGGCTGCGCATGGCGGTCGGCGCGCGGCGCAGCGACATCCTGCAGCAGTTCCTGATCGAGGCCGTGCTGGTCTGCATGATCGGCGGCGTGCTGGGGATCGCGGCGGCGCTTGGCTTCAACCTGGTCTTCGACCGGCTGAACACCAGCTTCACGATGATCCAGTCCCCCGACGCCATGATCGCGGCGCTGGTCAGTTCCACCCTGATCGGCATCACCTTCGGCTTCCTGCCCGCGCGAAGCGCCTCGCGCCTGGATCCGGTGGCCGCGCTGTCCAAGGGATAGTACCCGCATCTGCATGACGCAGCGGAAACAAGCTGGAACGTTAAGGACTTCGGAAAGAAATCATTTGTGTCCTGCCGGATTGCTGTCGCAATCTGATCGCAGAACGACGGCACGGAGGAGCGTGCCGACCGATCCATCCGGGAGGACACATGACCGCTTCGAAACTGATCGGCGCGCTTTTCGCCGCCACCATCCTGACCGCGCCCGCATTCGCCCAAGGCTATCCCGAACGCCAGATCACCATGGTCGTGCCCTTTGCGGCCGGCGGTCCCACCGACACGGTTGCCCGCCTGGTCGCCGAACGCATGTCCGAGGATCTGGGCCAGCAGATCGTCGTCGAAAACGTCGGCGGCGCGGGCGGCACGCTGGGCGCGGGCCGGGTCGCCAAGGCGGAAGCCGACGGATACACGGTGCTGCTGCACCACATCGGCATGGCGACATCCGCCACGCTGTATCGCAACCTGGCCTATGACACGCTGAACGCCTTCGACTATGTGGGCCTCGTTACCGAGGTGCCGATGGTCGTGACCGCCCGGCAGGATTTCGAACCCGCCGATTTCCCGGCCTTTGTCGAATACGTCAAGGCGAACGCCGATTCGCTGACGCTGGCCAATGCAGGCATCGGGGCGGCCAGCCACCTCTGCGGGATGCTGCTGATGCAGGCGCTGGAAGCGCCCCTGGTGACGGTCCCCTACAAGGGCACCGGCCCCGCGATGACCGACCTGCTTGGCGGCCAGGTGGACATCATGTGCGACCAGACCACCAACACCACCCAGCAGATCAAGGGCGGCACGATCAAGGCCTATGCCGTGACCACGCCCGAACGCCTGGACCTGTTCCCCGACCTGCCCACGGCGGCCGAATCCGGGTTCGAGGCGATGCAGTTCGGCATCTGGCACGGCATCTATACCCCCAAGGGCACCCCGCCCGAGGTGAACCAGCGCCTGTCGGAATCGCTGCAAAAGGCCCTTGCCGACGAGGGCGTGACCAAGGCCATGGCCGACCTGGGCACCGCGCCCTCGCCCGCCGCAGACGCCACGCCCGAGGCGCTGAAGGCCAAGCTGGAAGCCGAGATCGCCCGCTGGAAGCCGGTGATCGAGGCTGCGGGCGTCTACGCCGACTGACCCGACTGCCCCGCCGCCACGCCGGCGGCGGGTTTCCGGCATGGGGGGATCATGTCCACGAAACCGAAAGACGACACCGACATCGCTGCCGGATTGCTGCTGATGGCCGCCGCCGGCTTTTTCGGCTGGCAATCGCTGGGGCTGGAGATGGGAACCTCGATCCGCATGGGGCCGGGCTATTTTCCGATGGTCCTGTCGGGGCTGCTGTTCATCCTGGGCGCGGTGATCCTGTTCAAGGCCTTCGGGCGGCCGGATGACGAGCCCTTCGGGCGCATCGCCTGGCGCGGCATCCTGTTCATCCTGCCCGCGCCGATCTTCTTCGGCCTGACCGTGCGCGGCCTGGGCTTCGTGCCAGCGCTGTTCATCACCACGCTGATCGCCAGCCAAGCCTCGGTGCGGATGCGGCCCCTGGCGGCGCTGGTGCTGGCGGTGGCGGTCACGGTGCTGGCGACGCTGGTCTTCTCCTACGGCCTGGGCCTGCCCTTCCGGCGCTTCGGCCCCTGGCTTCCGCTGTAAGGGGCGCGCATGGACCTGCTATCCAACCTCGCGCTGGGCTTCGGCGTCGCCTCGTCGCTGGCGAACCTGGCCTTCTGCCTGATCGGGGTCCTGTTGGGCACGCTGATCGGGGTGCTGCCCGGCATCGGCGCCACCGCCACCATCGCCATGCTGCTGCCGATCACCTTCCAGTTGGAACCCGTGTCCTCGCTGATCATGCTGGCGGGGATCTATTACGGCGCGCAATACGGCGGATCGACCACGGCGATCCTGATCAACATGCCGGGCGAAAGCAGTTCCGCCGTGACGGCCATCGACGGCTACCAGATGGCGCGCAAGGGACGCGCGGGCACGGCGCTGGCTGTCGCCGCCATCGGCTCGTTCTTCGCGGGGTCGGTCGCGACCTTCCTGGTGGCGATCTTCGCGCCCCCGCTGACCGCCATCGCGCTGGAATTCGGCGCGGCGGAATACTTCAGCCTGATGGTCATGGGCCTGGTGATGTCGGTGGCGCTGGCCCACGGATCGGTGCTGAAGGCGCTGGCGATGGTCGTCCTTGGCCTGCTCCTGGGCATGGTCGGCACCGACGTCTATACCGGCGCGCCTCGCTTCACCCTGGGTATGACGCAGTTCGCCGACGGGCTGAACTTCGTGGCCGTGGCCGTTGGCGTCTTCGGCATCGCCGAGATCCTGCGCAACCTGGAGGACGAGCACGACCGCGAGGTGATGACCAGGAACATCACCCGCCTGTTCCCCACCCGGGACGAGTTCCGCCAGATGGTCGGCCCGGTGCTGCGCGGCACGGGCGTGGGGTCGGTGCTGGGCATCCTGCCCGGCGGCGGCGCGATCCTGGCGGCCTTTGCCAGTTACACGGTCGAAAAGAAGCTGTCCAAGCATCCCGAGGAGTTCGGCAAGGGCGCGCTCGCCGGGGTCGCGGGGCCGGAAAGCGCCAACAACGCGGGGGCGCAGACCTCCTTCATCCCGCTGCTGACGCTGGGCATTCCCGCCAATCCGGTCATGGCGCTGATGATCGGCGCGATGATCATCCAGGGCATCGTGCCCGGCCCGAACGTGGTGTCCGAACAGCCCGAACTGTTCTGGGGCATCATCGCGTCGATGTGGATCGGCAACCTGATGCTGGTCGTGCTGAACCTGCCGTTGATCGGGTTGTGGGTGAAGCTGCTGACGGTGCCCTATTACGTGCTGTTCCCGATCATCATGGCGATGTGCTCGATCGGGGTCTATTCCGTCAACTCGAACCCCTACGACCTGTTCGCGGTCGCATTCTTCGGCCTGCTGGGATACGTCATGTCCAAGCTGCGCTGCGAACCCGCGCCGCTGCTGCTGGGCTTCGTCCTCGGCCCGCTGCTGGAGGAAAACCTGCGCCGCGCCATGATCCTGTCGCGCGGCGATCCCACCACCTTCGTCACCCGCCCGATCAGCGCGGGCCTGCTGGTCCTGTCGCTGGCGATCCTGGTGCTGGTCTTCTTGCCCCAGATCCGCAAGCGTCGGGACGAGGTCTTCACCGAAAGCGACGCCTGAACCATGAAAGGACTGCCCATGATCACCCGCCGCATCCTGCTGGCCTCGACCCTTGCCCTCGGCCTTGCCGGGGCCGCCGCCGCCGAATTTCCTGATCGCCAGATCACCCTGGTCATTCCCTTCGCCGCCGGAGGGTCCACCGACGTGGTGGGCCGCATCGTCGCCGAACGCATGGGGCAAGAACTGGGCCAGCAGATCGTCGTGCAGAACGTCGGTGGCGCGGGCGGCAGCCTGGGGGCGGGTCAGGTCGCCAAGGCGGATGCCGACGGCTACACGATCCTGATGGGCACGGTCGCGACCCACGCCCTGAACCCGCTGATCCTGAAACAGAAGCCCTATGACCCGGTCGCAGACTTCGCCCCGGTATCGCTGCTGGTGCTGGTGCCGAACGTGCTGGCGGTCAATCCCGAAATGCCGGTCAACACGGTGCAGGAACTGATCGACCTCGCCAAGACCGACCCGCTGGCCTATGCCTCGTCCGGCAACGGCACACCGCTGCACCTGTCGGGCGAACTGTTCAAGTCCATGGCCGGGGTGCAGATCGACCACATCCCCTACAAGGGCTCGGGCCCCGCGCTGACCGACGTGCTGGGCAACCAAGTGCCGATCATCTTCGACAACCTGCCCTCGGCGTCCAGCCATATCACCAGCGGCAAGCTGCGCGCGCTTGGCGTGACGACGGCAGAACGCGCCCCCAGCTTCCCCGACGTGCCCGCCATCGCGGAAACCCTGCCGGGATACGAAACCTATTCGTGGAACGCGCTGTTCGCCCCCGCAGGCACCCCGCCGGAAGCCATCGAGGCGCTTGCCGCCGCCGCCAAGGCCACCATGGCCGACCCTGCCGTGGCCGGACGCATGGCCGAGTTCTCGGCCACCATCGTCGCATCCACCCCAGATGAACTGGCGGAGCACGTCAAGGCCGAGATGGCGAAGTGGGAGCCGGTGGTGAAGGACGCGAACGTCAGCATGGATTGAACCAACCGGCCCCGCGGGGGTTTGCTTCCGGCGTGATTCACGGCAAGGATCGCGCCGGATACAGCCGATGGGGGATGGATGAGCGGACTTCTGGCACTTCTGGACGATGTGGCCTCGATATCCAAGGTCGCGGCGGCGTCCATCGACGACGTGACGGGGCAGGCCGTCAAGGCCGGGGCCAAGGCGGCGGGCGCGGTGATCGACGATGCGGCGGTAACGCCGAAATACGTCCACGGGTTTGATGCAAGCCGCGAAATCCCCATCGTCTGGAAGATCGCGCGCGGATCGCTGTTCAACAAGCTGGTGATCCTGCTGCCGGTGGCGCTGCTGCTGTCTTCGTTTGCGCCTTGGGCCATTTCCCCGCTGCTGATGCTGGGGGGCGCCTATCTGTGCTACGAGGGCGCCGAGAAGGTGGCCCATGCGCTCGGCTACGGCGACAGCCATGACAGCGAGGAACACACCCACCCCGAAGGCGACGGCGCCGCGCTGGAGGAAGCGCGCGTGGCGGGCGCGATCAAGACCGACTTCATCCTGTCGGCCGAGATCATGACCATCGCCCTTGCCACCATCCCGGCCAGCGATACGCTGGCGATGCGGGCGCTGATCCTGGCGGTGGTCGCCGTGGGCATCACCGCGGCCGTTTACGGCTTTGTCGCGCTGATCGTGAAGGCGGACGACGCGGGCGTGCATCTGGCGACGCGGCAGAACGGCCTGTCCTCGGCCATCGGGCGGGGCATCGTCAAGGTGATGCCCGGCTTCATGAAGACCCTGACGGTGGTGGGCACCGCCGCGATGATCTGGGTCGGCGGCCAGATCGTGCTGCATGGGCTGGCGGAACTGGGCTGGCACGGCCCCTATGACTGGGTCCACCACCAGGCCGAGGCGGCGGCCCACGCCGTCCCGCAGGCGCCGGGCCTGACGGCCTGGGCCGTGACCGCGTTCTTCGACGGCATTTTCGGCCTTGTCCTGGGACTGATCCTGATCCCGATTGCCCATTATGTGGTGAATCCGGTCCTGCAAGCCACCGTGGTGCCGCTGATGGCCCGGCTGCGGGGTGCGTAGGCAACGCCGTTCTTGTTTCGTTCACGTCAGCCCCGTGCTAGGATGAGGCGAGTTTCCAGAACGGGATTCGCCTCATGTGCTTTTCGCTCCATTGTTCGCATCACCATCCGGTCGCCTGCATCGTTCCGCCCTACATGCTGCGGGTGATGGCCCTGCGCGGCGATCCCAGAACGGCCGAGATGGCGCGGGCCCTTCTGAAGCAGACAGAAAAGCTGCGCGACGAGCGAGCCGAACTGAATCGCGGGGGCCTTCCGCCCGCCCACCCGATCAGCGGTGCCTTCGCGACCGCCGCCGTTTCCCCGGCCGAAGGACTGTGCTGCCCTGACCGGCGCATCCACGACGGTCAGCACAAGGCCGCCCTGCCCGGCAAGCTGATCCGGTCCGAAGGCGACGGCCCCACCGGCATTCCCGACGCCGACACCGCCTATGACGCGGCAGGCCAGGTGTTTTCCCTGTTCGCCAAGGAATACGGCCGCAATTCCCTCGACGGCGAGGGGATGCCACTGGTGGCCACGGTCCACCACCGCCGCGACTACAACAACGCCTTCTGGAACGGCACGCAGATGGCCTATGGCACGGGTGACGGCAAGGTCTTCCGCACCTTCCTGGAACTGTCGGTGATCGGGCACGAGATGGCGCATGGCGTGATCCAGCATTCGGGCGGGCTGATCTACGAGAACCAGTCGGGCGCGCTGAACGAAAGCATCGCCGATGTCTTCGGCAGCCTGGCGCTGCAGCGCGCCCTGGGGCAAGAGGTGCATCAGGCCGACTGGCTGGTGGGCCGCGGCATCCTCGGCCCCGGCATCAACGGCGCGGCCCTGCGCAGCATGAAGGCGCCCGGCACCGCCTATTCCGACGACCTGCTGGGCCAGGATCCGCAGCCCTGGCACATGGACCATTTCGTCGCCACCAGCGACGACAATGGCGGCGTGCACATCAACTCGGGCATCCCGAACCACGCCTTCTACCTGTTCTGCGCCTATCTTGGCGGCCGCGCGTGGGAACTGCCGGGGCGCATCTGGTATCGGGCGCTGCAGACGCTCAACAACCCGATGGCCAGCTTTTCCGACTGGGCGGATCAGACCATGGACGCCGCCATCGAACTGGCCGGGCGCGGCAGCATCGAGACCGTGATGCTGCGCCGCGCGTGGAAACTTGTCGGAATCGCGATCTAGGCCTAGATTCCCCCTGACATCGGGGGATCGACGCCATGATCATCGAAATCGCGGCCCAGGGCGGCTTTGGCGGCATCGCGGCCGCGAACCTGCACAAGACCATCGACGTTCAGGACCAGCCGGAACAGATGCGCCAGGATCTGTGCGAGGCGTTCGAGCCGGACCAGCTTGCCCGGCTGGCACGCCAGCCTTGCGGCGATTGTGCCGACCGGCTGACCTATCGCATCACCGTGACCGATGACCGCCGGACCCGCAGCTTCACCCTGCGCGAGGCGCAGATCCCGCCCGACATGCTGGATCTGATCGACCAGATGTAGACGGCGCGGTTCAGGGCCGCGCTTGTTTCATCCTGGCCAAAATATCCTCGGGGGGTCCGGGGGGCGAAGCGCCCCCGGCGGCGGCGGCCGTCAGCGATGCGCCTCGCCCTTGTGGCGGCGGTTCCACATGATCGAGTTCACGAAGGCCGTGGCAATGAAGACCGCGCCCAGCAGGCCGGTCACGACTTCGGGCAGGTGCCACATGGTCTGGCCGAACATGATGATCGACAGGATCAGGATAGACCAGAACGCCCCATGTTCCAGATAGCGGAATTCGGCCAGGGTGCCGCGTTCCACCAGCATGACGGTCATCGACCGTACATACATCGCGCCGATGCCCAGGCCGATGGCGATCAGGAACAGGTTCTGCGTCAGCGCGAAGGCGCCGATCACCCCGTCGAAGCTGAAGGACGCGTCCAGGACCTCCAGATACAGGAACCCGCCAAGGCCCGCCTGCGCCGTGCCGCGGGCGGCCTCCTGCGCCTGTCCCCATCGGTCAAGGACATGACCCAGCGCGTCCACGGCCAGAAACGTCACGATCCCCCACATGGCGCTGAACATGAAGATCTTCTCGTCCCAGGCCGGCAGCAGCCAGACGAAGACCAGGATCAGGACCAGGACGAAGCCGACCTCCATCCCGCGGACAGAGCCGCAGCGGCGCAGGGCCCGCTCGATCTTGCCGATCCAGTCCACCTCCTTCGACTGGTCGAAGAAGAAGGTCAGCGCGACCAGCATCAGGAAGGCGCCGCCGAAGGCCGCGATGGGCAGGTGCGCCTCGTGGATCAGGCGGGAATATTCCTGGGGGTTGGTGGCGGCCAGCTGGACCGCGGCCCAGGGCCCGATCTGCGCCGCGATCACCACGATCAGCAGCGGAAAGATGATCCGCATCCCGAAGACGGCGATGATGATGCCCCAGGTCAGAAAGCGGCGCTGCCAGACCGGCGCCATTTCCTTCAGCTTGTTAGCGTTGACGATGGCATTGTCGAAGGACAGCGACACCTCGAGGATCGCCAGCACGAGGGCGATCGTCAGGAAGGAAACCGCCCCCGCCGTGGTGCCGGTGAAGCGATGGCCCAGCCAGCCGGCCAGAAGGACGCCAAGCACGGTGACGATCAGCGGCCAACGCAGATAGGACAATGACGAGCGCATGAAACTCACTCCTGTTCGTGGCGCCCAAGGGGCGGATGGTCCCGCAGCGACAAGGGCCCTTGCGGCAAAGGGACGGGACGGCCTACAGCCAGCGCTTCCAACGCAGGACCAGCCAGGTCGCGGCAGCCGTCGCGGCCATCAGGCCCAGGGCCATCGGATAGCCCCAGACTTCGTCCAGTTCAGGCATCACCTCGAAGTTCATGCCGTAGATGCTGGCGATCAGCGTCGGCGGCAGGAACAGCGCCGCCACGACCGACAGGATGCGCACGGTGTTGTTCTGTTCCAGGTTGATCATGCCGAGCGTCGTGTCCACCGCCAGGCTGACGCGCGATCCCAGGAAGTCGGCATGGACCTCCAGCGCCTGGACATCGCGCAACTGGCCCTTGATGACCGGGCGCAGCCGGGCGGATTCGGGCTGTTCGTCAATGGCGGCGATATAGAAGGCCAGCATCCGCTCGATCGTCAGCAGGCCCAGGCGGATGCGGGCCATGGCCTCGGCCTCGCGGCCCACCTGGCGCAGTGCGGCCTGCAGACGGTCGCTCTGGCCGCGGGCGCTCTGCGTCTCGAAGATCATCAGCGTGGTGTCGTCCAGAAGCCGGCCCGAGCCCTCCAGGATGTCGGCCATGCGGGCGACGATCTCCTCGACCAGGCCGATGAACAGGCGGTGCGGGGTGGAACAACCCAGCGTGGAACGCTCGCCGCGTTCGGGAAAGGTCAGGAAGGGGCGCGGCGAATGGTGGCGCACGGTCACCAGCCGCTTGGGCGACAGGATGAAGCTGACCGGCATCGCCACGCGATTGCCGTCGCCGCGTTCGCCCGGCAGCACGGCGGTCATGTAGTCCATCCCCGACTCGCGGTACAGCCGGTTCGAGATCTCGATCTCTTCCATGTCGGCGAGGGTCGGGACATCGACGCCCAGTTCGTGCAGGCGGGCCGTTTCATCCTTGTCGGGGGCGATGAGGTCGATCCAGATCGCATCCTCCAGGGACGCGCCCTTCTCCTGGCGGGCGATGCGGCCCTGGCGGATGACATAGGAATACATCATGGATGCGACCCTCGGCTGGCTTCCGGCCTTGGTAGCGCGGCCGGGGGCAAAGAAAAAGGGTGCCAGGACGGCACCCCTTTCCTTCGGTTCGCAGGCCACGTCAGATGCTGCGGTCGCGGAAATGGTCGTCGATCTCGCGTTCGGCGTCGTTCTTGGTCCAGCCGTACTTTTCCTGAAGCTTGCCGGCCAGACGGTCCTTGTTCCCGTCGATCTGGGTCAGTTCGTCGTCCGTCAGGTCGCCCCATTTCTCTTTCACGGAGCCTTTGACCTGATTCCATTTTCCCTGGATGATGTCCCAGTTCATGAATGCCTCCTTTCGAAGCTGCGATGTGCCGGACTAACATTCCGCAGCTTCAGGGGGTTCCTGAAGGGCCCGATCACCTCACCCGATCGTGAGGGTCGCGGCCTTCGGCAAAGGCGATCAGGTTGTCCAGCGCGCGCAGGCCCATGTCGGTGCGCACGTCATCGGTCGCGGTTCCCAGATGCGGCAGCAGCGTCGCGTTCGGCGCGTCCAGCAGCGCCTGGGGAACATGCGGTTCGCGTTCGTAGACGTCCAGTCCCGCGCCCGCGATGCGGCGGTTCGCCAGCGCGTCGATCAGCGCCGCCTCGTCGACCACATCGCCGCGCGCGATGTTGACCAGATAGCCTTGCGGACCAAGCGCCGCCATCTGCGCCGCCCCGATCAGGTGGCGCGTCCCGGGGCCGCCCGGAACAGCGACGACCGCCACGTCCGCCTGCTGCAGCATCCCGTCCAGGTCCGCGATCTGGCGGGCCGGAAACGCCAGACCGGTGACGGGCGAGCGGTTGAAGAACACGACGTCCATCCCGAAGCCGTGGTGGCAACGCCGTGCGATGGCCTGGCCGATGCGACCCATGCCGATGATGCCCACGGTGCGGCCCGTGACGTGCCCGCCCAGAAGCTGCGTTGGGTTCCAGCCGGTCCACCGGCCTGCACGCAGCATCCGCTCTCCCTCGCTGGCGCGGCGCATCGTCATCAGGATCAGGGTCAGGGCAATGTCGGCGGTGGCGTCGGTCACGACGTCGGGGGTGTTGGTGACGATCACGCCCGCGGCAGAAGCCGCCTTGATGTCGATGTGGTTGTAGCCCGCCCCGAAGTTCGCAAGCATTCGGCAGCGCGGCCGATCCGCGAATGCGGCAGCCGTGAAGGCATCGCCCAAGGTCGGGATGATCGCATCGTAGTCGCGCAAGGCCTGCGCGGCCTCGGCTTCAGGCATTGGCGTGTTGTCGCGGAAGGTGGCGTCGAAACGGTCGCGGATGGCCTGGGTCGCGCGGTCGGTCATCGGGCGGGTGACAAGCAGGCGCATCAGAACATCCTTCCGCCGTTCGGGACGTCCAGGTCGGGGCGGATCAGCACGACCTCTCCGTCAGGGTCGGGAACGCCCAGCACCAGCACCTCGGACCGGACGGGCCCGATCTGGCGGGGCGGGAAGTTCACGACGCACAGCACCTGCTTGCCGACCAGATCCTCGGGCCGGTAGTGTTGGGTGATCTGGGCCGAGGACTTGCGTTCGCCCAACTCTCCTACATCGAGCCACAGCTTGATGGCGGGTTTTCGCGCCTCGGGGAAGGGTTCGGCGCGGGTGATGGTGGCGGCGCGGATATCGACCTTCAGGAAATCGTCGAAGCTGATGGTCATTGCGCTTTCCCCAGCTCGCGACCGCGCTCGGTCGCGGCGGCGACGGTGCGCGCCATCAGCGGCGGCAGGCCAGTGTCGGGGTCCATCAGAACCCGAAGCCCCGCCGCCGTCGTGCCGCCGGGCGAGGTGACGTTTTCGCGCAAGACCGCCGGGTCCTCATCCCCGTCGATGGCCAGGGCGCCTGCGCCGGCCACCGTCATGCGCGCCAGTTCCAGCGACAGCGCGGCGGGCAGGCCCTGCGCCTCGCCCGCTTTCGCCATCGCCTCGATCAGGTGGAAGACATAGGCCGGGCCGCTGCCCGACAGGCCGGTGACGGCGTCCATCTGGTCCTCGTGGTCCAGCCGGACAACGCGGCCCACGGCACCCATCAGCGTTTCCGCCAGATCAAGATGCGCCGCCGTCGCGCGGTCGTTGCCGATCATGGCGCTGATGCCCTGCCCGATGGCGGCGGGCGTGTTCGGCATGACGCGCACGATGGGCGCGCCGGGGAAGGCGGCCTCGTAGGTGGCGATGGTGGTGCCTGCGGCGACCGACAGGACCAGGGTGTCAGACAGGGTGGGCACCCCGCCCAGCGCATCCGCCATCATCTGCGGCTTGACCGCCAGGACCAGCACCGCCGGGTCGGCAGGCAGGTCCGCGTTCACCCGCAATCCCTTGTCCTGCCATTCGGGCGCAAGGCGCGGGTCGATCACCGTCACGGCGCCGGGTTCAAGCCCACGCGCCAGCCAGCCCCGCAGCATCGCGCCGCCCATCCGGCCGCAACCGACCAGCACCAGCCCGCGCTTGTTGATATCGTCGAAATCGCCCATCCGGCCCCCCTTGTCGCAGCGGGGCCACCTGCCCCTCATGCCCGTCCGTAGGCCTCGCCCAGGGCGATGTCCAGCGCAGCGGCGGGGGTGCTGTTGCCCCAAGCGACAAGCTGGAACGAGGGGTAGAAGCGCTCGCAGGAAATCAGCGCGTTGCCGATCATCTGGTCCACCTGCTCGGCCGAGGCGACCGCGTCGCCCGCCAGCACCAGCCCATAGCGCCACACCATCAGCCGCTGCTTCGACCAGAAGGTGAAGCCCCCGTCCCAGACCTGGTCGTTGGCCAGGTTCAGCGTCTCATAGACATGGGGCAGCCGGTCGGCGGGGGGGTCCAGGTCGAAGGTGCAGATCAGCCGCAGCACCTGCTCCCGGTGGGACCAGGCCAGCGTCAGCGAATAGCTGCGCCACTGCCCCTCGACCACCATGGCGATCTGATCGTCGGCAAGGCGATCAAAGTCCCAGTCATGATGGGCGGCCACAACCTCGACGATGTCGATGGGATGAATCTCGTCGGTCGGAATCACTGCTTCCGTTTGTGCCATGCCAGCATCCTGCCTCAGACGGGAAGCGATTCTGCTGCCGCTTACCCTTGGTTGAGAGCCAGACGGGCGATGTCGCCCGAATGTTCCTGCGGGCATCGTGGGCGCGATTTGCCACCCTGTAAAGCGATATTCCCGAAAATATTGTGGAAAACTGGCAGCCGGGATAGGCCGGGGGCGTCTGAATTCAAGCGGGGCGGGCCGATCATGAAACGGGACCACGGGGGCGACATCGATGCGGCCGCAGGGCGCTTTGGCCCTGGCGACTGGATCGACCTGTCCACCGGCATCAACCGGCGTCCCTGGCCGGTCGGGGACTTGCCGCCCGAGGTCTGGCGCGCCCTGCCGACAGCCTCTGCGACCGACCGGCTGATCCGCATGGCTTCGGACTGGTTCGGCTGCCCGGCCGACCGGGTCCTGCCGGTCGCGGGCGCCTCGGCCGCGATCCAGATGATCCCGCGCCTTTTGCCGGCGGGACGCGCGGCGGTGATCGCGCCCAGCTACAACGAACACGCGGCCAGCCTGCGTGCGGCAGGCTGGCGCGTGGCCGAGGTGGGGACGACCGAGGCAATGGCAGGCGCGGATCTGGCCGTCGTGGTCAATCCGAACAACCCCGATGGCCGCGACTGGCGGCCCGAGGTGCTGGCGCAGCTTGCCGGAGCGGTCGGCCACCTGGTCGTGGACGAAAGCTTTGCCGACGCCCGCCCCGACCTGTCGCTTGCCCCCGCGCTTCCCCCGAACGCGCTGGTCCTGCGCAGCTTCGGCAAGTTCTGGGGCCTGGCCGGGCTGCGGCTGGGCTTCGTGCTGGCGCGCCCCGACCTGCTGGCCCGCCTGTCCGAGGCTGCCGGTCCCTGGGCCGTCAACGGACCCGCGCTGCATATCGGCGCGCAGGCGATGGCGGATCGTGCCTGGGCCGACGACACGATTGTTCACCACGCCGAGGCCGCCCTGCGCCTTGATCGCCTGGCCCTGCGCGCGGACTGGCGTCCGGCGGGGGGCACGCATCTGTTCCGGCTTTACGACACCGGCGACGCCGCTTCCGCGCAGGACCGGCTGGCGCGCGCGCATGTCTGGTCGCGGCGCTTTCCTTATTCCCCGTCATGGCTGCGGCTGGGCATCCCCGGCAACCCGGCCGAGTGGGATCGGCTGTCGCACGCCTTGCGGAAAATCTAGGCAGAGCGTCCCCGGCAGGCCGCAGCGGCACCGCCCCGGCTTTCCTTCTCGCACGGGGCTTCACAATGTGTAAGCTGACGGCAAGGACAACGGGGGACGCATGTCGATCAAGGCCAGCATCTATCACCTGACGCACTACAAGTACGACCGTCCGGTGATCCTTGGCCCGCAGGTGATCCGCCTGCGCCCCGCGCCCCATTCGCGCACCCGCGTCATTTCCCATTCGCTGAAGGTCGCGCCCGAAGGCCACTTCGTGAACCACCAGCAGGACCCGTTCGGCAACTGGCTGGCCCGCTTCGTCTTTCCCGAACCTGTGCGCGAACTGAAGATCGAGGTCGATCTGGTCGCGGACATGACCGTCTACAACCCCTTCGACTTCTTCGTCGAGGACAGCGCCGAACACTGGCCCTTCGACTACGCCCCCGAGCTGGCCGAGGAGTTGATCCCCTACCGTCAGGTGGAACCCGCCGGGCCGCTGCTGTCGGCGCTGCTGGCCTCCATCCCGCGCGACAAGACCCGCACGGTGGATTTCGTGGTGGCGCTGAACGCCCGCATCGCCGGGGAAACCGGCTACACGATCCGCATGGAGCCGGGCGTCCAGACGCCTGAGGAAACGCTGACCCTGAAAAGCGGATCGTGCCGCGATTCAAGCTGGCTGCTGGTCCAGGCGCTACGCCACCTGGGCTTTGCCGCGCGCTTCGTGTCGGGATACCTGATCCAGTTGAAGCCGGACCTGCAGGCCTTGGACGGCCCGTCGGGCACGTCCCACGACTTCACCGACCTCCATGCCTGGGCCGAGGTGTACCTGCCCGGCGCGGGCTGGATCGGGCTGGACCCGACCTCGGGCCTGCTGACCGGCGAAAGCCACATCCCGCTGGCCGCAGCGCCCCATTACCGGTCTTGCGCGCCCATCAGCGGCATGGCGAGCTTTGCCGAGGTCGATTTCGACTTCGACATGCAGATCCGCCGCGTGGCCGAGCATCCCCGGATCACCAAGCCCTTCAGCGACGAGGCCTGGGCCGACCTGAACCGGCTGGGCCACCAGGTCGATGCCGCCCTGCGCGAGGGCGACGTGCGGCTAACCATGGGCGGGGAACCCACCTTCGTGTCCATCGACGACTTCGAGTCCGCCGAATGGAACACCGATGCGGTGGGGCCGGTGAAACGCCACCGCGCGGACGTGCTGATCCGCAAACTGCGGACCCGTTTCGCGCCGAACGGATTCCTGCACTACGGCCAAGGCAAGTGGTATCCGGGCGAGACGCTGCCGCGCTGGACCTTCTCGCTGTACTGGCGCAAGGACGGCCAGCCGGTCTGGCAAAACCCCGACCTGATCGCGCAAGAGGCAGACGAGAGCGACGTGACGTCCCTCCAGGCGCAGGAACTGCTGCGCGAGATGGCCGCCGAACTGGGCGTTTCCGACGATAACGTCCTGCCCGCCTATGAGGACCCCGCCGAATGGCTGGTGCGCGAGGCGAATCTGCCCGCCAACGTCACTCCCGAGAACAGCGAACTGGACGACCCCGAGGCGCGCCACCGCATCGCCGCCGTCTTCAACCGCGGCCTGACTGTGCCCACGGGCTTCGTGCTGCCGGTCCAGGCCTGGCAGTCGCGCGCGGGGCTGCGATGGTATTCCGAACGCTGGCGGCTGCGGCGCGGCCATGTCTTCCTGGTGCCCGGCGACAGCCCGGTCGGATACCGCCTGCCCTTGTCGTCGCTGCCGCACCTGCCGAAATCAGACTATCCCTATATCAACCCGACCGACCCGACTGTCGAACGCGCGCCCCTGCGCAATCCCGGAGAGATTGCGCTTGACCGCAAGTCCCAGCCGATGGCAAGCTTCGTCGCCAATCAGCCCATGCAGGACGTGGTCCAACAGGTGCCGGGCATGGGCCAGCCGGAACTGCAAGGGATGGTCCGCACCGCCTTGTCGGTCGAACCCAAGAACGGGCGTCTTTGCGTCTTCATGCCCCCCGTCGCCACGCTGGAGGAATACCTGGACCTGCTGCACGCGGTCGAGGCGGCGGCGCTGCGGCTGAACCTCAAGGTCCATGTCGAAGGCTATGCGCCCCCCCACGACCCGCGCCTCAACGTGATCCGCGTGGCCCCCGATCCCGGCGTGATTGAGGTGAACATCCATCCCGCCGCCGATTGGGACGACTGCGTGGCGATCACCCAAGGCGTTTATGAAGACGCGCGCCAGTCGCGGCTGGGCGCGGAAAAGTTCATGGTCGACGGCAAGCACACCGGCACCGGCGGCGGCAACCATGTCGTCGTCGGCGGTGCGACAACCAACGACAGCCCCTTCCTGCGCCGCCCGGATCTGCTGGCCAGCCTGATCCTGCATTGGAACCGGCATCCCTCGCTGTCCTATCTGTTCTCGGGCCTGTTCATCGGGCCGACGTCGCAGGCGCCCCGCATCGACGAGGCGCGGCACGACGCGCTGTATGAACTGGAGATCGCGCTGGCCCAGATCCCGGCGCCTTGGGCAGGCATCACCCCCCTGCCCTGGCTGACTGACCGGCTGCTGCGCAACATCCTGACGGACGTGACCGGCAACACCCACCGGGCGGAAATCTGTATCGACAAGCTCTATTCCCCCGACGGTCCCACCGGCCGCCTTGGCCTGGTGGAGTTCCGGGGCTTCGAGATGCCGCCCGACGCGCGGATGAGCCTCGCGCAGCAACTGCTGCTGCGTGCCCTGATCGCGCGATTCTGGCGCGAACCGGCCACCGGCGACCTGACCCGCTGGGGCACCGCGCTGCACGACCGCTTCATGCTGCCGCACTTTGTCTGGGCCGATTTCCGCGACGTGCTGCGCGACCTTTCCGACCACGGCTTTCCCATGCAGGAGGAGTGGTTCAAGGCCCAGGCCGAGTTCCGCTTCCCCTTCTGCGGCGAGGTCGAAGTCGAGGGCGTCCACCTGGAACTGCGCCAGGCGCTGGAACCCTGGCATGTCCTGGGCGAGACAGGCGCCATCGGCGGCACAGTGCGCTATACCGACAGTTCCACGGAACGGCTGCAGGTCAAGTTGTCGGCGGCGGACCCGTCGCGCTTCAAGGTCCTGTGCAACGGTCGCGCCGTGCCGCTGACCGACGTCGGCGCGGGCGAAGCCGTGGCGGGCGTGCGCTTCAAGGCGTGGCAGCCGCCGTCCGCCATGCATCCGGTGCTGCGGGTGGATGCGCCGCTGACCTTCGACATCCTCGACACCTGGTCGAACCGCCCGCTGGGCGGATGTGTGTACCACGTCGCCCATCCGGGCGGGCGCAACTACGACACCTTCCCCGTCAACGGCAACGAGGCCGAGGCGCGCCGCCTGGCCCGCTTCAGCCCGCACGGCCACCGCCCCGGCCATGGCCACGCGGTTCCCACCGAACGCATTCACCGCGAGTTCCCGCTGACGCTGGACCTGCGCCGCGCAGCCGGGGTCTGAAGCGGCATGGCGGGGGAACGGGCAAACTTGGCGAAACCGTCGCGGACCGCGACCTATCGCCCCCTGCCCGGCGTCCCGGACGAGATGGTCACCCCCGACGGCACCGTCCGCCCTCTGTGGCACAGGCTGGTCGCCCATCTGGACGGGCTGTCCGACGACCATCTGGCGCGCGACCTGTTCCGCGCCGACCGCTATCTTCTGGACAGTGGCGTCTTCTATCGCCAATACGGCGGCGGCCAATCGGTCGAGCGTCCCTGGCCGCTGAGCCACATTCCCGTCCTGCTGGCCGAGGAGGAATGGAAGAACATCGGCGCGGCGCTGAGACAGCGCGCCGACCTTCTGGAAGCGGTGATGGCCGATCTCTATGGCCCGAACGAACTGGTCGCGTCGGGGCGGCTGCCCGCCGCGCTTGTCGCGGGCAACCCCGAATGGCTGCGCCCGATGGTCGGCGTCAAGCCGAGGGGCGGGCATTTCCTGCATTTCCTGGCCTTCGAACTGGGGCGCGGCCCGGACGGCAAATGGTGGGTCCTGGCCGACCGGACGCAGGCACCCTCGGGCGCGGGCTATGCGCTGGAAAACCGGGTCGCCACCTCTCGCGCCTTTTCCGAACTTTATCCGGGCGAGAACGTCCACCGGCTGGCGGGCTTCTTTCGCGACTTCCGCGACGCGCTGCAGGCCCAGGCCAGCGACAAGGACAGCCGGGTCGCGATCCTGACCCCCGGCCCCATGAACGAGACCTATTTCGAACACGCCTATATCGCGCGCTACCTGGGCTTCACCCTGCTGGAGGGCGACGACCTGGGCGTGTCGGGCAACCGGCTGATGGTGCGCACCGTCCAGGGGATGCGGCAGGTCGATGTGCTGTGGCGCAGGCTGGATGCGCAATACGCCGACCCGCTGGAACTGGACGCGGGGTCCCGCATCGGCACGCCCGGCATGGTCGCCACGCTGCGGGCGGGGTCGGTCACGATGGTCAATGCGCTGGGCTCGGGCATCCTGGAAACGCGCGCGCTGATGGCCTTCCTGCCCAAGCTGGCGCCGGATCTGGCGGGCGCGCCGCTGGCCATGCCCAACATCGCGACCTGGTGGTGCGGCGATCCCGCCGCCCGCGCCTCGGTGCTTGCCAGTCCCCGGCGGATGGTCCTGGCCGACGCCCTGACAACCCGCCTGCCCTTCGACCCCAAGGACGACCTGACCCACGCCGTCGGATTGCCCGCTGATGCGCTTGCCCGGCGGCTGCGAGACCGAGGCGGCGATCTTGTCGCGCAAGAGGCCGTGACCCTGTCCACCACCCCCGCCCTTGTGGACGGCAAGCTGGTCCCGCGCCCCATGACGCTGCGCGTCTATCTGGCGCGGACCGCGACCGGCTGGGCGGTCATGCCGGGGGGCTTCGCGCGGATCGGCTCGGGCGCGGACGTCGCGGCCGTGGCGATGCAGGAAGGCGGGACGGCCGCCGACGTCTGGGTCATGAGCAACGCCCCCGTGCCCGCCATCACCATGGCCCGCCGGTCCGAGGCCGCGGACAAGCGCCTGGTGCCCGGAGGCCTGCCCGCGCGGGCGGCGGACAACCTGTTCTGGCTGGGCCGCTATGTCGAGCGAGCCGAAGGGATCGTGCGCCTGATGCGCGCCTATCACACCCGGCTGGCCGAAGCGGGCGATACCGGCGCGCATCTGCTGGCGGGCTTCGATCCCCTGCTCCGCCAGATGGGCATCGACCCGGACGCCCCCATTCCGCAACGGCTGCTGGACAACCTGTCCGCCGCCATCGGCAGCGCCGGCAGCGTGCGCGACCGCTTTTCGCCGGATGCCTGGTCAGCGCTGCACGACATCGACCGCAGCGCCCGCCGGATGGCCAGGACGGTGACGCCCGGCGACGACACGGCGCGCGCGCTGTCCGCACTGCTGCGCAAGCTGGCCGGCATCTCGGGCCTGGTGCACGAGAACATGTACCGCTTCGTCGGCTGGCGCTTCCTGACCATCGGGCGGCTGCACGAACGCGCCATGGGCACGGCGGCGCTGCTGGCGGTGTTGTGCGATCCCAAGGCGCCCGAAGGCGCGCTGGATCTGGCGATCGAGGTCGGTGACAGCGTCCTGACGCACCGCCGCCGCTTTGCGCTCAGCGCCTCTCGAGGGACGGTGATCGACCTGCTGGCGCTGGACCCGCTGAACCCGCGTGCGCTGCGCCACCAGATCGACGGGCTGCGCGAGCAGATCGACATGCTGCCCGCCGCCAACGAACACGGCGCCCTGTCGCCCCTGGCGCGGCAGGTGCTGCGCCTGCACGCGGATCTTGCGACCACCGATCACGGCAGCCTGACGACCGACGCGCTGTGGGGTCTGCGCGCGCGCATTGCCACGCTGTCGGATGTCCTGACCACGACCTACTTTCCCTGATGCTGTACCGCTTGCGCCTGTCCATCCGCTATGACTTCGCCCGTCCCACCGGGGCCGGGCGGCAGTTGCTGCGCATCAGCCCCGCCGACCTGCCGGGCCTGCAAAAGGTGCAGCAGACCAGCATCACCATCACGCCGCCGCCCGCCGAACGCAGCCACTTCACCGACTTCTTCGGCAACGAGGTCACGCAGGTGGTCCTGCCCGCCGGGCTGACGCATATCCGCTTCGACATGGCGGGACGGGTGCTGCGCCTTGGCGACGAGTCGGAACTGGATCTGTCGGCCACGCTGGACAGCCTGCCCGGCGACCTGAGGGACGTCACGGACCTTGGCCCCCATTCGCCCCATCACTTCGTGCGCCCGTCGCCCCGCATCCCCCTGGTGCCCCCCATCGTCGACTTTGCCCGCAGCGCCTGCGGCGACGCCGCGACCGTCCGCGAGGCCGTCGAATGCGTGGGCCACGCGATCCACGACCACATGCGCTTCGACGCCCGCGCGACCGAGGTGGACACCCCCATCGCCGACGCTTTCTCCGGACAGCACGGCGTCTGCCAGGATTTCTCGCAGATCATGATTTCGGGCCTGCGCGGCTTGGGAATCCCGGCGGCCTATGTCTCGGGCTTCCTGCGCACCGTGCCGCCGCCCGGCAAGCCCCGGCTGGAAGGGGCAGACGCCATGCACGCCTGGGTGCGGGCCTGGACAGGGGCCGAGGCGGGCTGGTGCGAATACGACCCGACGAACGCCTGCTTCGTGGCGGCCAACCACGTCACCATCGGCTATGGCCGCGACTACAGCGACGTGGCGCCCGTCACCGGCTCCACCAGGCTGGCGGGATCGCAGACGGGCAGCCACAGCGTGGACATCGTGGCCGAGGACTGACCTTCCGCGGCGTCGCATCGGTTGACGTTGGTAACGCTATCACGCAGAGGACGCTGACACGATCCGGGAGAGGTCTTTTGGAAAACGTCGAAACCGTTCACAGCACATTGTTCCTGCTGGGCACCGCCGCAGCCGCCGTCGCGCTGCTTCTGGTGCTGATCATGCGCTTCAAGGTGCATGCCTTCATCTCGCTGGTCCTGGTCAGTTTGCTGACCGCCCTCGTGACCGGCATTCCGCTGGCCGATGTGGTGCCGACCCTGCTGACGGGCTTCGGCAATACCCTGGCCACGGTCGCCCTGCTGGTCGGCTTCGGCGCGATGATCGGCCGCCTGCTGGAGGTGACGGGCGGCGCGCAGGTGCTGGCGGACCGGCTGATCAACAAGTTCGGCGAACACCGCGCGCCCTTCGCGCTTGGCGTGGCCTCGCTGCTGTTCGGCTTTCCGATCTTCTTCGACGCGGGCCTGATGGTCATGCTGCCGATCATCTTCAGCGTGGCGCTCCGCTTTGGCGGATCGGTGATCCTTTACGCCTTCCCCGCTGCCGGGGCCTTCGCGGTCATGCACGCGCTGGTGCCGCCGCATCCGGGGCCGGTTGCCTCGGGCGACCTGCTGGGCGCCGATATCGGCCTGCTGCTGATCGTCGGCACCATCGTGGCAATCCCGACCTGGTATATCGGCAGCTACCTGGTATCGCTGTTCCTGGGCCGGCGCTTCAACGTGCCGGTGCCGGAACTGCTGGGCGCGTCTGACGAGCACCGCCTGACTGGAGAGCCGCCGGCCTTCGGCACCGTCCTGCTGATCCTGCTGCTGCCGCTGATCCTGATCTTCTTCAACACCGGCCTGAACACGCTGGCCACGGCCGGGGTCGTGAACGGCGACGCCGGTTGGGTCAGCCTGCTGCGGATGCTGGGCCAGACCCCCGTCGCCCTGCTGATCACGCTGCTGATCGCGCTGTATCTGCTGGGGCGCGGCAACGATCCGGCGCGGATGGAAAAGATCGTGGACGGCGCGCTTGGCCCGATCTGCGCCATTGTCCTGGTCACCGGCGCGGGCGGCATGTTCGGTGGCGTCCTGCGCGCCAGCGGCATCGGCGAGGCATTGGCGGGCAGCATGCAATCCCTGGGCCTGCCGTTGATCGTCGCGGCCTTCGTGATCGCGACCGCGCTGCGCGTCGCGCAGGGATCGGCCACCGTGGCGCTGACCACGACCGCCAGCCTGATCGCGCCGACCGTGGCCGCGACGCAGGGACTCTCGGAACTGGACCTGTGCTTCCTGGTGATCGCGATCGCGGGCGGCGCCACGGTTCTCAGCCACTTCAACGACTCGGGGTTCTGGCTGGTCGGGCGCTTCCTGAAGATGGATGAAACGACCACCCTGCGGACCTGGACCGTGATGGAGACGACCATCGGCCTGACCGCCTTTGCCTTCGCCCTGCTTGGCTGGTGGCTGCTGTGACCGGCCCGCAGCACATCGTCGTCATGGGCGTGTCGGGCGCGGGCAAGACCACGACGGGAGAGGCCCTGGCCGCCCATCTCGGCTGGCCCTTCGTGGAAGGAGACGCCTTCCACCCCCAGTCGAACGTGGACAAGATGGCCCATGGCACGCCCCTCACCGACGCCGACCGCCAGCCCTGGTTGCAGGCCCTGGCCGACCAGATCGCGGCGGCCGAGGCGCGGGGCGAAAGCTCGGTGCTGGGCTGTTCGTCGCTCAAGCGCAGCTATCGCGACATCCTGCGCACCGGCGCGCCGCGCGTCCGCTTCCTTCATGTCCACGGCACGCGAGAGGTTCTGGCGGACCGGCTGAACCACCGCGCAGGGCATTTCTTCCCACCCAAGCTGCTGGATTCGCAACTGGCGACGCTGGAGCCGCTGGCCGAGGATGAGGACGGCGCGGTCATCGACATGATGCTGTCGCCGCGGGATCAGGTCGCCCAGGCCATTCGCCTGCTGGGGCTGGCCCCCTGACCGCACGGGAAAGGCCGCCCTGTCCGGGCGGCCTTTCCTTTTCCTGTCCGCACCTTCGGGATCGTGCCATGAATGACGGTCGATTGTGCAGCACTGTCGAACACTGAAGCCAGCATCCAGCGACTAATCCTTGCTGTTTCAGGTCGTTATCTCTGTGTCATCGAAATGACACGAGAAGGAACTGTCCGATGAAAAACATTGCAACGATCATCGGCGCGCTGGTTCTGGCAACGGGCGCCGCCCAGGCCGCCGGATTGAACGAGACCAACAGCCACAACGACATGCCGACCGCCCCCGTTACGGCCCAGAACCCGGTGCAGGTGAAGGCGGCCCAGGTGCTGTCCCCCTCTGAACGTGCGCGCCGCGGTGTTTCCGCCAATGCGGACCTGACCGTCAGCGACTTTTCGGCCCCCGGCCCGCGCTCGACCTATACGCGCTGATCCCCGGGATCGGCCCCCTGAACGCCGCCCCTGTCCAGGGGGCGGTTTTCCTTTTTCCAAGACAGGTGCATGGTGGCGCCCATGGATATCGGCGTTTTCCGTACATTCGTCAGCGTCGTGGACGAGGGCAGCTTTGCCGCCGCAGCATCGCGCATGGGCATTTCCCGCAGCCTGTGCAGCAAGCACGTCGCCGACTTGGAGACCTTCCTGGGCGTGCGCCTGCTGGTGCGCACCACGCGCAAGGTGACGCCGACCGCCGCCGGCCTGTCCTACAGCCGCGACCTGCGCGACATCCTGGCCCGGCTGGACGGCGCGACCGAGGCCGTCAAGGCCACCACGACCAGCCGGTCCGGCGCGCTGAAGATCGGCAGCCCGATCTTCTACACGCTTAAGGTGCTGCAACCGCACCTGCTGGTCTTCATGGAACGCTATCGCGACATTCAGTTGCAGGTCGTCCTGGACGACGGCACCAGCGACATCGTGGGCGAAGGTTTCGACGCGGTGATCCGCATCGGCAACCTGGCCGATTCGACCCTGCACGCCCGGAGGCTGCATTCGGTGCGGATCCTGCTGGTCGCCTCGCCGGACTACCTGGCGCGGGCCGGGCGCCCCGAACGGCCCGCCGACCTGCTGCGCCACGACTGCCTGCATTACACCAACCTGCCCGGCACCATGACCTGGCCCCTGCGCCGCGGCAGCCGGACCATCCGGCAGTTGATCCGGCCCAGTTTCTCGTCGAACAACACCGAGCTGCTGCATTCCATGGCCCTGAACGGACGGGGCCTGGCCCTGCTGCCGGAATTCATGGTGGGCGACGACCTGGCGGCGGGCCGATTGGCGGTGCTGATGACCGACTACACCCTGCCCGACCTGCCGGTGAACCTCGTCTATCCGTCGGGAAAGTTGCAGACGGGAGCCATGCGCAGCTTTGTCGACTTTGCCGTCAGCCTGCGCCTGGGATGAAAAAGGCGCCCGAAGGGCGCCTTTTCCGGTCACTGTCCCAAGCCTCAGCAGCTGTAGTACATCGCGTATTCGATGGGGTGTGGGGTATGCTCGTAGGCATAGACCTCTTCCCACTTCAGCTTGATATAGGCTTCCAGCTGGTCGCGGGTGAAGACGTCGCCCTGCAGAAGGAAGTCCATGTCCTTCTCCAGTTCCTCCAGCGCCTCGCGCAGCGAACCGCAGACGGTCGGGATTTCGGCCAGTTCTTCCGGCGGCAGGTCGTAAAGGTCCTTGTCCGACGCGGGGCCCGGATCGATCCGGTTCTTGATCCCGTCCAGGCCCGCCATCAGCAGGGCCGCGAAGGCCAGGTAGGGGTTGGCCGCCGGATCAGGGAAGCGGGCCTCGACACGCTTGGCTTTCGGCGATTCGGTCCACGGAATGCGGACGCAGCCCGACCGGTTGCGCGCGGAATAGGCGCGCAGCACCGGGGCCTCGAAGCCCGGGATCAGCCGCTTGTAGCTGTTCGTCGAGGGGTTGGTCAGCGCGTTCAGCGCCTTGGCGTGCTTCAGGATGCCGCCGATGAAGTACAGCGCCTCCTGCGACAGGTCGGCGTATTTGTCGCCGGCGAACAGCGGCTTGCCGTCCTTCCAGATCGACATGTTGACGTGCATCCCCGACCCGTTGTCGCCCTTCATGGGCTTGGGCATGAAGGTCACCGACTTGCCATAGGCATGGGCGACGTTGTGGATGACGTACTTGTATTTCTGGATGTTGTCGGCCTGTTCGGTCAGGCCCCCGAAGATCAGGCCCAACTCGTGCTGGCCCGAGGCGACCTCGTGGTGGTGCTTGTCCACCTTCATGCCCATCCGCTTCATGGTGGACAGCATCTCGCCGCGGATGTCCTGGCCGGCGTCGATGGGGTTGACCGGGAAATAGCCGCCCTTGTGGGCCGCGCGATGGCCTTGGTTGCCCATCTCGTATTCGGTGTCGGTGTTCCAGGCCGCGTCGACGGAATCGATCTGGTAGGACACCTTCTGCGGCGACACCTGGTAGCGGACGTCGTCGAAGATGAAGAACTCGGCCTCGGGGCCGCAATAGAAGGCGTCACCGATGCCGGTGGACTTCAGATAGGCCTCGGCCTTGACGGCGGTGCCGCGCGGGTCGCGGGCATAGGCCTCGCCCGTATCCGGCTCGACCACGTTGCAATGCACGCACAGCGTCTTTTCGGCATAGAACGGGTCCATGTAGGCCGAGGCGGGATCCGGCATCAGCTTCATGTCGGACTGGTCGATGGATTTCCACCCGGCGATCGAGGAGCCGTCGAACATGAAGCCTTCCTCGAAGAAGTCCTCGTCGATCAGATCCACGTCCAGCGTCACATGCTGAAGCTTGCCCTTGGGATCGGTGAAGCGGACGTCCACATAGGCGACCTCCTCGTCCTGCAGCAGCTTCAAAACGTCATTGACTGTCATCTCTTCCCTTTCTTCGTAGAAGCGGCCCGGACACGAACGGCGCCGGGCACGTTAGTCCTGTTGGGTATGGCTGTTCTTCTGGTCAGACAGCGTCGTCGCCGGTTTCACCCGTGCGGATGCGGATTGCCTGCTCGACAGGCGATACGAAAATCTTGCCGTCGCCGATCTTCTCGGTGCGGGCCGCGCTGACGATGGCGTCCACCGCCGCCTCGACCTGGTCGTCGGGTAGGACCATCTCGATCTTCACCTTGGGAAGGAAATCGACCACGTATTCCGCGCCGCGATAAAGCTCGGTGTGACCCTTCTGGCGGCCGAAGCCCTTGACCTCGGTGACGGAAAGACCCTGCACGCCCACTTCCTGAAGCGCTTCCTTCACATCATCCAGCTTGAACGGCTTGATGATCGCCTCGACCTTCTTCATCGCAATGATCCTTCCTCGCGGCTTGCCTGACGCCTGATTGGCGGGTTTCATGGCGTGGGTAAACGGGCCGCAGCACGGATCGCGCCCGCAAACTGAAGGACCGGGGGTTTGTGCCTAATTTTTGTTCTTCCTGATGAATGAAAGGGCATTCGCCATGCTGGAAAGCACCGAGGTTCTGACGACCGCCCAAATGCGCGCCATCGAATCCGCCGCCATGGCCACCGGACAGGCGACCGGGCTGCAGTTGATGGAACGCGCAGGCCGCGCCGTGGCGGGCCAGATTCGCCTGCGCTGGCCCAAGCCGCGGCGCGTGACGGTGCTGTGCGGCCCGGGTAACAACGGCGGCGATGGTTATGTGGTGGCGCGCCTGCTGCACCGGGCCGGCTGGCAGGTGCGGGTGCTGGGGACGGACAACCCGCCCGGGCCGGACGCGGCCCAGATGAAGCGGCAATGGCAGGGGATCGGGCGCATCGAGCCGCTGACCCTGGCCGTGCTTCAAGGCGGTGCCGAAGGCGGTGTTCATGTGGATGCGATTTTCGGCACCGGTCTGACCCGCCCCCCCGAGGGAGAAGTCGCCGCGATCCTGCACCATCTAGGACGCATCAAGCCCCCCCTCGTGGCGGTCGACTGCCCCAGCGGGCTGTGCATGGACAGCGGAGCCTTGCTGGGACATCCGCGCGGCGGCGGCGATCTCGCCCCCCATGCCAACGTCACCGTGGCCTTTCACAGGCCCAAGCCCGGCCATGTCATCGGCCTGGGCCCCCTGCTGTGCGGTGAACTGGTGATTGCCGACATAGGACTGCACGACGTCGACAGTGCCCCGACCGCCCGTCCGGCTGTCATCTGGCCCCCGTTCGATATTCCACGCGACCAGCCGGACCGGCCGCCGACCAACCCGCTTCTCAAGCAGTCGCCCTTGCATCCTCACAAATACAGCCATGGCCACGCGCTGATCCTTGCCGGAGGCCCCGCCAGGGGGGGTGCCGCGCGCCTGTCCGCCCGGGCGGCGCTGCGGATCGGCGCGGGCCTCGTGACCCTTGCCCCCCCGGCCGAGGCCCTGCCCGACCATATAGGCCAGCCCGACGCACTGATGCGCCGCGCCGTTGATCACGAGCTGCAAGAAACCTTGGCCGACACTCGCCTCAACGCCATCTGCATCGGCCCGGGCTGCGGCATTGACCGGGCCGGCGCCCTTCTGGCCGACCTGCTGCCCGCGCGCCGCGCCACCGTCCTGGACGCCGATGCACTGACCGCCCTGTCACGGGATGCAGCCCTGACGGCCGCGCTGCACGACGCCTGCGTCCTGACGCCCCACATGGGCGAATTCGCCCGCCTGTTCCCCGACCTCGCCGAACGGCTGGCGGCCACGCCGAGCGAAGGCCCCGCCTATTCCAAACTGGACGCCGCCCGCGATGCCGCCGCCCGCTGCGGCGCCGTGGTCCTGCTGAAAGGCCCCGACACGGTGATCGCCGCCCCGGACGGCCGTGCCCGCATCCATTCCGCCTTCGACGTGCCGTGGCTCGCCACGGCAGGCGCGGGCGACGCGCTGGCGGGGATGATCACCGGGCTGCTGGCGCGCAGCCTGCCACCGCTGGAGGCCGCCAGCCTAGGCACGCTGATCCACGCCCAGGCCGCGCGCCTGTTCGGCCCAGGCCTGATCGCGGACGACCTGCCAGAGATGATCCCGCAGGTCCTGCGCGCGCTTCAGAAGTTCCAGTCCTCGTCCTCTGTCGCGACCGCCTTGCCGATGACATAGGACGACCCCGAGCCGCTGAAGAAATCGTGGTTCTCGCTGTCGGGCGACAGCGCGGCCAGGATCGCCGGGTTCACCTCGCAGGCGGCGGGCGGGAACAGCGCCTCGTAGCCCAGGTTCTGCAGCGCCTTGTTGGCGTTGTAGTGCAGGAAGGCCTTCACGTCTTCGGTCAGGCCGATGCCGTCGTAAAGCTCGGCCGTGTATTTCTGCTCGATGTCGTAAAGCTCGAACATCAGCGAGAAGGCGAAATCCTTCAACTCGGCCCGCCGCGCCTCGTCCACGCGCTCCAGCCCGCGCTGGAACTTGTAGCCGATGTAGTATCCATGCACCGCCTCGTCGCGGATGATTAGGCGGATCAGGTCGGCGGTGTTGGTCAGCTTGGCCCGGCTTGACCAGTACATCGGCAGGTAGAAGCCCGAATAGAACAGGAAGCTTTCAAGGAACACGCTGGCGATCTTGCGCTTCAGCGGATCGGACCCGGCCTTGTATTCCTCCAGGATCAGCCGCGCCTTGCCTTGCAGATGCGGGTTCTCCTCGGACCAGCGGAAGGCCTCGTCCACTTCCTTGGTCAGGCACAGGGTCGAGAAGATCGAGGAATAGGACCGCGCATGAACCGCCTCCATGAAGGCGATGTTGGACAGCACCGCCTCCTCGTGCGGGGTGATCGCATCCGGCATCATCGACGGCGCGCCGATGGTGTTCTGCACCGTGTCCAGCAGCGTCAGCCCGGTGAAGACGCGGATCGTCAATTCCCGCTCGGCCGGACGCAGCGTGGCCCAGCTTTGCACGTCGTTCGACAACGGCACCTTTTCCGGCAGCCAGAAGTTCACCGTCAGCCGGTTCCAGACCTCCAGGTCCTTGTCGTCGTCCAGACGGTTCCAGTTGATCGCGCGCGCGACCGTCTGCATCTGCTGATCCTTCATCGCCGAAGAACCCCTTTCATTCATCTTGGCAAAAATATCCTCGGGGGGTCCGGGGGGCAGACAGCCCCCCGGCTTCGCTTACAAGGTGCAGGACACGCAGCCCTGGACCTCGGTCCCTTCAAGCGCGGTCTGGCGCAGGCGGATGTAGTAGATCGTCTTGATGCCCTTCTTCCACGCGTAAATCTGGGCGCGGTTGATGTCGCGGGTCGTGGCCTCAGCCGGGAAGAACAGCGTCAGCGACAGGCCCTGGTCCACGTGCTCGGTCGCGGCGGCATAGGTGTCGATGATCGCCTCGGGGCCGATCTCGTAGGCGTCGCGATAGAAGTCCAGGTTCTCGTTCGACATGAAGGCCGCCGGGTAATAAACGCGGCCGATCTTGCCTTCCTTGCGGATTTCGATTTTGGAAACAATAGGGTGGATCGAGCTGGTCGAATTGTTGATATAGCTGATCGAGCCGGTCGGCGGCACAGCCTGAAGGTTGCGGTTGTACAACCCGTGCGTCATCACGTCGGCCTTCAGCGCGGCCCAGTCGTCCCGCGTGGGTAGCGTCACCCCTTCGAACACCCGCGCCACGTCCGGCAACACCGGCAGCCAGTCGCGGTCGGTATATTTGTCGAAGAACGTGCCGTCCGCATATTTCGACTTGTCGAAATCCTTGAAGGTCCGGCCATGTTCCTGCGCCAGCAGGTTCGACGCGCGGATCGCGTGGAAGGCCACGGCGGCAAAATAGACGCTGGTGAACTCGACCCCCTCGGGCGATCCGTAATGAATCCGTTCGCGCGCCAGGAAGCCATGCAGGTTCATCTGGCCCAGACCCACGGCATGGGCCTCGTCATTGCCGCGCCGGATGGACGGCACGGCGTCGATCGCCGACATTTCCGAAACGGCAGTCAGGGCGCGGATCGCGGCCTCGATGGTGGCGCCGAAGTCCGGGCCGTCCATGGTCGCCGCGATGTTCAGAGACCCAAGATTGCACGAGATGTCAGTGCCCAGGTGCGAATAGCTCAGATCCTCGTTGAACTCGGAGGCCTCGTTCACCTGCAGGATCTCGCTGCACAGGTTCGACATGGTGATGCGGCCATGCACGGGGTTGGCACGGTTCACCGTGTCCTCGAACATGATGTAGGGATAGCCGGATTCGAACTGGATCTCGGCGATGGTCTGGAAGAACTCGCGGGCGTTGATCTTCTTCTTCTTGATGCGCTTGTCGTCCACCATCTCGGCATATTTCTCGGTCACCGAGATCTCCGAGAACGGCACGCCATAGACCTTCTGCACGTCATGCGGCGAGAACAGGTACATGTCGGCGTTCTTCTTGGCCAGTTCGAAGGTGATGTCGGGGATCACCACGCCAAGGGACAGCGTCTTGATGCGGATCTTCTCGTCCGCGTTCTCGCGCTTGGTGTCCAGGAAACGCATGATGTCGGGATGGTGCGCGTTCAGATAGACCGCCCCCGCCCCCTGCCGCGCGCCAAGCTGGTTGGCATAGGAGAACGAATCCTCCAGCAGCTTCATCACCGGAATGACGCCGGACGACTGGTTCTCGATCCCCTTGATCGGCGCCCCGGCCTCGCGCAGGTTGGTCAGCATCAGGGCCACGCCGCCGCCGCGCTTGGACAGCTGCAGGGCCGAGTTGATGGACCGCCCGATGGATTCCATGTTGTCTTCCAGCCGCAGCAGGAAACACGAGATCAGCTCGCCCCGCGACTTCTTGCCGGCGTTGAGGAAGGTGGGCGTCGCGGGCTGGAAGCGGCCCGACAGCATCTCCTCCATGAAGCGCATCGCCAGCGCCTCGTCGCCCCGCGCAAGCGCCAGGGCCACCATCACCACACGGTCCTCGTAGCGCTCCAGGTAACGCTGCCCGTCGCGGGTTTTCAGCGTGTAGCTGGTGTAATACTTGAACGCGCCCAGGAAGGTCGGGAAGCGGAACTTGCGCTTGAAGGCGGCGTCCCAGATCGCGCGCTGGAAGTTCCTGGAATACTGGTCCAGGACTTCGGGCTCGTAATAGCCTTCCTCGACTAGGTAATCCAGCTTCTCGTCCAGCGAATGGAAGAAGACGGTGTTCTGGTTGACGTGCTGCAGGAAATACTGGCGCGCGGCCATGCGGTCGGCGTCGAACCGGATGCGCCCGTCGGCGTCATACAGGTTCAGCATCGCGTTCAGCGCGTGGTAGTCCAGTTCTGGCTTCAAACCGTCAAGCATTCCATCCCCCGGAATTGATGAAGGCCCGCGCGGACCTTTTGAATATCTGTGTCAGACCCCGCCAGCTCGAACCGCCAGAGCACGGGGACATTGCATTTTTCCGCGATGACGCGGGCCGACAGGGCATAGGTCGCGCCGAAATTGCGGTTGCCCGTGCCGATCACCCCGCGCAGCCAGGCGCGGCGGCGGGGATCGTTCAGGAAATGGATCACCTGCTTGGGCACCGCGCCGCGCCCCTCTCCGTCCGCATAGGTCGGGCAGATCAGCACGAAGGGCGCATCGACAGGCGGCATGGGATCGGCCGGCCGGATCGGAATCCGCAGCGCGGGCAGGCCAAGGCGCGCGACGAAGCGCGCCGTGTTCCCCGAGGCCGAGGAATAATAGACCAGCCCGTAGGGCGGGGTTTCACCCCGCCATGCCCCGCCCGCCGCCATGGCGATCAGGCCAGCCGGCCGATCATGTCGGGCCGGAAGCCCGCCCAATGCGCATCGCCCGCGATCACCACCGGAGCCTGCCGATAGCCGAGCGCGGTCACGCGCTCCATCGCCGCCGCGTCCTCGGTCAGGTCGATGACGTCGTAGGACAGCCCGCGGGCGTCCAGTGCACGGGTCGTCGCGGTGCATTGCACGCAGGCGGGTTTGGAATAAACGATGATGGTCATGCCCACTGCTCCTTCTGCTTTGGGCAGGGTCAGACAGGCCGCAGGACAAGTCCCCCGAACCGCTCTGTCAGGCCTGCTGCCCGGTGTCGTTTTCCTGTCATGGCCAGCCTTGGCCCCGGACCTTCCGGTCAGACTGCCCTGCCAGCCATCGGCTTGCCAAGGAGGTCGTTCCTGCGTGATCCGGCCGCCCTCTTAGCTGTTGCATATCGACAACCGCAAGGGGGCATCACCACATCATCTAGCCATATTTGCCAACGGCACGTCAACATGTTGACAGGCGATTCGGTTTCTGACTTGGAGGAAAAACATCGCTGTTGCTTTTTCGGTACCACCTGCCGCCGTGTATTTCAGCATGGCAGCCAGCCATGTCTCAATCATGCGTCACAAGGTCGCAATTCTGCCATTTTTGCGCCGCAATGCGTCTAACTTGCACCCCATAGCAGCCAGCACCTCCATGGGTCCAGACATGAACACGACCTCGACCGCCAGCCTGATCGCAGAACGCGTTCCCGGCTTTTCCCTGCCGCGCGAGTTGTATTGCGGCGAACAGGCCTTCCAGGACGATCTGGAACAGATCTGGTATCGCGAATGGCTGTTCGCGCTGCCATCCTGCGAGATCCCGAAGACCGGCAACTTCGTCACGCTGAACGTCGGCGCCTACCCGGTGATCGTGGTGCGCAGCGGCGACGGCCGCATCCGCGCCTTCCACAACGTCTGCCGCCACCGCGGCCAGCGGCTCTGCGCCAAGACGAACGGGTCGAACCCGAAACTGGTCTGTCCCTATCACCAGTGGACCTATGACCTGGACGGCAAGCTTCTGTATGCCCGCGACATGGGCGAAGGTTTCGACGCCAGCAAATACGGGCTGAAGCCGGTCCATTGCGTCGACTTGGGCGGCATGGTCTTCATCTGCCTGGCCCAGATCCCGCCCGCGATCAACGACCTGGCGGCGAACCTGACGCGGTATGTCGCGCCAAGCGCCATCGCCGACAGCAAGGTCGCCTTCACCTCGACCATCATCGAGAAGGGCAACTGGAAGCTGGTGATGGAAAACAACCGCGAGTGCTATCACTGCGGCGGTTCCCACCCCTCGCTGTGCCGGACCTATTCCGACGATCCGCTGATGACGGTGATGGAGGGGCCGAACTCGGCCTCGCCCGAGATCCTGGACCACTGGGCGCGCTGCGATGCGGCGGGCCTGCCCGCGCGGTTCACCAACACGCCCGACATGCAGTGGCGCATGGCCCGCGTGCCGCTGATGGACAACCAGGAAAGCTTCACCATGTCGGGCAAGGCCGCCGTGTCGCGGCGGATGGGGACGATCCCCTGGAACGACGCGGGCAGCCTGATGTTCTATCACTTCCCGTCGTCCTGGAACCACTTCCTGCCCGACCACGCCATCGTGTTCCGCATCCTGCCCATCAGCCCCACCGAAACCGAGGTGACGTCCAAATGGCTGGTCCACAAGGACGCGGTCGAGGGCAAGGATTACGACCTGAAGGCCCTGACCGAGGTCTGGCTGAACACCAACGACGAGGACCGCCAGGTGGTCGAGGAGAACCAGCGCGGCATCCTGTCGCCCGCCTATCAGCCCGGCCCCTATTCGCCGACGCAGGAAGCGGGCGTCATCCACCTGATCGACTGGTATTGCGGGCTGATGTCCCGCCGCCTGACCCCGACAAGCGTCGCGGCGGAGTAAGAAGCGCATGAAGAAGCCACGCCTGAACTGGGCCGCCGAACCGTGGTCCGACGACGAGCATCTGGAATGCGCGATGGTGGTTCCCGAAACGGCGGATGCCGCCACCTTCACCTTCCGGGCGCCGTCGGGGGCGTGGTTCGATTACCAGCCCGGGCAGTTCGTCACGCTGGACCTGCCCCTGCCGTCCGGCAACGTGCAGCGGACCTACACGATCAGCTCCAGCCCGTCGCGGCCGCTGTCGATCAGCGTCACGGTCAAGGCGCAGCGCACATCGCTGGCGACGCGCTGGATGCTGGACCACCTGCGGCCGGGAATGCGGATCAAGGCCTATGGCCCGTCGGGGATCTTTTCCAGCCATCGGCACCCCGCGAAGAAGCACCTGTTCATCTCGGCCGGGTCGGGCGTCACGCCGATGATGTCCATGACCACCTGGGCCTGGGATTCGGGCGAGATGCCGGACATTGTCTTCGTCCACGCCGCGCGCTCGCCCTCGGACATCATCTTCCGCCGCCGCCTGGAACAGTTCGCCGACCGCGTGCCCGGCCTGCAACTGCGCTTCACGGTGGAAGAAAACGACCCCTTCACCGCGTGGACCGGCTATCTGGGGCGCCTGAACCAGATCATGCTGGGCCTGATGGCCCCCGACTACCTGGAACGCGAGGTCTTCTGCTGCGGCCCGGAACCGTTCATGCAGTCCGTGCGCGACATGCTGATCGCGCTCGGCTTCGACATGGACCACTATCACCAGGAAAGCTTCGGCGCCCCCATCAAGACCGAGGCCGACGCCCCGGTGATCGAGGATGTCGTTCCCGAGGAAGGCGCAAAGGCGCAGATCACCTTCACGGCCAGCGGCGTCACCGCGCCCTGCGCGGAAACCGACACCGTCCTGGCGGTCGCCAAGCGGTCGGGGCTGAACATCCCGTCGGGCTGCACCTTCGGCCTGTGCGGCACCTGCAAGATCCGCAAGACCTCGGGCGAGGTGCACATGGTCCACAACGGCGGCATCAGCGACGAGGACATCGAGGACGGCTATATCCTGGCCTGCTGTTCCCACCCCATGGGCAGGATCGAGGTCGAGGTCTGACGCGGGCCGGTCCCCAACGTTGACACAGGCGCCTCGGTTCGCAGCCGAGGCGATCTGCCGCAGCCTGCGGCGCGGCCTGTGGGCGGATAACAGAAAAGTTGGAAAAATCCCCGGATTGCGGCCAATCCGGCCTTGATCTTGACCGGCACGAAAGGCATTCGGTTTCAAACCCCCGAACGCCCGGCGTCGCTTGTTCCCCCTTCACACGGAACAAGATCCGGACAGGCATGTCCGGGGGACGCGATGCAGTTATCAGGGCGAGGGCAAGGCAAGCATGGCCGAACACAATCTGTTCCTGTTGTTGGCCTTTCTTCCCTTCGCGACCTCGCTGATCCTGCTGACCATGCCCCAGACGGCGCGGGGCGCATCGACCTGGCTGGCGGCCTTGTCGCTGGCTGCCGGGCTGGCGATCCTTTTCGGCTTCCGTCCCGAGATCCAGTCGGGCAACGTCATGCGCGCCAGCCTGCAATGGATTCCCTCGCTGGGCATGAACATGGCGCTGCGGATGGACGGCTTCGCCTGGCTGTTCGCGACGCTGGTGCTGTCGATCGGCGTCCTGGTCGTCATCTATGCCCGCTACTACATGGCCGAAAGCGACAGCCTGCCGCGCTTCTTCGCGCTGCTGATGGCCTTTACCGGGGCGATGCAGGGCATCCTGATCTCGGGCAACGTGCTGGTCATGGTCGTGTTCTGGGAAATGACCTCGCTGATCTCGTTCCTGCTGATCGGCTTCTGGCACGGCGGCGCCGCCGCGCGGGACGGGGCGCGGACGGCGCTGATCGTGACGGCCCTGGGCGGGCTCTGCCTGCTGGTGGCGATGCTGATGCTGGGCCATGCCGCCGGCAGCTATGACCTGGGGATGATCCTGCGGGCGGGCGACAGGGTCCGGGCGCACCCCTTCTACGAACCGATGCTGGCGCTGTTCCTTCTGGGCGCCTTCACCAAGTCGGCGCAGTTCCCGTTCCACTTCTGGCTGCCCGGCGCCATGGCCGCGCCGACCCCGGTATCGGCCTTCCTGCATTCCGCGACCATGGTGAAGGCGGGCGTGTTCCTGCTGATCCGCTTCTCGCCCGTCCTGGGCGGGACCGAGGCCTGGTTCTTCGCCGTCACCGGCGCAGGGGTCGTCACGCTGATCCTGGGGGCGGCGGTCGCGCTGTATCGCCATGACCTAAAAGGGCTGCTGGCCTATTCGACGATCAGCCACCTTGGCCTGATTACCGCGCTTGCGGGGATCGGTGGGCCGGTGGCGATCCTGGCCGCGATCTTCCACATCTGCAACCACGCGGTCTTCAAGGCATCGCTGTTCATGGCCGCGGGCATCATCGACCATGAAACCGGCACGCGCGACATGCGCCGCCTCAGCGGGTTGATGCGGCCCATGCCGATCACCGGCACGCTGGCCATCGTCGCCGCCGCCGCCATGGCGGGGGTGCCCCTGCTGAACGGCTTCCTGTCCAAGGAGATGTTCCTGGCCGAGGCCGTGGATTGGCACAACGGCACCTGGCTGGACAACGCCCTGCCCTATTTCGCCATCGTCGGCAGCAGCCTGTCGGTCGCCTACTCGCTGCGCTTCATCGCGACGGTGTTCTTCGGCCCGCAGGCGACCGACCTGCCGAAAGCCCCGCACGAACCCCCCGCCTGGATGCGCCGCCCGGTCGAACTGCTGGTCTTTGTCTGCCTGCTGGTCGGCATCTTCCCGGCGCTAACCCTGGGAACGGTCATCAACACCGCCGCCCGGTCAGTCGCGGGCGCCGGGATGCCCTATTACAAGATCGCGATCTGGCATGGCGTCAACGCGCCCCTGCTGCTGAGCCTGATCGCCCTTGGGGTGGGAACCCTGATCTACCTGTCCAGCGCCAAGGCCATCGCCCAGGGCCCCGAGGGTCCGTTCCTTCTGCATCGCCTGCGCGGCCAGCGGGTCTATGACTGGCTGCTGTTCCGCCTGACCTGGCGGCTGCCGCGCCTCGCGCTGCGCATCTTCTCGACCGAAGCCCTGCAGCCTCAGTTGCGCCTGCTGGTCCTGACCGCCATCGCGGTGGCCTGCGGGTCGCTGTGGGGCGTGCTGAGCTTTGCGGACGATCTGCGCCTGCACGCGCCGAACCCTGCCTTCGCCCTGCTGTGGCTGGTGGGCGCGGCCTGCGCCATCGGCGCCGCATGGCAGGCCAAGTATCACCGCTTCGCGGCCCTTGTCCTGCTGGGCGGCGCAGGCGTCGTGACCTGCCTGACCTTTGCCTGGTTCTCGTCCCCCGACCTGGCGCTGACCCAGTTGCTGGTCGAGGTCGCGACAACCGTGCTGCTGCTTCTGGGCCTGCGCTGGCTGCCCAAGCGCCGGTCCGAGATCGCGGCCGACAAGCTGCTGCCCGCCAAGATCCGGCGCGGCCGCGACCTGGTCATCGCCATTGTCGGCGGCACCGGCATCGCCGCGATCGCCTTCGCCCTCATGACGCGGCCGCTGATCAGCAACGTGGGCGACTGGTTCCTGGGCAATGCCTATTACGAGGGCGGCGGCACGAACGTCGTCAACGTGATCCTTGTCGATTTCCGCGCCTTCGACACCTTCGGCGAGATCACCGTGCTGGCGATAGTGGGGTTGACGATCTTCGCCCTGCTGCGCCGCTTCCGTCCCGCGCCCGAAAGCGTCGAGGCCCCCTACCAGCAGACGCTGGACAACACGCCCACGCTGGACGACTACCTTTACGTTCCCTCGGTCATCATGCTGTGGATGTTCCCGCTGCTGATCCTGGTGTCGGGCTACTTCTTCTTCCGGGGGCACGACCTTCCGGGCGGAGGCTTTGCCGCCGGCGTGACGCTGGCGATCGCCTTCCTGGTCCAGTACATCGCCACGAACGTGCGCTGGGTCGAGGCGCGGATCACCGTGCTGCCGATCCGCTGGATGGGCATCGGCCTGCTGATCGCCGTCGCGACCGGCATGGGCGCCTGGCGGTTCGGCTATCCGTTCCTGACCGCCCATGCGCGCTATGTGCATGTACCGCTGGTGGGCGAGGTGCCCGCCGCCACCGCGCTGCTGTTCGACATCGGGGTCTTTGCCACCGTCGTGGGCGCCGTCGTCCTGATGCTGGTCGCCATCGCCCACCAGTCGCTGCGCGCCAGCCGGATGCGCGAACAGGACGACGCCGCCGCTGCCCGGAAGGAGACCGCCTGATGGAAATCATCCTGTCCGCCGCAATAGGCATCCTGTCGGCCTCGGGCATCTGGCTGGTGCTGCGCCCGCGCAGCTTCCAGGTGGTGATCGGCCTGTGCCTGCTGTCCTATGCGGTCAACCTGTTCATCTTTTCCATGGGGCGGCTGACGCCCGGCGCACCGCCGATCATGCCAAAGGGCGGCTTTGTCGACCCGACGCGCTATGCCGACCCGCTGCCGCAGGCGCTGGTCCTGACCGCCATCGTCATCAGCTTCGCCACCACCGCGCTGTTTCTGGTGGTGATGATCGCGTCCCGCGGCATGACCGGCACCGACCATGTCGACGGAAAGGAGCGCAGCCAGTGATCAACGAACACCTGATCATCGCGCCGATCCTGATCCCCTTCGTCACCGGGGCGCTGATGCTGCTTTACGACGACCGGCAGCGGGGCGCGAAATTCTGGCTGTCCACGATCTCGGCCGCGTCGCAACTGCTGATCGCGGTCGAGCTTGTGGTCCGCGCCAAGACCGGCGGCGACATCAGCGATGCCGAGGGCATCAGCTTCTACCTGCTGGGCGACTGGGCCGCGCCTTACGGCATCGTCCTGGTGCTGGACCGGCTGGCCGCGATGATGCTGGTGCTGACCGCGCTGCTGGCGATCCCGTCGCTGGTCTATGCCCATGCCGGATGGAACCGGCAGGGTTCGCATTACTTTTCCATGTTCCAGTTCCTGCTGATGGGGTTGAACGGCGCCTTCCTGACCGGCGACATCTTCAACCTGTTCGTGTTCTTCGAGATCCTGCTGGCCGCGTCCTACGGCTTGTTGCTGCACGGATCGGGGCAACTGCGGGTGCGGGCCGGGATGCACTATATCGCCATCAACCTGGCGGCATCGCTGCTGTTCCTGATCGGCGTCAGCCTCATCTACGGGGTCACGGGCACCCTGAACATGGCGCATCTGGCGAACCTGATCGCCTCGGTCGCGCCCGAGGATCGGCCGCTGCTGCACGCGGGCGTGGCGATCCTGTCGGTGGCGTTCCTGGTAAAGGCGGGAAGCTGGCCCCTGTCCTTCTGGCTCCCCACCGCCTACATGGCCGCCGCGGCCCCGGTCGGCGCCATGTTCGCGATCATGACCAAGGTGGGCGTCTATGCGATCCTGCGCCTGTCGATGCTGCTGTTCGGCGAAACCGGCGGGCCGTCCACCAGCTTCGGCGCCAGCGTCCTGATCCTTCTGGGCATGGCCACGATCCTGTTCGGGCTGCTGGGGCTTCTGTCCTCGCAAAGCCTGGGGCGGATGGCGGCGCATTCGGTGCTGATCTCGTCGGGGACGGTCCTGGGCATCACCGGCTTCGCGCTGGCGGGCGGTGGTCCGGCGATGCTGTCGGGCGCGCTATATTACCTGATCGGGTCGGTCCTGGCGACCAGTGCCCTGTTCCTGCTGATCGAGCCCATGAACCGCGAGGATGGCGGCATCGCCGCGATGCTGGCCTTGACGGCGGACGCCTATGGCCTCGACGACACCGACCTGGACGAGGTGCCGGACACCGCGCTCGCCATGCCGGCCATGACCGTGCTGGGCATCTGCTTCGCGCTTTGCGTGCTGATGCTGGCGGGGCTGCCGCCCTTGCCGGGCTTTGTCGGCAAGGTTGCCATCGTGCAGGCCCTGATCGCGCAGACGGCCCTGCCCGCAGGCCTTGCCTGGTCCTTCATCGGGCTGCTGATCCTGTCGGGCCTGGCCACGCTGATCGGCATGGCCCGGATCGGCATCCAGACCTTCTGGGCCAACGACGCCACCCTGCCCCGCGTCCTTGCACTGGAGGTCGCCCCGGTGATCGCGCTTCTGGTGGTGCTGGCCCTGACCAGCCTCAAGGCCGAGGCGATGCTGCGCTATACCTCGGGCACCGCGCGCGCGCTGCATGACACGGCCGCCTATGCCTATGGCGTCTTCGCCACCCCCCGCGCCGCCGACCGGCCCAAGGAAGACGAGGGTTCCGAGCCATGACCAGGCTGATCCCCCATCCCGTCCTGTCCACCACGCTGGTCGTGCTGTGGCTGATGCTGACGCGATTCTCGCTGGGCTACCTGATCCTGGGAACGGCCCTGTCGCTGGTCGCAGGCTGGGCCATGTCCGCCCTGCATCCGTCGACCCCGCACGTGCGGCGCTGGGCCGTCGTGCCCCGGCTGGTCCTTGTCCTGTTCTGGGACATCATCCGATCCAACCTCGCGGTCGCGCGCCTGCTGCTGACCGAGGGGCGCAACGGGCGCCGTTCGGCCTTTGTCCAGATCCCGCTGACGATCACCGACCAGACGGCGCTGGGGTTCCTGGCGATGATCCTGACGGCGACCCCCGGCACGGCCTGGGTCGAATACGAGACGGACAGCGGCATCCTGACGCTGCACATCTTCGACGGCTCCGAGGTCCAGCACTATCGCGATGTCGTCGGCAAGATCTACGAGCCGATGCTGATGGAGATCTTTGAATGAGCGAAATGATCCTGACCATCGCCCTGGGCTACGCACAGGTGACGCTGGCGCTTGCGGGCTGCCTGGTCGGCACGCGCATCCTTCGCGGCCCGCGCGCGCAGGACCGGGTGCTGGCGCTTGACGCGCTTTACGTCTCGATCATGCTGCTTCTGGTGGTGACGGGGATGCGCCTGGGGACGGCCTTCTTCTTCGAGGCGGCGACCGTCATCGCCATCATGGGCTTCGTGACCTCGGTCGCGCTTGCCAAGTTCCTGTTCCGTGGCGAGGTGATCGAATGAGCCCGTTGCAAGCCGTCCCGCTGGCCGTCGCGATCCCCGTCGCCCTTCTTGTCGTCCTGGGCTCCACCCTGACGCTGATCGGCGCCCTGGGCTTTGCGCGGCTGTCGACCTTCTATGACCGGCTCCATGCCCCGACGCTTGCGACAAGCTGGGGGACGGGCGGGGTCATCATCGCCTCGGCGCTGATGTTCACCGTTCTGGAAGGCCGGCCCGTGGTGCATGAATTCGTCATCGGCATCTGCATCGTCGTGACAACCCCCGTGACGCTGATGATGCTGGCGCGCGCCGCCCTGCAACGCGACCGCTCGGAAGGCGCGGACGGGCTGCCCGCCACCGGCGGCGAGACCCCGCCCGAGGATCGGTGATGCGCGCGGCCGTTGCCCTGGCGGCCTGGCTTGCCGCCGCGGCGGCAGGTCTGGCCGACGCGCCGCTGATCGTCCTGGACCAGAGCCGCCTGCCCTTCGACCTCGGCCCCGGCCATCCGGCGAACAATCCGGCAAGCCCGGCCAATTCCCCCCATGCGGCGTGGAACTCGTCCGGCAACACCGCCAACGCGGGCACGACATGGCAGAACCGTCCGTCGAACCCCGAGAACGAGGAACGGCTGATCATCACCGCGGACGGCGGCGTCCTGGGCTATTACGCGACCAATCCGGGCGGCGTCCTGAACCTGTTCGACGTGAACGGCCGTCGCGTCGCCTATCGGCCCGCCGGCGGAACGCGCAGCCTTTTCACCGTGACGGGCCAATGGTGCGGCACCGTGGACGGCGGCCGAAGCAACTTCGTGCTGGCGGTCACCCCGGCCTGCATCAAGCGCTTCGGCCGCTAGGCCTGTCGCGCAGGGAACACCCGGCCGCCGCAAAGTCGTTACAATTCCGCCTTAGACGGGCCTTCCATCGCGAGGTTAGACCATGAACCAAGAACCCAAGGACTGGCTGGAAGCCGAGCTTCTGGAAACCCTGGACGAGGATTACGAGATCGAGCTGGAAGACGCCGTCCTGTCCGAGGAAATCCGGCGCATCTATCGCGAAAAGCGGCCCGACCAGATGGACCGCAAGCTGTATTTCCGCGAACTGCTGCGCCTGCAGACCGAACTGATCAAGCTGCAGGACTGGGTCAGCCACACCAAGGAAAAGGTCGTGGTGATCTTCGAAGGCCGCGACAGCGCCGGCAAGGGCGGCGCGATCAAGCGCATCAGCCAGCGCCTGAACCCCCGCGTGGTCCGCACCGTGGCGCTGCCCGCCCCGTCCGACCGCGAGAAGACGCAGTGGTATTTCCAGCGCTATGTCCCCCACCTGCCCGCGGGCGGAGAGATCGTGCTGTTCGACCGCAGCTGGTACAACCGCGCGGGCGTCGAACGCGTGATGGGCTTCGCGACCGACGACGAGGTGGACCAGTTCTTCCAGGACGTCCCGGAATTCGAACGGATGCTGGTCCGGTCCGGCATCCGGCTGGTGAAATACTGGTTCTCGATCACGGACGAGGAACAGCAGCTTCGCTTCCTGATGCGCATCCACGATCCGTTGAAGCAATGGAAGCTGTCGCCGATGGACCTGCAGTCGCGCGTCCGCTGGGAAGCCTATACCAAGGCCAAGGAGGACATGCTGGAACACACCAACATCCCCGAGGCGCCGTGGTACATCGTGCCCGCCAACGACAAGAAGCGCGCGCGCCTGAACTGCATGAGTCACCTGCTGAGCCTGATCCCCTATGGCGATGTCCCGCACGAGGAGGTGACGCTGCCCGACCGCGTCTTCAATCCCGACTATGAACGCGATGTCCTGTCGCGGGACCTGTATGTGCCGCAGCGTTACTAGGAAGGTGGGATACAACGGCCGGTTTAACAAAGGCTAGCCCCGCCCTTATTCCTTGAATGACGGCGGCATTAGCCTATGGTCCGTGGACATTCGTGGTTTCCCCACCGGCTGATTTCTGATTCAAACTCCCCAAAGGGAGGTCTGAATGGACGAGCAGCG